>NZ_JAZHPZ010000014.1:0-125875 GCF_036553665.1 Paenibacillus haidiansis | reverse complement strand
AAAGTCCAGCGGTATGATGTCAAGTCCCTGATTCGTGTAAATTGGAAAAAGTTTTGAGGGTAACCTCCTACGAGTCAGGAAAAAAGGCATCACGAAACTAACCCAGTTGAAAATGGCGAGTATTTACCAAAAAATAACTGGGAATTACCGTAGGGATTCAGCTAAAGGAGGCGGTCAATCCTTAGCCGCATTCACCTTCCTTCGAGGCGTGTAAATTTGGTCGTTGCGTAGCAGCACATCGACCAGCCGCACAAGTTTTCTTGCCGTTAAGACGAGGGCGCGTTTGTGTTGGTGCTTAGGTACTTCCTTGTATTTCTTCCGGTAGTAATCGCCGAATTCCGGATCGCGGTTCTTCACCGAGTTGGCAGCTTCAACAAGGTAATAGCGAAGGAATCGGTTGCCGGATTTAATGCGTTTCGTATCCTCTGCGTCGAACGCACCGGATTGATGCTTACGCCAGACGAGACCGGCGTATTTGGCAAGAGCGGCCTGGTCGTCAAATCGTGTAATGTCGCCGATCTCCGAGAGAATGCCGGCGGCGTACACGGGACCGATGCCCGGGATCGTCTGCAATGTATTTGGGATTCCGCTCAGGATGCGCTCAATGGCCTGATCGAGTTCCTTGATCTGCGCCTGGATGCTGCGGATCGACTGGATCGATGTACCGAGAATGAGATCGATAGAATCCTCAACCACCTTAGAGAGGCGGTAAGACGCTCTGGCAGCCTTCTGGATGCATTTGGCGACTCGCTCTGGATCAGGGAAGCGATTCTTCCCGTGGTCCTTGAGGTAATCTGCAAGATCCGCCACGTCCATAGCGACGATCTCGTCAAGGCTATACTTTTCGAGCAGGAGTTCCGTTATTGCATGACCGAAGACAGAGCTGTCGACTTCGGAGGTAAAGGCGCTGCACTTGTAAAACAGGTTCGTCAAGAAGTACTGCTTCTCTCGCGTCAGATTATGAACGAGGTGGAACCTCATTCGGGTTAGACGCTGGAGAGCGATGTACTGCTCCTGCATCACCATGGTCATCGGCAGACGGCCGAAACGAAGACGATCTGCAATGAGCCAAGCGTCAATGTGATCGTTCTTATCGAGGTCGACATACGCTTCTTTAAACTTCGTGATGAGCTTTGGGTTGATCGTAAACACTTTGGCTTTCCGCTTCTGAAGCGCTTCATCTTCGTGAAGAAACATGGCAAGATGCCAACTGTACACGGAAGTCGCTTCAAGGCCGATATGAATCTCTTTGGAGGGCAGCTTGTCCGCAACAGCGACGATTTGATCGCGTAGGTGCGAAGCGCCTTCCAGGTTATTGTCCACGGTGAACGACTGAAGCGTGTCGCCTTCGCCGTTCATCATGCAGACCTTTAAATCTTTGGAGCTCACGTCAATACCGACAAATAGCTTCAATGGAATTCCTCCTTTCGTGTGGGATTCAGGGACTGGACTTTTCGGCATGCCCCTAGCGCGCTCGCAGCTCAATCACCCTCGCATATGAGAACATCCTTCGATCCACGAGCTGCCTCGAAGCTGCTATCTTCGAGCGTGGGTTGCCGAAGGGAACAGCCAGCGGGTAAGAAGTTCAAACGAGACGCCAGGGAAACAGACTTTTTATGTAGACGGTGCTACAGGAGTGAAAAGAGTTTCCCCGAATGATCCCTAAGGAATATTTTCTAGGGGCATCCCGAAAAGTCCAGTCCCAATATTCATTTTTCAAAGAACAACAAGCTGGAAATTTTAAAGGCTCGCTCCAGTCCCCTAAGGGACTGGAAATCCTTTAGAAGTTGGCTACAAAACATATGATACGAGGAGAGAGGAACATGAAAGTGAGCGAAACAAACCTGTGGGAACAAGTAGACCTGTATATCGAGGAAAAGTTGATCCCGGCGGACCCCGTCATGGACAAAATCCTCGCCGCCAACCGGCTTGCGGATTTGCCGCCGATCGACGTCACGCCGAGCCAGGGCAAGCTGCTCCGTATCTATGTGCAGATGATCGGCGCCGCGCGGGTTTTGGAGATCGGCACGCTTGGCGGCTACAGTGCCGTCTGGATGGCGGGGGCGTTACGGCAGGGCGGCAAGCTGGTGACCTTGGAAGCCGACCCTCGTCATGCCGAGACAGCCAGAGCCAATTTCGCCCTCGCCGGGCTGGAGGATTCGATCGAGCTGCGGGTGGGCTACGCTCTGGAGCAGCTTGAGCAGTTGGCAAAGGAAGGAATCGAGCCGTTTGATCTGATTTTTATCGATGCCGACAAGCCGAATAATCCGGGCTACTTGCAATGGGCGCTGCGCTTCTCCCATCCCGGCACCGTCATTATCGGCGACAATGTCGTCCGCGGCGGGGAAATTATTGACCCGCACAGCACAGATCCGCGGGTAGCCGGTGTCAGAACGTTTTTCGATCTGTTGGCCGGGATGCCGAATATCTCCGCCACAGCCATTCAGACCGTTGGCAGCAAAGGCTATGACGGCTTTGCGATCGGCATCGTTACCGGGTAAGGCAATGGAGACAGCCTTGTTCACTTTATCTGCCTTGCCCGCTTTACCTGCATCGGAAGCTGTATTTTATACAACATTTTTGCCGGGTAACCGCATAAATGCACCGAAATGCTGCACTATATGCAACATTTCGCAAGATTTCCGCCTGTTAAAGGCTGAGCATCGGATAAAATGCTGCAAAAAGTACAACTTTGGGACGCTCCATCCGGGCAAGGATGCATAATTGTTGTACAAAATACAACCCGCCCCATTTCTTTCCTTGCTTCAAAGTAACGGTCCCTTTACCCCACCCGCGCCGGTTCGACCCGCCGGCGCAATTCTTCGATTTGCTCCCGCGTAGCCAAATCGTCGGAGAACGCCGTCGCGCTGCCCGCCGCCACGCCGGTGCGGAACGCTTCGACCGCGGCTTCGCCGCGCGTCAGCCCGGCGAGAAAGCCGGCGATCATCGAGTCGCCGGCCCCGGCGGAATTGCGGGCGGTGCCGGCCGGCGCCTGCGCGCAGTACACCGCTTCGGGCGCGACCAGGAACGCGCCTTGCTCGGCCATGGAGATGAGCGCATGCCGCGCCCCTAGCTCCAGCAGCCTGCGCCCGCATGCGATGATGACCTCCTCGCTGTCCAGCCTCACGCCGAACAACTCGGCCAGCTCGTGATGGTTCGGCTTTACGAGCAGCGGCCGGTGCGAAAGAGCGCGCAAGAGCGCCTCCCCGGTCGTGTCTATCACAAATCCGGCCCCTGCCGTCTCGCATAAGCCGACAAGCTCGTCATAGAAGCCGCCGCCAAGCGACGGCGGCACACTGCCGGACATCACGACAATGTCCTCCGCCCGCAGCCCGGACGTCAGCTTTTGCAGCAAAGCCGCGGATTCACCGGCGGAAATCGCCGGCCCCAGGCCGTTGATCTCCGTCTCTTCTCCGGCTTTCAGCTTGATGTTGATTCGCGTATCCCCGGTGATGGGCACGAAGTCCGCGCGGACTCGTTCCTCCCGCAGCTTATCCTCGATATAGCGCCCGGTAAATCCGCCGGCAAATCCGAGCGCCGTATTCGGCACGCCAAGTCTGCTTAAGATGCGCGATACATTGATGCCTTTCCCGCCGGGTAGCTTCAAATCCCGGCTCATCCGGTTCAAACCTCCAAGCTGAAGATCCTTCACTTCGACAATATAATCAATAGATGGGTTAAGCGTCATAGTATAAATCATCGGTATCCCTCTTTCCTTTCCGGCCGAATGCAAAGCTGACGGCCGCAGCCGTAAGCGCCGCGAGCAGCACCACCGTAGTCATCCACGGGTGGTACGCAAGCGTGGAGGCGCCGTTGAGCAGGACGCCCCCCGCTCCCGCACCGGCAGCCAGCCCCAGTTGGGTAGTCGATGTATTTAAACTTAACACAAGATTCGACGATTGAGGCGCTTTTTGAATAAAGTAGCTTTGAATGGCCGGCCCCGTGACAAACATGGACAGCAGCATCAACGCGATCAACAGCAAGCCTGCGAATCTGCCAAACGAAAATAACGGAAGCAACGCCGCCGATAAGCAATTGACGAGCAAGCAGCCCGTGATCACCCGCGCGGCTCCGAAACGGTCCACTCCATGTCCGCCCAGCTTCGCGCCGACCGCACCGAAAAGGCCAAAAATCAGCATGATCATGCCGCTGAATGCCGGATTGACGCGAAGTATATTTTCCATATACGGGATCAGATAAGTATATAGCACCGAGTTGCCCGATTCCCTGAACAAGGTAATAAACAGCCCGCTGAATATCACAATGCTTCCCAAAACCTTAAACTGTCTATGGAAAGGAACCGGTTCATCCCCCTCGATCTTCGGAATAAGCTTGATGATCACCAGGATCAACAGCACACTTAGCAGTCCCAGAATCATAAAATTGGCCTGCCAATTCACCCAGTTCGTGATCCATATCCCGAGCGGAACCCCGAGGATCATGGCCCCGCTGAAGCCAAGCACGATCGTTCCGACCGCGGAGCCTACTTTTTCCGGGGGCACCATTTTGGCCGCTGCGCCAAATGCCACCACTTGAAAAACTCCCGAGGCTAAGCCCAAAGCTACGCGGGAAATCATCAAGGCTTCAATTCCGCTGCTGACGAAGGCGAGCAGACATCCCAGGAGGAACAGGGTCAGCGAACCGCACAGCAAAATTTTGCGGTCTATTCGTGCAGTCAGCGAGATGATAAGCGGGGTGCCGATGGCAAAAGACAAGGAATAAACGGTAACCAGTTGTCCGGCCGCGGCAAGCGTAACCCCGAGATCCTCGGCAAGGATATTCACAATTCCGGAGACAATCAGCTCCGAAGTGCCGGTGATGAACACCCCAAGCGCAAGAACATACAATTTCCATAACTTCATCTTCATTCCCTCCCATTGAACTCTTTGCTATAGTATAGGAGGACGGCAAACAATTCGTAAGAAAGCAAAACAATTGGATATAATCCAAATAAATTGATTTACTATAAAAATGTAAGCAGGTGATATTGTGACTTCCGTGCAAAAAGGACCGGACAGCTTCACTAATATTTGTTCCGTCCTGCAAATTCTCGGGGCGAAATGGTCGTTTCTGGTCATCGCCCAGCTGGCGGAAGGGCCCAAGCGGTTTAAGCAGCTTCACCGCGACGTACGCATCGTGCGGACCCAATCGCTGACCGATGCGCTGCGCCATTTGGAGAGCAGCGGAATTGTCCGCCGTGAAGTATTTCCGACCGTCCCGGTTTCCGTCGAATATTCATTGACGGAGAAAGGCCGGGACTTCTTGACGGCGCTGCATGAAATGGAGAAATGGGCGGCCAAATGGGACGGGAAGGAATCTCCATCTCCCCGTTCCGATTGAGACTTCGATTATTGGTTTGGACTTTTTCAAATTCAAAATAACAGGTACAATAGAACAGATTAGTAAAAATTTAAACCATGATGAACTTCCAATGGAAAGGAAAGAACTTTAAATTATGATCATTAAACCACGGACCCGCGGCTTTATTTGCACCACCGCCCATCCGGTCGGATGCGCGCGGCAGGTAGAGCGGCAGATTGAGTATGTTAAAGATCGCCCGGCCATTCACGGGCCGAAAAATGTGCTGGTCATCGGCGCTTCCACCGGCTACGGCCTGTCCTCCCGCATCGTTGCGGCTTTCGGAGCGCATGCCAATACGGTGGGCGTGTACCGTGCCAGCGCCGCCAGCGCGACCCGCACCGCCTCGGCCGGCTGGTACAATTCCGCCGCCTTTGAACAGGCGGCGCAAGCGGCGGGGCTCAAATCGTTCAGCGTGACGGGCGATGCCTTCTCCAAGGAGACCAAGGCCAGAACCGCCGAGCTGATCAAACAAGAGCTGGGCCAGGTCGATCTCGTCGTCTACAGCGTGGCGACCGCCCGCCGGACCGACCCCGCTACCGGCCAGAACCGCAATTCCGTGCTGAAGCCGATCGGAAAACCGTATACGAACAAAACGGTCAATTTCCATACGGGCGAGATCAGCACGATCACCCTGGAACCTGCGACGGAGCAGGAAATCGCCGATACCGTATACGTCATGGGCGGGGAGGATTGGCGGCAGTGGATCGAGGTGCTGGAGCAGGCCGGAGCGCTGGCCGATCAAGCCGTGACGATCGCCTACTCCTACATCGGCTCGCAAATTACAACGCCGATCTATCGGGAAGGCTCGATCGGACGGGCTAAGGACCACTTGGAGCAAACCGCACGCGAGTTGAGCGAGCGATTGTCCAACCGAGGGGGCCACGCGTATGTCGTCGTGAGCAAAGGGCTCGTGACGCAATCCAGCTCGGCCATCCCGATCGTTCCGCTGTATATGTCGGCGCTGTATAAAACGATGAAGGAAAAAGGTATCCACGAAGGCACTGTCGAGCAGATGTACCGTCTGTTTGCGGAACGCCTGTACGGACCGGAAAACGTCCCGGTCGATGAGGAAGGCCGCATCCGGATCGACGACTGGGAGATGCGTGACGACGTGCAGGCCGAAGTGACCAAGCTATGGGACGAGCTCACTACCGAAAACATTTATGAGAAGAGCGATTTGGAAAGCTTCCGCCGCGAGTTTTTCCAATTGTTCGGCTTTGAAGTGGACGGCGTCGATTACGAGGCCGACACCGATCCCGTCGTAGAAGTTCCGAATGTCAAATAAATGATTGCAAGCACAAAAAAGCCGGACAGAGCCAACGCTCTTCCGGCCTTTATTTTACTCGGCGAGCCCGCCGTTTTTTTGAAATAAATCGCACCGCCTTTTTCCGGCAAATTATGCTAAATTAATTAGTAAGTCAGCAAGATATTTTACGGGAAATCATACAGAATCTTGAAGTCAAAAGAAGTCATATCGGAGAGGAGAACATCATGTCCGTAATAGGTATTGACCTGGGGACGACCAACAGCCTGGCCGCTTGCTGGGACGGCAGCCGCGTCCGGCTTATTCCCAATGCGTTCGGCAGGCATCTCACCCCCTCGGTCGTCAGCGTGGACGAACAAGGAGAAATTCTCATCGGCGACATTGCAAAACAGCGGATGATTACCCACCCTCAGTTGACGGTGTCGGTATTTAAGCGATATATGGGAACAAACAAAATATTTGAGCTTGGCCCGTACCGTTTTACCCCGGAGGACCTGTCCTCCATGATTCTTCGCGCTTTAAAGGAGGATGCCGAAGCCTATCTGGGCGAGCCTGTCGAGGAGGCCGTGATCAGCGTGCCGGCCTATTTCAACGACATGCAGCGGCAGGCAACGCGAAGAGCCGGCCAGCTGGCCGGGCTGCGCGTCGAGCGGTTGATCAACGAGCCGACGGCCGCCGCCATCGCTTACGGCTTGCACGAGCAGGCCGAAGATACCAAATTTCTGATCTACGACCTGGGCGGCGGGACCTTCGATGTTTCGATCCTGGAGAAATTCGGCGACCTGCTGGAGGTTCAGGCGGTGGCCGGCGACAACTTTCTCGGCGGCGAAGACTTTACCAGGCTCTTGATGCAGGAGCTGCTGGACCGTAATGCAATTGCCGTGGAGGAATTGGATCTTAAGCAGAAGGAAGCTTTAAGGAAGCAAGCCGAACTCGCAAAATACCAGCTCGGAGCCACCGGCTCCGCCGAAATGAATCTGAATTTGAACGGCCTTCCGCTATCCTGCGAGGTAAACAGAGACCGGTTCGAGGCGCTTGCCAAGCCGCTGCTGCAGCGGCTGCGGCATCCTGTCGAGCGCGCGCTGAACGACGCGCGGCTCCGTCCCTCGGAGCTTGATGCGGTCATTCTGATCGGAGGAGCCACGCGGATGCCGCTTATTTCCGCTTCGGTCGCCAGATTGTTCGGCAGACTCCCTTCCAGCCATATTGACCCGGATGAAACCGTCGCGGTAGGCGCGGCGCTCCAGGCCGCGATGAAAGCCCGGAATAAAGCGCTGAACGATATCGTGCTGACCGATGTGTGCCCCTACACGCTCGGAACGGACGTATCCGTTCTCAGAAGCTCGGGCCAGTACGAATCCGGCCATTTCTGCCCGATTATCGAGCGGAATACCGTTGTTCCCGTCAGCAGAGTGGAAAGCTTCACCACCATTCACGACGGGCAGAGCACGATCAATTTTCAAATTTATCAGGGCGAAAGCCGTAGAACCGAGAACAATATCAAGCTGGGAGAGCTTAAAGTCCATGTTCCGCCCGATAAAGCCGGAGAACAGTCGGTTCAGGTCCGGTTCACTTACGATATTAACGGAATTCTCGAAGTGGAGGCGACCGTGGTTTCAACCGGTGTCATGAACAAAATCTTCATTGAAGAGAATCCCGGCCAATATTCGAAAGAGGCGATCGAGCAGCGGTTTATGGAGCTGTCCGCGATCAAAATCCATCCGCGCGACCGGGCGGAAAACCGCCTGCTGCTGGCGCGCGGGGAGCGGCTGTACGAAGAAACGCTCGGGGAACAGCGCGAGGTGATCGCCCTCTGGCTGCTGCGCTTTGAGCGGGCGCTCCAAAGCCAGGATGATGTCGAAATCCGCCGGGAAGCCGAAGCATTCGGCACTTTTTTGAACGCAATCGAAAGGAATATGAGGTTTTAGCATGAATCCATGGACTTTGCTCGGTATCGACAAAACGAACGATCTGACGATGATCAAACGGGCCTACAGCCGGCTGTTGAAGCAAGCCCATCCCGAAGAGGACCCGGAAGGCTTTCAACGGCTGCGTGAAGCCTATGAAGCCGCAAGAAGAATCGCCTCCGCCGAACAGGAACGTCAAAGCGGCGGGGCCGATCCATCCGTACATAACCCGAAATTGGCGGTACATATGGAGGAAGCCGCCGCAGCCCCGGCCTTGGATTCCGGCGATTGGGCCTTCTCCGAACCGGAGCCGCCGGAGGAGACGGCATCCCGGTTTCTGCGGCGAGCCGCGGAAATCTATGACCGGTTCGCTTCCCGAATCGATGCCGAAGTCTGGCATCTGCTGCTGGATGAAGATACCTACTCGGGCATCGAGGTAAGACAAATATTGCGTTTTCAGCTCCTTAATCTGCTTATGGACCGGCCATGGCTGCCGCAGCGCGTTTGGCGCTTGTTCAACCAAACATTCGGCTGGACCGAACTGGAGCTGGAACTGGCGCAATATTTCCCCGAACGGTTTGTTCAGCATGTCATGTGGCAAATTACCGGCCCCCTTGAACTTCGTTACGACCATCTGGTTCCCTCGGCCGAAGCCGGAGCCGATATCGAAGCGTTCTTTGCCCTTCGGGACGCGGCCTATAACTCCTTCTTGCAGGGTGATATCGAGTACACCGCCGAGCTGCTGGCCAAGGCCGGGGAGATTGTGGCGAACGATCCGGATACGCTCCGGCTGACCGGCCGGCTGGCGGCGATGCGGCTGAGCTGGGAGGAAGCCGCGCTCGCTTACGGCTCGCTGCATCGCGAAGTTCCGGAAGAAGAGGACGGCAGACTCGGCCTTGCCGACGCGCTGCTTCATTTGCGGCGGCCCGAAGAGGCGGAGGCTTTGTACCGTTCCCTGCTTGAAGGGAACCCGGAGCACCAGGAGGCGCTTTACGGTCTGGCCCAAAGCTTGAACGCTTCGAACAGGGAGGCCGAAGCAAGATCGGTGCTCAAGGGGCTGCTTATTCACTATCCCGAAGACCTGCACGCCCGGAGTGCGTTGTTCGCCATTGACCGGGCACGGATCGAAAACATCAGGCGCGGGATCGTATCCGGGGATCGGGGCAAGGCAGCCGGGCTCCGGGAGTTGGCGGAGCTTTATCTTGAGAATGAAATGTACGAGGCGTGTCTGGAAACACTCCATGAATTGGAAGAAGCCGGGGAACTGACCGGCAAACAATGGTTTCTTCTCGGCACCCTCGGTTACGCCTGGGAAGAAAATGGCGATGCCAGAATCCCTTATTTGAATCAGGCGCTTCAGCGCGGGGATTTGAGCGCCAAGGATACCCGGGAAGCTCTTTATGTCAGAGCGGAGATCTATTATAAAACGGGAAAATATGAAGAGAGCAAGGCCGATCTGCTCGCTTATCTGACCTATGATCAAGGCAATGCGGAAGTGTATTATTACCTTGGCGAGATCGAGCGGGTGCGCGGACGTTATGAGGAATCGATCCGCTATTGCCGGCAAGCGATCGGTATTCAGGATTTGGGATACTACCACGGCACGCTGGCCCGTTCATACCGGGAGCTGGAGCGTTTTGAAGATGCCGCCGGAGAATACCGCCGGACCCTGGCTTACCATGAAAGCGGACAAATCAGCTTTGAATACGGCGAAGTTCTGAAAAAGCTCGGCCGTTACGGGGAAGCCGCGGATATGTTCCGTAGAGCGGATCAGCTCGGAGGAGCCCCCGATGCTCTTTATGAACTTGCGTATGCATATTATTTATTGCAAAGATACGGCGACGCTTTGGAAGTGCTGGAAAAATACGCATCGGCGGAAAATCCAACCTATGGCGAGGAAGCGATCGCCTTAACGGGGGATTGTCATTTCCGGCTGCGGAATTGGTCATCCGCCTCCGCCTGCTACAACCGGGCGGCCGACCGCGGCTTCGCTCCCGGCTTGCTCAGGAAATTGAGCATCGTCTGCCTGCTGGCGGCCCGCCGCTTCGAAGAAGCTTATGCCCCGCTGCAATCCGTATTGGAGCAAGAGCCGGACAATGAGTGGGCGCAATTGCAGACGATTCGCATTTATGCGGAGTTAAAACGCTGGTGGAATTACGACAAACTGCTGGAAAAATACCTGGAAACCTTCGAGCAACAGGCACGCAGCCTCCATATCTGGTTTTATGGCGGCCTGTATTTTTATCATCTCAAGCAATACAAAAATGCGCTTAAGATGTTCAATGCCGGATACGTGCTCGGTCTTCGCGGCGATACCTGCAGCTATTTGAGCCTGACTTACGATTCGCTGAATCAATGGCCGGAGGCAGCCGCTATGGCCCGCGAAGCTCTTGAAAGCCGGCCGGATCACCCGGATTACCGGGAGCGGCTGCTGCGGATCGAAGCGAAGCTACAAAACAAAAAGTCCCTGCTGCAAAAATGGGGGCTTCAGCAAGTGCACACGACATACAGTTCAACCATTCCGCTGGAGTTTCCGGATCTTCTGGAGGAAGCGGAAATTCGCGAAGCTTGGCCGAAAGGAGTTTTTCCCGATGACTTCTTCACTTACAATTAAGCAGCAATGGATTCTGGGCGCGGCGGCCATTCTTCTTGAACGGAACGGCTTGAATTTCGCGAACGGGTACGACCGTCCTTCGGAACAGGAGGATCCCGGCTGGAAAGAGGAGACGATGGCATGGTTGGCGGACTCCTGGAGCGTTACCGATCACGATTCCGCCCTATACCAAATCAGGGGGCTGATCGACGACGGAAAACGTACGAAATTCGACCGGATCCGTACGTTTCTGAATGCCCTGCCCCTTCGCCAGCAGCGGTCGATCCTCCATTCCATCGAGGACCCGGAGACGGCGGCCGAATACCGGGTGGTTTATACCTATAATTCGAGGCTCACACCGGCCGGCATTGCGGGATACGATTGGGGAAGATCGCTGTTTGTGGCTCATTACGCCAAACTGCTCGGCTTTATTTCCGCGGATGAAGCCTGGGATTCCATGGCCGAGGTAGCCGCTTTGATCCAGCGTCATTACGACAGCTGGGAGGAATACGGCACTGCGTTTATTATCGGGCGGCAGTTTTTTTACAAGGAGTGGTCGGAAGAGTCGGCCAAAGTTTATTTTCAACATGTAAGAAGCTTGCTGATCGATGAATACAGCCCTTGGCGGACCCTTCCATGGGATACTCCGCTGGGCTAACGCTTCATTTCATTGTAATACTGCGCGAGTTCGGCACTGACTTTGGCCAGCCGTTCTACCAGGGTTGCCGGTTCAAGAATGGTCAGCGATGTACCGTACGGGAGCAGAAAATAAGGCACATAGCTATTCAAAGAAGCTTGTCCTAGGCGGAATGCCGCTTCTCCCTCGCTGCGGGAGACAAGCGTATGACCAAACAGCCAGTGCCTGGTCAGTTCATTCAGAGCCAGCTCCGGCCCGGCGATTCTCACAGTGACGAGCGTTTCGTCGTCGAGCGCTCCCGGAAGCATGCTTTCAAGCAGATGCCGCTTGGCGGAAAAAGCTTCCGGGCGCACAAACCGCGAATTTGCCGGACGCAGCTCCACGATCCGGTCGGCCCGGAAGCTCCGCACCGTTTGACGCAGGCGGCAGTATCCGATCGCATACCAGCTTCCCTTCCAGTGCACGATGCCATAGGTGTCGAAGCCGCGGGAGCGGGGCGGTTCACCCCGCCCTTTGTCGTACACCATTTCCAACGTCATACCTTGGGCCGCGGCTTCTTCCAACTGCCGGAGAACGGCCTTCTCCCGATCGTCCGAAGGCGGATAAATCACCGACACTCCGCGGTCATGAAGCTCCATGCGGATGAGCTGGTCCTCATTGCTGTACAGCTTCAATTTCCCCACGGCGCGTTCCAGCGCTTCCGTATGCGGGTATCCCGCTTCCCTGGCAAAAGTCGCCGCATGGAGCAATGCTTTCTGTTCCTCCGCATCGAACAGCAAAGGGGATTCGGCGAATTGCCCCAGAATCCGGTAGCCTCCGCCGGGCCCCGAATCCGCGATAATCGGCACGCCGCTGGCGCATAGCGAATCGATGCACCGGTATACCGTGCGGACATGGATTTCCAGCTTGTCCGCCATTTCCCGCGCGGTCATCCTTCTCCCCGATCTAAGCAGCCACAAAATAGACAGCATATGATCCGCTTTGGACATACCGCCTCTCCCCTTCCACTCCGATAATTAAATTTATTGTACCGTTTTTACTTGAGCGGTTCCATCCCGGCTTCAACCCAGGAATCGTAGGTTTGCCCATACACCTCCGGAATTTTCAGACCCGCTTGTCTCATCAGAACGGTCATTTGCCCCCGGTGGTGCGCTTGGTGCATAATTGTAAACCTCAAGGTTTCACCTATGATATACGGCTGGCCCATAACTTCGGTGCTTTCCAGCAGGCTTTCGTCATTCCACTGCTTCGAGACGGCATCCAGAAGCGCCCGGCTTACTTTGCCGTACTCTCTAGCGATGAACGCCGCGGACTCGGGAACGCGTTCCCCGCCTTCCGGCCCGTCAAACACCAGCCCGAATCCGCTCATGTAGTGGGGAGAGACCGCCAGATGCCAGGCGATATCCCCAAGCGTTCTACGGCCGGGAATGACCTCCCTGGGCAGCGATTCGTCCGTCAGCACCGCCATGACTTTCTCCGTCAATTTAAGCTCGGCTTCCCATTCCTTGACAAAATCCGCGATTTTCGTAAACATGATCTTCCTCCTTAAGGGTATGAATTTCGCTACACCACGGAGTATATAAAAAAATCACTGACAACAACGGTCAGTGATTTTGAAAAAATATATTTTAATTTCCTTATCCTCTATTTCAACAACCACAAAGCCGGCACATTCGGCGGCTCCCAGCCGACCAGCGAGGTGTGGGCCTGCCGGCATTCGTAGATCGAGCCGTTATAGCTCACCAAGGTGCCGGTCGTATAGGCGGTATTGGCCGCCCATGGCTGTGCGGCGGGGGCGGCCGCCGTCGTGGCGCTTACACTATTGCTGGCCGCAGATTCGTTGCCGGCCGCGTCAACGGCCCGGACCGTAAAGGTATATGCCGTGCTGGCGCTAAGTCCGGTGACGGTATAGGTGGTCGTCGTGCCCGATACGGTTCCGGCCAAAGCCGTCCCACGGTAAATCCGGTAGCCGGTAACCCCGACATTATCGGTAGAGGCGGTCCAGGCAAGCGACACGCTGGACGAAGTCGGAGTGCCTTGCACGGTCAGACTGCCGGGTGCCGTAGGCGGCGATGTATCGCTAGCCGCCGGATTGGTGGTTACACTCACCGTATTGCTGCCCGATGACAGATTACCCGCGGCATCCACCGCTTTGACCTGGAAAGTATATGCCGTATTCGCGGCCAGACCGGTGACGCTGTAATTCAAGGTCGTGCCCGATACCGCGGCGATTTGGCTGCTGCCGTTATAAATGCGGTAACCGGTGACGCCGACATTATCCGTGGAGGCCCCCCAGGACAAATTCACGCCGGATGAGGTAACTCCAGAATAGGAAAGGGAGGAAGGCGCCGACGGCGCCTGGGTATCCCCAGGATTGGTTCCGCCGAAATTCACGTCGATGACATTATAAAAAGCATTGGCCGTATCGGCGATTTCCCAAACCGCCAGAATCACATGATAACCGCTGCGCGACGGTACATTGCATGTGTCCGAATAGGTATACGGCGGCTGAACACCGCCGTAATCCACGGAGCAAAACGGCGTCAAGTCGAACGAATCCCGCGACAACGGAGCGTTGGGATTCCAATTCGGCTTCGTGATATAGTATTTCCAGCTTGTCGTTCTATGCGGCGCGGATAGTTTCCAGGTGAAGGTATTCGTTCCCGCAGAAATGTTGACCTTCGTCCAGCGGGTAGCCGACTGTTCATCCAATTTGGGGAAGATTCCGCCCGCGCTGGCGATTTTGCCGTCGGCGGGCCCGGCCGCCGGGAAGCCTTTCGGCGCTTCAAGGCTTTGCGGCTCGTAAACAACCGCGCCGCAGTCCGTATTTTGACCGGTCTTGCAAAGATATCCCCGGCTGCCCGGAGAGTCGATGTATCCGTGGGCAGAAGCTTTTTCCGATAACAGGAACATACAAAACACAGTGATCAACATAATCCCCAAAGAAGTAAGCATCTTTATGAGCATAGAATTCGGTAAACGAATTGCGGTCATTATCCATACCTCCTCAAGTTTTGGATATGCGATTTTCCCATTTCAGTTGTACACTCCCTGTTCTGTCAAGCTATGAAGGCTCCGCCTCCTTCCTGCTCCCTAATGTTCTCCCATCCAGACACATATCGTAACCTATCCCTCATCGCCTCCTCCGTCAGCTAATTTATATAAACCCTAAACGGTTTATATATGGAAATCGATTATTGAATTTCTATTTATACCCAATTATAAACCCAGGTGTGAAGATTGTGTGAAAAATTACTTAAAAACGGTGATATTTGACATAAATTGTAGTTATTTATAACTTTTCTGATTGAATGCAAAAGACCCCATTGGATATATTCCAATGAGGTCAACGTTAGCAACCTGACTACCTTAAAGCTGTTGTTCTACTGCAATTAAAACAACTCGCGAATCTCTTCCATTCGCCGCATCGCCAGCTCATAGCCGTGCCGGCAAGCGTCCCGTAGCTTCCCGATATCTTTCTCGAAACTGTCGAGCTTGACTTCCGGACGAATAATGACCGCCGAGCCTTCCCGCTCGAGCTGCTCGCAAAAAGCCACGGTTTCATTATACCGTTCATGCCTCGTCAGCAGCACCTGCTTCAACTGCGGATATTTGCGCCGAAGCAGCCGGGCGACGGCGACGTTTTGCTTGCTCAGCGTCTTCCTGTACCCCTTCGGCTGAGTCAGCACAATCAGGTGCTTGTCGTTTCCGTCGGCGATCGCCTTACGGATCGGGATCGGGTCGGCAAGCCCTCCGTCATAATATTTCTCGCCGTCGATCTCAATCGCCGGAAATACGAGCGGGATGGCGCAGGTTGCCCGCAGCATAGTCCAGTGCTCATCGGCCTGCATACCGTCCATATATTCGGGCAACCCTGTTCGGGCATTGGTTACTCCGACAAGGACCCGTCCGGAATGCTGCCGGTAGGTGGCCGTATCAAACGGGATCAGCTTGGCGGGAATCTCACCGAACACAAAATCGAGACCAAACAGGCTGCGGTGCTTCAGGAAATTCCGGTAGCCGATATATCTGGGATCAAGGCGGTATTTCTCCATAATCTCCAGGTTTCTCCGCTTCTGCCGCGAAATATAGGATATCCCGTTGCTGATTCCGGCGGATACCCCGATGCAGTAGGGAAACATCACATCCTCGTCCAGCAGCGCATCCATAACGCCGGAACTGAATATGGGCCGCAAGGTTCCCCCTTCCAATACGATACTCGGCACAACATTCCCTCCATAACTCCATTTAATTTCTTTGAATCCCTCATCATAAGGATAGTCCAACCGAAGCAAATATGTAAATGGCAAGGAATATCGGCACAGAAAAACAGCCCTGCCGCAGCAGGGCCGATCATAGATCGCAAATCATTTAGATGAATGTTCTGGAAACAATAACCAGAAGGATGAACAAAACCAGAATGACACCCGTGGAAGTCCAGAGTCCGCCTACATATCCCCCATCGCAACCCGACATGGCTTTCCCTCCTTTTGTAGTATACGGTATCATATTAGGTTTTATATCCTGCAGTCACGGCATATGCATAACGCGCCAAAAAATTTAGACAGACTCTTCATCCCTTCTTTAATGGTCACTCTGCCTATTCAAGTCCGGTTTCGCCTGCATACCATAAAGAAAGACGATTTGAAGCAGGTGGTACGTTTGCTCAAGAAAGGAAGATACCGAGCCCGAATCAATCAACTAAACCAGATGAGTTACCTGCTGGACAGCATCAGCGATATAGAAGAAACGGAGCTCAGTGAACTTTCCGCCGACGATTTGGCCGTTATTGCAGCAGCATTTACTGCGATGGGAACCTTTTTTGAATTTTTGTCCTTGCTTAAGGTTCAGCAAACGAACACCGCAGGAAAGGTGGAAGGAAGAAAAAAACTAACCAAAGCATAGCACTGACTATTACGGACCGCTTAGCGGGTAGCTTAGCCCAGCCCCTTTTTCGGGCCGGCTTGCTTAAGCCGCCACTTTTTCCATTTGCGCCATCTCATGTATACGACCGCCAATATCAGCGCTCCCAAGGCGCTAAAGAAATAACCCAGATATTTTTCGGCCAGTCCGATGGCATACTGCCACTGCTCCCCGAATATGTATCCGATACCTACGAAGGCGATGACCCAAAGGGCGGCTCCGGGGTAGGCATAGAGCGCAAACGTCCGGAAAGGAACGCGGATGATGCCTACAAAATAACCGAAAAATTGCCTCACCCCGGGTACAAAGAAGCTGATCAACAGCATCCTGTTTCCGTATTTATCGTAAATTTGCTTTGTCTTCTCCAATTGGGCGGGCTTGAGGAAAAACCATTTCCCGTAACGATGGACCAGCGGTGCGCCCACATGATGACCGATCAAGTAAGTGATCGTAATCCCGATAACCGATCCGGCAAATCCGACCAGCATCGCCGGCAGCAACTCAAGAATGCCTTTAAAGGCCAAGTATCCGGTATAGGTCAAAGTCGTTTGCCCCGGAGGAAGAGGCAGCGCAATAAAATCTACGGGCAGCCCGAGCAAAAGAACGAAATATCCGTACTCCCGGAACAACCCTTCAATCCACTCCAGAACGTTCATATATGCCTTTTCCTCTCTATCCTGCGTTTCGAAAATCCGCCAAAACCGGCTGAATCGGCATAGCGAATATGTTATTAGTATGAACGCCGGACCGCCATTTCAAAATAGTCCGCGGCCGGGTCTTTCTCCCGGACTTTAGTCCGAACCGGAAGGCTTGTCCAAGCGGTCGAGCAGTTGGATAATGAGCTCGCTTTCTATATCCAGCATATTTTGCGTGTAGAAATACAATTCGGGGGAGTACATCAAATACTCGCTATCGTCAACCGACAGGGACAGCTTAGCCAGGCGCTCTTTCTTTTCCTGGACGCTCCGCATCCTGTATTCAAGCAATCTTCTGCGGGTTTCATCATTCAGGAGATTGTAAAAAGCGAGCCGGATGCTCCATTCATCGTCCACTTCAATGACTTCGGGAGTAAAATGGTGGATCGAATCGTAAAAAACCTGACGGCCCATATCCGTAATGGCATAGACCAGCCGGTTCGGCCTGCCTTCCTGCTCCTCCGTCGTTTTACTAACCATGTCCCTCTCTTCAAACTGTTTTAATTTGGGGTAGAGAGAGTTATTGCTGATAATTTTTTTGTTGTTCATTACAAAGATGATGTTTTTCTTGATTTCATATCCGTGCTTGGGACCCTGCATCAGCTGGGCAAGTATCAATAGCTCAATATCCATGCCGTTCCTCCGAACTTTCGACTCACACTCAAAGCATTTCATATTTATTTATTTTACTCCAACGTACAAAGCGTGCCAATCATCACTATTTTCTCGTGATTATTTTCACATAATTAAGATGCTATGCGCATTATAATTAGGTTAAATTATACCTATGTTATTTTAACCTAATAACGAAAGGAAGATGCAGCATGGCTTTTGCCCATTTGTTCAGTCCTTATAAGATAGGAAGTTTGGAGTTAAAGAACCGGGTTATTCTCCCCGCCATGGGAACGAAAATGAACGATCCCGGAGGGTACGTCAGCCAGCGGCTGATCGATTATCACGTTGCCCGGGCCAAGGGAGGATGCGGCCTTAATACGGTGGAAGTCACCACCGTGCATCCGACGGCGTTCACGGAGGATTCGCCGGCGATTTTTGAAGATAAATTTATTCCGGGTATGAAGAAATTGGCGGACGGCATCCGTGAAGCCGGCGGCAAAAGCTGCCTGCAGCTGTGGCACGGCGGAAAAGTCGCCTACAATCCGAATCAGGTTTCCTCTTCCCCGGTAGCTTTTGAAGGCTCGGCCATGATCCCCAGGGAGCTTGCCGCCTCGGAAATTCCGGAAATGGTCCAAGCCTATGCCGATGCCGCCGCCCGCGCCAAGCGGGCCGGATTCGACAGCGTGGAGTTTCACGCGGGTCACGGATATTTGCCTCAGCAGTTTCTGAGCCCGGCCATGAATTTCCGCCAGGATGAATACGGGGGCTCCTGGGAGAACCGGACCCGCTTCCCGCTGGAATGCATCCGCGCCATCCGCCGCGCGGTCGGCCCGGACTTCCCGATCCTGATGCGCATCTCGGCGATCGAGGATTTGCCGGGCGGGCTGGGGCTTGAAGATATGAAAGCCTTCTGCGTGCTCGCCGAGCAGGCCGGAGTCGACGCGATCAATGTTTCGCGCGGCGTTCCCGCCGGGGCCGCGATCAAATATGAAGTGCCACCGATCGATTTGCCGGTGGGCTTCAATGTCGACAATGCGGCGCAAATCAAAGCCGCGGTCGGCATTCCGGTCATCGCCGTCGGCCGCATTAACGATCCCGCCGTAGCCGACCGGATCATCGCCGAAGGGCTGGCCGACTTGGTCGCCGTCGGCCGGGCCCAGCTTGCCGACCCGGATTTCTGCGCCAAGGCGGGAAGCGGCCGGGAAGCGGAGATCATCCGGTGCGTCGGCTGCGATCAAGGCTGCTTCGACGGGTTCGTCAACCCGAACGTGCCGTTCATCAGCTGCATGTTCAACCCCGCCACGGGGCGGGAGCGGGAATACGAGCTCGTTCCGGCCGAGCGGCCCAAGCGGGTGCTGATCGCCGGAGGCGGACCGGCCGGTCTGGAAGCCGCCGTCACCTTGAAGCGGCGGGGGCACGAGCCGATATTGTGCGAGAAGAGCCTGCATCTCGGCGGACAGCTCTATATTGCGGGCGCGGCGCCGCGCAAGGAAGAAATGACGGCCGCCGCCGTCGGCATGGGCGAAGCGGCGATGCGCGGAGGCGTGGATATCCGGCTGAATACGGAGGTCACGCCGGAAGTGATCGCGGACTTGCGGCCCGACGAAGTCATTCTCGCCACGGGCTCGGCCCCGGTTTCTCTGCCGGTCAGAGGCGCGGATCTCCCGCATGTCGTG
Source organism: Paenibacillus haidiansis (assembly GCF_036553665.1). Taxonomy (NCBI): domain Bacteria; kingdom Bacillati; phylum Bacillota; class Bacilli; order Caryophanales; family Paenibacillaceae; genus Paenibacillus; species Paenibacillus haidiansis. Next base: position 106,204 of record NZ_JAZHPZ010000014.1, on the reverse strand, counting down.
AATTCGCACGACGTGTTGTGGGGAGCGGCGAAGCCGTCCGGGAATGTGGTCATTATCGGCGGCGGCCTCGTCGGCCTGGAAGTCGCCGAGCTGCTTGTCGAGCGCGGACAGCAGGTAACCGTCGTAGAGATGCAAAACGAAGTGGCGGCCGATCTCGGGCTGCTCCGGAAAATTTGCGTCATGGAAAGCCTGTACGGTCATGGGGTACAACTGATGACCGGCTGCAAATGCCTGGCCATTGAACCGGACCGCGTGATCGTCGAGCAGGCGGGAGAAGAGCGCGAGCTCCCTGCCGACTATGTCGTTCTGGCCGTCGGTTCCCGCTCCAGGGACAATCGTAAGCTGATCGACTGCCTGGAGCGCTTCAGCATTCCCTATCATGTTATCGGCGACGCCAAACAGGCTCGGCGGGCGCTGAACGCGATCTGGGAAGGCGCCAAAGCCGCGAGAATAATCTGATCATCGCTCGCACCAATACAGCACAAGCCCCGGCTGGTCAAATGCCAGCCGGGGCTTATTTTTATCCGAACCTGCCGGAGATATAATCGTCGGTCCGCTTGTCCGTCGGATTCGTAAATATTTTGCTCGTATCGTCATACTCCACCAGCTCGCCCATAAGGAAGAACGCCGTTTTCTCCGAGACGCGCGCCGCCTGGTGCATATTGTGAGTCACAATAATGATGCAATACTCCTGCTTCAGCTCGGCGATCAATTCCTCGATCTTGGCGCTGGAGACGGGGTCGAGCGCGGATGCCGGCTCATCCATCAGGATGATGCTCGGGCTGACCGCGATCGATCTGGCGATGCAAAGGCGCTGCTGCTGACCGCCCGATAAAGACAGGGCCGAATCGCCCAGCCGGTCTTTTGTTTCGTTCCAGAGCGCCGCTTTGGTGAGCGATTCCTCGACGATTTGATCCAGCTTTTTCTTGTCCCGGATGCCGTGGTAGCGCGGACCGAAAGCGATATTTTCGTAAATCGATTTATGAAAAGGATTCGGCCGCTGCCAAACCATGCCGATTTTCTGGCGCAAGAGCACGACGTCGGTGCCCGGATCATTGATATTTTCATCCCCGATCCAGATCTCGCCGGTGATGCGCGCGCCGTCGATCAGGTCGTTCATCCGGTTCAAGCTGCGCAGGAAGGTGGATTTCCCGCAGCCCGATGGGCCGATCAGGGCCGTCACCTGCTTCGCGGCAAAATCGAGGGAAATATGCTTGACCGCTTGCTTTTCCCCATAGAACACGCTCAAATCCTTGGTGGATAATTGTATATTTTGCATGGGAGCCCTCCTATTTCGTTGCCGTAAATTTCTTCTGCAGTTGGCGGCCGATCCACCGGGCCAGCAAATTGAACAGCAGCACCGTGATGATCAGGACGGCCGAAGCTCCGGCGGCAATCTCCGGCGCGTCCGGCGCCAGTCCCTCGGAATTGATCTTCCAGATGTGAACGGCCAGCGTTTCCGCCGGACGGAACGGGTTGAGCGGCGACATCGGGCTGAGCGGATTCCAATCCGTGAAATCCAGCCTTGGACTGCTCATGCCCGCGGTGAACAAGAGCGCTGCGGCTTCCCCGAACACGCGGCCCGCGGCCAGGATCGTACCGGTGAGAATGATCGGCAAAGCGGTCGGAAGCATGATGGATTTGATCGTTTTCCATTTGGACAAGCCGAGCGCCAGGCTCGCCTCCTTTTGCGCCTGGGGAACGCTGGCCATCCCCTGCTCGGTGATGCGGACCATCAGCGGCAGGTTAAATACCGTCAGCGCCAGCGCGCCGGAAAACAGCGAGAACCCGAATCCGAATACGTTGACGAACACAAGCAGGCCGAACAAGCCGACAACAATCGAAGGAAAGGAAGACAGTACTTCCACGATCAGACGGATAAAATCCGTTACTTTACCCGGCTTGGCGTATTCGCTCATGTAAATGCCCGCCCCTAGGCCGAGCGGAATCGTGATGATCATCGTGAGCACGAGCAGGAACAGGGAGTTGAACAGCTGCGGTCCGATCCCTCCGCCCGCTTTGATCGTTTCGGGAGCGGAGGTCAGGAAATCGAAGCTGATATGCCCCAGCCCGCGCACAAGAATAAAACCGAGCAAACCGGCCATGATCAATACGATGATGCCGGCAAAAAAGATGATGAAAAATGTGGCGACTTTGTCTGCGGTTTTGGCGCTCATCGGTTTGCTCTCCTTTCAAGTAGACGGACGATAAAGACAAAGACAAACGTCATCAGCATGAGAATTAAGGCCAGCGTCCAAAGCACGTTGTTCTGCGTCGAGCCCATGACCGTGTTGCCCATGCTGAGCGTAATCGCGCTTGTCAGCGTGGAAGCCGACTCAAACAGCGAATGCGGAATATGCGGCGCGTTGCCGATGACCATTTGCACGGCCAGCGCTTCCCCGAACGCCCGGGCCATACCCAGCACGACCCCGGTCATCAAAGCGGGCAGCGTCGTAGGAATGACCAGCCGGTAGATCGTCTGCCAGCGGGTAGCCCCGAGCGCGTAGGAGCCTTCCTTCAGCCCGGAGGGGAGCGCGGCGAGCGCATCGGTCGCAATGGACGTCATCGTCGGCAGAATCATGATCGACAGCACGCTTGCGCCGGCGGCAATCCCGAGACCTTGTCCGGGGAAGATGTCCCGGTACAACGGCACGATCACGCTAAGGCCGACAAAGCCGTAAACGACCGAAGGAATCCCCGCAAGCAATTCGATGGTCGGCTGCAAATATTTTCTGCCTATCTTCGGCATGATTTCAACCATGAACAAGGCTGCGCAAATACTAAGCGGAGCGGAAATCAAGGCCGCCAGAATCGAGGTGCTGAACGACCCGACGATAAACGGCAGCGCCCCGTACAGCGGCGGTTCTCCGTCCGGCTTCCACTGCGTTCCGAGAATTTCCCCCAAAGAGATCCCATCCTTAAAGAAGGAACTGATTCCCTTGGTGGCGACAAAATAAACTAGCGAAAAAATCGTTACAACCAAAAGCACAATACACAAGGATGTAAAAATTTTACCAGTCCATTCTTCAATAATGTGCTGTTTTATTTTGTGTTTCTCTCTGGACTGAGCCATGAGACCTCTCCTTTTTAACAGCACAGAAAGAGGCAGAGAAATCCGCCCCTTGTCGTGCCGTATGATGTTTTGAGGATATTACTTCGTAATGTTGCCGTCCGCATCGCGGGTAACCTGCATTTTGCTGATCGGAATGTAGCCGAGTTCCACAACGTCCCCTTGATCGTTTTGCACGGCTTCCGATACCATGTAGTCAAGGAACGCCTTCGCAACTTCGTTCGGCTCACCCTTCGTGTACATATGCTCGTAGGCCCATACCGGATATGTTCCGTTCGCCACATTATCTACGGTTGCATCAACGCCTTCATATTTCACCGTTTTGACGGATTCGTCCAGGTAAGAGAGGGCAAGATAACCGATAGCTCCCGGTGTTTCGCCTACAAGCTTTTTAACCGTACCGGAGGAATCCTCTTGGATGGCACCCGGAAGATCATCCGTTTTGGTTCCCAAGGCATATTTTTCAAAAGTAGCCCGGGTTCCGGAGCTCGACGGTCTGTTGACGATTTGGATCGCTTGATTCGGACCGCCCACATCTTTCCAGTTCGTGACTTTACCGGTGAAGATTTGTACCAGTTGATCTTTCGTCAAATTGTCGATCGCCACATCCGGGTTCACGACAGCGGCCATAGCCACGACGGCAACCTGGTGGTCTTTCAATTCGGCGGCTTGATCCGCTTCCAGCTTCTCTTCGGCGAATACGTCGGAGTTGCCGATATCCGCTTGTCCGCCGGATACTTGGGTCAACCCGGTGCCGCTGCCGCCGCCTTGCACTTGAATCGATACTTTAGGGTTTTGATCCATGAATTCTTTGGAGACTTGGTCGACCAGCGGCTGCAATGCCGAGGACCCTACCGCCAGGATGGAACCGGACAGTTCCGATGTCGCGCCGTCTCCTCCGTTTGCGGTGTTGTTCGTAGTTCCGTTAGCGCCGCTGTTCGCCGCGCCTTCATTTGCCTTATTATTCGATGCGCCGCTTTGACCGCATGCCGCCAAAGCGAAAGATAAAATCAGCGTCATGACTAACATTAGACTCTTCTTCATTGTTTTGGTTTCCCCCTCATTTGTTTGTACAAATTGATTATAGAAAGTAAATATCAAACCTATGTATTTGTTTTGTAAACGCAATGTAAAAAATTTAGGCTCAAAAAAAAAGCGATTGAACCATGCTCTCATGGCTCATTCGCTCTTGTATTACTGTATTTTTGTTAATAAACATGCCCGTGTCTTTTGTATATCCATGCCGCAATTCCGCCTAGAGCGGCGCCGGCCAGGCCGAAGCCGGCCACAGAGAGCATGAGGGTAACCGGCTGCCAGCTCATCAAAAAGGCGATTCCGCTGCCAAGGGTCGTGCCCGCCAAAAAGCCGAGGGCAAGACCGATCGGCTGAATCCTTTTCATCAGGATCTCTCTCCTTCTTTAAGGAATGGAAATGAAATCAGGCATCCTCTCCCGAATTTTTGGACAACAAAGTCTTTAGCTCTTTCATAAACATGTTGATATCCTTGAACTGGCGGTAAACGGAAGCAAACCGCACATAGGCGACTTCGTCGACGGGATACAGCTGCTCCATCACCAGCTCGCCGATCTCCTGGCTTTCGACCTCGGTGTTGGCCGAATGCCGCAGCGCACGCTCAACCTCGGAGACGATGGATTCAAGCTGCTCCACGGAGACGGGTCTTTTCTCGCAGGCGCGGATCAGCCCGCGCAGCATCTTCTCTCTGCTAAATTCTTCCCTGCTTCCATCCTTTTTAATCACGATCAGCGGCATTTCCTCCACCATTTCAAAGGTAGTGAAGCGGCGGCTGCATTTCTCGCACTCGCGGCGGCGGCGGATAGAACGGTTCTCATTGGCCGGTCTGGAATCCAGCACCTTGGTCCCTAAATAATCGCAATACGGGCATTTCAAGCGCAAGGCCCTCCTTTCTTTCGAACGCATATTTTAGAATAATTCCAATAAATAACTTTAAAAACAGGTAATGAACTTGTCGTTCCCCGAGCATAATACTGTTACCAACCACAAGGAGGTGAACATCATGGCCCAAAACAACAATTCTTCGAATGACCTGGTGGTTAGACAAGCATCCGGAGCCCTCGAACAAATGAAATACGAGGTAGCTCAAGAGCTTGGCATTTCTTTCCCACAAGACGGATACGCTGGTAACCTGACCTCTTACGAAAACGGTTCTATCGGTGGTTTCATCACCAAACGTTTGGTGACCCTGGCCGAGCAACAACTGGCAGGTCAATTCAAATAAATTCACCGATAACACCAAGGGAGCATAGACAGCCGCCGGCTGTCCATGCTTTCTTTCTGTATGTGAATTCATACGATAACGGGTCAGAAGTTCTCGTATAGATTGGAATATTGCTCATAATAATGGGATACTCGCTGTACGTAATGCCGCGTCTCGCCAAAAGGGATATTTTTGGCCGTCTCCAGCCTGCCGTCCCACTTTCCGCTGCTGATCCAATTCTCGACATTACTCTGTCCCGCATTGTAAGCGGCGATCACGGCGGTCATATTCCCGTCGAATTTTTTGGACAAAAACTTCAAATACCAGGAACCCAATTCGATGTTCGTTCCGGTTTCCCGCTTCACGCGTTCCAGCGGAACCTCCTCCAGCCTTGCCTGTTTCATGATCCATTTGGCCGTATCCGGCATGATTTGCATGATTCCGAGCGCGCCCTTTTTGGATTCCGCCCCCGGTTTATAATTGCTCTCCACTTTAATAATCGCCGCGATCATTAAAGGATCGACCCCGTAATTGTCCGCATGGTGCCTGATCTCTTCCTTGTAATAAATCGGATAAAAGATCTTTAGCCAGGTCGAATTAAAAAACAGAATCAGAATAAAGCCCAGAAACAGCAGAAGCAGGACTCTTTTCTTTCTCAGCCACTTCATGCCAGTCCCTTTTTCCGCCAGAAGTCGTCTATTTGAGACTCCGTCTCTTCCCTGCCGAGACTGTTATCGATCAAAATATCCGCCCTCTCTTTTTTCAATTCAATATCCATTTGTGCACGTAGCCTTGCTTCGGCCTCTTCTCTCGTCATCTTGTCCCGCGCCATCAGGCGCTCCAGTTGAACCTCCCGCGGGACATACACCACCATGATTTCCTCGTAAAGCTGCTCCAATCCGGATTCATACAGCAAAGGGATGTCCGCTACCACAAGCCGGCGAGGATCGGCCGCTTCCAGCTCCGCCATCCGCCGCTTCATCTCCCCGCGAATCGCCGGATGCGTAATTCCTTCCAGCGCCTTACGCTCCTCGGGATCGGAAAACACGATGCTCCCCAGCCGCTTCCGGTCCAATTCTCCGCTTGGAAGAAGCACCCCTTGTCCAAAATGTTTCACCACTTCGGCAAGCACGGGATGCCCCGGCTCCATGATTTCTCTCGCGATGGCGTCGGCATCGATCAATTCCGCCCCCCGAGCCACCAGCATTTGCGAGACGGTGCTTTTTCCGGTGGCGATTCCCCCGGTCAACCCGATGTTCATGCGCTCACTCCATTTCCGGATTTTGATCTGGATGAAGCGTTCGCGGCAAGCTTCGGCGGCTTGGCGGTCCGGCCGCTTGAAGCTTCCCGGCGAGCCGGGCCGGTTTTGCCTCCGCCGGGCGGCTGACAGTTCGGGCAGAAATGCGTGCCCCTTCCGCCAACCACCGTCTTCTCCACGGGTTGTCCGCAATTAAGGCATGGTTCCCCCTGCCGCCCGTAAACCCGCAGCGCCTGTTGGAACATTCCCATCTCACCCTGTCCGTTGACATAGGATTTGATGGAGGCCCCCCCGGCTTCCACCGCTTCGGTCAAAGTCGCCAAAATGGCTTCGTACAGCCGTTCCAATTGTTCATCATCCAAGGAATTGGCCGGAAGCTCCGGATGGATGCCTGCCCGAAAAAGGGATTCATCCACATAAATATTCCCCAGGCCCACGACATATTCCTGGTTGAGCAAGGCCGGCTTGATCTTGGTCGTCCGGCGGGCGATCGCTTTGCGGAACGTTTCCGGAGAAAAGCTCTCGTCGAGCGGCTCCAATCCCAGTTTGGCTAGCGGTTTATTGTTAAATTCCTCTCCGGGGAGAAATAAATGCATCGTGCCGAATTGACGGACATCCTTATATCTTAGCTCGGTACCGTCCGTAAAATGAAAAATGACATGGGTGTGTTTCTCTACGGGCTCATCGTTGCGGTACACACCGTACCGGCCCTCCATCCGCAGATGGGAGACCAGCACCAGGCCGTCCATAATGATCCGCAAAAACTTCCCTCTGCGTCCCACATCTTGAATCACATGGCCCGCGAGCTCCATCTCGAATTGGCGGATATCGTCGGGCCGCTGGACGATCCGCGGCAGCGACACCGTGACCGACTGTATCTTTTTGCCGACAATTAACCCGGTCAACGTGCGTCTGACCGTCTCTACCTCCGGTAATTCCGGCATTGTTGTTCACCTCGTTGTTTTATTGTTAATGCGATGCCGAGTATATTCCATGAAAAATCGGGTTATCCTTGCTTATTTGGCTTCATACCAGTTGGTGCCGCTGCTGACCTCCGCCTTCAGCGGTACGGACAGCTCCAAGGCTTTTTCCATCGTTTCCGGCACCAGCTTGGTCATGATGTCAAGCTCCTCCGGCGGCACTTCGAAGACCAGTTCGTCATGCACCTGCAGGAGCATGCGGCTCTTTAATCCGCGTTCGTGCAGCGCTTCGTCCATCCGCACCATTGCCAGCTTGATAATATCGGCCGCCGTGCCCTGAATCGGCGTATTCATCGCCGTTCTTTCGGCGAACGACCGGAGATTGAAATTGGAGGCGTTGATTTCCGGCAAATACCGTCTGCGCTCCATCAGCGTTTTGACATACCCGTCCCGCTTCGCGTCCCGGACGATATCATCCATATATTTGCGGACGCCTTGGAAGGCGTCGAAATATTGGTCGATAAACCGGGCAGCTTCCTTGCGGGTAATATTCAGATTCTGGGACAGGCCGTAATCGCTGATCCCGTAGACGATGCCGAAATTGACCGCCTTGGCGGAACGGCGCATGTTCGAATCAACCTGATCCGCGGGTACGCCGAATACGTCCATCGCCGTCTTCGTGTGAATATCCATATCGTGCAGGAACGCTTCCTGAAGTCCCTCGTCATTAGAAATATGCGCAAGCACGCGCAGCTCGATCTGGGAATAGTCCGCTCCAAGAATAAACCATCCTTCCTCGGAAGGAACGAACACCTTGCGGATTTTCCGGCCTTCTTCCATGCGGATCGGGATGTTTTGCAGATTCGGAAACTGGCTGCTGAGTCTTCCCGTCGCCGCGATCGTCTGGCGGAAATACGTATGCACTTTGCCCGTTTCGTCGCTGACTTCCTTCAGCAGGCCTTCTACATAGGTCGACTGAAGCTTGGCGAGCTGACGGTACTCCAATATATATTGGACGATTTCGTGATAAGGCGCCAGCTTCTCCAGCACTTCGGCGTCCGTCGAGTAACCGGTTTTCGTCTTTTTGATCACCGGCAAGCCCAGCTTGTCAAACAGAATCTCGCCGAGCTGCTTCGTCGAATTGATGTTGAATTCCTTGCCCGCGATGTCGTAAATCTGCGACACCAGCTTGCCGATCTGACCTTCGAATTCCTTGCCGAGCTCGGCAAGGGCGCTGCGGTTGATCGCCACTCCCTGTTTCTCCATGTCGGCAAGAATCCGCGATAAAGGCATTTCCAGATCATAGAAAAGGGATTTCATTTCGAATTTTTCCAGCTCGACCTGCTGCAGCGGCACCAGTCTTTGGATCGCCGCGCTCTTGCGGGCCAAATGGCGGCTAAGCGTCTCCTCATCCGGCAGTTTGAACTTGGCTCCTTTGCCGTAAACCTCGTCGTCGGAAGCCAGACGGGGAAGGCCGTATTTCTCGGACAGCGCGCTTAACGTCTGGTCATTTCCCGTCGGATCAAGCAAATAAGCCGCGATCTCGATATCGAAATACGCTCCGGCAAAAGCCGACCCATGCCAATGCAACACAAGATCGGTACGGTGCAGATCGTAACCCTGCTTCGGAATGCTTTCGTCCCCCAGCCAGGCGACGACCGGCTCCGCCTCCCCGCTTTGCAAAAACGCGGGCGAAAGATAGAAATGACGCTCCGCCGTCGACAATACCATACCCATCAGTTCGGCATGATGAGGGTTCTCGCCATGGGATTCCACGTGAATACTTTTGATTTCGGGCAGCAGCTTCGCCAGCTCAGGCAAAGTTTCGGCATTGACAATCGTAACTTCAACCTCGGATGCGGGCTCGCCCCCGGCCTCCGTCCCGGCTTCTTCGCCGGTACCGTCCCCGAAGGAGATCCGCTCCAGCAACGATTTGAACTCCAGCTTGCGCAGCATCGGCACGGCCGTCGCTTCCCGGAGTCCGCCAAACGTCATATCTTCCCAGGAACGCTCTACGGGCACTTCCCGGTAAATCGTCGCCAGCCGCTTGCTCATCATCGCGTCCTCGGCATGATTGACCAGGTTTTCCTTCATCTTCCCTTTCAGTTCGTCCGTATGGGCGAGCACCTCTTCCACGGAACCGAACTGATGGAGCAGCTTGAGCGCCGTCTTCTCGCCGACACCCGGCACACCCGGGATGTTGTCGGAAGCGTCCCCCATAAGGCCTTTCAAATCGATGATTTGCAGCGGTTTAAGCCCGTACTTTTCCTCTATTTCTTTGGGCCCGTAAGGCTCGACCTCGCTGATTCCCTTCCGGGTCAGCGCCACGGTGACATGATCGCTAACCACCTGCAGCATATCCTTGTCGCCGGTCACGACGAGCACTTCGCGTCCCGAATCTTCACCCTGTTTACTGATCGTGCCGATGATGTCATCCGCCTCATAACCCGGCAGCTCGAACCAGGCGATGCCTAAACTCTCCAGCAGCTCGCGCATGAGCGGAAATTGCTCGGACAGCTCAGGCGGCGTCTTCTCGCGTCCGCCTTTATATTCCTGGTAGCCTTCGTGGCGGAACGTTTCTTTCCCCGCGTCGAACGCAACCAGGATATGGGTCGGCTTTTCTTCTTGAATCAAACGCAGCAGCATATTCGTAAATCCGTATACGGCATTCGTGTGCAGCCCGCTTGAATTGGTCAGCGGCGGCATCGCAAAAAAGGCGCGATAAATGATGCTGTTGCCGTCAATTAGAATTAATTTTTCCATATGACACCTCGTCCTTCCGATACTCCTCCCCCTATTCTAACACATGGACCCCTATTATAAAAAAACAGGATTTAAATAGAAAAACGCCGAAACCATCGGCGTGTTCTGTTGCTAAACATCTTGGATTCAATTGGCAATCAAGCGATGAGCCGCAGCATGGAATCGGCTCCTGCCAAAAGGCAGGAGCCGGATATAGGATAACATTATCAAAAATAGGTGCGATTACTGGTTTAAATCCGGACGATGTCCGGTCACCAGATACACCGCGCTCTCCCCGATATTGGTCGCGTGATCGGCAATCCGTTCGATATACCGTCCGACCAAAGTCAGCAGCATCGCCTGCTGGAGGGAATCGGAATTCTCCACCATATGGGCGTACAAATCGCGGATAATCTGGCTGTACAGATGATCGACCTCATCGTCGTCCTTGGCCATCTTGTAGGCCAAATCGGTATTTTCGTCAAGATACGATTGCAGCGATTCCTTCACCATTGTGATGACGAGTTCGCTCATCTTCGGAATGTCGACGAGCGGCTTGATCAGCGACTGGCCTTCCAGACGCGTCGCCACTTTGGCGATATCGATCGCCAGATCGCCCATCCGCTCGAGATCGCTGGATATTTTGAAGGCGACGATAATGCGGCGCAGATCCTTGGCGACCGGCTGTTGGGTCACGATCAGCCGCGAGCCGATTTCCATGACCTCTTCTTCCATTTGATTGAGGAGGACGTCCCGTTCCACAATCTCTTTGGCCTTCACCGTGTCAAGAGCCTGCAGGGCGGCGATCGAGCCCGTCAGCGCTTCCTCCACGTGCTCGCCCATTTGTCTCAGCAATTGCCGCAGTTCTTCCAAATTCTGATCGAATTCTTTTCTTTGTATCATCCAGGTTGCCTCCTCCTATTAACCGAACCGTCCGGAAATGTAATCTTCGGTGCGGGAATCCCGCGGGGTCGAGAACAATTTCTTCGTATCGTCAGCCTCCACGATCTCGCCGTTCAGGAAAAAGACGGTACGATCGGAAATCCGCGCAGCCTGATGCATGTTATGCGTGACCATGACGATTGTATACCTGTCTTTAAGCTCCTGAACAAGCTCCTCGATCTTCAGCGTGGAGATCGGATCGAGCGCCGAAGTGGCCTCATCCATCAGCAGAATTTGCGGCTGCACCGCGATGGCGCGGGCGATACAAAGCCGCTGCTGCTGTCCTCCGGACAGGCTGAGGGCGGAACGCTTCAGGAAATCCTTCACCTCGTCCCAAAGCACCGCCTGCCGCAGGCTCTGCTCGACGATTTCATCCAGCTCGGCCTTGTTTTTGATCCCGTGAAGACGGGGACCGTAGGCCACATTGTCATAGATCGACTTCGGAAACGGATTGGGCTGCTGGAACACCATGCCCACTTGCTTGCGTAACCCCTCTACCTGAACGTCTCCTCCGTATATTTCGGTCCCCGCGATTTGCACGGACCCTTCGATCCGGGTCGCCGGAATCATATCGTTCATCCGGTTGAGCGTTCGCAGCAGCGTCGATTTGCCGCATCCCGACGGACCGATGAAAGCGGTGATCGCCTTTTCCGGAATCTCGAGCGACATATCCTTCAATGCATGGAACTGGTCATAGTATAAATTTAACTTCTTAATATGAATAATGGATGTCATGACATATCTCCCAGTAGTAAATTGTTGTCTGGAATCTGTACTTGCAGATCAATATCATGACGATTTTACACTTTCTATGTAAAAAGGGATAAGCCGAATTGTAAACGCAGTGTAAAATTTATAATTCAATCCTGCGTCCTGGCAAGCCGCGATAATTCTTCCCGGACCAGCACGGTCGTCCGGGCCGCGCTTTCGGCGGAGAGCGCCGCTTCTTTCCCGCGGTCCTCCGTCCGGCGGGCGGATTCCACCAGCCATTCAAACGTCGTTTCGGCTTTATCGACCCGCTCCTGGCTTTCCTTCATTTCCCGGGCGGTGGAAACGGCCGTCCCCGCCGTTTGCCGCACCAATTCGCCGATCAGTTCCAAAGCCTGGCCGATCTCCCCGGACATCCGCTTCGTCTGCATGGCCAGCTTGCGCACCTCGCCGGCCACCACCGCAAAGCCCCGCCCGTGCTCCCCGGCATGCGCCGCCTCGATGGATGCATTCATCGCCAGCATGCCGCTCTGATCGGCAAGCTCCCGGATGCGGGCCGCAACCTGGGAAATATCGCCGGCGCGGGCCGACAATTCGGCAACCTGTACCTCTTGCGAGGTCGTCATCGCGGCCACGCGGGTAAACGATGCCTTCACTTCCTCGAGTTCCAGCCTGCCCGCGGAAGCGAGCTCGTTCATCCGGCCGGATTCGCTTAATCCTTGCTTGGACGACTCCGCCGCGGCCGCCACCGCCTGCCCGATCTCCGCGATCCGGATTTGGCTCTCCCGTACGGCCAGACGCCGGGCGTCCTCCGCTTCCCGCTGCAAATCCCGCGACATGATCATCAGATCCTGGACGGTCATAATCCCAGTGAACTTCCCTCGGAATGTCATAATCAAGCTGTCATAGAAACGGCCGCCCTCCCGGCTCAACGCCATATCCAACAAATCCGCCGCGGGTACCGAACGCTCGCACACGAGCGGAGCGGGTTCGGCAAAATCTTTAGCCGGCCGTTCATAAAACAAATCCGCCGCAAATCGGCCCGCCAACTGGCGGTAAAACGCATCTCTCATAATTAATCCCGTCGGAACCCGGTCCTCGTTGCAGATCACGATGCAAGGAATCTCTTCCTGTTGTTGGAACATCGTCAACACTTTGCGGCACAATTCTTCCGGGGATATTACCGGTGCCTCCCGGCAATAATCCGCCGCTTCCACCCCGGCTTTGATTTCCATATCCAATACCTGATTGCCCATCTCTACCACTCCTTATTCCTGTTAAAGAACATGGATATGCCAGAATGATAGAACAATAGTGTTCGGAGAGTGTTTGCAGGACGAAAGACCTATGTAAAATTACGGAAAACGCTTAAAATTTAAAACAAAAGGCCCATCATTCAAATATCAATGATGGACCGTTTTTTTCTTGTTGACGACGAGTTTATAGCCTACGCCCCGAATCGAATCGATATGCACGGAACCGGGGTCCAGCTCCAGCTTCTTGCGGAGGGAGCTGACGTGAACGTCGACCGTACGCTGGCCGCCGATATAATCGAAGCCCCATACCGCATTCATGAGATCGTCCCGGGTCATCACGACCCCGGGCTTTCGGGCAAGATACAGCAGCACTTCAAACTCCTTGGGCCGCAGCACGATCGACTCCCCGTTCAGGGTGACCTCGTATTTCTCCGGAAATACCGTGAGCGGTCCGAGCGTAATCTGCGCTTCCTGCTGAACAGGAGCCGGCTCCCGGTCTTCCTGTCCCCCGGAACGCCGCAGTACGGCGGCGACTCTGGCCAACAATTCGGCAACCCCGAACGGCTTGGTGATATAATCGTCCGCTCCGGACTTCAGTCCTTCAACGACTTCTTCTTCCGCATTTTTGGCCGTCAAGATGATAATCGGCGTCTTGACGCCTTCTTCGCGCAGCTTGGACATGATCTCAAACCCGTTAAGCCCCGGCAGCATCAAATCCAGCAAGATCAGATCGAACTCCTGCTGCATCGCCAGGTCAAACCCGGTCTGCCCATGCTCGGCCACCTCGACCTTGTACCCCTCGCTCGTTAAATTGTAAGACAGCAGTCTGGAAAGCGTCGGCTCATCTTCTATTACCAACAGTCGCTGCGTCATAATTACCCCCATTTTCTCGAAAATGCAATTGCCGCTGCTACAGCTTCAATCAAGCCAAGCATATCACGGATATGTTAACGGGATGTAAAAATGCAAAAATACGTTAAAGCTCCGTTTAAATTTCCGGTTCGGCACTCTGCATTACCGGCAATTCCACAATAAACGAAGAACCCTCGCCGACCTTGCTTTCGACGCGAACGGAGCCTTGATGAAGCTCGGTCAAATGCTTGACGATGGATAAGCCGAGCCCGGTTCCGCCCGAACTGCGCGAGCGCGCCTTGTCCACGCGGTAGAACCGTTCGAAGATCCGCGGCAGATCTTTTTTCGGGATACCGATCCCCGTGTCGCTGACCGTAACCCGGACCTTCTCCTCTTCTTCGCTTTCGCCGATCACTTCGACATCCACCTTCACTCTTCCGCCATCCTGTGTGTAGCTGATGGCGTTGGACATCAGGTTCATGAAGATTTGCTTCAGACGGTCTTCATCGCCTTCAATATACAAATGCTCAGGAATATCCTGAACCAGGACGATCGATTTTTTGGCCGCGGACGCCCGCATCATCTCATAGATGCCGTCGAACAGCTCCTTGATATTCACAGGAGCGTATTCCAGCGGCGCGCGCTTCGACTCGATCTTCGACAGCTCCAGGATGTCCCCGATGAGCCGGTTCAGCCGTTCCCCTTCATCATGGATGATCTGCAGGAAGGACCGCTCCGTCTCCTTGTCCTTTACCCCGCCCGCAAGCAAGGTTTCGGCGAACCCTTTGACCGCCGCGATCGGCGTCTTCAACTCATGGGACACATTGGCCACAAATTCGCTGCGCATCGCTTCAAGGCGCCGGATTTCCGTAACGTCCTGAAGGAGAAACAGCATTCCCCGGTAGCTTCCGTCATCCTCAAACATCGGGACTCCGTCAAATTGCAAAATCATCTCTTCGGGATCGTATACAGTCCGCTCTTCCCGCAGAAATTCCTTATGCAGGGTTCCCTCCTCCACGAATTTCATAAACTCGTAATTCCGCTTCAATTCGTGATAGGATTTGCCGAGAATCTGCTCGCCGCGCAAGTGTAAGATCCGCTCCGCTTCGCGGTTGATCAGCGCCACATTTTCGGAGCTGTCAACCATCAATATTCCTCCGGTCATATTGGCGAGCACGCTTTGCATCAGGTCCTCGTTGTCGTGAATCACTTTGAGCTGCTGCTGCAGGCTGTCGGCCATTCCGTTGATCGCCAAGCCGAGCTGGCCGATCTCATCGCGGCGATGCAGGTTGACCCGGGCGTCGTATTCCAGCCGGGAAATGCGGTTCGCCACTCTGGTAATATGCTCCAAAGGACGGGTCAGTCCGGCGGCGACGCGGTAGCTGACGAGCGCCGCGGCCAGAAACAGCAGGAGCAGGCCGCCGAACATCAGATACCAGCCTTTATTCATTTCCTGTCCGACGGCGGCCAGGCTCATCGACAGACGGATATATCCGTCGAACCCGGCATCCGAGGAGACGCGATGGGCCACATACAGCATGTCTTCGCCGATCGTTTCGCTATATCGGATCGCGCTGCCGATAGCGCCGCCCTCGGCGGATTCGATCTCCTCGCGGTGCGCGTGATTGTCCATTTCCGCCGGACTCATTTCCGAATCGCCGATAACCGTACCGTCCAAATCGATGAAGGTCACCCGGGAATCGGTCAATTTCTCAAGCTCCCGTGCCTTGGAAGTATAATATTCGGCCGCATCCCCGCTTCCGCTTGAGATGAACGGGAATGTACTTTCGAGCAAATTAATTTCCCGGGCCATATTTTCCTTCAAGGCGCGAATATGGGAGTCCTTGAACAGCTGAGCCATCGTCAGGCCGGCGGCTAGCATGGATATGCCGACCAGGCTCATTAATATAATGGTCATGCGCGTGCGAAAGGTTTTCATTCTTATTTGAACACCGCTTCTTTAAAGGATGCCAGCTTCTCCAGCGATGCTTTCTCGACGCCTTCGTGCAGGCTGGCGCCATGCGAATCCATCGTGACGATGGCCGCAAAG
Source organism: Paenibacillus haidiansis (assembly GCF_036553665.1). Classification (NCBI taxonomy): domain Bacteria; kingdom Bacillati; phylum Bacillota; class Bacilli; order Caryophanales; family Paenibacillaceae; genus Paenibacillus; species Paenibacillus haidiansis. The sequence continues at coordinate 90,170 of NZ_JAZHPZ010000014.1, read as the reverse complement.
CCTTCGACCGAAAGATGCCACATCGCTTCCGGAATCCCGAATTCCATAAAATCGACGCCGTTTACGTTCTTGATGCATTCGGCATAATATTGGGCGGCTCCCCCGATCGCATTGAGATATACCCCGCCGTGCTCCTGCAGCGCGGCCAGCGTTTTCGGACCCATGCCCCCCTTGCCGATCACCGCGCGGATGCCGAATTTCTTGATAATCTCGCCCTGATACGGCTCCTCGCGGATGCTGGTCGTCGGACCGGCCGCTTTCACATGCCAGCCTTCCTCATCTTTAAGCATAACCGGACCGCAATGATATATTACCGCCCCGTTCAAATCGACGGGCGCGTCGTGATCCATCAGGTATTTATGCAGCGCATCGCGCCCGGTATGCATCTCTCCTTGAATAATCACCACGTCCCCGACGCGTAGGCTGCGAATCTGTTCCTCTGTAATCGGCGTCTGCAGCACGACTTCCCGTCCTTTGGAAGGAAGTGAAGCATCGGCCGTCGCCGCGCTCTCCTGCCGGGGCTCTTCCATCGGTACCTCGCTGCCGGACGGATACAGCCAGCCGGCGATCTCGCCGGTAGCGGGATCGATCTTGACGCCCTGGCGACGGAAAGCCCAACAGTTGTACGCCACCGAAACGAAGAAGCTCGCCGGCAGCCGGTTGGCGGCGCCGATCTTGCAGCCGAGTAGCGTCACTTCGCCGCCGAAGCCCATCGTGCCGATGCCGAGCTGGTTCCCGGCTTCCATGATATAGCGCTCCAGGCGGTCAAGCTCGGGAACCGGGTTGACATCGTCAACCGGACGGAACAGCTGCTGCTTGGCCAGCTCATACCCGGTCGTCCGGTCGCCCCCGATGCCGACGCCGATGAAGCCCGCGCTGCAGCCTTGCCCCTGCGCCTGGTATACTGCATGCAGAATGCATTTGCGGATGCCGTCCAGATCTCGGCCCGCGCGGCCCAAGCCCTCCAATTCGGCGGGAAGGCTGTATTGAATATTTTTGTTTTCGCAACCGCCGCCCTTCAGGATCAGCCGGATATCGATATAATCTTCTTCCCACTGTTCAAAATGCATAACCGGGGTGCCCGGCCCGAGATTGTCGCCGCTGTTCTCCCCAGTGAGCGAATCGACCGAATTCGGGCGCAGCTTGCCGTTCTTAGTGGCACGCTGGATCGCGGATTTGATGTCTTTTTTCATTTCGATTTGATTGACGCCGACCGGCGTATGGATAATAAATGTAGGCATGCCGGTATCCTGGCAGATCGGGGAAATTTGCTCCTCGGCCATGTTGATGTTCTGAGTAATCGTCGACAGGGCCAGGCCCGCCCGGGTCGCCTCGTTTTCCAGCGCGCGTCCCCGGTTCACCGCCCGGCGAACATCCCCGGGCAAATTGGTTGAAGTTTCCACAATTAATTTGTAAACGCTCTCTTCAAACTGACGCATTTCCAATTTCCCCTCTCTTGTCTTTAAACTCTTGATAGCTTTATAATAACACAGTACATATCCCAAGGTTGATTAAAAAAGAGAGGTTTGTCACAGATGGGCTATCATTTTTCCGCTTATATGTACCGCCTCCGTTCGATCCAGCGCTGGAGCCTGATGCGCAGCACCGCCAATGAAAACGTGGCCGAGCATTCTTTCCACGTGGCGCTCTTGTCCCATCTTCTGTGCGAGATCGGCAACGAGAAGTTCTGCTGCAAGCTGAACGCGGAGCGCGCGGCCACACTCGCTTTGTTTCACGATGCGACCGAGGTGTTTACGGGCGATATTCCGACGCCCGTCAAGCATCATAATCCGAAGCTGCTGTCCAACTTTCGGGAAATGGAGAATATCGCCGCGGAGCGGCTACTGTCCATGGTTCCCGCCGAATTGCGGCAGGTGTATGCCCCGCTGCTTGCTCCGGGCCGCCATCCCGGATCCGAAGAGGATGCCGAGCTGCTCAAGATAGTCAAAGCGGCGGACAGTCTGGACGCCTATTTGAAATGCGCCTGGGAGCTGGCCGGCGGAAACCGCGAATTTGCCGTCGCCAAACAGCAGCTTCAGGAGAAGCTGGACCGGCTGAATCTGCCGGAAGTGGCATATTTCTTAGAACGCTTTGCCCCGAGCTTCGAAATGACGCTCGACGAGCTGTCCAAAGATGAGGAACCCCTGTAATCCCGGTATAATCGAAAAGCAACAAGCCCCTGCTGCCGCGGGACGCGGAAACAGGGGCTTTGTATATTGCGGGTTTGACCGCCGCTATCAAGCGGAGCCACACCCTATTTAAGCGGCGCTTAACCGTTGACGATATCTCCGCCATTGACATGGATAACCTGTCCGCTTATGTAGGACGAATCGTCACTGCCCAGGAATACATAAGCGGGGGCCAGCTCTTCCGGTTGGCCGGGGCGCTGCATCGGCGTGTTGCCGCCGAATTTGGACACTTGCTCCGCGTCGAAAGTCGACGGAATGAGCGGCGTCCACACGGGTCCCGGCGCGACGGCGTTGACGCGGATGCCCTTTTTGCCGACGATATTCATCGACAGGGCCCGCGTAAAGCTGACAATCGCCCCTTTCGTCGCGGAGTAATCGATCAAGGTCGGATTTCCTTTATATGCGGTAACCGAGGCCGTATTGATGATCGCACTGCCTTGTTTCAGGTGCGGCATCGCGGCTTTCACGAAGTGGAACATGGAGAAAATATTGGTGCGGAACGTCCGCTCGAGCTGCTCCGTCGTAATATTCACAATTTCCTGCTGCGGATGCTGCTCGCCCGCATTGTTGATCAGAATATCCAGGCCGCCGAGTTCGTCGACCGTTTGCTTGACGGCTTGCTGCGCAAACTTTTCGTCGCCGACATCGCCCGGAAGCAGCAAACATTTGCGGCCTTCCTGCTCGACCTCGGCTCTGGTCTTGTTCGCGTCTTCGTGCTCGTTCAAATATACGATCGCGATGTCCGCGCCCTCCTTGGCATAGGCCACGGCGACCGCACGGCCGATTCCGCTGTCACCTCCGGTGATCAGGGCGACTTTGCCCCGCAGCTTACCGGCGGCCAAATAAGCTCCCTCGTATTCGGGGCGCGGATGCATGTCCGTTTCCATTCCCGGCTGCCGGTTCTGATGCTGGGCCGGCATCGTCTCTTTAGGTTGTCCGTTTCCTGACATGGTGCATTCTCCTTCCGTTGGTAGTAAAGATTGCCTACCCGTCTAGGATAAGCGTACAAGCTGAAGCTTATGCCATAACTTGAATCATCGGGTAACAGCCCGAACGGGTATGACCCGCTTCAAACCTTTACTTACCACCGGGAGGGAAAAGCCAAACAGCCCGGACCAAGTCAAACGCTAAAAAGAAATGCCAAAACGGTCGAAGAACCATGAATCGTCATAAATACGCCGGGAGGCATATTTGTCGCGAAGGAGTTCGGCCGAATCAAGGATGACGCTTTCATTCCGCAAAATCTCGGGACCGCCGAACCGGCTGATCAGCTCCCGGCAGGCGGCGATGCGCCGCTCGTTCAAGTGAAGGCAGGCCAGTCTCAACAGATCCGCTTCCCACTTGTTGCCGCTGTCATCGCTTGGAAAGTTATGCCTGAATACCTGCATAAGCGCCACTTGAGGGACGATTCGGCAAATACCGCCGAACAGCCAGACTCGAAGCGAGAATTCGGCCGTCTCCAGCTCCTTGCTGCTGAATCCGTCCGCCATGCCGCCGATATCCTGGAACCTCTCTCTGCTTAAGGCAAAGCATTCCCCGCTAAGCCATGGAATTTCGGTCCCGGACCCGATCCTCGGGAAATCGTAAACCGATTGCAGCAGGACGCCTTCGGAGCTGCGCTTGGGCTTGGCCCGCGATGATTCATGCAGCGTGAAGGCGGGCGAGACGCAATCCGCCGCCCCGGCGATGAGCGGCTCCAGCAGCAGCTCCATCCACTCGTCTTCAAAATACAAACGGGGGCTGCAAAAGATCAAATATTCCCCCGTGGCATGGGCCGCCGCTAGATTCCGGGAAGGGACGCCGCTTTGTCCCCTAAGCATTCTGATAGGCCTAGGAAACTTGTAGTTCATCAGAAAATCGCAGCATCCGTCGATCGAACCATCATTGACGATAATAACTTCATAGGAAAGCAGGGTCCGTGATACCTTCAGCGATTCCATGGTCATGAACAAATCGACTCCGTCATTCTTGACCGTAATGATGATAGAAACCGTTGCTTGGAAGGACATAACAGTTCTCCTTAAAGACAAAAATGATAAAATATATGATTCCATAATAACCCAATTCATGCTTCCAGTAAATACAAACAAAACTAATAGTTTATTACCTTTGCCTCTCAATCTAACTATGGTAAATACAGGAGGGGTTATATGGACTACGATGCTTTGGGCAGAAGACTGCGGCAAGAACGGCATAAAATGAACTTGACCCAGGAAAAACTCGCCGAAAAAATCGAGGTTTCCGATGCATACATAGGACAAATTGAGCGCGGCGAACGAAGCCTGTCGCTCGATACGCTCGTCAAGCTGGCCAACCAGCTCGGCGTGACCGTGGATTATTTGCTCCATGATTCCATCGAAGTTAATGACGACCAATTTATGAACCAAATCCGCCAGATCATGACCGACCGCTCGGCCAAGGAAAAACAGCTGGCGCTGGACGTGATCAAGCTGATGTTCGCCCATTTGGACGACATGGTAAAATAACATAGCAAAGGCCTGCCGGAAATCCGGCAGGCCTTTGCTATGTACTAAATGATATGGCTGTAAACCATAAAGAACGTAATCAGCAGCACGCATACGCACAGCAGCGTACTGAACGTACGCAGCTTGCCCGCAGCCTGCGCGGCTCCGCTGTTGGAACGGATGCTCTCCAGCATCTGGCGCAGCGGCTTGCCGATGATTCCGCTGAACGCGCCGATCGCCAGCAGCAAAACGACGACAATAATCATCCATGGGATCGAATATTCACCTTGAGTCATCAAGTAGCCTCCGGTCAGCAGTTGGACGGCGAGTCCGATTTGCGCGTAGGTGTTCAGCGTTTTGACGGCCGACACCGTGCCTTCCTGCGCAGCCGGGGACAGCTTGGCCACTTTAGCGAACACAATCGGCAGGATCAGGTAAAATCCTAATGATAGAGCTCCCACAATATGAAGGAACAACATTACACCGTACATGTCTAATCATAACCGCCTTTCATCGTCAATTAAATTTGTTACAATCTATTATACCCATACTTTACCGCAAAAGAAAGGAACCTTCCCGTAAATGAAAAGGTTCCTTCTTTCATAGATTCACAATTCGGATATACTCAGCCTTTTACGACCTCGATAACATTCCGGACCGATGATGCCGATTTGTCCAGCGCCGCTTTTTCGTCCGCCGTCAGCTCCAGTTCGAATACTTTCTCGATTCCGCCTCCGCCCAAAATGGCCGGAACGCCCATAAACAGGCCGTCGTAGCCGTACTCGCCTTCCAGCAGCGCAATGACCGGCAAAATCCGCTTCTTGTCTTTCAGGATCGCTTCCGTCATTTGCACCAGCGATGCGGCCGGCGCATAGTAGGCGCTGCCGTTGCCGAGCAGGTTCACGATCTCGCCGCCCCCGACGCGCGTACGCTGTACGATTGCGTCGATGCGTTCCTTCGGCAGCAGCGTTTCGATCGGAATGCCGCCGACACTGGAGTACCGCACGAGCGGTACCATGTCGTCGCCATGGCCGCCGAGCACGAAGCCGCGCACATCTTCGACCGACACGTTCAGCTCCTGCGCGATAAACGTGCAGTACCGGGCGGTATCAAGTACGCCCGATTGGCCGATGACGCGGTTTTTCGGGAAACCGAGCGCCTGATAGGCCGCATAGGTCATCGCGTCCACCGGGTTGCTCAGGATAATGACGGTGGAATCCGGGCAATATTTCTTCACGTTTTCGCAAACGGAAGTGACGATTCCCGCATTCGTGTTCACGAGATCGTCCCGGCTCATCCCCGGTTTGCGGGCGATTCCGGCCGTGATAATGACGATATCGGATCCCGCCGCGTCCTCGTAGGAGGATGTGCCGACGATATTGCTGTCGAAGCCTTGGACCGGGCTCGCTTCAAGCATGTCGAGCGCCTTGCCCTTCGTAGGGTTCTCCAGCTGCGGAATATCGAGCAGCACGACATCCCCGAGTTCCTTCTGCGCGAGCATTAGTGCGGTCGTCGCCCCGGTGAAGCCGGCGCCGACAACGGTGATTTTTTTGCGTTGAATAGCCACGTTGATCAAGACCCCCTACATATTTTTAATAACTTGATCCGCGAATTCGGAGCATTTCACTTCGGTAGCGCCCTCCATCAGGCGGGCAAAGTCGTAGGTTACCGTCTTGTTGTTGATCGAAGTTTCCAGGCCCTTGTAGATAAGATCCGCCGCTTCCTGCCAGCCCAGATGCTCAAGCAGCATGACGCCGGACAGAATGACCGATCCCGGGTTGACGACATCCAGGTCGGCGTATTTAGGCGCCGTGCCGTGCGTGGCTTCGAAGATCGCGTGTCCCGTCACATAGTTGATGTTCGCGCCCGGCGCGATCCCGATGCCGCCAACTTGGGCCGCCAACGCGTCGGACAAGTAGTCGCCGTTCAGGTTCAAGGTCGCGATCACGTCGAAATCGGTCGGACGCGTCAGCACCTGCTGCAACGCGATATCGGCAATCGCATCCTTGATGATGATTTTGCCGGCTTCCTGGGCTTCCTTCTGCGCCTGATTGGCCGCATCCGCGCCGGACTCTTCCTTGATCCGGTCGTACTGGGCCCAAGTGAATACCTTGTCGCCGAATTCCGCTTCGGCCACTTCATAGCCCCAGTTTTTGAACGCGCCTTCCGTAAACTTCATAATATTGCCTTTGTGCACGAGCGTCACACTCTTGCGGCCGTGTTTGATCGCATATTCGACGGCGGCGCGCACCAGGCGTTTCGAACCCTCTTCCGAAACCGGCTTGATGCCGATGCCGGACGTTTCCGGGAAGCGGATCTTCTTGACGCCCATTTCGTTCTGCAGGAAGGACAGCACCTTCTTCACTTCTTCGGAGCCTTCCTTGTATTCGATTCCCGCGTAGATGTCTTCGGTATTTTCCCGGAAAATAACCATGTCCACGAGCTCCGGACGCTTCACCGGAGAAGGCACGCCATCGAAGTAGCGAACCGGGCGGAGGCATACGTACAGGTCGAGCTCCTGGCGCAGCGCTACGTTAAGTGAGCGGATACCGCCGCCGATCGGCGTCGTGAGCGGACCTTTGATCGCCACAATATACTCGCGAATAGCGGTCAGCGTATCGGCCGGCAGCCATTCCCCGTATGTATTGTAGGCCTTCTCACCGGCAAACACTTCGTACCAGGCGATCTTCTTCTCGCCGCCGTAAGCTTTGTCCACCGCGGCATCCAGCACGCGCTTCGACGCTTTCCAAATGTCCCGGCCCGTGCCGTCTCCCTCGATAAAAGGAATGATCGGGTTGTTCGGCACCTGAAGCTTGCCGTCTTCGATAACGATTTTATCGCCTTCGGTCGGAAGGCTGAACTTCTCCAATTGCAGCATATTTATATGTTCCTCCTAACAATGAATTGGTTTCGAGCGAATTGGCGTTGATAGCAAATCCTTATGAAAATCATTGTAACACAAACGGCAACCCGGTTTCCCGGGTTGGCCAAGTGTTTTATCTCAAATCGATCGGAATGTAACGCTGATTGGTCGCCCCGGTGTATTCCGCGCGCGGCCGGATAATCCGATTGTCGTCCAGCTGCTCCAAAATATGCGCGGTCCATCCCGACAAACGGCTGATCGCAAAAATCGGGGTAAACAGATCCGTCGGAATCCCCAACATCGTGTACACGGAAGCGGAGTAGAAATCGACGTTCGGCTTCAATCCCTTTTGACCGGTGACAAGCTCCTCCACTTTGACCGAAATATCGTAAAGGGTCGTGTCGCCCTTCATCAGCCCGAGCTGACGGGACATTTTCTGCAGGTGCTTCGCCCGCGGATCGCCGTTCTTGTATACGCGATGCCCGAAGCCCATAATCTTCTCCTTATTGTCCAGCTTCTTGCGGATATACGGTTCGGCCGCTTCGAGCGTGCCGATTTCGCTCAGCATCCGGCTGACCGCCTCGTTCGCTCCTCCGTGCAGCGGGCCCTTCAATGTTCCGATGGCCGAAGTCACGCCGGAATAAATATCCGATAAGGTTGCGATCGTCACGCGGGCGGAAAACGTGGAGGCATTGAGCTCATGGTCCGCGTGCAGCACCAGCGCCTGATCCAAAGCACGTACGGCCACCGGATCGGGCTCTTCGCCGGACAGCATATAAAGGAAATTGTGAGCCAAGGATACGTCCTTGAGCGGTGCGACGGGCTCTTTGCCTTCGCGAATCCGGGCGAAAGCGGCAATGAGCGTCGGCAGTTGGGCCTGAAGCTTGATCGCCTTGATCTGATTGCTTTCTCGGTTGTTGTCATTCGCATGCTCGTCGTACAAAGCCAAAGCCGACACCGCAGTACGCAAAACGGCCATCGTATTCGCTTCGCGGGGATACAGCTTCATTTGCTCTAGTACCGCCTCAGGAACCGGCGCATATTCGCCCAGCTGCTCCTGCAGGGTTGCCAACTGTTTCTTGGTCGGCAGCTTGCCGTACCAAAGCAAATAAGCCGTCTCTTCATAGCTCGCGCGCTCAGCCAGGTCGTCAATGTTAAACCCGCGATAGGCGAGGACCCCATCGTGAATGGAACTGATCGATGAAGTTGCTGCCACAACACCTTCCAAACCTTTGGTAGCTGTCATAGTACATCTCTCCTTTAGAAACGAAATAAGAGCCAAACAAGCCAATGAAAACATTTTCAATTTAAAAATTCAAAATTTTCAGAGCAGTGCGAAAGATAGCCCCTGGCTAAGGCATAGCCCCCAGTGTGGCCCGTAAATTAATCATACTGGATTTTAGAAAGCAAGGGAACCCGATCCGCCCAGACGGAAACATCAAATTGTTTTATCACCTTCATAAAGGATTTTTTGTAATCGTTTTCTTTTATCAGCGACATATATCACATCTTCCATTATTAATTGTGTAGAAAATCCAGATTTTTACACGATGCCGAATTCCTATTGAATTCTATACCTTGTTTCCGGAATACAAAAACAGGCTAAGTAATAGGGTAGAAGAAGACCTGTCCGAAAAGGGGGAATGCAGCTTGGATCATACGATGACGAAGCGACTGCTCCGGGGCGGCTGGGTATGTATCGTCCTGGTCCTGTTGGCCTTCGGACTATACTGGCTGCTGCCGTTAATCTATCCGTTTCTGATCGCCTGGCTGATCGCCTATGCGATGAACCCGCTCGTCCGCTGGCTGCAGTCGGCCGCCAAACTGCCGCGCTGGCTGGCGGTCACTACCGCGCTGATCGCCTATGTCGGCGGAACCTTGATCGTCCTCTCGGCCGCGGTCACCCGGCTTGTCAAAGAGCTGATTGCGCTGTCGGAAACGCTCGATTTCCATATAGCGGAGTGGCGAAAATGGTTTGTGGAATGGAGCCAAAGCGAGGGAATCCAAAATATCATCAATGAAATCAACCGCTTTATCGCGGATAACCCGGGCTATGAAAATACGATCAACAAAAATATCGACACCACCACCTCGACGATCAGCTCGGCCATATCGAAGCTGCTCGGAAGTCTTTTGAACGGGATCGTAGGGGTGCTGACCTCGCTGCCCAACCTGGGGCTCATCCTGATCGTCATCCTGCTGGCGGCTTTTTTTATCAGCAAAAACTGGGAACGCAATATGCGCTTCCTTTCCGGCCTGGTCCCATCCCCGTTCCGCAAGACCGGAGGCGAAGTGTGGCGGGATCTGCAGAAAGCGCTGTTCGGATATTTCCGCGCCCAATTCATCATGATTTCGATCACCGCCGTCATCGTGTTCATCGGGCTGCTCATCCTGCGCGTGGACTCCGCTTTTACCTATGCGATTCTGATCGGATTTGTCGACCTGCTTCCTTATCTCGGCGTCGGAACGGTAATGGTCCCCTGGCTGCTTTATGCCTTTATGACGGGAGATGTCGGGTTCGGCATCGGGCTTTCGATTCTGTACGGCGTCATTCTGGTGGCGAGACAACTGCTCGAGCCAAAGGTGCTGGCCACCAGCGTCGGGCTCGACCCGCTGCCGACCCTGATCTCCATGTTCGTCGGGCTGAAGCTGTTCGGGGTGTTCGGGCTCATCATCGGCCCCGTTTCGTTCGTCGTCTTCGGAGCCGTCCTACGCGCGGGCGTGCTGCGGGATCTGCGAAACTATATTCTGAACGGCAGGCTGCGGTAGCATGGCTGATCGGCTAAATTTACATCTCCTCCGGAAATTTTAGGCCGATAAGACTGAGGCCGTTACGAAGCGTGATTTGCACACATTGTACCAAGGCCAGCCTAGCCGAACGCAAAGCGCGGTCCTCCGTCAAGATCGGACAATCGTGATAAAAGCGGTTGAACGCTTGCGCCGCATCCACCAGATAGCGGGTGACGATCGAGGGCTCCAGTTTGGCCGCGGCCTGCTCCACCTTTTCCGGAAACAGGGACAATTGCTTCACCAGCGCAAATTCGGCTTCTCCGGTCAGGCTATCGAATGCATTATCCGGTTCAACATTCGTTCCATTGCCGTCGGGATACTCCGGAGACAAAGCCGCTTGTTCCTGCCGGCCCGCCCCCTTACGCAGAACGCTGGAAGCCCTGGCGTAAGTATATTGGACATACGGCCCCGTTTCCCCCTCAAAGCTTAGCGCGTCCTCCCAGGAAAACTCGATGTCCTTGATCCGGTTCCCGCTGAGGTCGTTGAAAATGACCGCGCCGACCCCGACTTGCCTTGCAACCTCCTCTTTATGCGCCAGACCCGGGTTTTTCGACTCGATAATCTCGCCGATTTTCGAAATCGCCTGCGTCAAAAGCTCCTCCAGCTTGACGACATTGCCTTTTCGCGTGGACAGGCTGGCCCCTTCCAGACTCACCCGCCCGAACGGAACATGCACCAGATCCTGTGCCCAGTCATATCCCATCAGCTCCACCACCTTGAACCACTGGCGGAAATGCAGACTTTGCGAATAATCCGTTACATAAATGGCTTTGTGAAAATCATACGTATCCTTCCGGTATATCGCCGCCGCGACATCGCGCGTATGGTACAGCGAGCTTCCGTCCTGCTTCAGCATTAAAGCCGGTGCCATATCATAATCGTCAAGCCGGACGAGCCAGGCGCCCTGATCCTCCACAAGCAGTCCCTTTTGCTTCAGCTCCTGGATCACGGGACCCATCCGGTCATTGTAGAAGCTCTCCCCGGTTACGAAATCAAAAGTGACGCCGAGCAGCTCGTAAATCTTGGCAAATTCGGCCAGGCTTACGTCCACGAATTTCCGCCACAGGGCAAGCGCCTCCTCATCCCCCCGCTCCATCTTGGCGAACCAGGCTCTGGCCTCTTCCTCCAGCGCCGGATCGCGCTCCGCCTCTTCATGAAAGCGCACATACAAGCCCAGCAGTTCGTCGATCGCTCCCTGTTCCAGCTTGGCAGAATCTCCCCAGCGGCGGTAGGCCGTGATCAGCTTGCCGAACTGGGTGCCCCAATCTCCGAGATGATTAATTCCGACGCAGCGGTATCCGAGAAAATTGAAAATGCGGTAAAGGGCGGCACCGATCACCGTGGAGCGTAAATGCCCGACATGAAACGGCTTGGCGATATTGGGCGAGGAGAAATCGATCACGATCGTTTTCCCCTCCCCGGCCGTTTGCGAGCCGTAGTTCTCCCCCGATGACAAAATGCCCGGCAAGACCTCCCTGGCGGCCGCCGTCCGGTCCAGGCGGATGTTCAAATAACCCGATACCGCGGACACGTTGGCGATGACGTTTTCTCTATTCCCTCCTTGGATGCCGTCGGCCAATTCTTCCGCGATGGCGGTTGGAGACTTGCGCAGCGCTTTGCTGAGTTTGAAGCAGGGCAGGGAGAGATCACCCATGGCCGGGCCGGGCGGAACCTCCAGCAGCCCGCGGATTTCCTCCGCCGGGATTCCCTCCAGTAACGAAGCTACATTTGCGGCGATGCGATGTTTGAATTGATCCATAACCGATGCTCTCCTTTTATTATTTTGGTTTGTTGCCATCGTGCAAAATAACTGGATTTCCTCCTGTTAATTTTGTGAAAACTCAAATCAAAACCAAATCAACTGGAAAATCTGCATCTAATCCGCCGCTTTTTCTATATCAACCGGGGGTACCCGTTAAAATAACCGGAGGTTTTCCAGTTGATCTGCCCTTCCCCCCGAAATAAAAAAAGTCCACCGTCTCCAAATCAGAGACGAGAGACTTGATAGTTTCCCGCGGTACCACTCTAAGTGCATGAGCAAAGCTCAGCCACTCTTCCGGATAACGGCCGGTCGCCGGGATAGCCTACTGCCGCTATTAAAGCATAGCGCCAACCTTCGGCCATCCATCTCCCGGGCCCGCTTCCTTCACGTTCTCCATACCGGCTCCCACCCTTCCGGCTCGCTGTCATGGCGACTATCGCAAAGTACTGTCCCGTTCATCGATATTTCATCAATTAGTTAAAAATATTTATATAGGATAAACTCAGAAAAGTCAACGCCGGAAAAAAGTAATGGAGCCGTCCTTGATTTTTTTGCCGATCCACTTAGTCAGCACCAGCCGGTAAAGCGGTCGCGTCAGCGGAAAGACCATCGTAAACCCGATCAAATCCGTAATAAATCCCGGAAACAGCAGCAAAATCCCGCCGCCGTAGACGCAAATGCCGTCGATCATCATTCGCCCCGGAACCCGGTTATCGACCATTTGGGCTTTCGCGTCAGCCAGTATCTTCCGTCCCTCGAACTGCATCATTAATCCCCCGATGACCGACGTAGCCAGCGTGAGAAACACGGTTTTCCAAAGGCCCAATCTCTCGGCAACCTCCACATATCCCCAAAATTCGATAATGGGAACCACAACAATCAAAACGGCAATCCATTTACGCATATAATAACTCCTTTGTTTAGCAGCATATCATCCTATTGATGCCAAAAAACTTACTTATAAGAGTATTGTACCGTTTTGATTCCCCGGAATCAAAATTTGCTGGCTTCCTCGAATGCCGCGTACCAGTCGGGAAACACCTTCTTGAACTGCACCGGCTTGAAGTCCTCCCGCCGGACCACATAATGGGTCGACGTTCCCTCCACGCAAAGCTCGCCTTCTCCGTTTCGGACCTCGTATCCGTACTCCGTCTTCACCCCGCCGTTCTGCTTGATCCAAGTTTTCAGCAACACTTCGTCGCCGTAACGGATGCCTTTTTTGTATTCGATCCGCAATTCCTGTACGGGCGAAATGTATCCGGCCCGCTCCATATCGATATATTTAAAGCCCAAATCCTCGATCAGCTTGGTGCGGCCCGTTTCAAACCAGCCCAAGTAATTGGCGTGATAAATGATGCCCATCATATCGAATTCATAATATTTGGGCTCGATGACTAATTCGCTGACATACAAGATAAGTACGCCTCCTTCCTTGCTCCTATGATGTTAAAAAAGCAATGGTAGATCCGTTTCCGGCCTCCCCATTGCTTTATTAATAAAGTATATTGATCTCTTTAACCTATTTGCGTACTTGTCCGATCTTAATCAGGTTCGTCGATCCGGATTGTCCCAGAGGGATACCCGCCGTAATAACAACCAGATCGCCTTCCTTCACGAGGCCGGAATCCAATCCGCCCTTCATGGCGTTGTCGAACATTTCGTCCGTGGAAGTCGCCACTTGGCCTTTCACCGGCGTTACGCCCCAGTTCAGGGCAAGGCGGCGAAGCGTTTGATCTTCGGTAGTTACAGCGATGATCGGAGCTTTCGGACGGTATTTGGATACCATGCGAGCCGTATAACCGGTTTCGGTCGAAGTGATGATCGCCTTGGCGTTCAGTTCAAGAGCGGAGTTGGCCACCGCTTGGCTGATCGCTTCGGTAACGGTCGTTTGCTGCGCGTTGCTTTGTTTGATGAAGATTTCGCGGTATTCCAAAGCGGATTCCGCTTTTTCGGCGATGCGGGACATCGTCAGTACGGATTCTACCGGATATTTCCCGGCAGCCGTTTCGCCGGACAGCATGATCGCATCGGTACCGTCGAAGATCGCGTTCGCTACGTCGCTCGCTTCGGCGCGTGTCGGTCTCGGGTTACGCTGCATCGAATCCAGCATTTGCGTAGCCGTAATAACCGGTTTGCCGACGCGGTTACATTTCTCGATCATGCGTTTTTGTACCAGAGGCACATCTTCCGCAGGAATTTCCACGCCAAGGTCGCCGCGGGCTACCATCAAACCGTCGGAAACTTCCAAAATTTCATCCAGGTTATCGACACCTTGTTGGTTCTCGATCTTGGAGATGATTTGGATATGAGTGGCATTATTGCTTTCCAGCAATTGACGGATTTCAAGCACGTCGCTGGCTTTACGTACGAAGGAAGCCGCAATGAAATCGATGCCTTGCTCGATCCCGAATCTGATATCGTTAGCGTCTTTCTCTGTGATGCCTGGCAGGGAAATGGCCACGCCGGGTACGTTTACGCCCTTCTTGCTCTTGATCGTTCCGCCGTTGACGATGCGGCATTTGATCTCGGTTCCTTGAATATCCAGCACGGTCAGACCGATCAAACCGTCATCGATCAAAATGGTCGAACCGACTTCCACGTCTCCCGGAAGATCGCTGTAAGTGATGGAGATACGGTCCTTGTCACCAAGAATTTCTTCCGTGGTCAAGGTGATCAGCTCATCTTGCACGAGCTCAATCGGTTCTTCCTTCAATTTGCCGGTGCGGATTTCAGGACCTTTGGTGTCCAGCAGTATGGCGACAGTTTTCCCCAGCTCTGCACTCGCTTGACGGATCGTTTTGATCCGGTTTCCATGCTCCTCGTAATCTCCGTGGGAGAAGTTCAGGCGAGCGACGTTCATTCCAGCCATAATCAGTTTCTTGGTGTTTTCTAACGATTCACTGGAAGGACCGATAGTACATACGATTTTTGTTTTGCGCATTTTGGGTTTCCTCCGTTTATTTTGTTCTCTCTATACATCTTTTCCAACAATTAAATTTACTACAATTCTCCCGATTTGTATAGGAAGTTTATCATATTGTAACAACAGTAAATTAGTCGTTGCTTACTAGTGTGGAGCCATCATTTACAAGCTCTTCCACAGTTGGTTCTTTTACCCCGGCTTCTTCGCTTTCCACGGTATCCCCATGGGGAATCGCATCGAGCTTCTCCTCGGCAAATTCGCCGATTTTGCGGAATTTCAGGTATCGGTCCTCCACCAGCTCGTCCGGGTGCATCTGCGACAAATCCTCCAAATGGCGCAGCAGCCCTTCCTTGATCGCCGCCGCGGTCGCCTCGTAATCCCGGTGGGCGCCGCCCCGCGGTTCCGGAACGATCTCCTCGATGACTTCCATCTCCAGGAGGTCCTGGGCGGTAATCTTCATCGCTTCGGCCGCCTGATCCGCTTTGGAGGCATCCTTCCAAAGAATCGAGGCCGCCCCATTCGGGGAAATGGCCGAATAAATCGCGTTCTCCAGCATGAGCACGCGGTTGCCTACGCCGAGCGCAAGCGCCCCGCCACTGCCGCCTTCGCCGATGACGACGCAGACGACCGGCACGCGCAATCTGGCCATCTCCAGCAAATTGCGGGCGATCGCTTCGGACTGCCCTCTCTCTTCGGCGGTGCTCCCCGGGTAAGCTCCCTTGGTATCGATCAAGGTAATGATCGGCCGGCCGAACTTCTCCGCCTGACGCATCAGCCGGAGCGCCTTGCGGAACCCTTCCGGATGGGGGCTGCCGAAGAAGCGGGCGATATTGTCCTTCGTGTCCTTGCCGCGCTGCTGGCCGATGACCGTAACCGGCTTCCCGGCAAGCTTGGCCAGTCCCCCGACGACCGCAAGGTCGTCCCCGAACAGACGGTCCCCGTGCAGTTCAAGGAATTCGTCGAATATGATCCCGATCAAATCCAGCGAGGTCGGACGCTGATGATGGCGGGCCAAATGCATTTTTTGCGAGGGCGAGATATTGCTGTAGATCTCTTCCTCAAGCTGCTTATAGCGTTCTTCGAGCCGGGCGATTTCCTCGCTGAAATCGATCCCCTTCTCCTGGCCGAATTGCTCAAGCTCCTGTATCTTCTCGCGGAGCTTCACGAGAGGCGATTCAAAAGGCAATTCACCTGCCACTCTATACTCCTCCCTTCACGCCGTGCAAATCCAACAGCCGGGCCAGCGTCGCTTTCAGCTCTTTGCGATGGACGACCATGTCGAGCTGTCCGTGCTGCAAATTGAATTCCGCCGTCTGGAAATCGTCCGGCAGCTTCTGGCGGATCGTCTGTTCAATGACGATTCGTCCGGCAAAGCCGAACACCGCTCCCGGCTCGGCGATAATAATATCGCCAAGCATGGCGAAGCTGGCCGAAACGCCCCCGGTGGTCGGATCCGTAATGACCGAGATAAACAGGCCGCCCTGCTCGTCCAACCGGGCCAAAGCGGCGCTCGTTTTGGCCATCTGCATCAGGCTTAGAATACTTTCCTGCATCCGCGCCCCGCCGGAGGTCGAGAAAATAATCATCGGAAGCCGTTTCTCGGCGGCCGCTTCGATCGCTCTCGTTATTTTCTCGCCGACGACCGAGCCCATGCTGCCCGTAAAGAAGTCGAAGCTCATCACCGCCACAACCGCCGGAAATCCGCCGATTGTTCCTTCTCCGGTGACGACGGCTTCGCGAAGTCCGGATTTCAGCTTTTGCTGCTCCAGTTTGTTCGCATATCCCGGAAACTGCAGCGGATCGACGGAAACCAAATCGGCGTCGTATTCCGCAAAGCTTCCCTCATCCAAAATCATCCGGATGCGTTCCAGAGCGTTAAGCCGCATATGGTATCCGCAAGAGGGGCAAACTTTCAAATTTTTTTCCAGCTCTTTACTGTATTGGATGCTGCCGCAGCGGCTGCATTTATTCATCAGACCTTCCGGAATTTCACGTTTCGGCCGGTCTCCCGGCTGCGAATTTGGATCGCTCCCCAAACGTTCTGAAGGAATGGTCGCGTATTTTCTTTTTTTCTGAAATAAATCTTTAAACACAGCTACACCTCTTCAGCCGTTAATGTTTTTGGCCGCATCACAGCAAGACAAGGAAATTAGTCCGTAACGAGCTGATTTCCTTGCCTCTAAGGATGCAATATCGTATTAAGAACCTCTTGAACCTCTTCCAGTTCACCGGACGGCACCAGAATTTCAAACTGCTGTTTGGATAAATTAACAGGGCGAGTTTGGACAAGAAAGCCTTCTTCGGTGAGTTTCGTCTTGATCATTTCCGCAACTTTGGCGGTAGGCGCAATGTACATTACGGTCCACATGTCCCTTACTAAGCCCCCTAACCTCATCTTTGAGCCCCTATATAATAGAGTAATGATAACATAATTTTCAAAAATCCCGCAACAAAGAGAGGTTTAAAGGCATTTAAGGGCCAAAGTTCCCGAATTGCAAAATACTGGACGGAGGGCGGAACCGGTGCAGTCAGACTTGTTCTCCGCCGGCGCCGTAAATGGCGGCGTTCGAACTCCGGTGGGCGATTCTCGCCGATGCCGCAGCCGCGAGTCCGGCCACAAGATCATCCAGAAATACATGGATATGCGGTCCTTTATTGTTCAGCCTGCCGATAATTTCAGGCTTGACCTTGTCCAAATAGCCGAAGCTTGTCAGCCCGATCATGCCGAACACGCTCGTAATCCCAAGCGCCATCGTCTCATCGACTCCGTACAAAGGCTCATCCGCCTCGAGAATCGATTGAAGCGGCTCGTTAAGCGCTCCCTGCTCGGCCAGTTCATCCAAGGCGATCCCCGTAAACAAAGTGTATTGAACCTCACGTTTTTGCAGCACCGCCTTCACGCTCTCCACACATTGCTCCATTTCCAGATCGTCATGATACGGAAGCTGGAGCGAATATACGATTTCGGCGATATCCGCGAGCCGTACCCCGCGGCGCAATAGCATCGCCTCGGCGATTTCATATGACATGTTCATCCCTCCCGTACCCGTAGGGGCATTCCCCGGGTCTTTCCCGCCCTCCCGGCACCCGGCCACATTCATCCGGCAGGAGTCGGCTACCCGTGTTCCTAAGTGTATGCGGGGAAATGATGAAATGTTCGTTAAAATATAATCAATGCAAAAGCGCCTCTGCCGAGCTTACTTCACTCTTACTGTTTCCGGGCCGAGCAGCTGCTCCATTTGCCGGAACAGCTCCGGCGACGGCTTGATATTGTAGCGCTCGCTGAGCGCGAGCAGCTTGCCGGTGCTCTCGTAGAACAGCACGGTCGGCAGCGGGCCGGGATGAAGCTCGAGCACCGCTTTGAGCTGCTCCAGCAGGCGCGCGTTCTCCGCCGCGGCCGCAATCTTGACGAAGACGCGCTGCCGGGCGGGCGTCTTCCGCCCGCGCCCGTCCGGCGCGTGCCCGCCGGTGTCCGGAGCGCCGCCCTGCGCCGCTGCCGGCGCTTGGGCGGGCGCTGACGGCGCGGGCGCGGTTGCCGCCGGGCGGGCGGCCTTGGCCGCGGCGCCGCCCGGCCCGGCGTTGCTGCGGCCCGCGCGCGCGGCGAGGCCGCGCTTCAGCTGCGCGACGCTCTCCGCGCTAAGCGGCGCCAGTTCGTCGGCCAGCAGCTTGAAGCCCTCGTCCTGCTGCTGGACGGTGGCGCGCAGCGCCAGCAGCGCGCCCTTGGTCACATGGCGCGCCGAGCGCCGCCATACCTCGGGGAACAGCACGACCTCGCACCGCTCGATCTGGTCTTCGAGCTCCATGAAGGCCATCGCCTTCCCCTGCTTGGTCGTGATCGCCTTCACCGATACGACCATCCCGGCGACGATCGCCTTGCTCTCGTCCGGCGCCTCGGAGAGATCCATCAGCCGGTCCGCCCCTTCGCGTTCCAGCAGCTCGTCATAATCGTCGAGCGGATGGCCGGACAAGTACAGCCCCAGCAGCTCGCGCTCCAGCTCAAGCTGCTGGGTCGCCGTAAATGCGGGGACTTCGGGATATTCGATGTCCCAATTCGGCGTCTCCACGAAATCGAACAGCTGAATTTGCAGATCCTCCCGCTCCTTGCGCCATTTCATCGCCGCCTCGACCGTCTCGTCGAGCATCGCGAGCAGTTGGGCCCGGTGACCCGGCAGGCTGTCGAACGCCCCGCCCTGAATCAGCGACTCGATCACGCGCTTGTTGCAGACGCGCAAGTCGACGCGGCGGCAGAAATCGAGCAGGCTGTCGAACGGCCGCTCCTCACGCTCCTGCAAGATGCTCTCCATCGCCTGGGTGCCGACATTTTTGATCGCCGCCAGCCCGAAGCGGATCACGCCGAGCGAACCGGCGGTATCATCCGTACCGGCCCCGTCTTCCTCAGCCTCCGTGCCTGCGGGCACGGTTGTCAGGCCCACGCCCGCCCGGGCCTGCGGCGTAAACAGCACACCGCTCTCGTTGACGTCGGGCGGAAGCACCGTAATGCCCATGCGTCGGCATTCCACGATATATTCCGCCACTTTGCGGTGGCTGCCCATGACGGCCGTCAGCATCGACGCCATAAAATGCACCGGATAATGGGCCTTCAAATAGGCCGTCTGAAAAGCGAGCACCCCGTATGCCGCGGCATGCGCTCGGTTAAAACCGTAGTTTGCGAAGCGCACGATCATATCGTACACCGCGTTGGCATCCTTCTCGGCGTACCCTTGAGCAATGCTGCCGGCGACGAAATGCTCCCTTTGCTCATCCAGAACTTCGCGTTTCTTCTTCGACACCGCCCGGCGCAGCAGGTCCGCTTCCCCGAGCGAGAAGCCGGCCATGACCGAGGCGATCTGCATGATTTGTTCCTGGTAGACGATGATGCCGTACGTATCGCCAAGGATCGGCTCCAGGTCCGGATGAGGATACTCGATGGTCGTGTCCCCGTGTTTCGAGGAAATGAATTTCGGAATAAATTCCATCGGCCCCGGACGATAAAGCGCCACGACCGAGACCACATCCTCGAACCCCGTCGGCTTAAGATCGCGGAGCACCCGCCGGCAGCCGGAGGATTCCAGCTGGAATACGCCCGTCGTCTCCCCGGAACCGAGCATGGCATAGGTCAGGGGATCGTCATCGGGGATCGTGCGGAAGTCGGGGCTTTGCCCGGTCTGCTCCTCGATCCAGCGCATGGAGCGCTCGATGATGGACAGGGTGCGGAGGCCGAGGAAATCCATCTTCAAGAGGCCGACCGCTTCCAGATTTTCCATCGAATACTGGGTCAGGGCCACGCCTTCGCCGCCCGCCTGCAGCGGCACCGCATCCGTAAGCGGATCGCGGGAAATAACGACCCCGGCCGCATGGGTGGAGGCGTGGCGCGGCATGCCCTCCACCTTGCGCGCCATATCGATCAGGCCCCTGATCCGGGCCTGCGTATCATAAAGCTGCTTTAAATCCGGGCTTTCCTGCAAAGCCCGGTCGATCGTCATCCCTAAATGCCCGGGGATCAGCTTGGCGACCTTGTCGACCTCGCCGAACGGCACGTTCAGCGCCCGGCCGACATCGCGGACGGCCGCGCGGGCGGCCATCGTCCCGAACGTGATAATCTGCGCGACATGCTCGGACCCGTATTTGTCCGTCACATAAGCGATGACCTCGTCGCGCCGCTCGTCGCTGAAGTCGATGTCGATATCCGGCATCGTGATCCGTTCGGGGTTGAGGAACCGTTCAAACAACAGCTTGTATTTGATCGGATCGACATTCGTAATCCGCAGCACGTAAGCCACGAGGCTGCCCGCCGCGGATCCCCGGCCCGGCCCGGTCGCGATGCCGTGGCGGTGCGCATAGGCGATGAAATCCCATACGATGAGAAAATAGTCGGAAAAGCCCATGCTGGCGATAACCTTCAGTTCGTAATCCAGCCGCTCCCGCAGCTTGGACCGCTCCGCCTCATCCCGCCACTCCGGCAAATGCCCGTACCGTTCCTCCAGCCCTTGCCCGCAAAGCGATGCGAGGTAACTTTCCGGGGTCATCCCCTCCGGAATCGGCCGGTATGCCGGCAAAATATGCCGGCCGAACTCCAGCTCCAATTCGCATTTATCGGCAATTACGGCGGTGTTGGCGATGGCCTCGGGGAGATGGGGGAACAGCGCGGCCATTTGCTCGCCGCTTTTCAGATAAAGCTGGCTCGTTTCCATCTTAAGCCGGTCCTCGTCGTCGACGGTTTTGCCCGTGCCGATGCAGATCAGCACATCCTGTACCTCCGCGTCCCCTTCCCCTAGATAATGCACGTCGTTGGTCGCCACAAGAGCGATTCCCGTCTCCCGGGCAAGTTCAACCAGCAGCGGGTTGACCTTTTTCTGCTCCGGCATGCCGTGATCCTGCAGCTCCAGGTAGAAATCCTCGCCGAACGCCTCCCGGTAGCGCAGCGCGGCCCGCTTCGCCTCCTCCATGCGGCCGTGCAGCAAATGCTGCGGCACTTCGCCGCCGAGGCAGGCGCTGAGACAGATCAGGCCTTCCTTATGTCGCTCAAGCACCTCCCAATCGATCCGCGGCTTATAATGGAAACCCTCCAGATGGCCGATCGAACAAAGCCGCATCAGATTGCGGTATCCGGTTTCGTTCTTGGCCAGCAGAATCAGATGGTGGATCGGCTGGTCCTTCCGGCTTCCCCGCTCTTTCCGCGACGCCGCCGTAAAATACATCTCGCAGCCGATGATCGGCTTGATGCCGTGCTCCTTGCACAATTTATAAAAAGGAATCGCGCCGTACATCACGCCGTGGTCGGTGAGTGCCAGCGATTTCATGCCAAAGCCGGCCGCTTTGGTTACGAGATCCTCCAGGCGCGCGGCGCCGTCGAGCAGACTGTATTCACTATGTACGTGCAGATGAACGAAGCTATCCATGCGTTCCATTCCTTCCTTAATCAAAACATTTGTTCCCTTTTTAAATATTTTATCATACATTGCGCAAATACGCCCATAGAATGGTATAAAGCGGGACAAGCGCAAAACTTGGAAGGGAGATTCGCCGAAGATGAGCACATTTCTGACCAAAGCGGTGATGGATTTCTTTGTGGCTTTCGGGATTGTCGTTGGAGGGGCGATGGTCGGCGGGATCGGCGCGATTGTCTCGATGCAGCCGCCGACTCATACGATGCTGGATATCGCGGGAAGAATCAAAATTTGGGCGCTCGCCGCGGCGGTAGGTGGAACGATCGATCCGATGCGGGTGATCGAGAGCAATTTTTTTGACGGAAATCTGTCCCCGGCGATCAAACAAATCCTGTACCTGCTGTTCGCCTTTATGGGTGCGCATATGGGATCCGAATTGGTCAGATGGATGTGCGGGGGAGGCCGGGGATGAATGAGCGGAACCTGCCTGCGATGCCGACGCTCAAAGGATTTAAGCGGTTTATGCAGCTTGCCGCCGTATTTCTGCTAGGCATGGTGACAGGCAGCATCGTATACAATGTCGTCTATCAGACGAGCTATAACAAATTGTGGCTGGAGAATAAAGATTTGCAAATCCAGCTCTATCAGGCGGAAGAAGACAACAAAACGCTGAAAAAATACCGCAAGCAATCCACGGTCATCAAAGAGATTCAAGTGCGTGTGGAAGAGCGCGACCCGCCTCTCGACGCGCTGGCCGTCAAGGAGGTCGTGCAGCAGTTGCACGCGGAGCTCGAGGTGCTGCGCGGCCGGAATATTTTCGATATCGATTCCGACGCCAAGATGGCACGAACCTTGTTGAACCGGAAAATCTATGTCGTGCGCGACAAAGAATATGCCATCCAGGTCAAAACGATGCTCGTCAGTGAGGGCGTGCTGCAGGTATGGGTCGATATCAGACCCTATGTGCGGAGCTGAATTTTCATGGTACAATGAAAAATATCACATTTTAACATTAACCGATAGGACAGGCCGAGCCGTTAAATTTCGATGTTTTATCTCAATTACAAGTATCCAAAAAGGAGCGTCGACCTTTTCATGATCGAAGGTATATTGTATGTGCTTTATGCCGGGCTGATCGCATCCAGCATCTGTTCGATCTGGTTCAGCATCAAATCCCGCCGTTCCCTGGACCCTCGGGTCCGCGGGCTCGCGCAGGCCAAAACGAACATCAGTATGGGCTTTATGCTTATCATCCTGGCGATCATTCAAATGTTCATGTTCAGAGGTTCCACGGTGCGCGTCGTTGTCGGGGCCTTGTTCATGGTGCTTGGCGCCTTTAATATTTTTGCCGGCATCCGCAATCACGGCATTTTCTCCCGCCAAGGCCGGGAATCGAACGAAGCCGGTTCGCGCTAGGCGCGCCAATTAAGTTTAAGCGCGCTAAGCGTGGTCGATCGATTGCAGCGTCATGACCGCTTTGGAGACCAGGTGGTCCTGGTACGTCATGACGATTTCCAGCTTGCAGGCTCTGCGGCTCATTTCCAGCATCTCCGGCTTGATGATGACCGGGTTCTCGATTTGAACCGGGCTCACGAAATACGTCGTCACATTGTCGACGACATAATCGCCGCCGCTTGCATCCTTGGCCGCGCTGAGTCCGGCCTGGGTCATCAGCGACGTTAATACGCCGTGGGAAATCGTCCCGAGGTCGGTCGCCATCTGTGG
Source organism: Paenibacillus haidiansis (assembly GCF_036553665.1). Taxonomy (NCBI): domain Bacteria; kingdom Bacillati; phylum Bacillota; class Bacilli; order Caryophanales; family Paenibacillaceae; genus Paenibacillus; species Paenibacillus haidiansis. The sequence continues at coordinate 66,566 of NZ_JAZHPZ010000014.1, read as the reverse complement.
GGTAATCACGCCGTGAAAGAACAGCCTGCCGCTCTCGTCCCGCTCCTCGGCGAATCCGTTCCACATCAAGTGCTCGAACGTTTCCCCGAGCTGCGGCTGGTTGCGGGCGTCGCGCATCGCCTGCAGCACTTCCCGGCGCGTCACCGAGGAGATCAGCTTGCGGTTGCGGTCGACGACCGGCAGAAAGTCGATCCCTTCCCATACCATGATCTGCGCCGCCGAGGCGAGCGAGGTCTGCATGCCGACCGTAATCGGATGGCGTGTGAGGCATTTTTCGATGCTTTGGTCCCCGTTCAAATCCTCCACATCCTTGCGGCTGACGATGCCGATGACCCGGTTCCATTCGTCGACGACCGGAAAATGCTGATACCCGGTCTCAATCGAAAGCTGATCAAAATCGGAGATATTGCTGGTCACCTTCAGCATGTTCACCTTCGGTTTGCTCATGACGATATCTTCCACCAGCATGATCTTTTTCTTGATCAGGCGGTCGAACAGCGCCCGGTTGATCATCGAGGCGACGGTAAACGTATCGTGCCGGGAGGAAATGATCGGCAGGGACAGCCGGTCCGCCAGCGTCTTCACATCGCGGCTTGTCCCGAAGCCGCCGGTGATCAGCACGCCCGCTCCCTGTTCCAGGGCCAGCGAATGGGCGTTCTCGCGGTTGCCGACCAGGAGGAGGCTGCCCGCATCGATATACCGCGCCATGGCGTCGATCTTCATCGCGCCGATGACGTATTTATGCAGCGTCTTATTCAAGCCGTCCGCGCCGCCGAGAACATGGCCCTCCACGATATCCACCACATCGCCGAACGTCAGTTGGTCGGAGATGTTGCGCGGCTTCTTCTCCACCCGCACGGTACCGATCCGCTCTTTCGTAATGACGATCCCCAGGTTTTCCGCTTCCTTGACCGCCCGGTAGGCGGTTCCTTCGCTGACCCCCAGGCTTTTCGCCAGCTTGCGCACCGAAATTTTCGTTCCGATCTTGAGGCCCTCGATGTACTGGAGCAGCTGCTCGTGTTTTGTGACGCTCTCCTCATGTCCCTCCATCTGTTATACCCCCCGTCTCGATCTGTACTATTCTGTATCTATTATACATGTTTCAGGGGTAAAAAAAAGCGGACATTCCGTGAGCAAATCATAAACGCAACTTACTCATGCACCGCTTTATATGCAAAAAGGCGAAATTATCCGGAGCCTCCAGATAATTTCGCCTTGTTGCGCAATATTATTGTGTTATGCCGAAAAACTCCGGTTCAAATTCATCCGTGTTAATATAAACGGTCAAAGTCGCTTTATCGAACGAAACCTCCGCCCCCAGCGCCTCGCTTACGAAGCGAAGTCCGACCAGCGTGGTACCTTTGGCGTTGAGCGGCCCTTGTGCCAGTTCAATCTCCTCACCATTGATAAAAGCTTTCTTTCCGCTTGCAGGAATTTCGATCGACAGATCGTCTTTGGTTGCCGTGATCATTTTGGTTTCATTGTTCCACTGAACGTCTGCGCCGTACAGCTCAAACACCTGTCGGAACGGAACCAGCGTGTAATCGTTCCAAATGACCGCCTTCGGCTCAAAATTTTGCTCGGTCCCGTTATAGATAACTTTAACCTTGGAATCGTCAAAGATGTCGGCGGAAGCGACCGGGGATAAACATGACACGAATGCCGCAACCAAAATAGCCCCTATCCACTTTTTCATTATCATTCAACTCCTGTTCTTTCTCTTAGATCATCTAATAATGACTTTAATAGTATAATATAAATCCCAAATAAACCCAAGGTGTAGCCGCGCAAAATTTTTGACAAAGATTCTCATGATTTTTGGCAAAAATACTCAGGCTTTTTATGTACGCGATCCTTGATTAGGATCGCTTTTTTGTGTTACGCTGCTGTGCCGTTTACTACTTCCCAAACAACTGTTTTGAGATTATATAATACTGGTACTTGGTCAACCGTGTAAGCACCCGTCATAACAAGGCTTACCCACACCTTAATCAAACCACTATCCTTGGTGAAAGTCATAAGTTTTCACTTCCTTTCATTTTCTCAATCCTACGCATACCACGTACAGATTTACCATCATTGTTATTTACTCAAATGCGATCCATTTAATTTCTGAACTAGCAGTGTTGATCTTTTCAATAACAAAACCGCCATTACTATATGTTACGGCCGGTCTTTCATAAACATCGCTTGGACCAGTTTTAAGACTAAATCCAACGCCAAAAATGGATTCTACGGATACCCCAAGTCCAAAATAATTGACCGCACTGTAGTAGATAACTATACTAGGCTTAAAACTTAGCCCAGTCACAACAAGATTGTAATTGTTGCCGCTATAAGTAGCGGCCGTTATGCCGCTAGCATATTTTTTACCAGTAACGATCTGTCCAATTTTTGTTGCCAGTTGTGCAAAAGTATCGCTGCCTGATGCCGCTACTCCTTTGCCAGTAATGGCGGCAGCAACTGCACTTTTCCCATCACTGGCAGACTGAAAAAGCTCGTTAATCGCCGCAACAGCGTTTGTTTTTGCAGTTGTTTTTAAGCTTGACAATGTCCCAACCGCATTATCGACAGTGCTTTTAATGGCGATATCATCTGATGCCGATGGTGCGGCTACTTTAGCTCGCCCGGCACTGTCTTTAATTACAAGTTGGTTTTTCGCTGTTGCATCCAATTCTTGTAAAGTAATGCCCTTTGCCATGAGTTTTTCCTCTCCTTTTTAAGACGTAGCGATCAACATTGTTAGTTCAGCAATAGCTTGTTTAAGTTCGTTTACTTGTTCTGATAATGACACTTGATATGTTGGTTCTTCTGGCTCCGATTCATTCGGGTTCGGGTAACTAAATTCTAGTTCTAATGTTTCAGGGTTTACCCTATACCCATTGCATTCCGAAAAATCACTTGCGAACTGTCCATATTCGAGTTGAAGGCATCCAACTGTTTCCGGCATACGTTCAGCAAGCGCTTGGAATGTCATATAATCTTCTTCTTGTGTAGATTCACGGACAAATCCAGCTCGTTCTCCTGTATCCAAAATTACATTACCAGTTGCTTTATCCCAGTATATTCTTCTTCCAATTTCCATTGTTTTTAACCCCCTTCGTTATTCTATTGCCAACCACTGTACCTGTTTTCCAGTTGGCACGTTTGGTGTTCTTATCTTAAAACCATCTGCATAAAAAGTGCCGGTAATTTGGTTATATGAATTAGCGCCAGCCGTTACAGCACCAAAATCAGTGGTAAAACCATTTCGACGGGCAAGAAATCCGTAAAGATCAGGAATATAGTAATAAACAACCACACTGGGAGAAAACGAGAGTGACCTGACTGAAATCTCACTATTATAAGGGATAGCTGTACCAGTTGCTGAGCGTTTACCCTCAATCGAATTGCCTGCTACGCCGAATATTTCGGCACCATCCTTGATATTACCGGGCACAAGATTGGCATCGCCCTTAATCGTTATCGCCCCATCGAATATACCTGCTTGCAACACTTTGTCACTCGTCCCCGGTGTAATGGTTTGTGCCGCTGTTGCTCGCACAGGCAATGAACCTGTTAAACCGTTTGCCGAGGCATTGCTAAAAGTTGCGCCAGCTCTTACCTGTGCCGCAGTAGCGTTACCTGTCGCCTTGATAATCGCCGACATCTTCGAAATCAATGAATCCCAACTCTCCGAAATGGATGCCGAAATACCCTTGGCAACAAGCGCGGCAACCACTTCCGTTTTACGCTCATTGCCAGCTTGAAAAACCTCATCAAGCTGTTCCTGTAGTCCGTTGACCCTGTTGAGAGGGACGCTATCCACCGCCAGCACCGCGCCATTGATCGCGCCATCCGGGCCGATAGGTACATTCTTCAGTACAACCATAGACAACTCGGATGATGAAGCGACGCCGGACAGGAGAGTAATCTTAGCCCGTTGCGTAACTTCACCAGCCGCATTTCGGACGGTGTTTGTAATGGTGTATTGGCTCGGGTCTAGGATGGCCCGGTTAATGGAGACCATCAGCGTATCGGTGTTAGAATCAAACAGGTCGAGCGGGATCTCAAATACGGCTTGGTTATCCGTCGTGGCCGTCACCTTTAACGGGTAGCTGACCAGCTTCGGGATTCCCGTTTCAGTCACAAGGTTAATCTGTTGGTCGGTGTAGGATTTCGCTTTTAACGCTGCATCTTTGATCGCTTTGGGGGTAGCCGCTTTGTCTTCGGCATCACTGTCCGTGGCGCTGGAGAGCTGCACGATACCAGCCTCATCCAAAGATGCGGGTGGAACCTTAACATTTTGTAAGTCCACATTTAGCTGCGCGATGCCTTCCTCGATGTTGTTCAGGTTAGCCGCGCTGATCGGCGTCCCCTGCTGAACTATCTCACCGGTGGGGGAGACGATATGGTCTTTCCAGACTGTTCGGTTATACAATCTAATCCACCTCTGTTTCTATGAGCTTATATCGGAAGGCAACATATAGGCTTTTGGCTGCCGGTTTAATAAAGATTCGCCCAGCATGTGCCACGACATCGCCCTCCTGGTCGATGAGCTTCACATTACCAATTTGGCCGGAGATATTCTCATCAAAAATGACAATGATTTTAACGCTATCCTCGCTAACCTCCTTGGAAAAACTGATTTCTTTAGTGTGTGCTTCATGCTCATATGTTGCATGAGAAAGTGATTCCGCGAAGCGCGTCATTTGTTTGGACAGTCCTAACGGTGTTAATGTCTTCAAACTGGTTCACCCCTTAAATTTTGCGACGGCCATACACCGCATAGAATCGTTCCACAAAGCGGCAAGCCAGTCATTCCAGCATCAAAAGACGATTGCATTACCACATTTGTACCAGCGCCTTCTTCAATCCCATAATTAGGTTTAGACCGGGCTGGCTTAACCTTCATGACTTCGCCGTCAATGATCGCAATATCGTTGATCCCTGGCGGTGTACTGCTGCCGAGATAAACGATAAATTCGGCCCACCGTTCCGGATCGTAAATATAATAAGGCTCAATGTATGACTGATCGTATCCAAGGGCCTTCAGGGCGGTTAAAATGCCGTTTTTCGTCCCGGCCTGTTCGGCGATAACGTTCTTCATAAGCAGGCGCATTCGATAGCTTTCAACGTCCTCACCTTTCAGGCGGGGCATGTCTCTCTCAGCGCCATGTATTTCGAGCATCAGTTCACTGGCCGAAATGATCATGGATTCTTCACGAACCTTAAAGATGTCCTGTTTGGTCTGGTCAAACAGCTTGCCGATCACTTTAAAAAAGATATAGAACTGGTTGCTTTTTTTTATGACCTTTTTGAGAGGGCCGAACAGCAGGTAAAACATATAATCAACAAACTTTTCAAACAAGGTCGTTACCCCCTCACTATGGAAATGGTGACCGATCCAAGAACGATAACCTTGTTATTGTCCAAGACTACGTCTTGCGGCGGCTCAGTGACCTTCACGTTTTTACTGATGCTGATGTCCTTCCGGATCGCGTAGATGATATCGGCGTGGTTTAGTTCATTCAGGCTTCGGTCTTTTCTGATTCGAAGCAGTTCGGTAAGGATGGCCGTTGCCTTGGTCTCAATGCCTTCGTCGGAGGCGTCGGCAGGAATCCAGATCGTGACTGCGATATCCTGCGGTACTGTGTCTGAAGGTTTAGCCAGGACGTTATCGTCCGGGCCTTTGATGGCATCAGCTGCCGCTTGGACTTGAGCAAGCAGCCCGTCCGAAGGGGTGCCAGCGGTGCCGGTGACAATGATGTCAATCGTTCCTTGACCGCGAGGGTGTAGATCATCGACACGAACGAACAGCACACCGGGAATTGCTTCACAGACTGACTTGTATTTCGCTGCGATCGGTTGGGTGGATAATTCGGCCCAGCTATTCAGAGTACGTTCGCGCAGGCTTTCAATCTCCTCCAAGTCGCTGCCCTCTTGGGTGATCCAGCCGGATTCGTTTGTAATTTCGTCGATCCCTGCATAATGCGTAAGCGACCGTTTGATCTGCCCAGCGGGAACATTATAGCCAGAGCCTTCGGATTCGGCCTCGACGAGTACCCGATATGATAAAGCATCAGCGGGCACCGTACTATTTTCTAAGGCTAGGAAGCGCAGCTCCTCGCCCAAGAGATCGGGTTCTGTTTTAAATATATCTCCCTTGGCGATTCGTATCGCTTCGCCCGCTTCTGTACGCAACAAGGTAATATAGCCTTGTGTCTTGACCGGCTGTTTTCGTTTCTTGGAAAAGTCCGCTGCTTTCAGCTCCAACCAATCACCGGTTGCGTGACTGACAAACACATTGTTCAGGACCGTGCGGAGGAGGTTGACCAGGTCGATCCGGATCTGAATCGCGATCATCATCAGAGTATAGAAAATACCGCCCGAGGAATAGTTGGTAATGGCGAAGCCTTCTTCTTGTAATTCCTCCTGAAGGTCGTTCTTCAGCTCATCACGATCGGGAACGGGGAGGATCTGATCCAGCACCTTGTCGTCAATCATTTCACAATCACCTCGACCTTCACTCTGTCCAGCTCGATTTCGAGCTGATACTCCTTATCGTCACCCTTAAATCTAAAGGAGACGTATACACTGACTGTATCCCCGTTAAATTGAGCGGTGGCCTCAATCGTTTCGGAGTCGATTTCCTCCCGGCGAGCGAGCTTCAGGCGGACACGCTGTGTGATCTCCAGCCGGGTCAATTCGTCATCCTGCTGCTGAATGAAGTCCAGTAGCGACCAGCCCCAAGTCTCATCATAGAAAAGTTCGCCTTCCTGCGTCTGTGCCTCCAGCCGAATGTCCTGAAAGAAGCAGTCAAGGCCAGATACCAGGAGGGCATCGCCTCCGGTGGCTTGGGCGATCTGCCAATCATCATTGAGCAAGAGATCCGTGTCATTAAGTCCGGCCATCAGCTCGCCACCTTACCGACGATATGAATATCAAGCAACTGGCCGTACATCAGAAGAATTGCCACGATATCACCGTTCTCAAATAAAAGGGCCGATTTCACATTCGGTATCTCGGGAAACCGTTCATCAATAACGCCGTTCTCGTCAAGTATTTTGAGATTGTACTCGCTGCCGCCTGATGCCTTGGTGATCTTAGCCCGTACCGCTGTCGGATATAGGAGATGCGGATATTTCGTCTCAATATGCTTGTCGATGGCGATTTTGGTCATTTCAATTAGCGACATGGTAACACCACCTAAAAATAGATTCGTGTCCGGATAAACCCTGAAGCTTCCGTCGTGAAGATAACCTTTTTTACCGTAACCTCACCGGACACTTTCGGGTGAATCACTTTTATCTTGTGCGAGTGCCTTACCCAAGGGGCAGAGATCGTCTCTAGCACCCAAAGACCTCCGGAGCGTTCCAAGCTGATGATATTCTCGGCATATTCGAATTCATAGATTTTATCCTGTTCCGGCTGCTCTCCCCAATAGAACACGCCGGAGGAGAAGAAGAAGGGCTCTTGGATCTTCCATATGGAATGGATCGTCTCAATGACTGATATGACATTCTTCCGGAATACTGGAACGGTGGGCTTCTTTGGATAAACTTTTGAAGATATTCTCATATCCGTAACCCCAGCCTTGTTAAGGCAGAACTTTAATATTTCTTGCGGGGTAGTCTGGAGAAATGTATTTGTGATGATTGTCTCCTCCAGTAGAATCATTTCATCCTTCAAGACGATTTCATGCTGATTACTACCAGTAGAGTATGGACTCACCACATAGCCCTGAAAGACATCCTCAAAGCTATTGTTATAGCCCAATTCGATCAAAGCGGGGTCCTTTCGGGATACAGAGATATGGTCCTGAAATTGCTCCGTAAACCGGATTTTAGCCCAATCAAAGTAGGAATCCATCGAGGAGTACGCCTCAATTTCAATTCCCTCTGAAAGCCCGTAACTGCCGAGTTCGACATATACATCCGGATAGAATAAATCGATATCGTTCAACTTGTTCGCCTCCTCAGACCGGCATCCGGAGGATACCGTTTTTATATACCGAAGTGTTTTTATTATCGACCGCCGTCGTCTTGGATGTTTTGTCCGTTGTCTTAGGAGCGGTTCCACGGTTTCCGGAATTGAGATAACGGCTATAGTCTTCAGTAAGCTTGATATTTGAATTGGAATTGGTACTGGATTTACTGCTCGATGAACTGCTACTAGATGACTTTGAGCTGCTACTCGATTTCGTTGCGGTTATTTTCGTGGCTACGTATTCCCAAAGCTCAATCATAACCGTGATCTCCGACTTCTTGCTTTGCTCCCGGGTGGTCAGGCTTTTAAAAATTACTTTGGAAACACCGCGCACAGAGGAGTGGGTGCTAACAAAGTCGTGAACGATCGGCTTGGCTTGCCCTGGCTTCTGAAACAGCCGTTGAATCGTCTCCAACCTTCGGAGTTTCGTCATATTCGGACTATCCTCCAAGGCTATTTCCAAAGTGATCTTCACATCCTCATAGCCGGTCGCCTGTTTGGGTTTGGATGTTTTACCTTCTACTTCTTGTTCCTCGACCTTTGCTTCGCCTTTAATCTCCATATTCCGGAACAGGCCGGGGAGGACAACGCCTCCGACCTTAACGCCTGTATCATCTACATAGATCATGTTGTCCTCCTATCCAGCGGTCGCCGGTGTCGGTCCGTTACCGTTCGTGTAATCTTCAACTTCCTTCAGCAGCTTGAACAGAGCAGGGAGATCCTTCAGCCTGGAAAGATCCAGATTGATATGGAGGCTTTCAATGGTCGTCCCGTTTTCTTTCTCCTTCATGGTAGTGCTGGTCTCGGACTGATTAGAGAAAGTCTCCCGGAGATTGATCTTCTTGACCTCACTGTCACGATCCAATCCCATTTTGCTGAAAGCTTTGTCAGTCATTTCAGCCGGAACGTCTTGGCTCTGTTCCATCCCGGTTCCGATTGTCTCAAATACTCTGCGACCAGAGAGCGTCAGTTGAGAGAGCGGCCCCTCATGGGCATCCGAAAAGGGAAGCAGTTCTCGGACCTTCGCCAGGCCGTTTTTAATGAGTTCAGCCGGTTTGTTAATAACGCTCTTGATACCATCTGTGAACGTAGTGATTACCTTTGATCCGGATTCCTTGAACCATGTCAGCGCTCCGTTGATGATATCTTTCGCCTTTTGAATTCCGCTAGAGAATAATTCAGTGATTCCGTTCCAGAGGTTTGCAAAGAACTGTTTAATGCTGCTCCAGTTGTTTATGATCAGCATCGGAATTCCAATAAACGGCATAAATACGGCCAGGGCTACCTGAAGCCAGGCAGGCATTCCGGCGAATAAATTTCTAATCCAATCGAAGCCTGCTTTAATACCACTAACAAAAGAGTTCCAAGCACTCTTAATCCAGTTGACCACGCTGTCCCAATTAACCCAAAGGAGGACAATCGCAGCGATCAGGGCCACAATGCCGACCACAATCCAGGTGATCGGGTTTGCCAGGAGCGCCGCTGTAAAGGACCAAACGCTGGCGATCAGCCCAGGCATAGCACGGACAGCGGTCATGATGGCTTGTCGGGCAAGATTTGCCATTCCTGTAGCGACATTCTTGATTCCTGTTACTGCTGATTTGGTTACTGATCCGATCCCTTTAAAGGCAGCCCGCATCCCGTCACCGGCATACATAGCACGTATCCTTAAAGTTAAAAACAAGTCCGGGAGCTTCAATAAAGATTTATAGAAACCCACAAATATGCCTACTGTTTTCGTTGTCATCAGCCCTATACCACCGATCACAACGGTTAAAGTTCCTGCAACAGCAATCAAAGTCCCGATCGCGAGGACCGTCAGAACAATGTATTTAGTCAGATCTTGATGTTTGTCGATCCAGTTGCTTATCTTTGATACGACCTGTTCTCCCTTATCCAGAAAAGCATTAAAGGTTGGAAGCAGTTGGTTTCCGACTTCTTCGACAACGTTATGAATTCGCTGCTTCAACCGTTCATAGCGCTCGGGTTCCGTCTTGTTGATTTCAGAAGCCATTGCCTTTGTGACGGCAGTCCCTTGGCCCATCGCATTGTAAAGAGTCAATATATTGTCCTGAAGACTCCCGGTCTTGGAATAAAGCAAGTCGATCAATGCGACAGCTTCGTCAGTTCCAAACGCTTTTTGTATCTGCTGCTTTTCAATGGTATCAAGCGTTTCTCCATATTTGGCCCTCATCGTTTCAAGTATTTCGGGCATGGAGAGGAGCTGGTTATTTGAATCCGTAAAGGTTAATCCCAACGTTTTACCAGCCTTTGCAGCAGAGCGAACAAAGGCATTATATTTTGTACCAGCTTCAGATCCCGACATCGTAGCCATAAGCTGCCCTAGAACAGCGAGTTGTTCTTCAAGCGGGACCTTTGCAGTTGTGGCCGAGCCGCCAAGGGATTCAATCGCTTGGGCCATACCAGGACCGGATGCCTTAAAGACGAGAATTGCTTCAGCAAGCCCTGCCGATAACATTTCTCCGAAATCCAAATCAGAGAGATCCGAGTAAAAATCCTTATAGATTCCGTATCCGGTTGCAAAGAGTGAAGTCATTTCTTCGATTGTTGCTCCGGTGGCTTTGGCAGTGATCCCGGCAATTTCCGTGAAACCCGCGACACCTTCGTCCGTAAGAGAATCTATACCACCTTTGATATCAATCGCTGCCTTTAAGAAATCAGACTTACTTGTCCCAGCCCATTCATCGGAAAATTCACGAGCAGCCGACTCCAGCGCGGCAAAGTTCTCTACCCCCATAGCCGATAATTCACCGAGTGCCCGGCGCGTTTCAAAGGTTGCTTCTATAGGGGCCAGAGCCGTATCAGTGATCTGGGCACCGATTCCAGCAACAACAAGACCGGTTTTGGTCATACTTGCAAAACTCTGATTCAGTTTATCAATTCTACTAACCGATTCATCGACTGAAGAGTTTATGCGTGTCATAGGCCCGGTCAACTGATCGATCATGCCGACAATAACCGACAATCGAAAGACAGAATCCAAGCTCACATATAGTCGCCCCCTTTCAGTTGTGATATATTGGAAATACTAATTAAATACATAGAGGAGGAAATATCATGGTTGGATTATGGTTTGCATTTAAAATCTTGCTTTTCGCACTATGTGCAGGTGCCATTATTGCAGTTATCATCTTTGTGCCCCTGAGTATATACATAATTCCGTACTCTCTCTGGCTTGGGAATCAACATACAATGGGTAGATACGTGGAAAAGAAGAACGATAAGTTTTTCAAAATCGTAAAAAGTGCAACAAAGGTTTATGGAAGCTGGATTCGCGGAAAGAAACCGTCCTTTTAAGGGCGGTTTTTTTAGTCCCCGAACGCCCTAACAATCGCCTTCGCCATAATGATTTCCTCTACTTCCTGCACGTACCTGGCCTGCGCCAAGGTTCGAATAAACTCTTCCATGTCCATTTGCCCCGGGTCTTTCTTTAGAAGAGCAGGAGGCAAAAACCGATAGATTTCCAGTGTTCCTGACTCTACAATATTGGCTTTTACCTCCTGAAGGGCACTCTCTAAAGCTGCTTTAAATTTACGTCCTTGCTAAGCCCGAGCATCGTGAGTAACTTTTCGCCAATCGCTAATGCAAGAGCCGGATATTCTTCCAGATCCGCTTCAAGCTTTGTAGCTTGTTCCTCCACGATGTTGTCCAGGATAAAATTCCGTAGGGCTTTTGTTGTGCTTTGGGATGTAGTTTTGACATACCGATCAAAACTAGGAGAAGACGGACGTTTGAAAACATACTCCAGATCAACCGTCGATTGATCGTCAGGTTCCAAGGTAGCTTTCACCTGGTACACCTTGTCATACTTTGCTTTATAGTCATCAGCTTTCGTCGTTACTACTTTTTCACTCATAGATTTCGCCTCCGAAATTTGTCATTTATTTTGATATTGACGGGGGTGGAGCCGTTAGACCGGCTTAACCCCGTCACGATCAATGCCATTAACGATGATAAAGTCCAGATCTACTTTCAGCGATTTATCGCCCTGGGCGTTTTTATGAGACGCCTTGGTAAAGGTGACCGTATTCAGTACGTCCGTTCTTGTACGGCTATTGCCATCAGCATAACTAATTACAATTTTCGGAATGACCAACTTATATAAGCCGACTCCTTGGGCCTTACAATAGGCAATCAGATCATCGTAATCATCGCGCAGTAGAGAGAGCTTTCCCTCTGATTTGTAGTTCCCTTCGCCAAAGCCGCGCGGCCGAAGTCCTTTCCCGTAGACAACTTCTTTCTCAAGTTCATCATCATAGCTAATCTCTTGAACTTCCAAAGAGAGGCCAGGGATAGCGATATTCACATCGCCCCAATCATACGCCTTGCCGTTGATAATGCTCATTTTACGCGCCTCCTACATATGGATTTTCCATACCGAGATCGATGGCGATCTCCCGGACATATCCGACCGGCACGTAGCGAATGATGACCTGAAGGGTTTCGGTGACCAGGATATCCTGATCTTCCGGAACAATGATTCTTCCCGAGGAGATCTCCTTTGCCCGTACCATTTCATCCACCGGAGTCTCGATGAATTTCGCGATCGTCTCCAGGCTCCCTTGAACGTCCGACATATCGACCTGGCCCTGAAGCTGCTTGAGGGCTTCTTTCCGGGTTTCACGGATCAGTTTGTTCTTAATCCGGACATTCTCGGCGTAACGGTAATCCGATCCATCCGGGCACATCATCCTGGCGTTCGTCACATAGAAACCGTCAAGCCCTTCGTACTGCCGAAACGTGAGGTAGTTTGCCTCATCCAGCAAGCCGATGTAATCCTCTATGCCTGCCGGAAGCAATTCCAGCATTTTTGTTTCAGCGATGCTGAATGTTTTTGTTTCACCGATCGATTGCTGGGGAGCTGCCTTCGCATACCAGCCGCACACAATACCGGCATTGTTGATCTCCATTGTTCGGCCGTCCATCTTGGTATAGCGGGATCGTGCCGTCACGATTTGAATATCTGTATGTTTCAGGCCTTTTCGTTCGTTTACCAGCCGCTGCGCGTAGGTGTCCACGGTTTCCCCAGGCTCCGGACTTGGAGCCTCCATAATTGCAAAGACCGGCTTTTTATACGTTTCGTGAAAGGTCGTAATCTCAGAAGCGACCGCTAGCCAAAGAGCCCGAGCAGATTCCCCGACGATATGAATAAACTCATAGGCCAGGGTGTTATTCCGGAGAGCGGCCAAGGCTTTAATAACGTCCTGATTGGACATCTGCGGGGCCTCGGATTTGACTGTAAAGGCATCGCCGACTTGGAACGAATTCGCCGGTTCGGTCGTGGCTTCCGAAAATTTGAAAGTCAGGCCCGTGTCAGGAATCGCCAGCTCACCATTTAATGGCATGGTGATTTCATCCCCAAAAGAATAGCCACCGTCTACCGAATACCGCAAAGTAGCCGCATTCAGTCCGCCTGATTCCGTAATCTGAACAATAATTTCATAGGCATTATTGGGTTTGCCGGACACGATCGCCGTCCCCGTTCCGGAACCTTCCTTTTTGACTTCGCCAATAGCGCCGTCTACAGAGGCCGCCACCGGTACACAGTAGATTTTCCCGGAACCATTTTCCACACTATCAAGGACGGCGTCAGCCAAAGGAGAAAGCCCCAGGAGCTGTTTAATTTTGGCTGCGCTCATGTTGCCCGTGATCGGAATAGGAGAGTTAGCCTGGACCGAAGAAACCCCGATTTTAATATGGATTCCAGTTCCGGATGCGGCACTAACCCCAAGACCTCCGTCTGTAATTGTCGTGCTTACATCTCTAAGCATTTTTCCTCACCTTCTTTCCGCTGATCGGGCTGCCGTTAAAGCGATCTACAGCCTTTTCGAACTCTGCCTGCGTGACCTGGCGACCAGGCTTCCAGTTCTCAGAGGCGGCGACGCCTTGGTAAGTGGATTCCGGAACGTTTAGGAGCTGCTTCAGCTCGCCAACATCCCGAAGCTCCGGGGTGTTACCCTGGGGAATTGCCGCATCTTTATTTGCTGCCATTTCAATCCTCCTGTTCTATACTTCTGATTTCGTAATTACTAACCTTTGCAAAATCCGTATCGCGGTAAATGCCACCCATGAATTTGACCTGGATCTGAACCGCGATTTGGCTGTTCAAGATGCTGTCATTCTTGTCCACCCAATCGGCTTCAGGGACAATGATTTCGGTATAGTTACCGTTAATCACGATTCCAGTATCAAGAGATCCCATAAACCGATCGAAAATTTCAGAGGCCCGAAGGTAATCATTTTCTCCGATTACGACAACGAAGGTCAGCTCACGATCAAAGAGTTTCCGGCGCTTGTGTTTATCTCCGGAATCCGTTTGATATACCTTCTTGCTGTACGCCTTCTGAAACGACTCACCATCCGGAATAACGGCACCGACATGCGAATCGGAGAAACTTTTCAAGTCTTTCATGGAAGTGCAAACCTTGGTTTTAATTCCGGCAGTTCGCAGCTTCTGGATTAAATAATCTCTGCATTCCACAATCATAGGTTATTCCTCCAGCAGATCTTCAAGCGCACCCTTGATTTCGAGCATATCCGCTTCGTTTATACCCAGGAATGGCCGTGCCGGGATTTTAATATTGACCTTCACTTGGCGTTTACGAACCCAGCGGTCACCGATCCGGAAGACAAGACCTTTCGAAGTCTTGGCCCGGATGGTTACCTCGCGGCCTTTTTCACCAAACTGATGGGTCCGGGCATAGATTTTATTTGTACCGACCGCAAAGCCGTCCATGGATGCTTTGGATTTAATGGAGTTCTTCAGACCGGCGCTCTGTGTTAGCGTAGTGCCGCCCTCTTTAGAAGCACGGATGGATTGTTTCCAAACCTTACCTTCCGGATCTTTTTGCTCCTTGAAGCGCTCCCGGGTGGATTCTCGTAATGATTCGGCCAATGCGAGATTGACCGAGCGGATGTCTACCTCTTGAAGCTGCTTTAGTCGCCGCATCAAGCGTCGTACATCGCCTTCTAAACGAATGCTGTACATCACATACCTCTCATGCTGTCTCGGGAGAAGCGTCGCGGACTGGAGTGAACCGAAAAGCCGGTGTCCGCTTTACGGGTGGTGTCGCTCACTCCTCCGGTGCCGATATCGATCATGCCTTTCGCTACATTTTCCAAGAAGCGGATCGCTGCGTTATAACGATTCAAATAGTTTTTTTCCCGTTCTGATTCGTCAATTCCGATCCGGCTAAACAGGTTATATATGGCGATATCCTTAGCAAATTTGTTAATGGCCTTCGGTACAACCTGGAGGGGGACGGAATACCGTTTAGCCAGGTATCCGTCAATTTCCCCACAAGCGTCCTCAATCGCGCTCTTAATGAGAGGTGTAATCTTCAGTTCGCGTTCTTCCGGATCGTCAATGTAGTCGCCACCGATCAGAGAGCCTATCGCATCGTCTTTAACCGAGTCGCGAACCTCCTGTGTTGAGCAGTACATCAGATCACCCTTTCAATAAGCGTTATTCTTCGGCTGCCGGATCTTCAGTTGTTGGATCGTCAGTTGGTGGAGCGGCTTCTTCGCCTGTGCTGCCGTATGCCATTTGCCAGAAGCCATAACCAGCATTCGAACGGCCATCAACACCATACAGATACTGCTTTTTCATAAAGACATTCTGGTCGGTTTCCTCTGTCATAGAGACAAATTTCGGCGGTTTACGTTCTTGATAAATCAATGGCTTTAATGACTTGGACGTGCAGAGCAGATACCAGGCATCATCAGCGCCTGCAAGTTCAGGGACGACAAGTAATGTAGCAGTTCCCTTGTACGTATTTGTCGTTCCGTTAATTTGATCCGCTTCGAGGATCATCTTGCCCATATTTTCATTTGCCGGGGCTACCGCAAGAATATCCGGAATGATCTTCAGGCTTTTTTCTTTTTCATCTGTCAGGGACATCATGGCTGTACGGGCAGCAGCGTAAGACTCAGGCGTTAGCTTCTTCTTTCCCTTGTTGCTGACGAACTTTTTACCAACCTTATGAGAATCTGAAAAGAATGGCTGGCCATCGTAACACTTGTTCTTAAACCCATTTTTCAAGAGGTCAAAGACCAATTCATCAGGAAATGTTGCGGAACTTTGGCCGATATCCTGAATCACGGGATTATACAAGCCGATCGTGTCATCCTCGATATCGTTACGATCTACACCGACGGTCAATTCAAAGTCCTTATTTTTAACCGTGTAATCCGAGGCTTCCAGGTTTTGAATCTGTCGATCTCCAATCCACTCCCGCATCCGTGGGATTCGGCCAAGCCATTTATAATTCTCTTCCCCTGTAGTAGATGGAACTTTGGTAGCGACCTTTTCCCATTGTGTTTTCGTCTCGTCAAACGCCTTGTTAAACAGAGTCTTGAACCCTGTATAAATACCCCGCAGGGCTTGCTGGTTTACAATCATGCTTCATTTCCTCCTTGATAGGTTTAAAGATTGATTACAAGATTTCGACTATCACGTCGCCGTCTTCAAATCCAAGGACTTTACCGGCTATGCTCGCGCTGGTTGCCGTTATTGTGACCGTTTCATCGTCCTCGATGTAACAGTTCTTCAGTACATCCTTGGCACCAATAGTTCCGGTCTGCGAGTTGCTCCAAACAAAAACGCCGCGACGAACCCGGATAGATAAGGCCCCGTCAGTTCCAGATGTGTTATCGACAAGCTCCTCCGCACGGCCAGCGGCAGTAAGTCCGGTTGCTTTGGTTCCCGGAACCGCGAACCCGGCTGCATCGACGGCCACGATAGAACCGTCAAAGATTTTAGCGCCACCCTTAACGGGGAGCATAAGCGTTCTTCCCTCAGCGACTTCCGGGGTGTTTCTACCTTTGCTTAACATGTGTCTTTTCTCCCTTCAGGTAAGATGATGGATCTTACTTCCCGTATTTTTCGATGTCTTCTTTGGAGACGCCGAGCTGCTTACACACGGCCAGCGTCGCCTCGTCAGTGGCCGCTGGTTGTTCTTTGCCGGAATCGATCGTCAGCTCACCGATCGGGACGGTTTGCGGTGCCTTTTCCATGAACTTTTTGAATCCCTCCGGATCTTTCAAAGCATAAGTTTCAGCCCATTCCTTTTGAGCGGGGGAAATCTTTCCGTCCTTCAGGGCTTTGGTAACAAGTTCATCCGAGTCCTTTTTATCCAGACGGGCTTTCAAAGCTTGGAATTCAGATGCAGGCACAAACCCTGAGGGGTTCTTCAGAGACATGATGGCGGCTGCCACATCTTCCGTTTTCGCCGTCTCGGCCACGCCCAGCAAGTCCATGATTGTCTTATTTGCGACCAGCTCATTGTCGGCTTTTTGTTCTTTATCTTCTTTAGGCTTCTCAGCGGATTTCAGCACCTCGCTGATCTTTTGTAAAATTTGTTCTTCCGTGGCGTCTTCACCCAAGCCCAATAGGGCCGCCAGTTTCTTCAGAAAATCCATTTCATTTCTTCCTCCTTCATCCAATTTGAAATTAAGAGAGTTGACAATCGGAAACATGCCGTCAATCGCCGGGGTGTTTGTGAGGGCGACCGAATGAAGAACGATCGCCTTGGTATCCGATTTACGAACCAACACAACCGGCGACAAATACCGATATTCCTTGTTTCTTAAATACTCCTGTGCCTTTGGCGTCCATTCCACCTTTGCCGCGATGGCATCGTCCTGAAGGATCAGGTCTTTGATCCAGCCGCCAGCCGGAGCCTGAACATCCTCCAGCGTCTGATGTTCGTAATCAACAACGATGTCGAGGGCCCGCTCACGGAACTTTCTTTGAATCTCCTGGAATGACTCCTGATCGACGATAAAGTCGCCTTTTTGGGATTTAACTCTCCCTAGAGGGAGGACTTTAATGATGTCTGGAATTCCTTCGATCTTCACCGTCTGGCCGGAGCAAGCGAACCATTTTTTCAGGGGAACCACCTCCTTAACGTGTCATTTGCTTCTCAGACCCCGTTATAACGCGTTATAACGGGGGTTGCATTGCAGATACCACCAACCGGAAGCCAAATTTCTCTATCGGCTTAAATCGGCTTTTAGAGGCCTTGTCTTATGAATTCCGTTTTTCCCGATTTTCGAAGGCCTTCCGCAAGGCTTCCGGGTAGCTACTCACATCCGGATGAAAGGCATTCTTTGCCGGGTTGGTGGAGAAGTTCGGGTCCGGAATAATATTTGTGAACCGACCGCCGACTTCCGCAGAAACCGGGGCCGATGTTTCAACCGTAAGCCCTCGATCTTTTACTTGGCGCTCCGAGAGAGTCTTTACACCGCAGCGGCAACGAAACCCATTCGGAGGATACCAAGTATCCCAAATCGGATCATCAGCCCGGAATACTTTGCCATCCATTGCAAGATGAGAGGGACGTGTTCTGCGGTCATTAACGGCGTCATATTGCCAATAGGGCCGCAGCCGAAGTACCTCCGGATCAGTCATTTGCTTGTAGTGCCCAACCTGGTAGGCTGTCTGAATATTCGTCCGGTAAATGTTATCTGCCTGAAAGTTCGTGATCCCTTCATATCCCTTGCGCTCAAGAAAGTCGTTCATTTTGTCTCTGAAGCTTTGCGTCGTCTGACCTTCTTCGATCGCTGCCAGCAGCTCGTCCTGGAATTTCTTCAGGATCTGGATCTTGCTATACCCGGACACGGTGAACGCTTTATGGCGATATTCTTCCGCAAGGTCATAAAAGTCAGTTGGTTTCAGCGTCAGTTTATCGCCAAAAAATTCGGCTGCTTCTTTAAAGCTCCAGCCCGGCTCGGTTAGCAATTCAAACAGATCTTTCATATTCTTCGGCCCTCCCGATCAGGTCGGCGTAAAACATCGACTTTGCCAGCAGCTCGTCGAGATCCCGAATGTCCATCTTGGCATACAGCGATTCAACAAACGTTTGATCCTCAAGCTGATTCTTCAGTTCCTCTAAGCTTTCGGCTTTGCCAAGAATATTGAGAATCGGCGCGAATATTTTTGCAAATACCCCTGAATTGTGCTGGAGAGCTGCATCGGCCAGGTGATCGATTTGCTGTTGCGCTGTATCCTTCGTTTCCTTGTTTGTATTTGCCATCAAGAAAGAGGGCTGTGCGGCTGATAATGGCAAAGCTGCTGCAACTGATGGCGGAGAAGCTACCTCCTCACCATATTCCGGTTTCGGGATAGAGAACTTCTTATAGATGTGTGCTGTAGGTATCTTCAGCCCAACTTTTGAGATCAAGGTGTCGTAAATTTCAGCCGTCTGCTTCAGATCATCGGCTTCCTCACAATCGAACCGAATGTAAGGTATACGGCGATCCTCACCAAAGTTGAAATAGACTAGCGGGCGGAGGAGATCCCGGCGCAAAGTAGCAGCGAGAGCTTTACAGTCGGCCACCGTCAGGTCATGCCTGACCTCGTTATGCGTCTTGGATTGAGCGTAGCTGCCGCCACCGGAATCAGATGTCAGTGTCTGACCGAGAATCGCTTTTGAGACCTGCTCATCACAGTATCTTGCCAACGACTCATAGACATTAATTGATGTCGTCTTACTGGATTCCTTGAACTCAATCTCCGTACCGTTCGGGATGACCCCAGCGGCGTCTGTCCCGATTTGAATTAATGCCCGCATTAGAGCAATCTTGTCATCCTCGGAGGCCGAGGGATCGTATTTGCCGAGCCGTAGCGGCATTCCAAACACTTCGCAGAAGCTGACCCAATCTTTGATGTCATAGTTCTTGAAAAGATACATCCAGGCGACTACCCGTAAAACCCCCGCACGGGCCGGATGTCCGGATCTAGCCTTATACCGGTGCATGATGAACTTATTGGGAATCATCGGTATGCCATTAGGAGCTTCCCGAGTTGTCACTTTAAAGATGTCATCGTTGTCCCAAAGGAACCTTTTCGGATGGCGCCATTTGATGTCTTGTATAACGGTGTGACCCTCGTCGTAACCCCAGATAATCTCTGAAACGGAAATCCCCTTGCCGATCGCGTCGAGGAGATCCATAAAGATATCCTCAATATTCTCCAGCGCTTCGATTTGCTCTTTGACGAATTCGGCGATCAGCTTGTCCTGCTCTTCGTCCGAGAAGGGAATGATTTCGAAATCAAGACCTGTCACAGCGTTCTTCCTTGTCTGGAGCTGCGAAAACAGATGAGGGTCTTTTTCCTCCATTTCCTCGAACAGTTCCATTTGCCGCATGACA
Organism: Paenibacillus haidiansis; assembly: GCF_036553665.1. Taxonomy (NCBI): domain Bacteria; kingdom Bacillati; phylum Bacillota; class Bacilli; order Caryophanales; family Paenibacillaceae; genus Paenibacillus; species Paenibacillus haidiansis. The sequence goes on along the minus strand of NZ_JAZHPZ010000014.1, from coordinate 46,424 downwards.
TCACCAGCATCGGCTTCGCGGAAAATTTGCGCTAAGCGCTGCGGGGTCAGCCCGTTGCTTGGATAGGTCGAATACTTATCATGGACCTGGGCGACCGCGATTTCAGTCATTTCCGGCTTCTGGATCACGGGGGATTGTTGCCGATTCACCTGGTTCTTTTTGGATTTGTTTTTCGACAATTCGTTTCACCCCTTTAATAAGCGCCTCGCCGGAACTTCAGCGCACGGCCGATCACAGATTTGTAATCAACTTTGTTGGTCGTCTTGATGCTGAGTGCCAGACGGACGGCCATTTCTAAACCATCGGGGCCGTCGTCATTCCGGCCCATTGGAAACTCTTTGAGCTGCTGAAGCAGTGTTTTGTGTTTCCGGGAAAACTTCAGATACCGGTTCTTGATCAGCGGCTGCAAGCTTTCAATACGCATGAATTTATTCTGGGTGCTAGTGATTTCCTCGATGGGTAAATACTCACCAGCTTCAGCGGACTTTTTAACGAGTACATCTTTGAAGTAGTGCTGAAACTGTACGGTCTCCACGCCGAACTTATAGAAAGGTTTCTTTAGATCCCGTTTATTTCGTTTCGACATCTCGATCGCATCATCGATGATGACATCCGGATGTCGCTTCTCGATCGAAGCCTCGGCCACGTACATGTAACCGGTTTTGGTATCCTTGGCGATGGCAATGATTGAGCTAGTGTCTGATTTTTTGTTTTTGCCAAGCGACGGGTCATTCGCAGCTACGATGATGTATCTGGGATCGGAAAAGTCGATTGTCGGATCATCGTCGTAGAAGTCGAACCATTCCTCGTTAAACGTACAACTGTCCGGGTCAATCGGATCGTTCTGGATCTCCGAGTTAAAAGAAGCGTCACCTTCGGACAGCTTGATAACCATCAGATCGTAGTAGGAGAGTTTTTCCTCCCAGAGAACTTCCGTTCCGGCCAGCATGGCTTCCCGGTTTTCTTCAAAAAAAGCCAGAGCATCTTCCTCACGTGCCGGATTGTCCAGATCGCAATAGAGCAACGCCCAAGCGTCCCAGAGGCTTTCCTCAGTTGAGAAGCCGATTACCCCGCGATATGTCACACATTTATAGGATGGGTTTTTAAGCACTTTGGACAGCAGGGAATCATAATGCAGGATCGTTCCGATATATACAATATCCGTGTACGTGTCCCCAGCCTTGGAAACTGCTTTATAGAACCAGTTCTCCAGCTTCTTACGTTGTTCCGGCGTATTGACGTTCTCGTCATTTTCGATGTCGTCCAGGACGAGGAGATCCGGACGCCAGTTTCGATGTCTACGGCCGCGAATCTTCTTCCCGCTGCCGATCGCTTCAACCTTGATATCCGTAGATGTCAACAGGACGCTGCCTTTCCAAACCTTGCCCTTCAGGCTGCCGAAGTCCTCAATAATCGCTGTATTGTCCTCCAGTTCGGTCTTGATGTCAGTGAGGAAACCTTCGGCCTGGTCGCTGCTATCCGACAGGATAATGGGGTAATGCTTATATTCGTAGACCACGGCATGGAGCGTATCTTTAAACGTAAAGTTTGTAGATTTCGCATGACCCCGGGGAGCAGCCGTACCACGTTTGCATCCTTTTTCCCGGGAGATCTTTTTCTTATCAATGATTGGGTTCAGACCTTTCATGACGCCTTGCGTCCAGATCCGATCCAGCTCACCATGAAATTTTGGCGACTCCCGAATAAAGTAATGGGGGAGATAAGCCCGGCCAAAGTATTCCAGGTCAACCGCACCGAGCCTTTTCCGAAGCCCGTTCGCCCCGGTCAGCTCATCACCTTCCAGGTAAGCCTGCCAAAGGGATTTGCGGTAATCGCCGTGTTCATTGTTCCGGCAAACATATCGCTCGAAGAGATCCCGCTGGTAGACAAGGTCTTGGATCTGTTCCTTGGCTTCGTCGTCCTCCTCCAGTTGACGGATGTAGTCGTCCAGTTTAATCATCGGCCATCATCTTTTCCTTGGCTTTTTGTAAGACCTCTTTGAGTTGGGCGGCCAGAGCAGCGTCCGACTTGATCGCCGCCATGATGTCGGATTCCATTCCGGAGAAGGCAAGGTCGATTTTCTTTTGCATGTCCTGGCGGACTTTGTCCTTGTAGACCTTGCTGCGGGATAGGGCGACCATCAGCCGACCGGCTTTATCGAGATCCATCTCGTCCCATTCTTCCTGGGCCTGCGCCATCTTGCGGGTCAGCTCACCGGCCATGATCTGCATGGCACCCTCGGTATAATCCGCATCCGGATTTTTCTTGATCAATTCGACCAGGGCGCGGGTCTGTTCTTGGGCTTCCAGTAGCCGCTGAGTCGATTTATCCAGCCGTAGAGCATAGCGCCCGACTGCCGATTTACTTATCGCATAGCCTTGACTGTCCAGATATTCGACAATTTCCCAATAAGTGATCCGGGTATCTGCCAGCATGGCATCGACCTGATCCTTAATGTGCAGCGGCAAATCATCGATAAGGCATCTGGTTCTACGCTTTCCCATTAGAGCATCACTCCCGGGTCAGATGGGGTGGAGCCTTCCAGCAAATCGATCCCCGTGACAGTCAGCCGGATAACGGCATCATTTGCGTATGCGGTATAAGAGTTGATCCGATTATCGGTAAATTCGATGTAGCCTTTGCCGATCAAGTAATCCAGGTGTTTCGAAATATCCGGGCTGACGATGACGCCATCATTGACCATGACATTAACGAGCTGCCGACATAGCAAGGAGTTGTTATGCCCTTTTACGAGGGATCGCAAGATGTACCCCCGGACCGCCTTGTTATGCTGAGCGCCGCGATATTCTTGTTCATCCTGTACCATGCTTATTGCCTCCTTTCAGCAGCACGTCATGGATCTTCTCCAATTTCGTATCCACGTTGTTCATTGTGCGAATAAAATCTTCTCGGGTGGTGTAGATAAAGGGGAGGTCAGACTTCAGATTCTCCAGCTTCTCTTCCAGCGCATCCACCCGTTCGGCGTTCTCCTTGATTTGGGTCTTAACTTCGGAGAGCGTTGCTTTAAGGAAGAAGCCGATAGCCCCGATCCCGAGCATTGTGACCGTTTGTATGATCCATGAATAATCCATCAGACTGCTCCTTTTAGCTCCAATACCTTGGACTCAATTGTGTTTTTGATGTAGTTGTCCATGTCGCCCAAAGTCGAGGCCAGAACCGCCAGATACTCCGGCTCCAGTTGGTCATAAATCTGGTCGAAGGCTTGGCGGGAAAGCTGGAAGAGCTGATCTCGGCTAGTTAGCCCGGCCTTGACTGCCTCACGGATTTCCTTTGCCGTCGTCTGCTCAATGGACCTGACCGTTTTGGTTGCTACATCATCGAGCCGGGAGAGGGCAGTTAGTATAAGCGAGCGCTGCTCCTCATTGTCGATCTTCTGCGCTTCAAGTTTCACCTTCGCGATAGCCCGCTTGATGTAATACATGGCGTAGGCACAAAGCAAAGTAAGTACGCCGAGCGCAAAGTTTGTCAGTATGTCTTGGATGGAGTTTTGCATCGTATTCCTCCTTGTCAGAAAAAATAAAAAAACCAGTACAGGCAATTGCCTATACTGGTATCTTAGCTTTCTTTTATTTGAGGGTATTGAGGAAGCGCTTCTGTGATTTTTAAGGGGTTTCGTCTATGAAGTCGAAGATCGTCATCTGATCCTTATGGTGCCCGGGACCGCAAATTTCGCGTATCCACTTTTCTGTCAGATCGTATTTTCTAGCAAGTTCAGCGTGATTATATCCGTTAAACTCTTGTTTGATATGATGATCCCGTGCAGGCCTCAATATAGTATCCGCCTTTGGGATATAAATTGTACTGCCTCCGAAGGCTTGAGCCAATTTGTAAAATCCTATAACGCCGATGAGTTCCGCAAATTCGCGATAAGCATCCGGAATCATTTCGATATCCAAATCGTTTACCCATTCGTCCACGGAATAATCACCTCCCATTATATCAGGGTCATTTCATTTGGCAATCATCCGGCCTTTTGTCCAGCAGCTAAGCGGACTTGATTCGCTAAACGGTTGAACTCGTCGCGGGCATCTTTGAAGTCTTGGACGACATGCCAACCAGCGGATAGAAAGCGGATGATCTTTTCGGCGTCGGTAGGTTGGATATCGGTTCCCCGGCGTAGTTCATCCGCCAGTCGGTTAAATTCTCCTGCGTACTCTTTTTGCGGAACAAACCATGCGGCAGATAGGAATCGGATGATCTTCTCAGCGTCAGAAGATGAAACTTTGCACTCGATCTCTGGAGTCATCGGCTTGTCCTCTTCGGACGTATCCCACCAGCCCTCACCTCCGTAGGATTCGTTAAAATCAACAGTCATACCTGCCAGAGACTGCCCATTTTTATATTGAAAAACATTAGCCTTCGCGCTTTTCTTCCCACTTGACCAGGCATACGTCTGCCAGAAAGCTGATGCGGCTTTACGCTGCGCCATTGCTTCAATGACTTTATACGATCCATAAACGCCGATCTTATAACCTGGGATCTGGGAAGCAGCAGCTTTGAGGTAGGCCTCAATCTTATCAAAGTCTTTTGCTTGAGCATCATAATCTACGGCAAAGTAGATTACGCTTCCTACTGGCTGATTTATTAGCTTCGCCTCTTTAAAGGCCTCGGCACCGTCAACCTGTCCGGCTGCCGCACCTCCCGCAGGCCGGGAAGCTGTCGTTTCGAACACCGAGATCACTTTCATCCCGGCTGCCGTCAGCCTTTCCGCTTCGGTTCTAGTCAACCGTTTCCAGGCTAAACGCTCCGGTACCAGGTAGCGGGCAGCAAAAGTATATCCAGCCGCCGCCATTTTTTTTGCATTTGCCGCTGTGATTGGAACGGCACAGTCAATTCCTTTGTTCATTTTCATTCTCCTCTTCACTAGGATTATTCTGCTGGGGTAAATCATGTAAAAACCGTATCGCCATTGCTGCGACCTGGGTCATTTCCATTCTTGCTTTAATAAGGTCATTAGCTTTTATAGCCTCCCAAGCCTCGTCTACTTCTTCTTTAAGTACGGCATATCCCTCATGAGCCGAAGCTAATGGAGAAAACTTTCCCATAGCTCTACGCAATTCCATGACTACTTCAACCGTAATATTATCAATACGGATATCTAAAGGCCTGCGATCATCGGATATAGCCGGGGTGGCCTTGTTGTTTTCCGCCTTGCTGAACTGAGGTGATTTAGGACTTCGAATTCCCCAGGAACGAAGACGACCATATAAAAAGTTCTTTGACATTCCGTATTTTTCTTCGATCTGGGTGATTGTCATCCCCTTTTTAAACTCTTTTAGCACGATGTCTTTGGTTACATGTTCATATTTTGACCGCCGCTTAACTCCTGAAGCCGGTTCTGGCTGCTGCAAAGAAGGGGGGCTCGATGTTTTGCGTTGTAAAGAAAATGGCTTGGATGCCTTTGACTGAATCCGATCTGGTTCCGGAAGATTACTGTTAAAATGCTTCAGCTCTTCCGGGGTGAGCAAATACTCATCGACGGCTCCCGCACCAATGGCGCGACTTTCAGCCTCACGGCTTCGGATAGGATAGTGAAACTCGCTCATTGTGACACCTCACATTCATTCTTTTCATACTTGATTTCAAATCTAAGGGTAGGGTCTATGGTGACTTCAATGATCTGGCGGTCAGCCGGTTGCTTTCTAACCTGATGAAGGATACTTTCCAGACTCACTGCTACTGTACCCGCCGTTAAAATCTTCGGAAAGACTACAAAGCTGCGGTTGGGATCGGGTGGAGTCGCGAATGGAATAGGAACAGAGCTAGGTTTTGATCTTGCCATTATGATGCACTTTCTGAGGCTTTACGAATAATTCCTTTGATCATATGGCCGTTTCCTTCCTGATTAACTTGATCAGCAAGGCGCTTCACTTGATATCGAAATGAAGACGATAACCGTATTTTTGACACAACCACGGCTTCCACCGGCTTTGAACCTTCCCGCAAATACCCTCCTAATAGCGGGTTAGGAACCATTTTTGAAACAAGAACAATATCTCCAACCTCTGCCGATTCCCGCATGATTTGAATATCCTTAACCCTTTTGGAAACTTCCCGTTTGAGAGCAGTCCGTTGCTTCACGGTCATTTTATTTGCGTTGAAGCAATAGCTCCGTAAATCGATTGTTCTTACCGCCAAATCAAATTTATTTCCATTATCAGCACATTCTGAGGCAAGTGCATTAATACAGCCCAAGCGATCCGTCCATTGAAATTTTTTAGGATCGAATATGGGTTCTTCTTCATTCGATAGCGACATCTTCTTCGACGCCTCCTTTGTCATTCATTTTGATAATTATTTCCGCTTGTTGTCCTGCATTTGCTGAGCCATTTTCATTAATTCGGCAAACTCTTCATCGGTAACAGTTGGTTCACCTTGACTTTGGACAATCGGCAGAACCGGTTTTTGATAACGATTGTTCGATGATGGGGCTGGAGCCTGGGACTGACCTTTACTCAAATTCCGGATAATACCACGGGTGTAATGCTCTTTGATGTTAGGGTACTTATCGATATGAGTCCGAAGCGCCTGGATGACAGTTTTAGCGGGATACTTACTCCAAAACTCAAGTTCCTTGCTTTTAATGCCTTCAGACACTTTGCCGGTTGACCTTGTCCAGCGAATGGTATCCCAATAATCGTTAATCACTTTTATTTGCAGGTCGCTGTAACGCTCTAGCAGAGGGTTTTCCATACTTAACACCCCCTCCCTTGAATCCATCGGATAGATAAAGCTGCGAATCCTTCCGGTAGATAGGGAGATCCGCGCAAAATATGCGTCACGACAACGACTGCGGATCTGCCAGTATATTTCCATTCTTCGGGATTCCATTCTTGCAGCCGCAATACATCGCCCGCACTATACGTTTTGTCATCCTCTTGTCTGATTTCTACCGTCTTACGTTTCAGGGGATCGGGGGAAGTAACGGCTTCAAAGTGGTCCGGCCAGATTTTTAAATCATAAGCAATCATTAGACTGACCCCCTGCTTGTGGCCCGACGCTTTATATTCTTCAGCGCCTCAATCGTTTTGCTGGCGGCTTCCGGCGTTAAGTAGCTCGGATGGCTTACATGTTGTTGATTTTCAAGAAAATGTCTCAGCCTACGGGGATCATTCGTCCAGCCCATTTCTTCGGCAAGCTTATTGATTTGCCAGATTTGATTTGGTGTAGCTCTTGTTGGAGGATGGCCTTTTACTAGGGAAGTGAGACGATCAATAACCTTAATCCCTTGATTTTTGCTCAGAGACTTAATGCTGTCTGACCTGGTCACGGAATAGACCAGGTCATGCAGCTCTTCATCATTTAAACCGGCTTGTCTGGAGAGACCATAAATCTTCTTAATTTGCGGATAGGTGATCTTATCCATGAACGGCACCTCACAGATCGGCCAGCTTTTCGCGATCTACTTCATACCAAAAAATGTCATCAATGGTGAGTGTTGCGCCAACCTTTAAGATGTCGCTTTCCGGATACTTCTTCAGGTTATCCTTGTCGATTTTCTCCGGCGGTTGAACAATACAATCTGTCATTCCAAACTCTTTAATCCGCCGGATAACTTCCGCCAGTTTGGCCGCCGCCCGAGGAAGCCCAATCTTTGTACTCTTGCGGTAGCCCGCGCGACCGAAGTTGATTTCTTTCGTTTTCCGGTTACCTAAGTCATCGCGGTTTTCATCGATAAACTCCTTCATTTGAAGTTCCAGCAGCTTGATACGTTCCTTGTGCGGCTTTGCTTCCATTTCGGCAGAAAGCTTGATATCCGAAATTTTGGCGTTCATTTCCGCCTCGATACGCTCGACGGCGAGCTGACATTCGCCGATCTCCTTTAGCGTCAGGTCTACATCATCCCAGCTTTTGAGTGCCGGTGCGTCCGGCATTCTTACTCTTGTCATGCAAATTCCTCCTTTGATTCGATAAATGTATTGATAAGCTGACCCGCTTCAAAGCGGAAGACGCAGCCTTTTTCACGGTATAACCAATCGGCATCAGAGGCAGAAATCGCTTCTGATAGCTCTTTCTCTAATCTCTCCAGGACAGCTTCGTAAGGTTCTTTGACTGAAATATGCTCGCCATTCACTACGTAATCAGGTGAATAGGCCAGAGCCCGGCGAACTTCGGAGTCACTGAGCCCAGAAACCACGGCTGCCGCTCTCACTTTGACCGGCAGCCTGACACAGTTCAATAGAGCAAAGAGGCGAATAATCGGATCGGTTGGGTTCGAGAAGGTTCTCATAATGTAACCTCCTAAAGCATCATCATGTTACTGGCCTTGGCGATCATTTCTGATGATATGGCCGATCCAGCGGATGATAAGCGCATAATGTTGTTCAGCGTGCGATCAAGCAGCCGGAAACAACCGGTTTGGGCATTCGTAGCACGGGCTATCATTTCTTGCATTGCCTCGTCATCAAGGTTAAAGTTTGCCAAGTATTTCATCACTTCCTGATTGGACAGACCCCGGAGCGTGGCGTAGAAATCGACCCGGTTCGCAAAGCGGGAGAGATAACCTTTAATTAAGCCCTCCAGTTTGGGTTCCCCGGCGATAACCAGACCGACATCGGCTTGATCGAAAATTCCCCGCAGGATCTCCATTTTCTTTTGGGTGTACTTGCTGACCAGCTTGTCCGCTTCATCGACGATCAGCAGATAACCCCGATTGACATTAAAGAATTCCCGGATGCCGTTGACACGCTCCCAGATAGACCCATATCCGGTAGGAATACCGAGCGCTCGCTCAATCGCCTTGACAAGGTCGCGCTGGCCCATCGTATCATCGCACTCGACATAAGCAACGCGCGGCATCTTGGCGTAATACTTCAGAGTATGCGTCTTACCAAATCCGGATTTACCGACAATAATCCCAAGCCCAAGATACTCCTGGGCAGATTGGCAGACGCCAAGAATATTGATTGAATCCCGGCTTTCAAAAAATCCTGGCTTAGCCGGGAGAGAGCTTTCCCTAGTAGCGGTCAATTCGATCTCTCCCGTCTTAGCGGCCAGGTATGCGGATATCTTTTCTTCGATGTCACTGTTCTCGGCCTTGTAATTGCCGCTTAGAAATTGGGATACGGCGGGACGGGAGAATCCGATCTCCCGCGCAATTTCCGTAATCGTGGTTCCCGTTTGATCCATGTATTCACGGACTTTTACAACCAAACTTTTATTAATGGTGTAAAGTTCAGCAACAGCCGTCATATTTAATCCCTCCATTAATTAGCTAATTTGCGAAGTACGGCGAGCGCTTGCTCTGCCTTCTCTGAATACAACTCAACTTCAGCTCCGCGCTTGCCTTTTCTTGATTTAACCTCTTCCTTGAATTGCTGGTCTGATGGAAGAGAGACCACTTTCGATGGGCTCGGGGAATCATTCTTAACCATGAATCCGGCGACTTCTCCAGGGGCATTGTTATATTCGTTCACGCGCTGCTCAAGCGGCGTTCGGAAATAATCGCCTTTCGCCGTGTCGCGCTTGATTTGGTTTTTCTGCATTCGCATATGATCTTCTAGCGCCTTTTGCTGCACCTTCGGGGCGATCAGCAGGAGATCCTGGCTGACTGCTTCACAGATTTTCTGACCATCCTTGGTATAGACATAAAGCCTAGTAACATCATTGGCATCCCATTTGATATCCACTTTGTCACCGATGTAATCCGTCAATTCATCAGCTCGGTATTCGTATCCAAACTTCCGGATTCCTACGTTGTAAACCCGTACGCGCTCAGCCTTCATCATCAGGACAGTAGCGTAGGACTTCGGCGGCGCTGGTTTGATATATCGTTCCTCGGCATTCTGGAAGACCTCAATCGGCGTCTGCCATTTTTCACCCTGACGCTTCAAACCGCTATGCATGGAACGATGGTACTCGTTATCTCGCCATTCCTTCCATAGCTCATAGAGTTCTTCCATAGAGATCAGCTCATCGCGCTCCAGCATCTTGTCGATATCCTTGTTCACTTTAGCTGCCGTCTTTGAGCCGGTTAGCGTGCCAGTATAACTTACGAGCCATTTCTCAAACTTGCTGATCATCGTTCCAAAGAAGCGTTCGATCTGACCCTTTGACCAGGGCTGATATGGCAAGCTGCGGATGTCATCCTGGATACCGATTGAGCGATAGAAGCCCTTTGTTTCAGAATCGAAGCTCACACGTTCATTCCGTTTGCGACCGGTCATTGTCTCAGCGGTGTAGTCTTTTCCGTTGTCGATCAGCAGCCATTCCGGCACGCCGCCAACTTCACCGGCGTACATCATATTCAACAAGGATTGTTTCAGAATCTGAGCGTTAGGATTCAGACAGATCACATCACCGACGATGCAGCGGCTCCGAGTATCCATCCAAGCAACGAGCTTCGGACGAATCGCTGTGACTTTTCCGTTCGGGTGTGTGTACTTAACCCAAACGTCTAATGTATGAGCATCACCCTGAACCAGCCCCATAACCGGCAGGGCTTTGGTGTTTCTCGACGCTTTGACCATGACATGATTTTTATATTCCCGCAGGCCACGTGCAGCCAGGAACCGGGCATTACCTCCGCGCAGTTCATCCATCAAGTAACCTATGTAGCGTGCGACGGTAGGGTAACTCGGGTAATCCCAGCCATTGGCCGAGGCGACTTTCATCAGCCTGCTATATACCATGTCGATCGTGCCGTTATTCGCTGCAAAGTCTTGATCAAACCAAAGGTTCTCAATAAAGGCTTTACACTCAGGGGAGAGCGAAGGAAAAGTGAATTTTTGTTTAGGTTTCCGGCAAAGCGCAAGCACCTTGAAAAATTCATAATCATTTCCGTCTTGCTTCCTCATTTTCAAAGCCCATGCACTTGCTTCCAGATAACTTTCAGCATGTCGGTATAAGGTTCTTTGGCTAATACCAAGCTTTGCGGCGAAAACCTCTGAAAACTTGGTACGATCAGCATCGGCATAATTCAGGAACTCTCGGATGTGATTCGCCAATTCAACGGCTTCATAGTATTGCTTGCTATTCTTTGTCAGATAGGCGTTTAGATCACATTCTACGTACCAAGGAATTTCCTCATTTTTTGCGCGTTCTTCTATTAGGATATCTCCACCTTTGATCTGGGTAGATTTCTTATATGCCAACCGAGCTTTTTTACTAAGCGACGATATTGAAATTAATACGCGATCTTTTCCTCCAGATGGAGAGGCTTCATGTTTTGTGATAAAAGCTTTGGGATTACGTTGAATTTTTTTCTTGATTGTTTCATAACTAACTCCTTCATACCCAGCAGCTTCATCAATCGTGATGTACATTAAATCCAAAGCCTTTACCTCCTTTCCATTCAATGCAAATCCATGGTAAAATGGAGGAGAAATTTATATTCCTTGTCTCGGGAGAGCGTCTGCCTGTGGTGGGTGGGACGCTCTTTCTCATCTTCTCTCGAAACGCTGTGTAGTTTCTCCTCTGAATACTTCATGCTGACACTGATTCATTAAAGTTCTTAGATTCAATCCCTAATGCCTCCGCAATTTTGCCAATATAACTTCTCCCTGACCGTTCTCCGATCATAATGAGGTAAAGGTAATTGCTACTAGTTCCAACCTCTGCTGCAAGCTGATATTGGGTTTTTCCAGTTTCGATTAACCTTTTCTTTATGATCACCCCGGTAGGCGTTAAATCACGTTTCATTGTTTGCACTTCCTTTCTGGTTGTCTGCTGCTACCATTCTAAATGCGATTTGTTTACCAGTTTCACGTGACGCTTCATTTCTTAATTGTCTTGTTGCAGCAATTTTTGCACTAATTTCAAGCGTGACTTTCCTCAGTTCGGAAATCAGTAATTTTTCGCGTTCCTCCAAAAACTCAATAAAAGATTCCATTGCTGCTTCGTGTGCAGTAGATACGATTAATTCCGCATCTGGAGCATTCATCTGAATATCCCCAAGAATTTTCTGAGCAATTCCCGTTACAAGCTCATGCTGCTCATGCAAGGATCTGGCCACATAAATCCTCCTCTCCACATAGAATTCCAATCAGAAGTAAATATTCAGTTTTCAAGGATCAGGTTGCCTTAAACCTGTTGTTAGATCATGATGTGTGGTAATATCTTGATAAGGTTTCCTATCTATCATTATTTTATTTCGGATATCCGAACTTGTCAATAAATTTAATTCTGAAATCAGATATTTACACTGAAATCCGAATTTCCCTGGGAGGATCAATTCATATGGGCACAATTGGTGAAAGGATAAAAGGCAAACGAAAAGAACTGAAGCTTACGCTAAAAGACATAAATAAATTGACTGGCATATCCACTGGAAATATGAGCGATCTTGAAAATGACAAATACGCTCCCTCTGTTGCAAATTTATTGCTCATCAGCAAAGCGCTCTCTGTTTCAATAGATTGGCTTGTGACAGGAAAAGAATATCAGATATCCGAACATGTTGTTCAGCCTACGACTCAAACTGCAAGTGGCGATTCAATTTCTCCTGCTGATCTGGAACTTTTAGCAAAATTTCATCAATTGACCGAAAAGGAACAAGTGAAGATTGAAGGAATGATAATGGGGATACTGATGGCGCGTGAGGATATACGTCAAACATCGGTCACGCAGAAGTCTTCTTCCTCGATGAATACAGAAAGACGAGAAGAAGGCGCAGCAAAAAGTGAGTCCGCCTAATTTTTTTGTATGCAATGATAGGTTTTCCTATCTTATGCTGAAGAATTGCTCTTACCTTAATCATTAACAAAAGATAGTTGTGAACCCGCGCAAATAAAGCAATTCCGCACAATTTGCCAGTCTGTACAAATTGAAGAATTGACCAACTATAAAGTCGCGTTTTTTGACTCTTACTTAGCCTCTATTTATTCGAAATAATGTGCAGTTCCTTGTCCCATTGAAACAATGCTAATTTTTATTTAATAAAAGTCCGAAAACCCGCGTCACAACTGCAATGGGACACTTTTTTGTGTGAATTGTTAAAATGTCACTTTGCTTGGATAAAGAAAATCCACTTTAAATTAGTGGTTTGTATTTTTTATAACGCAATAATATAAAGAGCTAAATCACCGAAAGTCCTTGATTTATTTAGGTTTCTTTGAACTAGGTAATCTTCGCGTTAATGAATTTAACAATGACTAACGCCCCGTTATAACGCGGCGACATTTTTTGAGTCATACATATTCTGGTCTAATGTGAACTGGACTCAAAAAAAGCGCGAATCCCTTATCCCGAAAGGGTTTCGCGCTTTTTTTCTTTCAAAATTCGAAAGTACGTGACCGTTTTTTTCTTCTCAAGATTACTGTCATAGTTTTTCTAATATTATCTCGTCTAATCCCTTATAGTATCGGCGTTTCCCGTGTTTTCCCGGTTCTTTTTTTGTCACTTACTATTTGTCAAATATCTTGAGAGTGTACAGTAGAATAGGCCTTAAAAGACCATTTGTAAATGAAAGTCAAAGGCCATCCGGTAAATGGTGGTCTTTTCTAAAATTGAACCAAGAATGATTTCTGTGGTGTAATCCCTTGTTCCGTCAAATAATCATGATATGCTGCAACAAGTTGCTGCTTGTGTAAAACACAATAAGCCCGCGCTGCTCCTTTGCGTTGGCTAAATTTTCTGAATTTATAACTATACTTGATTTTGGCTTGTTATTAACTGCAATTCGGATCCTTGCAAAAGCTAGTAAAATAATAAGTACGATCATCGAAGTTATAAACATATACATGAACATATTACTACTGTTATTATTTATATTTCTTATTATCAATAACAAAAACAGTGGAAACTGAGCTCCAAACAAGTAAAAGAAATAAAATATGAAGTATACCTTGGACACCCCCCAGTATATTGTTGCAATTGTTCTCTACTTAATAACCGCAGCTGCCTTTTGTAATTTCCCAAATGTTTTATAATAAACAAGTTCACCTTCGATATTTTGAGCCATTCTATTTGAAAATAAATATGTTATGAATAATGATGCGATCTTACCATCAGTAACCGTAAACTGGTTGGTATTCATATCAAAGTTTACTCCCACATGATAATTTCTGCAGAATGAAGAAATCGCCCTTTCGTTTCTCTTAACATAAGATTTCATTAGTATCGCCATTTATTCCACCGGACAAGCTTTATTAGAGGACTACTACACCATCGCAAAAATTGGCAGGGCCGGCCTGCATACTCATTTGCTTGATGCAAATACCCGGCTTTGTACAGCTACTACCGAATTGTGCTTTCTTCAATCATTTGGCGCGGACGGCAGTCCAACCTCCTTTGATGACATTGATGAAACTGACACGCTGATGTTGTTTGGACATAATGTAGCGGAAACAGGCACCGTTCTATTTGAACGGATGTGATTCTAAAAAATGGCTGGGTTGACAAAATCTTTATTGAAAAGCATACAGTTGGGTTTCAAGAAATGAAAGAATCCACAAATAATTGGACACCGGAGAAGACGTCGATGACAACAGGGATCCCGGTGGACATACTCCTCAATGCAGCACATAGATTAGGGAAAACGCCATCTCTTGTGACCACCACGCTGCAAGGAGTCTACCAAAGCGCCGATGCAACAACAGCTTGTGTTGCCATCAACAACATGCATTTGATTAGAGGTTTAATTGGCAAGCCAGGCTGCGGGCCATTCCATATGGCAGGACAACCCAGTTCGTCTGCCAACCGGACAGTTGGCGGAGTGGGGACATTTCCGGCTCATCGAAATCCAGCCAATCCATCCCATATAAAAGAGATCGCAAGGCTATGGAATGTCGATGAAGCGAAACTTCCGGTTGGACCGGAAAAAGGGATTGAGGAACAGATTGATTTGATGGAAATGGGCAGAATCGGCTTCTTTTGGAATATTGGTACCAACCCTATGGTTTCTCTACCAAACAGGCGCCGAGCCAGAGCAGCGTTTGAAAAAACATTCGTTGTGGTACAGGATCCTTTTTTAACGGAGACGGCAACTGTCGCGGATGTTTTACTTCCAGCAGCTTTATGGGGAGAGAAAGAGGGGGTCATGGAGAATGCGGATCGAACAATCAATTTATTAAGAAAAGCCGTCAACCCTCCTGGAGGCATAAGAACGGATTTCGAAATATTGTTGGATTTTGCAAACCGTATGGGCCTGAAGGACCGTGATGGACATCCGTTAATTGCTTACAAAACCACAGAAGAATGCTTTGAAGAGTGGAAGAAGGTCTCGCAGGGCCGGCCTTGTGATATGACCGGGATTACTTACGAGAAATTAGAAAGGTGCAACGGCCTCCGCTGGCCGGTCAATGATGAGCATCCTGAAGGTACAACCAGACTATATACGGATTTTAAATTTCCTACAGAAACGGAATACACCCAAAGCTTCACTAAACATCAATTCACAGGACGGCCTTTAACAAAAAAGGAATATGAAAAGAAAAATCCCAATGGCCGGGCAATCCTGTATCCAATCACCTATTTACCTCCGGCTGAGTCGCCTACGGAAAAGTATCCAATGTGGCTGACAACAGGACGGCTTGTTTGGCACTGGCACACAAGGACAAAGACTGCACGCTCGCCCTTTTTGCATATTGCTGCTCCCCGGGGGTATGTGGAAATTAATGAGGTAGATGCGCAGTTACTATCCCTTGTACCTGGAGAACTTGTGCGTATCTCCTCACCACGCGGATGGATTGAGGTCCCTGCAAGAATTGGAAATGTAGCACAAAAAGGATTAGTATTTGTTCCGTTTCACTTTGGCAGCTGGGAAGGACGGGAAGCGGCGAATGAGTTAACGGCTGACTTTACGGACCCATTATCCAAGCAGCCTTCATTTAAGCAATCAGCATGCAAAATTGAAAAAATGCGATCTCAGCATATCGTTACTGCTGAGGATACTTTACAATCGTTGGCCAATAAATACTGCATTTCTGTTGATGATTTGCAGAAAGCAAACCGATTAACTTCACCATACGATATTCAAATTGGAAAGTGTCTGGAGATACCGGTATCAACCATAAATGTGCCAATTCCACCGTATTTACCGGAGAGGAGAAGGTAACGTCCTGCCGTCGAAACGTCGGATATTGAACTAGACAGCCGATTTATGATCCATACCAATCCCTCAACTCAGATTCAAATGGTTTGCAGCTTAGAACGGAAATTTATGCAAACCATATCAGAATTAATCGAGACAACCTACTGGTCAAACTGCTTTTCGATAACAGCGGTCCATTACAATTTGCACATTAAAAACAACACAGAGGTAGTCCAGAACTTTATCGTCACGGACTACCTCTGATTTCTAAATTCATTAGCGATGCACTAATATAGCGTGTTTCAACTTCTTCCCTGTTGCTGTGTTTACCAGGGCATGAACAGATTCTGAGGATTGACCAAGTTTTATCGCAGCCGAAAACTTAACTTCTGTTTAATTGTTCCTTTTCCACTGAATTGAGGGGGGCTGCCTTCATTATTTCGAGTATGCTTTACGATACGGTTGATATTAATGATTTTATCGGCAAATTCTTCGACGTCGGGTTCAAATTCCAATTCCGTTTTACAGGTCGATAGTATCGCAGGAATTGACTTTTTGCATGATTCAGTTCGATCCTTGTTTTCTTTGAAAAGCTTCGATTACACCGTTCATGTATCGCTTATTCGTCGGTTGAGAGTTGGCCACTCGCGTCATAATAATTCCACTCCTCCCTGTAGTTCTTCAAACTAAGGTCTTTCATGATATTTGATGGATCAAATTTATTATATCTCCCAGCTCAAATCCCTAACCCTGCCAAAAGAGCCGTTTGCGGTTCTCTTCTTTGATTTACTATCGTTCGTGAATACCTTATCAATGTCCTCTGACAATTCCAGTCCCACCCTTCTTGCATCCGTACAGAAAATTCGTGTTACCTCAGTTATATCAAGCATCGACTGAATCAAGAAATAAAACAGAAAGAGTCCAGAGTCCCCACTCCATGGGTCTGTGTGAGGATTCGAATTAGTTGATATGAGTCATGAGTCCGGCGTAACCCTCAGTAGCATAATTATGTTTTGACCCTCCTGCTCGGTTTCCTTATTCCCGGTACTTTCCCCATACTTTATTAATGCCCGCATCTGAAAAAGCTCCCTCCAGGTTGCCGATATTCCGTTGCCCTCAATCATCGATATATCGTAATAAAACAAAAAGGCCGAAGATATCATCTCTTGGCCTTTTAATTCCTTGTAATGCTGATGTTACTAGACTTTATGTATTTTAAGCTCCTTGAACTGATGATGCATACCTCAGCCAAGTAAAATACTCCTTTGTAGTAACCAACCGAATGTCCCAGAGAGGAATCCACCGCTCAAATGATTGATCTAGGAACCCCGTTGGACGTAAAACGAATTGGATTTTGGCATGATGGCAGTAGATCGCCACCACTCTGCCGGCATATCCACCATAAGGATTTCCCGGTAGACCGATTTGAACAATTACCCAGTCACCTATATTCATTTACTATCTAGCACCTCTTCATCAACCGGCGATTGCTGCAGGATATCACGACTTCGATCATAAGCTGCTCGAAATCTTTACTGCTATAGTCTAAGATAGATTTTCAAACTACAATACTTTTAATAATGACCTGTTCGTACCTCCCTCGGGATTTATGCCTATTTCTCTTTCAAAGCAAGACTTAATTCATAAATATTATACATGTTAATTCTAGTTCTTGATATTGTAAGGTTGCTCAGTAAAAACAGCGGCAGACCAGGACTTCCTTTTGTGCCGATCAATACGACAATAATAACCAGATAGACAGTCATTATAAGGATTAAATTCCAGTGCTAAGGGTGTAAGTCAATCTGTTTTTATATGTAGTGGCCACTGCCCCCACTGTATCCCCTACCTGATATGATGACCCCTCTCCCTGAGATTTGGATACTGTCACAGTTTTAGGAGCCGTAAGAGCAAATGTAGGGTCCCCCATTCCATAACCAGGATCAGCATTAAAAATCGTTTGCGGAGAAGTAGATAAGAAGAGTCCCTGGCAAACAGACCGTGGACTGGGTCAATGTCTTGTCCACTGTTCACGTACACGTTTCCTATCCGAACTTCAACACTGGATACCGGATAGGATAACACATACGTCCCTTTTCCACCGGATGTTGGATCAGGTAGCTCAGGACTTTCAAAATCCCCACCTGATACTGTAAGTGTCCAACCAGCAGCTCGGCCAGAGTCATCCGTAACTCCGATATCTGTTGACACCGTGCTTCCTTTCCAATCCTTGCTGTTGATTTGCTTTGTATCAAATACGACCGGGCATTAAACTTCAACTCACCTCCGACCAAGCTAAACTGGCTTTCTGGAGTCTGAACATCCACCGGACCTGCAGACGCTGCCAAAGGGACTGAAAACAATAATGCTACACCGCACAGAAGCGAACTCATTTTCTTCATAATTCGAAATCCTCCCTTTTATTTACGCTTTTAATTTAATGTCATCTTTCCACTATTCTTTTTCACATGACGACCACCCCTTTCAGTGTCTTTCTTTTTAGATCGCCGCTTGAAGACAATTAGGATCAGAAGAAAAATAATGACTATAGCCAAAATATAAATCACAAAGATCGGCCAAGTACTGTTTTGATTGACGACGGTAACCATGCTTTGATCGGGCAGTGACTGCTGTGCCTTATTGACATCCGACTTATCCAAGTTAAAGTAGAGTGTCTTGGAGAAGACCCGGTCGTTCCACTGCCCTTTAAGGAGCACTTTATAATTACCTGCGGGCAAAAACTTATCTGTTATCAAGAATTCTCCTTCTGCTTCGGTTGAGCCATAGACAGAACCCATTTTCATCGAGCTGCCAAAAACTCGTTCGTTTTTATCCTGATCGAATACCTCGATATTAACGTCAGGCCTAGCAAGAATTGTTCCATCATCATTTTTCACAAAGCCAGACAGTCTTAGTAAACCATTGGCTAAATACTGATGATCAAGTCTGGAAAAAGATAAGACACTTTTAGCTAAAAACAGATTTGTAGTCTGAAATAATCTGGATCCCGATTTTAGTAGTGATATCCGTCGATAGAGACGAATTTCCGACATCCTGAACAATTGCATCGCCTTTGAACTCCTGCAAAGCGAAGTAGGAAATATATTGTCCGTATTTTACGTTCTCCGGTATTTTTACTTGGAAGGTGATATTTCTAGATTCGTTGGGCTTAAGGGTTACTTTTTAAGGCTGGACATCAACCCACTTCCCCGTAGTATTTAAAACCAATGCCCCCATTTAATGCGGGGATCACATCCGTAGGGTACAGATAAAAGGTTGATGCTTTTTGGGGGATCAGAATTCTTTACAGTAACGGTATACGTTTGCGCGGTTCCAGGTTTTACATGACTATGAAAGGATCCTGCAAGTGTCTCCGCTTGCTTATCTGTAATTGACATTGATAGATTCCAGCCATCCGCCAATACATTTTGAACTCCTGTGATGGCTAATATGGCTACTGCTAAAATCGCGGTTTTTAGAAAAGTAAATCTCAATGGTTTCGCCTACCTTTAGAGTTATTGCAGGATACCTTTCACCAGTAATTTGGGATGAATACCCTGCTAGCATAGGAACTACGATTTTTTTAGGTATATAGAAGTCCTGTCTCTCTCGAACGTTCATTAAATCAGAGCAACGCTATTAGCCCCGATCGAACACCTCCTTAACCCCCTCATTCACACATCTTCCAAAAGAGTTCTCTGTATTTTAATTTTAGCCAACACTTTCATTTTCGAGAAACAAACCCATTACGGACATCCCCTGTATATCAGTAGTTGTTTTAGCTCAAGAAACACGGTTGGCAATCTCGAGAAACCAGAAAAGAGCATTTCTGTGAAATGCTCTTTTTAATCAGTCTCTCCCAAGGGTCTCCCCAGTACATATCAAACGGAAGCGAAGAGCTATAAACCGATTCCTGATTGAAAAGCCTATTGCCGCTATATCATGCCATCTACCGTCGTTCTCGAAATGGTCAATGTTCACAGCGTATTAAGCCGGATCCATCAAAATAACAAAATAAGCGAGCCCCCAAGACAACGGGGGCTCGCTTTTTCACGTTTTTCGGTTTCCCAATAATCGGTTGAATTTGACCGGTGTTAAGTCTACTTATGAAGTGACTCCTTTTTTTCAGTAGTGCGGTTACGCAAATACTCCTGCATAAGACGATCACGTTCTTTACGTTCTTTCTCGTTATGAGGAGGGATTGCAAGAACACCATTCCCCAAATCAGCCATTTTCTCAAAAGCATCCATAATCTCTTTGCTCATTTGGCTTCACCCTTTCCAAAATAACGCTCAACAAGTTTATATGCTGCACTTGTCTCAATAGTCATTAAATGACCGCCGATTCTAATGGCGCCTAAAGTGTCTTCGTAATGGCTTATCAAGTTGGTTTTTGACGTGAATGCAATGACACCATCAAATCCCAGCTCAAAACTATGCTTGCAAGCGATCGCGAATAAATGAGCGCCTACACCAACAAACTCTTTTGTGACAGCCCCAATATTCCACGGGGCGCTTTCCACTAGAAAGACATCGACATACCCTTGGGTGATTTCAAAACTTATCAGTCCTTGGATTACGTCTGATCCTTCAACCCTAAGTTTGTAGACATGACGATTGGGGGCAGCATGTTCTATGCTCCAATCGAAGTTACCCCAACCATGCCTTTTTGTTAGCATCGGTAAATCCGACTTGCTTAATGGTTCGACGACTGTCTTATAATATTCCCCAGATTCCCGATGGATTAAACAAGGGGTTAATTCGTCAATTTCAATCTCGATTTCATGTCTACTCATTGATATCAACCTCACATCTAATTATACCATACCTGTGACGTCCATTGTTCAACAATAAAAACGCACCATCCCCAACTCAACACAAGTTGAGAAAAGTACAGATAAATTCGCGAATACAGCCATTAGACGATCATTTGCTTTCCCCAGCGGATCGAAACATTGCCGTCCTTATCTCTCTCTTTAACCATGAGCTGGTCGAGGAGATTAAAATGCACGCCATATTTGTCGTACAGTTCTTCATCATCAAGCTCCTGATTCTTCATAAACAGATTCAGACGCTCTTTGGCAAGGATGAGGCCTAGGAGATTGCTCTCGATGCTCGATTCATAGGTGACGAAATGAACTTCCTTGTCATTTTCGCTGTTAAAGCGAATAAAGCGGAAGTAATACTGGGACATCGAGGCATCGTTCCAACTGAGCTCAGCGATAATGACTTTGTCGATGAACCCTATATTCATGCTACTGCTCAGACTCTGCTGCGTGGACAAGAGAATGGCGTCCGGATGCTTCTGGAGCTCTTTCACGATCGCTTTCCGCTTTTGAACCGATACGCGGTCCCCAGTAATCACAAACAAAGGACGTTCTGGAAAGTTAAGGCGAATAGCCTCCGCGTATGCGGCAACTGCTTCCTTGTGGTTATGAGGGCCGGGGGGCGATTCATGTCCTAGATGCAGACGATGAATGGGGCGTGGCCCTGTTAGAAGGTGCCGACCCTGGCACACCGTTGTCATCAATTGAGGATGATGCGCGTGCGACGGGTCTCTTTTGCGAAGTATTTCCCCACCTTCATCTTCCTGCACCAACCGGTAGTCGGTACCCATCCATGAGGGAGCATTTTGCGGCAATCGAGCGATACCGTGAGCGATTCGAGGATGTGAATATTGCCGCGACACTGCCTAATAACTGGGTGGAAAATGCTGATGAATGTCTGTCGTATCTCATAACGACCACGAGTGAGAATCTCCTACTGTACTACACTTACGTTGGAGACTTTCAATGAAAGAGGTCTGAAAGAAATGTGTTAGATAAGTAAATAGGATCGAATATCTCCATTCCCTAAAAAAGGTAAGAAATAGACCGATTAGGATGACAAAGCTTCCCAGCACTTTGATTTGAAGAACGAAAGAGGGATAATCACTGGATTACATAATCATAGATCGAATTATATACTCATCTATGTCTTATGACCGCTATCTAACATCTAAATCTCCAAGTTTATATTCACAAAATTAGGATTTTGTACATATGTCTAACGAACATCCTATATTTGCTTGATCCATGGAAATCACTCACAATCGGGCCGGGCAAATAACGAAGCGCATGTTCAACCCTTGTTTTAATCGATAGCGCCGAATCGATCAACCCTTCCTCCATTGGCTTCGAACGAAAGGGATATCCACACACACCGCTAAGTGCGATTCGAATTTGATTTTCTTTGTGGATGGCCGCGAGAGAGACCAGGGGGTAGTCAACTTTCGAAAATCTTGTCTTTTTCAAGCTGATGAACGGAAGTCCAGCATCATGTTCAGCGACCAGGAATTGCACAATAAATTCATCGGTCGAGTTTCCAGTTCATTGCATTCGGGGATCCCTTTTAGGTCAATTACGGCATCGGCGGCAATTTGTCCTAACCTTGCCTGCTGATGAATTCCGTGCCACCTGCGAAATATAGCGTTCGCTTGTTATTTGCTTGGAGATCCAAGAATGTCTGAAGGGCCTCGTTAACAGAAGTCGGATTGTAATATTCGAAATCGAACGGAATCATGGATGTTCCCCCTTCAGGCTTTCCCAAATCAATTCCGGGAGCAGCGGTAGATGAGTTAATTCCGTTTGGGCAGCCACAGAAAGACTATTCGCAAGCGCCGCTGGCATCCCGATGACCCCGTATTCTCCAATCCCCCTTGCCCCGTAAGGTCCTTCCTTAAAAGGAGTTTCCACAAAATCGACTTTATATTGGGGCTGTTCGCCGAATCTCAACATTTTATAGGTGCGCAGTTGTGGGTTCAGTACCATCCCATCTTCGCTAAACGAGAGGGTTTCGCTGCAGGCGAAACTTAACCCCATATACATTCCACCCCTCATTTGTCCGATAGCTGCTTGGGGGTTAATCACTTGCCCGCATCGAGTACAGTAGCCGCCTTCATAATCCGATAGGTGTGATCCCGAGGATCATACTCGACCTCCACGGCTTGGGCACCAACCGCCCATTGGGGACCTGGTTTACCAAATCCGGTTTCGGGATTAAGCGGCGTTAAATGTTTGACAATATACGAGCCACGCCCGATAACTTCACCTTCAATCGAATTGCCATTCGGGTATTTATAACCCAGCGCAATGTCCTTTATATCGACCCAGAGATCGGGGCTGTCTTTTAGACATACTTTACCACCCGCAACTTCTAAATCATCCTCGGAACATTTGAGGACGATAGCGGCGATTCTGCGAAGTTGTGAAATCGCATCATCCGCGGCAGCGAGAACCGCCCGGCCTGCAAAATAGGTCCCGGTACTCGCAACTGTTTTCCATTGATGAGGATCGTATTGGGTATTAACGTCAATCGTGACATGGATTTTATTTATTTCTAGTTTCATCTTTTCCGCCACGATTTGCGCGAGAACGGTCTTGACGCCTTGCCCGAGTTCTAGAGCGGCAGTATTTACATTTATACTGCCGTCCTGGTTAAACGTAAGGATAGCTCCGGAACCCGCGTTTGGAGGCGTGCTTGACGTTTTCCAAATGCAGCTGATCCCCCTGGCTATTATCTTCCCATCTTTATGTTCAACCCGTTGCCCCCCGTCCCATTCGATCAACGATTTCAATCGTGCAATACTGGCCGGCAAATCACCCACATTACTTGCATTTAAAAGAACCTGGGTTGGCGTTGTATCCCCGGGACTGATCGCATTCTTCAATCTCAGTTCCAAGGGGTCCATATTCAGTTTCTTAGCTAGGATATCCATCGCTCTTTCCATGGCGAAGGTAAGTTCCGGGTGGCCAAATCCCCGGAACGATGTAGCATAGGGGTGATTGGTGTAAACACAATATGAATCACACCAAACATGGTCAATACGGTACGGGCCAGTACAATCGGCCGCAGCCGCCTTACTCACACCGACTCCCTCATCCGAGTAAGCCCCCCCATCAAACAGAAAACGATACTGTGCCGCGTTCAACCGCCCCTGTTTTGTCGCGACGAGCTTTACCCTAGCCTCAAGTCCGATATGAACAGGAGAAGTGATTAAGTCTTCCTCCCGGCTGTTTGCTATTTGCACCATTTGTCCGCCAACGGCTTTAGAAGCTAAATATGCTAGGAACTCAAGCTGCACAGCACCTTTTCCCCCAAAGGCTCCACCGACTAGCGGCGTATGCACCGTAATTTTGCCGATATCAATATGGAAAAATTGACTCAGCATTTTTCGGATGACATAGGGCCCCTGGCTTGCAGAATGTACAATAACGCGCCCATCTGCCATAATTTCTACCCTCACACAACGGGTCTCCAAAGCAGCGTGATCAGATGGCCCAAACGAAACATCCGTTTCGATCATAACATCGCTTTCGGACCATCCGGTTTCCATGTTCCCTTTACGGATTTTCGTGTGATTCGCAATATTGGTGCCAAAGACCGGGTAGACCCCTGTAATTTGGGGCTGACTCTTCCCCTCGTGCACCAAAGGCGCATGGCTTTGTAAAGCTTTACTCGGCGAATTGACGACGGGGAGTGCTTCATACTCCACATGGATGAGCTCTGCTGCTTTCTTTGCCTCGTGTTCCGTGTTGGCAACGACTATAGCGATTGGTTCACCGTAATACCTCACTTTACCAATAGCGAGCGGAGGTCGATCTGCCAAAAGCGGACCCACAGGATGTGGAAACGCATCACTGGTAAGTACCGCCTGCACCCCCGACGAACGCAAGGCATCGGATGTATCGATACATTTGATTTTGGCATGTGCTTGGCGACTCGTATGGAGCTTTGCATGTAACATCCCCGGCCTTGTTTGATCATGGGTAAACTTTGCCCTACCCGCAACCTTATCCTCCGTGTCCACTCTTGGCACACTTTGTCCTACAGATGTAAGGCTTTCCATACTCACCCTCCTCAAGATCATCATATAAAATATGACTTTTTCAAAATCAGACTTCCCGGATTACACTCTTTTCCGGATGGCATATCCGACAAGCAGCAATAAAGGCAGTAACACGCTGAACGTTACATCCAAATACGGCCAATAGTTAACTATGTGATTGTTGTAGTAGGCGATGTTTGGAGCGATCACAAGGGGGAGCACAATAAGGATCATACCTAATGGCAACAACAACATGCGAAAATCTTTAATTCTTAGCATCTGAGCTAGTCCCCGATTAAAGGCTAGAAATACACCATGATCTTAAAATAAAACGTAATGGTCCACATAAGGGCCAAGATGGCTTCAACCCTCTGAAAAAAATCCCCTATATTTATTCTCCTTGCCAAAGCGTACCCCGGGTATGCATATCGTGCGGATGGTACAGCACCGACGACTAGTATGGTCAAGACGGTCGTAATGATTAAAATGATCCCCCCTAATGTCGCCCCAAGCAGCATCCCCCGCCTCATCTCCTCTGCTCTGTTCATGCTTGGAAATAACATCATAAACAAGACCAATTCCATAAAAGGAAAGGCGGCGGCGGGGATCGCCCCCCGGAAGACAGGCTTAAGCCCCTGATCGAACACCGGCAGTATTTTGTGCATATCGGTCGCCGTGATAAGTGATACAACAAAAACGACGAATAGCAACATGAACCAGGGAAACAAGATCTCCGCAACACGGGTGAAGGTTTCAAGACCCAGCCTTGCCCCCATAATTGCTAGGAGAAGGATTAAAATGAATGACAACCGCTTCAATGGGGGTATCTGGCATGACCTGGGTTACGGTGAAATCCCCCAGCTCCCTTAGGTGTGCCCCCATCGAAAGTAAAGCGTATCCTAAAAACAGTGAAGAAATAACCGTCCCCACCCATCTTCCAAGAATACGCTCGTTTAATTCAACCAAGCCCAATTTGGGGTTGAACTTTCCTACGTAAACGAACAAAAGGATGACCAGCAAGCCAACCATTAAACCCAAAATGGTAGAAATCCATGCATCCTTCTTGGCTTCACCAGCGACAATCGCTGGCAAGACCAAAATAGAATCCCCCACGGTGGAGAATGTCGCCAATATGGCCAATTGGCGCGTGCTAATTTTGGCGGTTTCAGACATTTAAATCCCCCTTTACTTTAAAAACCTCATCAGAAAGTCGTTTATTGGTTTGTACACAATTTCCAGTAACACCAGAGGAGACGGCATCCTGGCATGTAATACCCAGGCAATGTCCAAAACCATACCCATCAGGAGTACAGTGAAGAACACCCAACATTCCTTGCGATACCCTTTTCGCCTAAGAGAAGGAACCTCAAAAACAAGGAAATCGCGGTGGCAACCGCAATAATTCCAAGAATCGAAACCATATGCGGCTATCCCTCCTGTCCCTCGGGGATCGAATTTCCTATCGTGCCCATGTTTCGGATAAAAACTTTAGTTTCCACTTTCACAGGAATGTCTGGATAGACTTCATCCCAGTTCTTCCTGATTTTTCGCCATGCTACCGGATCAGATCGATGAAGAGCTTCACCGAATCCAAAAATGTCACTCTTAAATTCATGTTGTGCTTTATCAAGTGCTGTTTTTATAATATCCTGCAATTCCGCCTCCCCTTTTTCCTGTAATGTATCGACCGTTTTCGGATCGGTAAGGTCGAGGGTACATTCGACATCGGCTACGTTTTCTTCCATCCGTAAGTCCACTTCGATAGAAGGTTTCCCGTTCCTGAAATGCCCGATGATTTTTGTTTTTGTGCGGATGACGTCTACCGCTAGGGTCCCCCCGCCCGGGCAGGCAAAATGCCCCGCTGTTTTTTCAACCCGATCCGTAATGTAGTTATACCCTTTGCTCTCCTTTTCGTTTAACCAACCGATCAGTTTGTCATCCCGGAAGACGGCTGTCTCCGCAAATTGCAAAATCGCTGGAGATTCCACAGACTCGACGTTTTTCTTCGTCCCCTCATCCCCGGTCTTCCCCCCTTTGATATCAGTCCCGGTAACCGCCAGCTGCCTCTCGTGGGTTAGAAGGTCATACGAAATCTCGTCCAATTTGATGACGGACGTGGGTGCCCAATATTTATCCAGTGTTCTCAGGCCCCCGCGAATTCGGTCAGCGGGGATTTTATCCATGTGCGTCAACACTTTGACAATGTCTCCCGCGCTGCCTTCTTTGCCAACAAGGGTGAAAAGATCTTCCTCACGAACCTCATGGTCCCTTATCAAAAAGTCAAGTGCAGAGCTAATTCCCTCCCTTGCCAGTTCTTCACCAATGACAATCACGCGGAGCTGGGCAAGGTAGACCTTTCGGGGCGAAATCGTCGTCATTTTTCGGATGGCCTCGGCCATCGTCTTTGCCGTCGTTGTGTAGACGGCCACTGGCGTTTCATATCCTCCCCCTTTTTTCGAAGCGACTTCGTTTGGGACCACAATTTGAACGCTCACCTGATACCGATTTCCCACCTTATCAATACCGATTGCCGAAGCTACAGCAAGTTCGTTTAACTCCCGGCGACTCCAACAGCCGGATAGGAATAAAGAAAGGCAAATCATCATCATCATCAAGGTCAAACCTTTCTTCATAAAAAACACCCCATTCAGAAGCGTTATTCTTTAGACTTTGGTGGTTCTGGTTCTGGCGTTCGTTCCCGGACGATATTTTTCTGATTCATTAAACGTGGACGAGTAAACATGGCCCACATGGGGACCCGAATTAAGGTATCCTTCAAATCACTGGGAATGAGCGGAGCGAATGGACTCATATAGGGAATCCCGAATGAGCGTAAACTGCATAAATGCAGTAATAAGGCGATGAAGCCCGCTATGATTCCGAGCAATCCAAAAGAAGCTGCTAATATCATAAACGGAAAACGTAGTATGCGTACGGGAATGGCCATATTGACAGAAGGAAACACGAAGTTTGAGATTGCCGTAATCGAGACGACAATGACCATCGCGGCAGACACCATCCCCGGGTCCACCGCAGCCGTTCCGACGACCAAAGTCCCTACAATGGATACCGCTTGTCCAACGGCTTTCGGCATCCGAATGCCGGCTTCTCGCAAAATTTCGAAGGTCACTTCCATCACCACTGCCGGAAACGGGACCCCCTCCCGCTGCGCCATCAAATTTGTCAACAAATCGGAAGGGATCATTTCCTGATGGAAAGTCGTGATTGCGATATAAAGAGAAGGGCTCAAGAGAGCAATAAAAAAACAGAGGAATCGCAGAATACGCAAAAGACTAGCAAGGTCCCAACGTTGATAGTAATCCTCTGCAGCTTGGAAAAACTGCGTGAATACGACGGGAACGATCAGAACAAACGGGGTTCCGTCAATCAAAATAGCGACCCTTCCCTCCAGCAAATCAGCAGCGACGACATCGGGGCGTTCGGTATTGTAAATCGTCGGGAATGGAGTGAACGTCTCATCCTGGATCATTTGTTCAATATAGCCACCTTCGAGGATGCCATCAATATCGATACGATCCAAACGTTCGCGCACCTCCTCCACGACCTTGTCATTGACAATGCCCTTGATGTACATCAGGGCTATATTTGTTTTCGTCACTTTACCGAGTTGCCTACTCTCCACCCATAGACGCGGATCTTTGATTCTCCGCCGAATCATAGCTGTACTCGTTCGGAGGTTCTCATTAAAGCTCTCCTTGGATCCGCGGATGACTGTTTCTGTACTGGCTTCTGTCACACCGCGATGTTCCCAGCCCTTCATTGAGATAACCAAGCCCAGTGTATATCCATCCAACAGGAGAATCGCATCACCGTATAATAGGGCGTCAAAGAAAGCATCAAAGTCACTAACATCCTTAACCTCTCCTACGGTAAGCGCTCTGCTTTTCAGAAAGAATAGTATGTTTTTCCCTTGTGAATCTGATTCTTCCCATTGAAAGTCCAGCATTAGCGTTTCCATGATGAAATTATTGATCGATTTCGAATCCGCTAACCCGACAAGCAGGCATACCCACTCCCAAAGGGGCCCCCGGCAACAGTGGCATTCCTAGCCCCAACATCCGTTCCGTCACGACATATACTGTCTCACTCCCTCCCATGATGGTACATGGAGAATGTATGCTGATATTCAGAAGATGACTGTGCAGTTTACCGTTGTTAGTCAATGACAGAACGCGGTATGAAACCAGTGAGTGTGAACCTGGTTCGAAGTAACAAAGCCAAGCGAATAGGCATATCATACATTGCTCCACTCTTGCAATTCCGTTACCGGCCCGTGAATTCGCCGAGAAAAGTGATCGACAGAGGGTGCCTATTTACCAAAATAAACTGGTGTGTAGCATTATTAGGGCTTCAAATGAATACTACTTTCGGAGGCTGCATCGACTGGAGGGGACTTTTGTTATGGCAAAGAAAGGGACAACATTTAATCGTTACAGCATGAAGATCAAAGAGGAGGCTGTACGACTTTATTTGGAGGAAGGGTTAGGATATAGAACCGTTGCTGAGCGGTTAGGTTTACGAAGCAAAACACAAGTCGAAGTGTGGGTAAAGCGACATCAGGAAGAGCGGTCGTTTGCTGATAAACGATCACACCCGCCAAACCTTAACTCCATCTTATAAAGGCCTAACGACTATAAAGGGTCGTTTCTTTCGGATACAAGGGAGACCTTATAGACAGGCTGCCCACAGTGTGCTCGATCAGTTTAACAACAAGATGATTGTTTGTGGTCCATGTCGGGCCGTATCCAAAATTCATACGATTCTTAAAGAACCAAAACGATCACCAAAAAATCGCTCTGGTATCTGGTCCCACAGGTACCAATCATCGAAACCTAAATAGCCTCCGTGTTAAGGGAGGCTATTTAGGGCCTGACTTTCCTTCAATGTTGTTATGAATAACGCAAGATAGTGTATT
Organism: Paenibacillus haidiansis; assembly: GCF_036553665.1. Classification (NCBI taxonomy): domain Bacteria; kingdom Bacillati; phylum Bacillota; class Bacilli; order Caryophanales; family Paenibacillaceae; genus Paenibacillus; species Paenibacillus haidiansis. Next base: position 16,632 of record NZ_JAZHPZ010000014.1, on the reverse strand, counting down.
CAATTGCCGGTGAAAAGGTTCATAGTCCCCCGCTGTATGATAAATAAACCAAAAGGAGAAAATGATAATAAGACTTTTTTTAGAAGGGATTGAGGCAATGAACAGCTCAGAGGTGATTATGCTATTCCATGAAATCCAGCAAGGGACGAGAAAACGCTTTCCAAACCATTACTTTGTTGGTGAACCAGGAAAGCAGCATCTCGTTGAACTGACCAGGTATATCATTGAAGACCTTTTAAATATTCCCACCGAAAAAATCCCAAAGCAAATTACAGCAGAACTATTATGGAAAAACCGGTTAAATCCACCGGCCAAAATTCAAGGATTGAATTATACCGAACTGATTGAGCTTTCATATCCGGGCCAATTTTTCCCTTGGGATTTCAAACAAGTTTCCAACGGATACTGGATAGGAGAAAAGGGCTGACAACGAGCCATTAATACTGTTAAATATGTTATTGATGAAATCGAAAGGATCCCTATTTCTGATATTCCCCAACGGATCAATACCGGATTTTTTTAACGGAACCGGCTAATAGGTATTTTGGACACATTCGGTAGTTCCCCCTACCAGGTGGTAAATGCCCCTTTATCCCGGTGAATTTCAGCCATGGCAGTTCGCCAATGTGCCGTTGAATTGTTGGAAAGACGTAGAATATGTGCGACAAGGCATGGATCATCTTCTGTTTGTTGATTTGAAATTCCAAAGCTATGAGGAAGCTATTGCCAACATCAAAAGGGTGCATTTCTTCGAGTACCAACGGTCGGGTCTTTTCGTTGTCGCGTTTCACTCCAGATTAAAGAAAGTTAAAGATTGGATCACTTATCAAATGGATCATCGCTTTCAAATAGAGTAGAGGCGTGACGTGAGAGAAGGAGTGATCCTGTTTATGTAAGTCTTTTTACCTTTTTCTCCTGATGATGATAGCGGCATCAAGGGAGGGGTTCTGGCAAAACAGTTGGTACATCAAAGTCTGTGCTTTGGGGGAATTCAAGCATCATAAGTCAACAGCTAGGATTCCAAATAACACATGTTTCTGCCTCATGTGTTCGTAAGATTTGCCACTCATGACAACACGACAGGAATCCAAAAGGATGCCTCGCCCCTAGGCGGGATACTCGGAGTCCCCGCTGGCTTCATTCTTCCCCCATATAATCCTACGTCTGCCTCATCCAACCCGAGCCTTTTAGCTGCGAGGTACCGCGAGTACCCATCCCGAAGAACCCATCCATCGTTCCCTTTTTCGAGTAGAATCTTCTGATCAAATTCACCATGCTCCTCATAATATTCAACCGCACGCAGGATCTTCTCTTCCCTTGGTGGGAAGAATTCATACGGAATCTGTATGGAGTAAATCTTCATCGGGCTTTTAGGAAGACGCCTTTTGGGCGCGGCTACCGCTGGAGCTGCTGGAGAAATTGACCTGCCGACTACCTTCTGCTTTTCTTGGTTAGCAAAATCCGCTGCCTTTTTTGCTGCCAGGAACTCGACCTGAAACGCAATAATCCCCATATCATCACCTTCTAATACATTAAAGGACAAATCCAGGGTAATTTCACATTGGATCAGGACCCTTCCACCGATTAGTCCCAATTGTGCTGCTTTCGACTCCTGAGATACCTTATCGTACTGTTTTTTATCCAGGAGCACCGTAAACAGGATATCCTTACTCGGCATAGGTAGGCCCTCCGGCAGTGCTGCTCCTGTCCCCCATGTCGTTAAATCCAAACAATACCAATCTGTATTTTGATCTTGGGGGTTCTCAATCTTACGAACGCTCGAGACCTCACCCGTAATCGTGATTCTTGCGGCCATGGATCCCTCACCCATTCCTATCTAGGTTTCAATTCCCGCGGTAACCCCTCTCCCTTCTTCTCCTTTTAAGGCGGTCTAATCCCTTTCGCTTTCACTTTTGGGCTCACGTTCAATATTTTGTATTGCCTCCGCTAGTGCTCATCCGCTCATACATCTCAGAGATATTTATACGAAGTAAACAACACACAACTTCCGTAACTTAACCTGTTGTCGATTCGGAACTGCAGCAGTTTTCCTTCTAACATATTTACGCCTAGCCAAGTGTTGAATATGTCAACAGAACAGACCGGGAATGCACATGCCCATCCTTAGCCGGAGTGGGCTTGGTGGCAGGCTTCTTGGTCCTATGGCCTGTCATGGTCCGCTAAAACCCACCATGATTACACAACCATCTTCTATTTTCCCTCTTGTTGTACCAATCGGACGCTGGAATTCATAATGGGGTAAACGTTGGATGTCTAACAGTCCTGTTTAATCGAAACAAACTTATCCTAAATTGAATATGACCCAAGCCGCTCACGGCGGAATTTTGTAAAAGACGAAAGTTGAAGTTTTTGGCCCGTCACGAAAACAAAATGAGGGTACCTCTGCCCTGCAGGAATGGGTCTCGCCTCGCTTGACACAGGAAACTTGGCCGCGTAAGTCGATTACCTGCTAGGCACAAAAAATGAAACACCTTACCCTTTCCGGGATGGAACTATGTATGGCATTGATTAATTATTTAGGCTTTTTTTCGTTGGTAAGAAGATATCCCGTTTTCCGGCCGCTGCACCCGTCAATTGGGCATTGGGACCGGTTACACACATTAGGGTAAAAAGTGGCGCCTTCATCGGCTCCACTTTTTCAAAGCAGTTCTTCAGGCTCGTCCCCTCCTTGAATGTCCCTACAGGCTAGATATAAACTGGTCAAAGCAAAAACAAGCAACAGGAAAGCGGAAAGGTATGCAAGTTGCTTTACCATACTAACGGCTGGAAAGTCATGACGCTAATTTCAAACCTTTTCGGGGATGTAACGGAAAGGTCTACTACATAAAAAGCAGTGGCATTCTAGAACCTTTTGGTTCCAGAGTGCCACTGCTTTTTTAGAAGTGAGCGAGTTTTATTTCCTTTCTTTATAGTATGAAAAGTCCCACGGAGGCGAAAGTCAGGGGCATAGCGTTTTTTGCATTGATGTCTTTTATGAAGGCACTCCATCTTTTTCGGAGCCACCGAACGATCCGAGTCTTACCCTTAAGCGGCAGGCCCATCATTGGATTTAGTAGATGCCTCCTTTTCCCTTTCTTCCGCCATACCCTGAAAGTACTTCGCCCGTTCCAAATGGAAGCTACGCAGTTGTTCTTGATAATGTTGCATTTTCATATGCCATTCGTACATTTGCCGGTAATAAGTGGCATGGTCTTGCGTATACATCGGCATTGCATAGTGTACGAAATGATTCATTGAAATTCCTCCTTAAGAAGATGAACCAATTTTATATTTCCACATTAGTCTATGGAGAAATACCCATAATGCACACGGTGTTTGCCTAGGTGATGGGGGCCCCAGAAAAAAATACATTCGCCTCAAAGTTCGTTAGCCCCATACCTACTCGGTACCAGGGCTTTTAACTTTCACGATGACTGTCATTATACCCTCCTTTTTGAAGTGGGAACCAAAAAATGGCCTTGATGCCGGGGTATATTCCCAAAAGTGGATGGGGAGATTAACTGTGTTCAGAATTATATCAGCGAGGAGTCATTGACGATGAAATGCATTTGGTTCATTTCCTTTCTCGGGTTGTTCAACCGATTAGAGGCCCATCCCGAATGATTAGCGAGGGTCATATGGTGGGTAACCATTCTTTCAACCACGCGAATTCACCTAAATTAAGCGATGTTGATTTTCGGAATCAGGTCACGAAAACACACAAAGTCACAAGGCTCATATCGGGTTGGAGCGGCGAGTGCCTAACAAGCACCATTCAGGTGCTGCCTAATATCAAAAAACTGCGAAACGGCGGTGTTAGGCTGGTGATGACGATTCCTGAACTACTTGATCTTCCGGGGGGGTACTTAGTATGAAAAAATCACAAAGATTATGCGTCAGTACGATTATTTACGCCACACTGGTCCTTTTTTTCCTAACTCCTTTTTACCCCGTCTTGGCGGGGAAACCGTCACAAGAGGAGCAATTTCACGCCCATGAAAGTATAATTTACAACTTGATTGATCATGGTCTCGAGCCGCTGGAAAAACAGAAAATCCATATACGGATTGAACAGAGCGCTAAACTCAATAATGCTAAAAGCATCGACAATCTTTCGGCAACGATTTCAACCGCAGGGGAAGTATTTGGGGAAACGTCGGATTCTTTCTCTGGAATGAAAATCCCAGATGGATTTTCGCACGAAACTAGGGATGCAATGAAGGAAATCCACCTGTTTTTCACGATGGGTTTTAAGGCATTGGAACAAAGCATGGGCTACTTCTCGCAGTATCAGAAAAACCACGATCCCGCGATGCGTGCAGCATACAGCTTAAAATACCAGGAGGGATTCACCCTCATTGATGGGGGGTTAACTTGCCTTGAGACACTAAAACGGGGTCTGTTCCCGGAAGAATTTAAGAACGTTTGGGTTAAAGAACGGCTTTACAATTTGCGATCGAGGTCCATTCCAAATAAGTAGCCATCCGGAATGGACCTTATCTCCTCAAAATCCCCCCTATCCCTGTAAAATCGTGTTCCCAGTTAAATGGCCCGTCTGCTAACCCACGGTGGGCTTTTTATTTGGGAGCTGTTTTGAAAATTATATCCCATCTGTCAGTGAAGGGCGAAGGGAATTCCCAATGATCAGCGAACCGTGTATCGCCCCAAGTATATTGTTATAGCAGATCGACAACAAACCGAGCGGTGAATCACTAGTTCCCCTAGGCTAACACCTTGTTTGGGTTCGTCAAAAAGCGACTACTATCACGATTAGGGTGAAATTGGTGGGATCGCCACGTATTCATGACGGGAACTTAACTTCCTCTTTTGGTATACCCTGTTTTTTTCGATCATTGCGCAATGAAACGAGCCAAAAGCCACTTTTTCCCCCGAGACACTATTCTCGCTTGATTCCATTTCAAAATACAAACTTCGGCATTTTTCTCATAAGTTCGTTTTCCCCTACATATGTTAAGGTTAATCCAATAAGGGAAGAGGTGTGATTTCATGGCGGTTGTCAAAGCAAGAGATCAAGATATCGCCTTGCTAGCAAGACTGCTCCGTGCGGAGGCTGAAGGCGAGGGCCAAAGGGGGATGATGCTTGTAGGGAATGTAGGAATTAATCGTATAATTTCAAATTGCTCTGATTTCAAAGGAATTCGAACGATTCCACAAATGATTTACCAACCCCACGCGTTTGAAGCATTAATTCACGGATACTTTTATCAATCGGCAAGAGACAGAGAAAGACGATTAGCAAGACGAGCGGTAAATGGGGAACGGTTTTGGCCTGCTAAATTTAGCCTGTGGTATTTCAAGCCTTCAGGGAATTGTCCGGAAACTTGGTACAATCAACCGCTTGTAGGGCGTTATAAGAGTCATTGTTTTTATGAGCCAACAGCAGAAACCTGCGAGCATATATATCAAACATACTAAGCGACGGAATGAGAATCTTGGCCATTTTTTGTTTTGTAGCCTTGGGCAAAGCAACCCTTGTTAAGGAACGGAAGGTCTCAGAACTTTGATCAAGCGTCTTTGCCCCCACCCTATGGTAACAACTGGCATAAGCTAAATCTGCCTTCCATCATTAGGTGGGGGCTATTTGATGGCTCATGCTTTTCCTGGAACTACGGATGCTCACTTGTAGAAGATTCCCCAGCACCAATGTTCCGAGCTCCCAATCTTCGTTAGGTCCCTGTGATGTCCTCACGTTGCTTTGAAATGGTTTTAGTAGACCCTAAATTCTGCTTCTGTAATTTGCTCGGGGCCAGAAGCAAAGTTAACCCAAGTTTTCTATTCATGCCATTATTCATTCACAGTGAAATATGTATAGAATTCCGCAAAAAAATGAGCGCAAACAATTAGCGCTCAGAAAGGCCCTTCTAGATCCGTTTCACTTCAAATGCTCTCCACTACAAGTCCGCTCAGCCCATTTTATGTTAACTATCCGTAGGCTTCAATAATTCGGATCTGACTTAATGAAGATGAGCGATTCATCAGATTCCCCAACAGTCTCCACCAGTTCCTGAAGGTTCCTTATTGAAGCCCTAACAAATAACATGCCGCTTTACTTGGGTAGCAGCGACCCCTGCGATCACACTCTTTATGCCGTTGCAGTCACGGGCCGGTCTAATAATTACTCAAGAGCGGAGTAATATATGTTATGCATAATGGCTTGACATGGTTCCTGACAATTCTTGATTATTCCCCTTTCAATCCTTGATTTCCATCCTATTCATGGTTGACTTATATTTCGATGCCATTGCTTGCGAATGAAGCATACTGAATACGGAGTCTCGGGGATACATTTATGACTTCGAATAAAATGGATCCAATTGTTAAAAAATAAGCAAAACTAAAGCACAAGGAAAAGAGCCAGAGGATTAACAATGACACGATTTAAATTTACTTACAAACTCCTTATTTTTCTGCTGATGGCTTTTATGGTTTTCGAAGGAAAGACTTTATATACTTATGCCGATTCCTCCCTGCCCATCGTGGCAGATCAGGGGAGTATCTCCATCGATGTATATCCATCTGACCACCGTTTAGTTGTACGGTCGAAAGATCAGACGATTAAGGAATACACTGTAGCCGTTGGAAATCCAACAACCCCGACCCCAATTGGAGAGTACCAAATCGTGTATAAGGGTAAAAACTGGGGGGCTGCATTTGGTCCACGCTGGCTTGGATTGAATGTCCCTTGGGGAACTTATGGTATACATGGCACGAACAATCCATACTCCATTGGACAACACCTTAGTCACGGATGCATACGTATGCGCAATAACGACGTAAAGGAACTGTTCAATATGATCCCGATCGGAACAAAAGTAACAATTTATGGTCATGTCCTAGGGGACCCCAACCAAGACGCAAGAAACTTGGCTGAGGGAGACGTCGGCGGAGGCGTTCAACTGGTTCAATCAAGATTAAAAAGTGCTGGATACTTTACCGGGGTTTGTAATGGTAAGTTTCGCTCAGATACAACCATAGCCCTAAGAAAATTCCAACGGGATCATCATCTTATTCAAAACGGGGTAGTCTCATCAAAGGTATACGAGGAGCTCGGGCTCATCGAATAATTAGGTAAAACAATGATGTTGAGGATAGGGAGATATTGATCCTTTTACTCAAAAAGCTTACAATACCCTGTTTCATGAATTTTTTGATCCTCTTCCGGTTAGATTATGTTGGTACTGTTCTATAAAGGAGGTGAAAGTGATGACAGTTTCTTCTCAAGTCAAAACAACACTTGCTTCCCTAAAAAGTGCCCAGGCTAGCTTGGAGACTTTTGCTCTTAGCACACAAAACCAGGAAGCGAAAAACCTGTTTACTCAGGCGGCCCAGCAAACTGGCCAGATCGTACAGCAGGTGGAGAGCCGGGTTCAACAGCTAGAAAAAGAAGAACCTCAATACAAAGGGTTTTAGGATGTAATCCTATATTGAAGCGTTGAACTTGAGCTCAGATGTTAGATCTATGTACCAAACGCGGACCCCCCTCATTGGGGGGATAATGTTAATCATTCAAATATGTTAAGGCTTAGCATTTTCAACGGACTCTTCATTTTTTGCAAAATGATCATGAATTCCCTACATATTCCTTACCATCACGCTAAGATTGCATTCTTTACAGATTGCATTTTTTCAGGTCATTGCTCCCAAATTTAGCCTCTTCATGATATTAGACCACAGCACTGCTAAGCCTAAAATAAAATATATGACACCACCTTTGATAACTACCCCACTCCATGAATTTAGACCGTGACTGCAACGGGTAAAGGGTGGATCGCAGAGGCTGCAGCTGCCTAAAAAGCGGCATTTCCAAAGCCAGAAGCGAGAGGCGCCCATGATTCGAGGATCCTCTCCAATAAGTGCTCGCTATGAAATAGCTAGATTCCTCTATAATGCACAAAACTCAATTCTGCGGTGATTGACCGCGTTTTTCCATTCAAATTACCTCTGCATAGGAGAAGCTATTGTGACGGCATCATCTCTACTGATGAAGTCCGACCCACTTATTTCTCTTCTGCTATTTCAAAATAAACAATTTCACATAATCGAATGTGATGCTGTTTTCCATGAACCATAAGAGCTACGTGATCAATAAAAACATCATCCAAGGTACCGACCAATTTGCCAACAGTTGTCGTGATGACAATCATTAAACCTATGTGTTGGATCAAATTCTCAGTAAATTTGGGTTCCACAGGTGTCATGTACATAACATTTTTCGGCAATACCAAAGTTTCCTTGCGCTGTAAATCTTCATTTCGATAATATTTCGAAGCTGGGAATGAGGCATAGGCTTGTGGATAGCCAAAGTACACAAATCTATTCATGTATTTGCATACTCCTTTGTCATAAATTAAAGACACTTCATAACATATGACAAAAACCTATGTGTTGGTTCCAACGAGTAATGACGGCGACATTATAACGTATACTCGATAAAATGTCGGCTGACCCCTTATATCCTGATGCTGATGATATATTTCGAAGTATCTTAGCGTGCGCATTTTTCATAGTGCTGACTTGATTTTATTTTTTAACGTTCGTTTTCCGCGCGGTACCCCTATTAGAAGTAAAATGAAGCTCATATAACTGGGAAGGAGAAGCCTTTTTGTAATAACAGCTAATTCATGAGCGTGCGACTAAAATCAACTGATCGATTCTACAGCCTTTTTTAAATCATCATAACCTGGTGTAGTGTAAATCATGGTCATTTCAATGTTGGGGGTTCCGTCTTCTTTGAATGCCCAATGAGCATAGCTACCACATCTAAAGGAACCGGCGGATCTGAAGTAACAAGGTCGTGTCCAAAGGTGTGTCTCAGGGCATGACACGTACGGGCCCGGTATTTTTCGATCAAATGCTGAATTGCTCGTGTCGTACATTTATCCGATCGTTGGCTGACAAATACATACGGGGCTGCACGCAATACCCGCCTATCAAAATTACTGGATATGACTTAAGCGGTAAAGTCGTATATGTATCTGGCTCACTTGATTAGTACCTTCACCACATAACTTTTTGGAGCGCTTAAGGGCTCATGAAAACCATGAATATGCGGTTGCCTGCTACGTTGCTATCCAACGAATCGACTGGAAGAATTGTAACAATCCAATCATGGCGAGATCAGTTATTAAGGAATGGATAAGGACTTTTGCGCATCCCCGTCAGTTTCGAGTACTTCGAAGCTAACTACGGTTTTCGTGTCAGGTTGTCCATCAATGAACCGTGTTCCTGGATTAGATGCCGTGATGCGTTCAATAAGAAATGTTCGAGGAAAATAGCTTTTTCCATCGTCTTCTTTTTCAATACCTAGATGCAAATAAACCCCTTCAAGCTGATTGTAGAGCAACAATTCGCATTGGACACTACTCCCAGGTACTGGATTAAACTTAATCATTATTGTTGCGGAATTAAGAAGATTGGGAAGAAGATAAAAGTAAAGCATCTTATCTTTTTTACTATTGAACTCGGCCTTCCCGGCTTTGTCTTTGAGGTGTTTAAAGTTGAGCGATCCATTCTTTATATTATCCCATCCAAGACGGCCTTTGTACTCTTTGTGTTTCGACCAATGTAAAGCTTTTTGAACAATGCTTTCGATGCCAAGAAGGTGGCAAAAACGGTGGGGCTCGAATTTGAGTCTAATCTGCTCTCCTGAAGAGAGATTGTAGATATATGTATTTGGGCTAAGTTGGGTTTCGTAAAACTGCTGCAGAAGAGGCAAGTCAATTTGATTTATTGTTGGTTTTACCTGGAGCGCAAGTAAGCCGGGCAAATCTAGCAAAGCCATAGGTAGTCCCCTTAAATAAAAATAATAAAGCTCTGATGACTTTCATCATCAGAGCTGACAGTTTTAAAAAAATAGAGACAGCCAAATCCTCGACTACACGGTATTTTTTAACGTCCCCCCGGCGGAGAATCCAGAGCTGTCGTTCCGGATGGCTTGCGCCCTTACGTTTACTATAGTCTATTTTACAGCAGATTATGCTTATAGTCAATGGGTTTTCCTTCTTCTAAGTGGGGGAAGTCCTTTGCATGACCGTCATATGACGGTCATTGAAGTTGTCCGAGCTGTGGCTCAACCACGCGGTCGGATAATCGATGGAATCGAGGAACAAAAATAAAGGGTACTCAACCATCACCGCCGTGAGCAGTGATTTTCAAAACAATGAAGACCACTTAAAAACTGCCTTACAGCCACTGGAGAGAACTCTCACTGCCCCCATCGGCATATCGGAAAATGTCCGTTCCACCCCGTTGGAGCGAGTGGTCATGATTTTCTCCATTTGTACGTTTTGTTTGGTTTCAAGATATCGTGGTTGAAAGGACTAGGCTCCGCTCACACTGCGCAAGACCGGTTCGAATAACGTCCACTCGTACCCTACCACAATTTTTCTCCTTTTAGTCCCTTATCGCATCGAACATATATTTTTTTCAATAAATAGAAGAAATTGTCTTTAGGTCAACGAATATATAAGTACCTAGCGCTGGGTAAAAGAAAAAACTAGTTTCCCCAAACTAGTCATTAAAAAAGCATATATATTGGAGGTAAACAATGAAAAGATTACTGGCAATGGGAATCGCGTTCATGTTTATGTTTGCTTTAGCATTCTATCCTTCAAATAACACTTATGCCTTATCAGCTCATGGAAAAATTTCTTGGTACAATGGCGTAGGAAAAACCGTTGATTATGGTAATGGTAACTACCACATTTTAGGTAACTATGATTGTGCAACTAAAATTGGATTTGATAACCCACCCAACGGAACGCAGATCCTGGTGAAAAATCTGGATAATGGTAAAGTGGCTGCACTGGAAAAGTGGGATACTGGATCCTTGGGGGGATCAAGCTCCTCGGTTATTTTAGATATTATGCCCTATGTTTTTGAGCAAGTACTCGGTGCAAACCTGATTAATGGCTACATCTATAATGGTTATTACTCTTACAGCAGCTAAAAATACTGGCGTAGTATAGACTATACAGAAGTAGAGAGAATTATTCTCTTTACTTCTGTTTTTAAAAGGCGGAAAATAGATGTGAAAAGAGCTATATTATATACTATTTTTTGTTTATTTCTCTTAGCATGTGCTGCTAGGTTTATATTGGATAAGGGTAGCGCGAAGCAATTAAGTAGCGACAAGTTACTGATCACATTCACTAGCCAAGAACTTAAAGTTACATATATTAATTTTTTTAAGGGGAAAAATCATGTTGTATATACCAAAAGTGCGGCGGACTACCCAACTGCTGCCTTGACAGGGAATAATAAGAACTTATTTTTTACTGATTTTGATTCTAATCATCAACGCAGCTTTTTAAAATCAATCTTGAAAATAAGGATAAGCAACAGTTAACAACAGACTTTTCTTCTATTGATTATTTGAAATTAGACGAAGAACGAGAGAAGATTTACATGCGTGTTTTATTAAATGGAGACCGGAATTTCCATATCGCCGTATATGACTTAAAATCGAAGGAAATGAACGTTTGGAATAGCGATGAAAAAGATACGAGTGTCAAAAATTTTAGTGTAAGTCCAAATGGAAATGTGTACGTTCCTAGCTTTTCTGAAACAGAGTCGCATCAAAATATAGAAGATTTTAATCAAAATCAGGGACCATTTAAACCATATACGTTCAGCATTTACAATCCAAATGGGTTTAAATTAAAGAATGTAGGGTTTATTCGAAAACATATCCAAGACTTTTCAGTTAATTCAAATGGAAGTAAAATCATATTTTCAGTAAAATGAGAAGCCAGAGATGATGCCAATTTTTTAATTTATGAAATGAACACTAACAATGGAGCTATTAACCCGATACTCTCATCATCCAGTAAGGAACTTTTGAGCCTCCAACAACATTTCCTCTTCAGACGACAGATTTATTTATTTTATTGGAGTACCTCAGAAGTATAATGTTCTTCAAGATGATCATGGAACAAAAGCTAAGCAAAGAAATCTTTATCGGTATGATACAATTGAGGATAAAATTCAAAAAATATGGTCAAAGGATAAAGGGATTATTAACAACTTTTCAGTGGCTTCAATGAGGGACAGTTAAAAATTATTGTTTAAATAAAACCGGTATCACCATATCGATCAATTTATCCACTGGAAATAACTTCGAAGAAATTCTTTGATACGACCTATGCTGCAGATCGCTGTACATTCAACCTGACCAAACACTTTTGCTGTTGTGCTTGGCCAATCCGATCTCTTTTGGCCGCGTGGCCACTCCCACCTTACAGGCTTCACATAAAAACGAAAAAGCCGCCGGCTGATGCCTAGCGACTGCAAAGGGACATTATGGTAAAATGGGTGGGCGACAACGGACACCCTCTTTTTTGTGACTTTTCCCGGGAATTGGGAAAGTCATTTTTTTTCAAAGGTGTATCCTATCATTCTGATACTTCGATACGGTTTTTTCTTGATTCTCCTCATTCCACAGTTTAATGAGCTGTAGAATATGATTTCGCCCTTCCTCATTAAATCCAACGTAGATAGCCGGAACCCATCCGCCGTGATCGTGAGGATCATCCTTTTCACCAGGACGAAGTTTTTCACGACATTCAGCGCAATAACTGCAATTATCGATCCCAAGATAATGCACTGTTTCGAATGGCTTAAATAACCTGTAACAGTTTCCGCAGTCTTTCCTACCTGCTATCCGTCTAATCATGCCATATACACGCTCCTTAATTCAAGGCTACCCCCGGTACTCCCAAAACAAACCTTTAGAAGGGGTAGTACCAGCGTAGCTGTCACCAAGGGCAAAGTAGATGTAAATTAAATGGGAAATTTATTGATAACCTCGTTATATTCCTGCTGGGCATCGGTGATTGCAAGCTTCGAATAGATTTCCAATGACTTCCGGCTTTCATGACCGGAGTACGGTTGTATGAGCGCGTCATCGATGCCCTGCTTTTTGAGCCAGGTCAACAGAAAATGACGCAGCTTGTGTGGCGACAGGTTTTGAGCAAGTTTAGCTTCCTCCGAATATTTGGCCAAAATCTTCCGTATTCCCCGATCCGTGTACTTTTTCTTCCACGATGATTCAAATAAATAGACCGCATGTTTTTTCTTCAAAGTATTCGAGTAAATGACTGAACAATCCTGCCCCGTTTATTCAGTGATGCACGCTGAAACTCAAAAAAAACGATGGATCGGTTCCATCGTTCGCGATCTCATAACCCGGAAGGACAAGCAAGTATATCCATTTGCTCTCGATTTTGACTCCGTTCGTCCTGGATCAATTGACATAACGTTCTCGCCAATATACGTCCAGCCGTTCTTGGGGCGACCAATCCCGGTAAACTTGGTGCCAACAAGGCCTTGATTCCACGTTTTTCGGCAAAACGAAAATCGGTCCCACCTGGTTTGGAAGCCAAATCAATAATAATAGCGTGATGCGGAATACGGGTCAACACACGAGAAGTAAGGATTTGCTCCGGAACCGTGTTAAAAATAATATCCACATTTACGCCTTCATCGTACAAATCTTTCGTATAAAACGGCTCAATCCCCATCTCCCATGCACGTGCAAACTGCTCCGGTTTCAGAACCCCCGCTTTGACGTGTGCTCCCAGGCGGTGAAGCATGCCGGCTAACGTAAGACCGATTCTCCCCAAACCCAGCACCATACAACGCGAACCATGTATGGTAATGTCCGTATGTTGAATGGCCATCAATAAGGCGCCTTCCGCAGTGGGAATGGAATTGTATATGGCAACATCGTCCCTGCTGAATAATTCAATCAGATCTATTCCTAGTTCTACGCAAAGGTTCCTCAAGTAAGACTTGGCTATGCCAGTACAGACTTTTGCGTGTTTCGGCAAGGAAGACATATATTCCTTGTTCAGCAATAACGTTTCAGATGAAAATGAAGACTCTACTCTGCCATGGTCGTCTGTACCGACAACCGGTAATATCAATACATCAGCATTGCGAAGCACCTCCCTCGTAAGCTTGGAATGCTGAACTTCAAGAAGTTGTTCGTGCAAATCTTCATAACCGATTACCACAACATTTGCATCCAGGTCTGTGAATGACCGAATGATTTCAAGATGTCGGGCATCGCCTCCAAGGAAAACAATATGCAGACCCGTTAACAAAAAATCCCCCTACTTTCCTTAAGTATGGATTTAAAATTAACTAACCTCGTTTACCATCTTTAAAAGCGCATCTGCTCCTTTCATCCCAGGGCAAATTCCGCGTAATTCCGCCTCTGTGGTCACCATATCGAGTGGGGCATCCAGCAATTGCTCTATTGTTCGTACCCCGGTTGCGCGTCCTGCCACAATGCGGCGATCGTTTAATTTCTCATTTAACAAACGAATATCAAGCGCTCCGCACATGATATATCCGTGATCGGTTGTGATGGCCAGAAGTGTTGTTTTGGGCAGGGCGACCTCGATACTTATAACCTGATGACCTTCAACTTCAATCGGTTTCATCATGATCATCTATGATGCAGCTCCTTTTTTTCTACACTATATGCCGGGCGTGATATTTGCACCATAGACTGTTGCCCAAATTCGATATTACTTGTATTCGTTGGAGGCGCCTTCTCCCCTTTCGCCATATACATGTGTAATTGGACTTCGATTCAATTCCATGTAATTTTTGAGATTTATAACAAAGGAGATAACAAACGCGCTGCTTGATCAAGCATGCGCTCGGAAGAGGTACGATGCATATGATCTTCCAAACGATATGGAGTAGCCTCGGCGAGATCCCGTTCGAATTGTTCCGTAAGCTCCCGGGCCACATCAGAATGATACATCACTGCACACACTTCGTAGTTTAAACGGTAACTACGGAGATCGTAGTTGGAAGAACCCACTTCGGCAATCTCGCCATCGATAATCATGACTTTCGCGTGCAGCACCCCTTTGTTGTACTGAAACACATCGATCCCTGCTTCCACGAGTTCGCCATAATACGTACGGCTTGCAGCTCCTGCAACTTTAGGAATCACTTGGCGCGGCACCAGTAATCTCACTCGAACGCCACGCGCCGCGGCTGTTTTGATGGCCATCATGATATCCGCATCGGGTATAAAATAAGGGTTGGTCACGTCGATGGTTCGGGTCGCCTGCGTCAGGCAGATGAAATGCATTTCCCGAATGACCGGAGTAGGCAGCCCGGGATTGCCTTCGAATATCTGTATATAGACGTTATGCGAATCCTTGGATGGGGAAGCTTTTCCCATGTGGGTGCCTTCCATCGTTCCCAGCTCCGATCCCCATTCCCATCCGTATCCGGATCGTTCTGTTTTGCCGGATGGAAATGGATGAATGGCTTTATCGTCTGAAAGTTGAGCCGATTCAGGGATAAATTTTGCCTTTCTCGTTGAATGGAGCATGTCCGGTGACGCCATTTTCCAGTGAGCCTCAAAAACGGCTTTCACATCATCCGCTGTTTCGCCGGTTAACCGCATATGAGTGTCGCGCCAAAAACCGACATCCGGCTTCATTCCGGTATACTCGTCCCCAACGTTGATTCCTCCCATGAAGGCTTCCTTTCCGTCGACGATGACGATCTTGCAATGATCCCGGTATGTCAAGTTGGATAGTACCCAGGGGAATCGCAAGGGAAAGATGGTCCTGCATTCAATGCCTGCTTCCATCATCCGGCGAACCGTATGTTTGGGAAATGACCGGCTTCCCCAGCCATCCCTTATAAAACGAATGTTCACACCGGATAAAGCCCGGTCAATCAGCACATCTGTGATACGTTTACCGATATGGTCATTCCGGTATATGTAATATTCCAGATCGATTGTCTTTTGTGCGGCCTGAATTGATTGAAGGAGTTTTCCGTAGGTTTCCATTCCGTTCGTGAGGATTTGGACGTAACTGGTTCGAAGGCCACTGACAGACAAAGGTTGCAAAGCCCGAGCGATAACAAAAGCGGAGTCACCACATGCTGGAGGCAACGCTATCGGGTTATTGTGCGAAGAAACGAGCTTGTCCCGCCGCATTTGCACAGGATTCGTGACGAACAGGTAACAAACGAATCCGATAATCGGTAATACAAGTCCGACTGATATCCAAGTCAACGCTTTGGCGGGGCGGCGCACCTCCCGAACCGCAATAATGATCAATAGTGCCGTATTTACTAGCCATAATCCTGCTATCCATGCCAAGAAAATCAGCCTCCCAATCCAGTCATCTACGAGGGAATAAAGGGACAGCCATGCCGAGAAGAGATCGGCATGGCCTTTTTTAGAAACCTTTATACTGCGGTTCTTCCTGTTCAATTTGTTGTAACCGTGGAGTGACCTGGTCAATAATGTTTTGTGTCTGTTGCGCTGCATTTGTGAACGTGGTTTTGGCCTGCTGGTTTTGTGTATTTAACGCAAACTGTTCAAAGCTGGCCTGCGCGCTTTTTAATGAAGCTACAGCTGTTTTCACTTGAGAAGCTACCGTCATGTTGATCACCTCCTGAAATGGCATCCGTATGTAATATGTCAACCCGTCAGAAAAATAATGAATGGTAAAATTTGATGATTGGCTATTGTCAGGGGTTAGAGTCTTCCTGAAAAGACTTACCGCAATCTATGCCCTTCTTGGCAATGCTTGAAGCCAGCAAGTACAGCCCAACATAGATAGGAAA
>NZ_JAZHPZ010000013.1:0-141877 GCF_036553665.1 Paenibacillus haidiansis | reverse complement strand
CGGCTGGGCCCCTTAAATCCGGAGTCCTGACCTACAAGTTTATTGTAAACGCAGTATTGCTTATTTTCTTACGTGTTTACATCGATTTATGGAACTTAGTGGTATCCTTTAGCGTCTTCACCCATGACGAAAACTTCATTGGTGCCATACGCTTCAAGCTACCATGCATTCTTCGATAATTATAAAAGTCCATATATTGATCAAGCGTTTCAAACGCCTCTTCAAACGTCATGAATTCTCGTCTACTAAACAAGTTACGTTCCAGTATGCTATGAAACGATTCGATGTAGGCATTCATATTTGGAGTCCGTGGGGGAATTCGCTCATGGGCCATCCCTAAGCTCTCACAGGTATCTCCAAACAACTTGCTTACAAATTGAGGCCCGTTGTCCGTCCGGATCACAGGTAATGTTTCACCAGGCTGAATGCGGCACTCTATGGCATATAAAAGCGTTTGAACGGCATGCTTGGCTTCGCAGGTTCGCCCGCGATATTGTCCGACTATCACGCGGTCAAATACATCGATAATGCTAAGAACAAAGAAAAATCGCTTCTGTCCTATAACGTATCCGTATTTGATGTCCATTTGCCACAACTGATTGGAACCGGTTATGAATCGGTTCTTTGGGAGAGTGCGCGGGTGCGATGGAACGTGCTTTCGAGCTTTTTGCAGAATGCCGAGTTCTTTGCAAAGGCGGTACGTTTTCTTCTTATTAATTATGACTTGGTGAACATCACGAATGCACTGGCCCAACAGTTTATAGCCGTAGACATGTTCTTCGCCTTCAAGTAGCTCAAGGAGCCACTCTTTGATCTGCTCATCGCTAATGGGGATCCCCGTTATGCTTAGAGAGTATCCAGGTGTAGGGCGCCCGCGTTTGCCTGCAGGTGACGGCTCAGCCTTTGGGGTAGAAGTCCTCTTTTTCCGATCGTAGTAGGTCGATTCGGCAATTTCCAAAATCCGCAGAACTACAGCTGTTGGTTCACCCCGCTTAATGAATGGTTCTGCTACTTCAAGTTTTTCAGATAAGCGGGGTTTTTCTTTTTTACGAGTTCCCGTAGGATCTCATTTTCGAGTTCTTTCTCGCCGAGCACTTTCATAGCTTTTTCGTATTTCTCTTCAATCTCTTGAAGTCGTTTGAGCTCTTGAAGGTGTTGGTCAGGCAGTGAAGTTTCTATATCCGTTATCTGATCTCGGTATGTTCGGATCCAGGTCCGAATGGTTTCCGGGTGCAGGTCATACGACCGGGCAAGCACCCCCACTTTAATACCAGATAAAGCTTCTCTTACTACCTTTAAACGAAATTCATCTTTGGCTTTTCCCATAACTTAATCCTCTCCCTTATTTCCATTGTAAATCCTTGTAGGGGAGGACTCCAGTTTATTTAGGGGGCCTAGAGGATAGAGCAGCATTTCATTGGATATTTCCAGTTAAAGTGCACAATCGGTACGGTTCTATCGATCGTCGCAGATTGTTTTTTGCATGCTTCCGACTGTTACCCGGAAGCCGTCTCCTGCCGCTCTTCGCCGTGCCAGAGCCGGCGGAAGCTTTCGCTCACGGCGAGAAGTTCCTCCGCCGTGCCCTCGGCCTCGATCGTGCCGTCCTTCAGCACGATGATGTGGTCCGCGTGCGAGAGCGCGGCCTTGCGGTGTGAGACGACGAGGCAGGTGGCCTCGCCCCGGCCCTCGAACAGCCGCTCCCACAGCTTGCGTTCGGTCTCGACGTCGAGCGCGCTCGACAGGTCGTCGAACACATAGAGCTGTGCGTCGCGCACGAGCATGCGCGCGGCTGCGGTCCGCTGGACCTGGCCGCCGGAAAGCTTGACCCCGCGCGGCCCGACCATCGTGTCGAGGCCGTGCGCGAGCTGCGCCACGTCGTCCTCCATGACGGCGGCGTAGAGCGCCTGCGACAGGCCGCCCTCGCTGTCCGGCAGCCCGAGCAGGATGTTGCTGCGCAGCTTGTCGCTATAGAGGCGCGGGATCTGCGCCGTGTAGGCGCTGTGCGGCGGCACGAAGAAGTCCCCCGGCGCGGCGACCTGCCGGCCGTTCCAGCGAATCTCGCCGGATTCCGCCGGCAGGAGGCCGAGCAGCGCCCGCAGCAGCGTCGTCTTGCCGGAGCCGATCATGCCGGTGACCACGGTGAACGATCCGCGGCTAAGCCGCAGATCGATATCCAGGATGCCCCGGCCCGTCTCCGGATAGCGGTAGGTCAGCCCGCGCACCTCCAGTTCCCGCAGCGGCTCCGTAACATCCGCCGACGCTTCGGCGGCAATTCCGCCCGCACCGTTCCCAGTCCGTTCGGCAGTGGTCCGCACCGCCGACTGCTCCGCATCTCTGCGTCCTTCATCCCTCCGGCCGCCTTCCCCGCGGGATTCGCCGTCCCGCCGCTTGCCGATCCCGATATAAGCCGGGGCGGTCAGAATCCAGGCGGGGGCCCCCTGCAGCATGGCTTTCATCCGGCCAAAGCTGATGGCCATCTGCTTGTAGTAGGTCATAAAGTTCCCGACATTGGAAGTCAGTTGGGTGACAAAGGTCAGATAATAAATGAACAAGGACAAGTCGCCGACCGAAAACGTTCCGCCTCGCATTTTGTACCCGGCAAGCACGAGAATCAGACCGGTGCCAAGATTGACGGAATTGGTGAACACGGAGGACAGCGCCTCGGTGATCAGTTTGTCTTTCACCATCGTCTGGCGTCTGGCATCGCTGAGCCGCTCGAAGCGGCGCACGATCCGCGCCTCGGCACCTGCGACCTGAATCGCCTGGACATTCGAGAACATCTCGCTGATCGAGCTGGTGACTTTGGCTGTCGCGGCGCGGCTAGCCGCCCGGTATTTCTGGACGCGAGACGTGGCGATTTGCGCTGCGGTCACGACCAGAATCAGCGGTACGAACACAAAGAAGGTCAACTGCGCGTCAATGGATATCAGAATATAGCTTGAGACCACCGTAAAGCCGACCAGGCCGAACGTGTCGACAGACCAGCTCATCGCTTCTTCCGTGTGATCCACATCGTCCCGGAAGTTGCTGATCGCTTCCCCTGGAGACACGGGAATCGCCTTGGCTCCGGGCTCCTTCAGCACGTGCGACAGCATGTTTCTCCGCAGCAGGGCGGAGATACGGAAGCGATAGCTGGCGTCGGTCCAAAATCCGCAGATAATTACCGCGATACGGGCCAGGGCGGCTCCGACCAGCAGAGCGGCGATGCCCCAGACGCCGTAAGGAAGATTATAGCTTCCTTCAAGATAATCGAAGAACGATTTCTGAATGAGGCCGGGCAATAGCGGCATCATGTGGATAATCATCCAGGCGAGCAGATTGGCAAAATAAAATACCGGCCAATAACTGATCAGCCTCCAAAAGAAATGTCTTGTATTCATGCCAGCACCTCCTCGAGCCCGACAGTCAGCATCCGGCTGAACCGGGATTCCGGGTTCCCCGCGAGCGCGGCCCGCGCCCCGTACTCCACGATTCTTCCGTTCTCCAGAATCATAATTTGATCGGCCCGCTGCACGGTCGAGAGCCGGTGGGCGATCATGATGCACGTCCGCTCTTCAAGCAAAGAACTGATCGCCGCCTCGATCCGGTTCTCGGTCAGCGGATCAAGCCGGGAAGAAGCTTCGTCCAGGATGACGAGGCCGGGATCGCTGAGGAACACCCGGGCGAAGGCCAGCAGCTGTGCTTCCCCCGCCGACAGGCTTCCGCCCCCGGAGGAGAGCACTGTATCGAGCCCTTCCGGCAGCGACGCGTACCATTCCGTGAGGCCAAGCTTCTTCAGCACGGCGACGATTTCCTCATCGTCGATCGTGTCGTCGTACAGAGACAGGTTGTCGCGGACCGTGCCCTCCATAATTTCGATGTTTTGCGTCACCATCGCCACGCCGCTGCGCAGCTCATGCAGCTTGCAATTTCGGATGTCGACGCCGGACAGCTCGATCGAGCCCGTTTGCGGATCATAGAAGCGCAGCAGCAGCCGGGCGAGCGTCGATTTGCCGCTGCCGGTGCGCCCCAACAGACCGAGCGTCTGACCCGGTTTCAGCGCCAGCTCAATATCGCACAGCGTGGGTTCGCCATCTTCCTCGTAAGAGAAGGTCAGGCGGTTGAACCGCACGGACAAAGGCCCGGGCGGAAGCGGCGCGCCCGGACCGTCGGCAATCATCGTCTTTGTGCTCAGCAGTTCGGAGATGCGGATGAGGCTGGCGTCGGCCTTCTGCAAATCCTCGAGCTGCGTGCGAATCTTCTCGATCGGCTTCGCCAGCAATTCCGTGTAGTAGAAGATGAGATACGCGGAGCCGATCGTAAGCTCGCCTCGTTTCCAGAGCCAGGCGCAAACGATGAACGCGGCGGCGTTGCCGAGCGCGAACACGAGGATGGTCGTGCCCCAGGTCATCCCGAAGCCCATGAAGGCCCGGATTCGCACGGGCAGCATCCGCCGGGCGAGGTCATAGAAGCGGTTCATCACATACCCGGCCGCGCCGTTGGCGCGCGTATCCTCGGTTCCTTCCAGATGCTCGCCGATGAAGCCGTACAGTTCGGCGTTCTGGGCCCGCCATTTCTTCCAGAGCGGGACGTTGTATTTGCGAATGCGCTGAATGGCGAAGAAGGCAAAGACCACGAACAGGGTCATCACCGCGCCGATCCAGATATTTTCCCGGAACAGCAGCAGCAGGATGCCCAGCATGAGCAGCAGGTTGCCGAGCAGATGGATCATGAAGCTGGAGAAAAAATTCGCCAGCGCGTTGACGTCGCCGTCCACGCGCTCGATCAAGGTTCCGGAAGTATTCGACTTATGGAACGACATGTCGAGCGAGAGACAGTGTTCCACCAAATCCGCCCGCAGCCGGTTGGTCGTCGTCCAGCCGAGATTTTCGCTGAAATAGGCGGCGCAGACGGACACGACTTGCTGGACGACCGAGAAGCCGATAAATAGAGCGGCCGCGTAATAAAGTGCCCTCAAGCTCCCTTGTCCCTGAGCGGTATCGATGAAGTAACGAATAATTTGCGGGTTGACGAGCTGCAGGGTGATGGAGCCGAGCAGCAGCACGGCCAGCCAAATCAGCAGCTTACGCTGGGCGAATACATATTTTCCCAACATTTCCCGGTAATGCGATAAGGACTTCGTCCTTCGAATTTTGCTGGTACGCATGGTTTCCTTAGGTTCCGACAAGCCGGTCACTCCCTCTGTCCGTATCTCTATGTACATTTTATATTGGAACACTCTATTAGAGTATTCCTAGCATTCGTACAATCCATTTTATACCAAAACATATGTTCCCACAATAGAAATGACAGTGTATTTTAAATCTTAAAACCGTGAAATTATGCAGCAAATTTAAAATAAAACCGTTGACATAGTGAAAAAAGAGACGATATAATTTTAGCTAATTGATAATGAATATCATTATTAATTAAAGATATCGTCTGTTCTGCCGGCGGATGATCACTTGAGCTTTCTCCTGGCCAGGGAGAGCGAAGTAAGGACGAAGCTATGAAGAAAACAACTTTGACAGCATTGTTGATTATATTATCTATCGTTTCAATATTCATCGGGGTGCAGAGCATCTCGATCCGCGATCTGCTGCAATTCGACGCGGAAGCGTGGGAATTGCTGTGGATCAGCCGGCTGCCCCGGCTGATCAGCATTCTGATTGCCGGCGTCAGCATGAGCATCGTCGGCTTGATTATGCAGCAGCTGACCCGGAACAAATTCGTGTCGCCGACGACAGCCGGCACGATGGATTCCGCCAGCTTCGGCATTATGGTGGCGCTGCTGGTGTTCAACGCGGCGGGACCGCTGATCAAAATGGCGGTGGCCTTCGTATTTTCGCTCGCCGGGACGTATATTTTCATGAAAATCCTCGACCGGGTGAAATACAAGGATACGATTTTTATCCCGCTGGTGGGGCTCATGTTCGGGGGCATCGTCAGCTCGGTCACTACTTTTTTCGCGTATAAATACAATTTGATCCAAAGTATGTCCGCCTGGACGTTCGGGGACTTTTCGATGATTTTGCAGGGCCGTTACGAGCTGCTGTACATCAGCGTCCCGCTTGTCGTGATCGCTTATGTATACGCCAACAAATTTACGGTGGCGGGCATGGGCGAGGAGTTCTCCGTCAACCTGGGCCTCAATTACAAGCAGGTCGTCAACATCGGCCTCGGGCTGGTGGCGCTCGTCACATCGGTCGGCGTGCTGACGGTCGGATCGATTCCTTTTCTCGGGCTTATCATACCTAACCTCGTCACGATGTACCAGGGCGACAATCTGAAGAGCAATCT
Organism: Paenibacillus haidiansis; assembly: GCF_036553665.1. Lineage (NCBI taxonomy): Bacteria > Bacillati > Bacillota > Bacilli > Caryophanales > Paenibacillaceae > Paenibacillus > Paenibacillus haidiansis. The sequence goes on along the minus strand of NZ_JAZHPZ010000013.1, from coordinate 135,598 downwards.
TTCCCACACGGCGCTCTTGGGGGCGGCATTCGTGCTGGCTTGCGACATTTTGGGACGGGTGATCATTTATCCTTACGAGGTGCCGATCGGTTTGACGGTCGGCGTGATCGGGAGCGGCATCTTCCTGTACCTGTTGATGAGGAGAAAGACATATGAGCAATAAAGCGAAACTTGGAATCCTGGTCGGCATCGCCATCCTGTTGGCGGTCGTCTTCATGACGATCGACGCGGGGGGACAGTGGGATTACATACTGCCGAGACGGGCCAAAAAGCTGATCGCGATCCTCCTCACCGGCACGGCCATCGCTTTTTCGACGGTGGTGTTCCAGACGATTACGAGCAATCGCATCCTGACGCCTAGCATCATCGGCCTGGACTCGCTGTACATGCTGCTTCAGACGGTCATCGTGTTCCTGTTCGGAGGGACGGCCCTGACGCTGATGAGTAAGAATCTGCGCTTCGTGCTGGCGGTGGGCCTCATGGTGGTATTTGCCATGCTCTTGTACAGGATGCTGTTCCGCAAGGAAGGACGAAGCATTTACCATTTGCTGCTGATCGGTCTGGTGTTCGGCACCTTTTTCTCCAGCCTGACGTCGTTTTTGCAAAAGCTGATCGATCCGAACGAATTCCTGGTGATCCAGGATAAAATGTTCGCCAGCTTCAATAACGTCAATTCCGATCTGCTCGTGCTTTCGCTCGCCGGCGTGCTGCTCGTGGGGATTTATTTCGCGCGGTTCACCAAGTATTTGGATGTTCTCTCCCTGGGGCGCGACCATGCGGTCAACCTCGGGGTCAGCTATGAATACGTCGTCAAGCGGATGCTGGTGGTCGTTGCGGTTCTGATCTCGATCTCCACCGCGCTCGTCGGACCGATTACGTTCCTCGGACTTCTGGTAGCCAACGTCGCCTATCAGTTTCTGAACACGTACCGTCATAAAACGTTGATCTTCGGCGCTTCCCTGATCAGCTTCATCGCCCTTACCGGCGGTCAGCTGCTGTTGGAAAGAGTGTTTACCTTCTCCACTTCGCTAAGCGTAATCATCAACTTTATCGGCGGGGTGTATTTCATCTATCTGCTGCTAAAGGAGAATAAATCGTGGTAAAGGTTAGAGGCGTTTCCAAACAATACGGCGGCAAGAAAGTCATCGACAACGTTTCGCTGGAAATCGAAAAAGGCAAAATCACCTCCTTCATCGGCCCGAACGGAGCCGGCAAAAGCACACTGATGTCGATGATCAGCCGCTTGATCGCCAAGGACGGGGGAGAAATCCTGATCGAGGACCAGGAGATCGGCAAGTGGAAAAGCGGGGAGCTCGCCAAAAAGATCTCGATTCTCAAGCAGTCCAATCACATCAATATCCGTCTCACCGTGAAGGACCTGGTCGATTTCGGCCGCTTCCCTTACTCGCAGGGAAGGCTGACCAAGGAAGACGAGGCTTACGTGGAGGAAGCGATCCGCTATATGGAGCTGGAGCCGATGCGGAACAAGTATCTCGATGAACTGAGCGGCGGCCAGAAGCAAAGGGCGTTCATCGCCATGGTCATCGCGCAGAACACCGAATACGTGCTGCTCGACGAACCGCTGAACAATCTCGACATGCGCCATTCGGTGCAGATCATGAAGGTGCTGCGCAGACTGGTCGACGAGCTGGGCAAGACGGTCGTGCTGGTCATTCACGATATCAATTTCGCCTCCTGCTACTCCGACAACATCGTGGCGTTGAAAGACGGCGTCGTCATCAAGCAGGGGACTACGGAGGAAATTATGAACCCGGCGGTATTGCGGGAGGTTTACGACATGGACATCCCGATTCACGAGATCGGCGGGAACAGAATCGGCGTTTATTTCACGTGATATTCATATTGAAAAAAATAGTATGGGGGGACTTTTAAGTGAAAAGCAAAAAGTTTGCTTTAATGCTTACAGCACTGGTTATGATTATGGTACTCGCGGCTTGCGGGGCCAATAACGCAAGCAGCGGCAATAACGGCGGGGGGAACGCCGGCTCCAATGCGGGCAGCACCAACACGACGGAGCCCGTTGCTGCGGCTCCGGCCGAAGAAGAGGAACTGACGATTACGCATCAACTGGGCGAAGCCAAAGTGAAGAAGAACCCGGGCAATGTCGTCGTGTTCGATATGGGCGTACTGGAAACGCTGGATAAGCTCGGCGTGGAAGTCGCCGCGGTGCCGCAAGGCAGTCTCCCGACACATCTGAAAAAATATGAAGACAGCAATTACACGAATGCGGGTACGCTGTTCGAGCCGGATTTCGAGACGCTGAACAAGCTCGATCCCGGCGTCATCTTTATCTCCGGCCGTTCGTCCGAAGCCTATGAGGAGCTGAACAAAATCGCCCCGACGATTTACATGGGCGTAGACACCAAGAACTATATGGAGTCTTTTAAAGAGAACGTGACGACGCTCGGCAAAATTTTCGGGAAGGAAGCCGAAGCGGAGCAAGAGCTCGCCGCCATTGACGATTCGATCAAAACGCTGAACGAGCAGGCGACCGCCAGCGGCAAGAAAGGCCTGATTATTCTGACGACCGGCGGCAAAGTAAGCGCCTTTGGCCCGGGGTCGCGTTTCGGCATTATCCATGACGTCTTCGGGGTCACGCCGGCAGACGAAAGCATCAAAGTCGATACCCATGGAAATTCCATTTCTTTTGAATTTGTCGCCGAGAAGAATCCGGATTACCTGTTCGTCGTGGACCGCGACGCCGTTGTCACCGAGGAGGGCAAGCAGGCGACCCCTGCGTCCGAAATTGTGGAGAATGACCTTGTGAAGAAAACGAACGCCTACAAAGACGGGCATATCGTTTACCTGGATGCCAACTACTGGTATCTCTCCGGCGGCGGCCTCCTGTCCGTACCGGAAATGATCAAAGAGGTGCAGGAAGGAATTCAATAATTTAAATAGTACAAAAACGGCTCGATGCTTATACGGCATCGGGCTTTTTTATATTTCGGCAGGCTGTAAAAAGTACAACATTTTCCGGGTGAAAACCTAAATTGGAGAGAAATTGCTGCATCTTATGCAACATTTAAGCCGGATATTGAGGAAATTCGAATGATTCCGTTCAAATTTCTGTAAATAATGCAGCATTACTCAGCATTTGACGAGTTTGCAAAGGAAATGTTGTATTCTTTACCATCTGCGGGTATTTAAAAATTTATATTTTCACGATTTCCTCATCTGAACTTCATGCAAATACGGATGTCCGCATGCTAAAATCTGATTTAGAACTTAGATTAAGTCTAAATACAATAGTAAATTTGAAAGGATGATATAGATGGATAATAGATTGACGACAAATCAGGGTGCGCCGGTAGGGGACAATCAAAATTCGCGGACGGCGGGACAGCGCGGTCCGACGGTGCTGGAAGACTATCATCTGCTGGAGAAAATCGCCCACTTCGACCGCGAGCGCATTCCCGAGCGCGTCGTGCATGCGCGCGGAGCCGGCGCCCATGGGGTATTCGTTACGGAGCGCAGCATGTCGGAGTTTACGAAGGCGCATTTCCTGCAGGAAGCCGGACGCGAAACGCCGGTGTTCGTCCGCTTCTCGACCGTTATTCACGGGGTAGGCTCGCCGGAGACGGCCCGCGACCCGAGAGGATTCGCCGTGAAGTTCTACACGGAGGAGGGCAACTATGACCTGGTCGGCAACCATTTGCCCGTGTTCTTTATCCGCGACGCGATCAAGTTCCCGGACATGGTACATTCGCTGAAGCCCGCGCCGAACACGAACATCCAGGATCCGGCCCGGTACTGGGATTTCATGACCCTGTCCCCGGAATCGACGCACATGATGACCTGGGTGTTCTCGGATAACGGAACGCCGGCGAACTACCGTCAAATGGACGGCTTCGGCGTACACGCCTTCAAATGGATCAATGCCGAAGGCAAGATCACTTATGTCAAATATACCTGGAAGTCGAAGCAAGGCGTGGTGAATCTGTCGGCGGACGAGGTCCGCGAAGTGCAAGGGCGGGACTTCAATCATGCCACGCGCGATTTGTACGATCATATCGAGCAAGGGGATTTCCCGCAGTGGGAGTTGAACGTACAGTTGATGCCGGTAGAAGACCTCGACACCTGGGGCTTTGATCCGCTCGATCCGACCAAAGTGTGGCCGGAAAGCCATTATCCGCTGATCAAAGTCGGGACGATGACGCTGAACCGCAATCCGGTCAACTTCTTTGCGGAAGTCGAGCAATCGGCTTTCTCGCCGAGCGTGCTTGTGCCGGGGATCGAGCCTTCCGAGGATAAGCTGCTGCAAGGCCGGCTGTTCTCCTACCCGGATACGCAGCGTTACCGGCTTGGCGCGAATTACCTGCAAATTCCGGTCAACTGCCCGTATGCGCCGGTCCGCAACCATCAACGGGACGGCCTGATGAACGTGATGCAGGACCCGTCGCCGGTCAACTACGAGCCGAACAGCCTGGAGGACAGCCCGAAGGAAGATCCGGCGTACCGCGACAGCGTCGTTCCGGTAAGCGGCCATATCGGCCGGGAGAAAATCGCTAAGACCGACGACTTCACGCAAGCCGGTGAGCTGTATCGCAGTTTCACGCCGGAAGAGCAAGCCAATCTGATCAGTAACTTGGTCAACGATTTGAAACAAACGACGGAGAAAACGCGGCTGCTCGCGATCTGCAATTTCTACCGCGCCGATGCCGAGTACGGTACGCGGTTAGCCCAGGGGCTTGGCGTTGATATCAGCGGCTTCATTCCGGCCGCGGGATCTCAGGGCTAATCCTTGTTAATATAAATGATTATTAAGAATGGCGGAGCCCCTGCAGGGCTCTGTCTTTCTTTTAATATAGTTAATATCATTGAAAGGATATACATAATATTCCATAATGGAAAAATATCAATCTATGAGAGGGCATAAGCGCCATAGCCACCATAAAAACATGCGATGACGAAGGAGACGGTAAGTATTATTGCCCTTTGAGTTGCCGATTGCGTAGTTGAAATCTATCGGAGGACTTGGAAAGGAAGAGGAGATGGACGTTAATGACTACTATGAATAACAGCGCGCCTGTGATCACGGTGCGGGATTTACGGATGAAATTCGGGGATAGATATGTATTGAACGGTATTGATCTGGAAGCTTACCCGGGCCAAATCATCGGCTATATCGGACCGAACGGCGCCGGCAAAAGCACGACGGTCAAGATCATGCTGGGCCTGGTGGAAGGATACACCGGCGAGGTCAGTGTACTGGGGGCCAGTCCAAGCGACGGGAGTGTGGAGTATAAAAAACGCATCGGCTATGTGCCGGAAGTGGCGGATATCTACGATACGCTTACGGCTCGCGAGTATCTGACGTTTATCGGCGAGCTGTACGGAGTACCCGCGGATGAGGCGGAAAGTAAAGCCTATCGATTAATGGAGCGCTTTGGCTTGAAGGAAGTGTTCGATGTGCGGATCGCTACATTTTCTAAAGGAATGAAGCAGAAGGTGCTGCTGATTTCCAGCCTGCTGCACAATCCGGATATCTTGTTTCTTGATGAGCCGCTCAGCGGATTGGACGCCAACAGCGTGATGGTGGTCAAGGAGGTTCTCGCGTTGTTGGCCGCGCAAGGGAAGACGATTTTTTATTCCTCGCACATCATGGACGTTGTCGAAAAAATCAGCCACCGCATCATTTTGCTGGCCGATGGACGCATCGTGGCCGACGGCAGCTTCGAGCAGCTTAAGGGTCAAGTCAGCGGAGGCTCACTGGAGCAAATTTTCAATCAATTGACGGGCTTTAACGAGCATCAGGACATTGCTGAGCAGTTCGTCGCGATTGTGCAAGAGGTATAGGGGTATGGGCGAGATGAAATCGTTGGTGGTACTGGACCGCTTTAAGGGACTGTTCGAAAAGCTGGGTTTCAATTATCCCGCCATGCGGCGCATACTTCAAATCAAACTGCTGATGGACGGAAGAAGGGCCCCGACGATCGTCGGTAATTCCCGCAAAAAGGATAAGAAAAACCAGTTCATCGGTTCTCTGTGGCTTTACCTGCTCATGGGCGGATTCTCTTCCGTCTTTCTGGCAATCGGCAACAATTCCTTTTTCCAGGTGAGCTTTATATTCGGCATATTTATGTTCATGATCATGACCTCGCTGATCGCGGACTTCTCTTCCGTATTGCTGGATACCCGGGACCGGAGCATTCTGGCGACGAAGCCGGTGGACCGCAGAACGATCGCCATGGCCAAGACGCTGCATATTTTATTCTATATGTTCTTTGTGACCGGAGCGCTGGCTATCGTTCCGCTGGGGGTAGGGGTCGTCAAGCATGGAATCGGATTTGCCCTGCTGTTTCTGATTGAACTGATTTTAATGGACCTGCTGATCGTGGTGTTCACCGCGCTGATTTATCTTGTGATACTTAAATTTTATGACGGCGAGAGACTGAAGGATCTGATCAACTATGTTCAGATCGGACTCACGGTAGCGCTTGCCGTCGGCTATCAGTTCCTGGTCCGATTGTTTGACTTCATGGGTCTGCAAGCCGAATTGCAGCCGGAATGGTGGCAGTTCCTGATCGTTCCGGTGTGGTTCGGGGCACCGTTCGAAGTGCTGCTGCACGGGAACGGCCAGAGTATGCTTGTGCTGCTGTCGCTGCTGTCTGTATTTGTGCCGATTCTGGCATTTTTGTTATATGTCAAGCTGATGCCTTTGCTGGAAAACAATCTTCAGAAGCTGTCCGATCCGGGCCGCGGCAAAAAAGCGGGGCAGGGGAAATGGCCGAAGCGTCTTTCGCGTCTGTTATGCGCAAATCCGGAGGAGGAAGTATTCTTTCGCTTTGCGTGGACCATGCTGGGAAATGAGCGGGAGTTCAAGCTGAAAGTATATCCTACGCTCGGGTTGTCGCTTATTTTCCCGTTCCTGTTTATGTTTATGAATGGAGCCACAGACGGGCTGTACGGGCTTGCGAAGACAAGAATGTATCTGTTTATATACTTTAGCGCCCTGCTTGTGCCCACCGTTGTCATGATGCTTAAATACTCGGGGAGTTACAAGGCGGCCTGGATTTACCGGGCACTGCCGATCGGAGACATGCTTCCGGTTTACAGGGGGACGCTGCTCGCCGCCGCAGCGCGGCTAATTATGCCGCTGTATGCGCTGGAAGCCCTGATCATGGCCCTGTTGTTCGGAGCCGATATTTTGCCCGATCTGCTTGTGGCCGGCTTGGCTATTCTGGTATTCACGGTACTATCCTTCGCTTACTTAAGCAAAGGGCTTCCGTTCTCGGAGCGGTTTGAGGCGGCGCAGCAGGGAGAGGGGGTCCGCATGATTCCTTTATATTTCCTGCTTGCGGGGTTGGGGTTCATCCATTTCATGGCGACTAAAGTCAGCTACGGCATTTATGTCTACGCGGCGATATTGCCGGCGGCCAATTGGATATTGTGGCGCAAGCTGTTCGGTAAGCTGAGCAGGAGGGAATAAAGAGGGCTCAACACTTTTACGGAGGAAAGGCATGAACAGAACCTACCAGCATTCCCGACAGGCGCAAAGAATAGAAGGGCCGAGAATCACCCGGGAGAAAATAACGATCCGGCATATGATCGGCATTTATTGCCGGGGTGCCCATAAGAAGAGCCGGAGCCTAGATTCGCTTGGAGGGAGGTGGCGGAGGACAAGCTTCAAGTACGCCGATGACCGCATGGGCAGCGGCTTGTGCGAGGAGTGCAAGGAACTGGAGCGGTATGCGATGAAGCGCCTCTCGTTTTGCAGGTTCGGGGAAGACAAATCGACCTGCGTCTCCTGTCCGGTTCACTGTTACGCCCCGGTGCAACGGGATATGATCAAACGGGTGATGCGCTATGCCGGCCCCCGCATGCTGTTATCTCATCCCGTTCTGACGATCCGGCATATGATCGACGGGAGGGCGCGTATCGCGCTGACAGAGCTCGATTAACGAGGTCTCCTAGTCCAGACACATATTTTTCACACCTTGCTTTGCAGCGCGAAAACCGCATTGGAGCAAGGTTTTTTTATATAGTTCACAAATGTGACATTCGTCATGTGATTCTTGTCACAAAATTATTACTTTTTCACCGTGTATCTTCATTTTTCCGTGATAGAATTCACATTAGATAAGAATTAATATTGATTGGAGAAAGTAGGGGTAAGAATTATGGAAGCGTTAGTGCTGGCAAGACTTCAATTTGCGGCGACGACGATTTTTCACTTTTTCTTCGTTCCTCTGTCCATCGGTCTCGTTCTGCTGATCGCGATCATGGAGACGATGTATGTCGTCAAAGGCAAAGAGGAATACAAGCGGATGGCGAAGTTCTGGGGGAAATTGTTCCTCATCAACTTTGCCGTGGGCGTTGTCACCGGGATCATTCAGGAGTTCCAGTTCGGGATGAACTGGTCGGATTACTCGCGGTTTGTAGGTGACGTGTTCGGTGCCCCGCTGGCGGTGGAGGCTTTGTTCGCCTTCTTTATGGAATCCACCTTTATCGGCCTGTGGATCTTTGGCTGGGACCGGTTGTCCAAAAAGGTGCACATGATTTGCATCTGGCTGGTGGCGCTGGGAACGACGGTATCGGCATTCTGGATTCTGGCCGCCAACTCCTTTATGCAAAGACCGGTTGGCTACACGATCAACAACGGACGGGCGGAAATGAACGACTTCTTTGCTTTGATCGGCAACGGCCAATTGTGGGTGGAATTCCCGCACACTGTACTGGGGGCCTTTGCTACCGGCGCATTCATGATTACGGGGATCAGCGCGTATAAAATGCTGCGCAAGCAAGATGTTCAGTTCTTCAAAAAATCGTTTACGATCGCGGTCATTATCGGCCTTGTCGCATCGTTCGGCACCGCGCTGGCCGGTCATCAGCAGTCGCAATACCTGGTGAAAACCCAGCCGATGAAAATGGCGGCGGCGGAAGGACTTTGGGGCAAGAGCGGCGACCCCGCTCCTTGGACGGTTTATGCCCATATCGATACGGATAATGGAAAGAACAATTTTGAGATTAAAATTCCGTATTTGCTCAGCTTTTTGTCCTACAGCCAATTTTCCGGCGAAGTCAAAGGGATGAATGAGTTGCAGGCGGAGTACGAGCAAACTTACGGGCCCGGCGATTATATTCCTCCGGTAAAAACGACCTTCTGGAGCTTCCGGATTATGGTCGCGGCCGGATGCTTGATGATTCTGCTCGGCATGTACGGCGTATATCTGGCTTGGCGCAAAAAGCTGGAGCGGCCGAATAAATGGTATTACCGCTTGATGCTGTGGGGGATTTCGCTTCCGTTCATCGCCAATACGGCGGGTTGGGTAATGACGGAATTCGGCCGTCAGCCATGGACCGTATTCGGTCTGATGCAGACGAAGGACAGCGTGTCGCCGAGCGTAACCTCGGGACAATTATTGTTCTCCCTGATCGCTTACTGCGCAATTTATACCGCTCTGGCGATCGTGATGGTTTACCTGTTCGTGAAAACGATCAAGAAAGGCCCGTATGCCGAAAACCACACGGACGACAAATCGACGGATCCATACGGTAAGGAGGGATACCATGCTGTCTCTTAATGAGCTTTGGTTTGTGCTTGTGGCCGTCTTGTTTATCGGTTTCTTCTTCCTCGAGGGCTTCGATTTCGGGGTCGGCATGAGCACGCGTTTTCTGGCTAAGAATGATATGGAGCGCCGTGTGCTGATCAACTCGATCGGCCCGTTCTGGGATGCCAACGAAGTATGGCTGCTCACCGCGGGCGGCGCGATGTTCGCCGCCTTCCCGAACTGGTATGCAACGATGTTCAGCGGGTATTATACCCCGCTTGTCGTACTCCTGCTCGCGCTGATTGCGCGCGGGGTGGCGTTTGAATTCCGCGGCAAGGTGGCGAACGGGAAATGGAAGGGCACATGGGATGTCGCGATTTTCCTCGGCAGCCTGCTGCCGCCGTTCCTGCTCGGCGTTGTTTTCTCCGGCTTGATGAAAGGCCTGCCGATCGACGGCGATATGGAAATGAAGGCCGGCTTGTTCGATATGGTAAATCTCTATACCTTGGTAGGCGGCATTACGGTCGTCGTTCTCTGCCTTGTACACGGACTGATGTTCGCTTCGTTGCGGACGACGGGAAGTCTGCAGGAACGGGCGCGCAAGCTGGCCCGCAAACTGATGATTCCGCTCGCGGCACTGTTTGTGATTTTCGGCGTGATGACTTATTTCCAAACGGACGTGTTCAAGGTGCGCGGCCTGGCTCTGGTCTTGCTGGCCGTTGTCGGCGTGGCCTGCTTCCTGCTCGCGGGCATGTTCATGTCCAAGCACAGAGACGGCTGGGCTTTCGGAATGACCGGCGCGCTGATCGCGCTCTCGATCTCCTCCGTCTTCGTCGGGCTGTTCCCGCGGGTCATGGTCAGCTCGATCAGCGAGACATTCTCGCTTACGATTCACAACGCGGCTTCCGGCCATTACTCGCTGAAAGTCATGACGATCGTAGCCCTGACCTTGCTCCCGTTTGTGTTGGGATATCAGATTTGGAGCTACTTTGTTTTCCATAAACGCGTTCACGAAAAGGAGCATTTGGAATACTGATGGACCGCGAACTTTTGAAAACCAAAGGCATCAAGCCGGTGCTCGTCATCATGGCCGGCTTGACCTTGATTCAAACAATCGCCATCCTATGGCAGGCAAAATGGCTGGCGGAGGTCATCTCCGCCCTGTTTGCCGGCGCCAAGCTGCAGGAACAAGCCGGCGGGGTCGGCTTGTTCCTGCTTGCTTTTATGGTCCGGCAGATCAGCGGCATGCTGATGCAAAAGACGGCGTACCGCTTTGCCGAGCGGACCGGATTGGAGCTGCGGAAGCAGGTGCTGTCCAAGCTGTTTGAGCTGGGACCGCGTTTTGCCGGGCAGGAGGGCACCGGCAATCTCGTCACCCTCGTGCTGGAGGGAGTGACGAAATTCCGCAATTATCTGGAATTATTCCTGCCCCGCATGCTGGCGACGGGGATTACCCCGGTGCTTGTACTGATCTATGTTTTTATGCTGAATACGACTTCCGGAATTATCCTCGTCGTGACGATGCCGATCCTGATCGTCTTTATGATCCTGATCGGTTTGGCGGCGCGGAAGCAGACGGAGCGCCAATTGCAGACGTACCGCACGCTGTCGAATCATTTCGTCGACTCGCTGCGCGGGCTGGAAACGCTGAAATTTCTGGGACGCAGCAAGGGTCACATCCGTTCCATCGAACGGGTCAGCGATTCCTACCGCTCCGCGACGATGAAGACGCTGCGCGTGGCATTCCTGTCATCGTTCGCGCTCGATTTCTTCACGATGCTGTCCGTCGCTTCCGTGGCGGTAAGCCTTGGGCTTCCGCTGATTAACGGGAAGATCGAGCTGCTGCCCGCGCTGACGGTGCTGATCCTGGCGCCGGAATATTTCCTGCCCGTGCGCATGGTCGGCGCGGATTTTCATGCGACACTCGACGGCAAAGAAGCGGGCGCGGCGATGAGAGCCATTATCGGCGAAGCCGAGAAAGAGGCGGCCAAGGCGGCGCCGGTTCCGGCGGGAGCCGTGTTCGAGTGGACGCCGGACAGCTCGCTTAAGCTGCATGAAGTGGGCGTGATCCATGAACAGGAGGGGAGGCCATCCGTGCAGGAGGTCAATCTGACGTTCGGGGGAATGCGAAAGATCGGTATTATCGGTGAGAGCGGCGCGGGCAAATCGACGCTGATCGATGTGCTGGGCGGCTTCCTGCGCCCGACTTCGGGAAGCGTCGAGCTGAACGGGACGGTGCTGGGGGATTTGAGCCCGGCGGGCTGGCGGAATCAGATTACGTACATCCCGCAGAAGCCTTATATTTTCAGCGGTTCGCTGGCGGATAATATCGCCTTCAACAAACCGGACGCCGCGCGGGCCGAAGTGGAGCGGGCGGCGGAGGCGGCGGGGCTCGGTGCGCTGATCGCGGACCTGCCCGGCGGGCTGGACGAGCCGATCGGCGGCGGGGGCAGACCGCTCAGCGGCGGTCAGGAGCAGCGCGTGGCGCTGGCCCGGGCGCTGCTCGGCGAGCGGCCGATCCTCCTGCTCGACGAGCCGACCGCGCATCTCGATATCGAAACGGAGTATGGGCTGAAGGAGACGATGCTGCCGCTGTTTGCGGGCAAGCTCGTCATTCTGGCGACCCATCGCCTCCACTGGATGCGCGATATGGACGAGATTATCGTCATGGATCAGGGCCGGGTGGTTGAGACGGGTACGCATGAAGAACTGATGGCGGGCAAGGGAGCCTATTATCAATTGGCGGTAATGCAGCGGGAGGGATTGTGATGAACGGACGGGAAGAGCGGTGGATCGCTCCATATTTTCGTATATACAGCGGCCGGTTTGCGCTTTACCTGATCCTCGGCGTGCTTACGCTGCTGGCGGCGTCGATGCTTATGTTCACCTCCGGCTTTCTGATTTCCAAATCGGCGACCATGCCTTACAATGTCCTGCTCGTTTATGTGCCGATTGTCGGCGTGCGGGCGTTCGGCATCGGCCGCGCCGTCATCCACTATGTGGAGCGGCTGGTCGGCCATGATGCGGTGCTGCGGATTCTGTCCAAAATGCGGGTGCGTCTGTATCGCATTCTCGAACCGCAGGCGCTGTTCATCCGTTCCCGTTACCGGACCGGAGACATTCTCGGTGCGCTGGCCGACGACATTGAGCAACTGCAGAACGTATACATCCGCACGGTATTTCCCAGCCTGATCGCGCTGGTACTGTATGCCGCGGCGGTGATCGCGCTCGGATTTTTCGATTGGACCTTTGCGCTGCTGATCGCTTTGTACATTCTGATCCTGGTCGCGGTGCTGCCGTATGTTTCGCTCCGGCTGACCCGTAAGGTGGAAACCGAAGTAAAGCGGGAGCGGAACGGGCTTTACCGGAAGCTGACCGACGCGGTTATGGGCATAGGGGATTGGGTGATCAGCGGGCGAGCGGCCGACTTCCTCAGCGAGTATGAACGGGATGAAGCGGCCGTCATGCGAAAAGAGCGTAAACTGAAAGCATGGGCCCGCTGGAGAGGGGTGATCGGCCAGCTCGTCGTCGGCATTGCGGTCGTGTCGATGATCTACTGGTCCGGCACCCAGGTGGCTGCCGGCCAACTCGACGCGACGCTGATCGCCGCCTTCGCGCTGGTGGTCTTTCCGCTCTCCGACGCGTTCCTCCCGGTCTCCGAGGCGGTTCAGCGCCTTCCTGAATACCGGGAGTCGCTGAACCGGCTGGAGCGGATTTCCGCCGGGGGCCGGGATGAGGCGGGAGCGGCGACACGGCCGGCAGCCGTGTCATCGGAGGCGGCCAGCGCCGCCGCCGTCAGCGCGCACCTGCGGCTTGAGGCGGTGCGCTTCGCCTACGGCGCCGGAGACGGGAACTCCGTCGACGGCGTGACGCTGGACATCCCGCAGGGCAAGCGGGTGGCGGTGATCGGCCGCAGCGGGGCGGGCAAGTCCACGCTGCTGAAGCTGATCCAGGGGGCCATCGCCCCTACGGAGGGCGCGGTCACCATCAATGGCCTGCCGTCCGCCGCCTACGGCGATGACGCCATCCCGCGGATCATCTCCGTGCTGAACCAGAGCCCGCATTTGTTCGACACGACGGTGGCGAACAATATCCGGCTGGGCCGGCCGGACGCGGAGATGGAGGAGATCGCCCGCGCGGCGGAGCGGGCCCAGCTCGGCGGCTTGATCGCTGAGCTGCCGCAGGGCCTGGACACGCCGATGCGGGAGACGGGCCAGCGCTTCTCCGGCGGGGAGCGGCAGCGCGTGGCGCTGGCGCGCGTGCTGCTGCAAGACACGCCGGTGCTCATTCTCGACGAGCCGGCCGTGGGGCTCGACCCGCGCACCGAACGCGAGCTGATGTCGGCCATATTCCGGTCGACCGCCGGCAAGACGCTCATCTGGGTCACCCATCATCTCGCCTTTGTGGAAGAGATGGACGAAGTCATCTTCATGGAGCACGGCCGCATCCTGATGCGCGGCACTCATGAAGAACTGATGGAGCGCGAGCCAAGATACCGGAATTTGTACGCTTTGGACCGGCCGGAAGGCTAAGGCTGAAGGATTCGAAGCCCGAAGTCCGAAGTTCGAAGTTCGTATAGCTTCCTTCACGCAAAATAACTGTAAAACCTACAGTTATTTCAGCCTAAATCGAGTAAAAAGAAGATTTAACTGGAAAACCTCCAGTTAAATCTTTGAAATAAGCCACATAGGCCTGAAATCGGCTAAATTACCTGCATGTTTTCCAGTTAATTAAGGCGGCGATCCGGTTCTGCTCAAATTAACTGTATATTTTCCAGTTAGTATGATCAGAAAGCCGATAAGAAAACGGTTAGGCACGGGAAACCTCCCGAGCGCCTAACCGTTTTTGCATGGACATTCTCCCTTATCCGCTTTATCTTACGTACCGGGCCGCCCATCCGTACAGTTTTGGCTTATAGCTTATGGCTCGATTCCCCATACCAGCGTGCCGGCAACATACCCGGTCACCTTCGGAGCATCCGTATACGATGTGGAACTGGCGTTGAAGGAATAATCGTCGCTTTGCGAATAATTGCTCCAATCCGCTTTGGAAATGCGGATTTGCAGATCAATGCTCTGTCCGGCGGCCAGGCTTCCGGCGGCGGAAGTAAAGCCGAACTCGGCGTAATAGTCGGCCCCCGTTACGGCGGTCGGCAGTTTGACGAACGCGCCGGTCACATTGGCGCTGCCGACCTGGGTCCAGTCGCAGAAGAAGTTTTGCGCCTTATCGCCGTCAACGGTGTAATAGTAGCGAAGCTTTACATCGCTCAGCGAGATTGCCTCCGTGCCCGTATTGGTCAGCTTGATCCGCGGGCTGATCGTATTGGAAGCCGATTGCAGCGTGCCGTTGAACATTTGCACCTGGAGGTCTCCCGCCGGTGCGGAGGTCGTATCCACGATCGTCAGGTGGAGCACCCGGGAAGGCCCGGCGCTGAACTGGAAGGTCAGATCGAGCGCTCCGGTCGGCTGAGCCGCAAGATAATCGCTGAGCAGAGTGACGGTAGAGCCGGAAACGGTGTAGTCGGTCCCTTCCGTCAAGGCTGTTCCGCCGCTCAAAATGGCCGATAGAGTATTGCCGTTCAGCGTCAAGGCGACCGGGATATCGGCCTGGTTTTCGGCCTTCTTGTCAAAGGTGGCGGTCGTTGGGGATATTTCCGACCCCGCGACGGAGCTGTCGTTGATGGTCACCGTCAGGACGGCGTCGGCTCCGGCGCTGAATTGGAACGTCAGGCTGAGCGTTCCGGTCGGCCGGGCCGCAAGGTAGCTGCTGAGCAGGGTAACGGTGGAGCCGGAAACGGTGTAGTCCGTCCCAGCGGTCAAGGCCGTTCCGCCGTTTTTGATGGCGGCCAGCGTATTGCCGTTCAGCGTCAAGGTGACCGGAATATCGGCTTGGTTGCCGGCCTTCTTGTCAAAGACGGCCGCAGTGGGCGAGATCGTGCTGCTCGGCACCGGTTCGGCCAAAGTGTCGCCATACACGATGCCGAGCCCGTTTGTGCCGACATAGACCCGCCCGAAAATTCTCGGGTCACCGGTGATCGCCATGTTGGTCGAAGCGTATTGATGCTGGTCGTCGTTGATTCTGATCCAGCTTGCCCCCGCGTTGTCGGAGCGGAAAATGCCCCGTACGCCGTCGATTTTGGCGCTGGTGTAGAGCGCCATATAATTGCTGCCTTCGGCGGCCTTGCCGAAGCCGATTACGTTCGCTTCCTGCACATTGGCTAGGCGGGTAAAGGAAGCGCCGGAATCCGTCGAGTGCCAAAGGCCGTATACTCCGCTGTTGCTGCTGCCGCCGGCCAGCCAGATATCGCCCTCGATACCGGGAACGGCTTTGAACTCCAGGTCCCCTTCGGTCGGAAGCCCGGTTGCCGCCGTTTGGGTAAAGGATGCGCCGCTATTGGTACTCACATAGAATTTACCGGCCGACCAGGCGTAAAATTTGCTGGAGTTGACGCGGTCGGAGGCGATTTTGGCTCCCGCCGGAACCCCGGTGCTGGCGGTCCAGGAATTGCCGCCGTTCGTGGAGTAATACACGCCCACGTCCGAAGTGCTCCACAGCAGGGCGTTGCCGCTGGCGGACAAGGCGACTTCACCGCCGCCCGTCGTGCCGGATGGCTCACTATTGCCCTCATACCAGTTGGAGCCGCCGTCCCGGGAGAAGCCGATCGCTTTGGCGTTAGGGTACTTGGATCTATCCGGTTTGCCCACCCGGGCAATGAAGGCGGGATCAAGCTCGGCATAGTCGAGATCCGTCGTATTGTTCGGATTGGTAAACATTTTGGCCGGCGCCTGAGTCAGATCGTCATGACGGAAGCCGGTAACATCGAGCAGCCCGCTGAGGAGATGCGCTCCTGACGGAGGGCTTAGCAGCTCGGCGACCGAGGTTTCCTCGATCCCTTTGGCCATGACGGTCAGATTGATTTTGTTGCCGTCATCCCAGTCCGTAAGGTTGTTCGTGCCGTAAATCGTGGCCCCTGTTCCGTACATCATCCGGTCGGAATTGAACGGGTCGATCTCCAGATCGCCGATCATCCAGCCGAGCTTGGGCGTAATTTCGGGCAGGGTAGGCTGGTCTTCGAAATCGAGCCATGGAGCTGCCGAAATATCCTGCGTATACCGGAAGGTCCGGCCCGGATAACCGTCAAAGTCCCAAATCCGGGTCCAAGTAGCCCCGCCGTCGGTGCTGCGGAAAATGATCGCATCCGGCCACCAGGAATTCAGCGAGGCGACCATAATCGTATTCGGATGCTGAGCGTCTACCGCCAGACCGCCGTATCCGAAATAATTGTCGCTGCTGCTGGAAGGTATGGGGCTGATATTGGTCCATACGCCGGTCGTCGTATTGAATTTCCAGACATCGCCCTTGGTGCCGTCGTACGGGCCGCAGCCGTCGCTGTAGGAAATGTAAAGATGGCCGTTGTCGGACAGGACGCCGTGATGCGGGAGGTAACCTGTCGGTTGCCCCGGCACGGCCGACCAGGTGACGCCGCCGTCGGTGCTGCGGTATACGCTTTCATTTTTGTCGGCGACACCGACATAAATCGTTTGAGTAGCTTGTCCCGATGTTCCGGTCGATGGATCGAAGGTGATCCAGGCCAGACCCACGATATCGCTTTGGTATTCGTTATCGGGATTTTCCACATAAGTCCCCGGATTAGGGAAGCTGGTTACTTTACTCCAAGTGGCGCCATAATCGGCGCTTTTCCATAATCCGTTGCCGCTGCGGGCTCCGAAATATAAGACGCTGTTCTTGTTGGGGTCGATGGCGAGGCGCTCTCCCATCGATCGTCCGGGCATATTCCCGCCAACCTTGAAGGGGAGGGACGCTTCCTGCCAGGTTTCGCCGCGGTCGGTAGAACGCAAAATGCTTCCGTTATGCGGATCCCAGCTATTGGTGTAAGTCCCCACGGCCAGGTAGAGTCTGTCGGGATCCACCGGATCGGTAGCCAGCGCATCCACCCCCGTCTTGCTCCATTCGTCCATGCCGACCCAGTCCAGGAGTTGAATCCAACTGTTATCGTCCGGATTCCAGCGGTAAGCGCCGCCGATATCCGTCCGTGCATAGATCAGGTTCGGTTCCGATTCGTTGAAAATGATACCCGGCACAAAGCCGCCGCCGCCGCCCGTCACGACCTTGTTCCATTCATAGTTTTCGGTGCTTGCGGCTTCGGCCTTGTCCGGCAGACCGGTAAAGGCCGTCCCTGCGATAAGAACGGAAAGAAGCAGAAGATAGAGTCCTTTCAAGCTCTTTTTTCTTGTCACACAAAAACCTCCCAATGAATTGATTGAATAAGTCCGGCTAATCAGGAATTACGGCTGAAGCATATCATGTAATATTCCGTTCGGCTGGCATTAGCGTGCTGCGGGCATCACCACCTTTAAAAGTTGTTGGGGTAATTTGGAAGCGCATTCAAATAACGATTTGGGCAGGGTAAAATCTATTTTGCGGTTTCGATTGCTAAAACGAGAGATCGGGATCCGAAGAAGAATAGTCGAAGAGGGAGGAATTATATGATTGAAACGGAAGCATGTCCCATGAACATTCGTTCATAGACTACCTTAATTTAGAAATTTAGTCAATATAAACAATTAATTGTAAAAAATCATTCATAATCAGCCAAAAAATGAGCGGATAGTAAGGCTAGTTTTAAAATACGGAAAGGACGGGTAAATAATCAAAAAGCACGACTGCAGCCGAATACAATTGACCCAACAGGTTAAACTATGAGCAACTTCACAAGTTACTTTAAGAATGTTAAAACCTGATGACTATTTTTGTGGAAAATATGTTACAATTGTTGTTGGGTTGTTCAAAGCTTAATTGTTCAAATTTTCACTAGACATGAGAGCTGAAAGGGGGATTGGGGCCCCGGATACCCCAAAATTCAAGCATTATTAAGGCTTATTGCAAAGGAGAATTGGTATGTCAGATTCGATCACAGAAACAAATTCTGTTCAAGAAACGAATGTTTCGGCCAACGGCAATGCTCAAAAGGATATTGTCGATCAACTGCTCAAACCCGAGGTTCAGGAATCCTTGACCGTCCTCGTACAGCAGCTTCCCAAATTGACGGAGCTCGTCAATGTGTTGACGAATTCGTATGATTTCGCCAAATCGATGGCTACGGACGAAACTTTCAAAAGCGATATGGTCGGGGCCATCTCGGAGATGGCGGGTCCGGTTAAAGATAAAGTCAAGCACTTGGCGGCCAACGTAATCGAGGCGAAAGACCGCGCCGAAGCCAGCCAGGAAGTGATCGGCCTTTTTGGTTTGCTTAAAATGCTCAAGGATCCGGAAGCACAGAAGCTGTTCCGTTTCGTAAATGCCTATCTTCAAGTTGCGAATGAAAAGAACGGCCGCAAGTAAGAATTTGTACTGAACTATTAACTCAATTTGTTAGAACGGAGGACGGAGAATTACTATGTCTAAACATATTGTTATCCTGGGTGCCGGTTACGGCGGAGTACTGAGCGCTTTGAACGTTCGGAAATACATGAGCAAGGAAGAAGCGCGGGTTACCGTAGTCAACCAGTATCCTACCCATCAGATCATTACCGAGCTGCATCGTCTCGCGGCGGGCAGCATTTCCGAACGCGCGGTGGCTTTGCCGCTGGATAAGCTGTTCAAGGGCAAAGATATCGATCTTCGCATCGCCAAAGTAGAGAATTTCTCGGTTGACAGTAAAGAAGTGAAGCTGTCCGACGGTACGAAGCTCTCGTACGATGCGCTGGTTGTAGCTCTCGGCAGTATCACCGCTTACTTTGGTATTCCGGGACTGGAGCAGCACAGCATGGTGTTGAAATCGGCCGACGATGCCAACCGCATCCACCGTCATATCGAAGAGAAAATCGCGGAATACGCCAAATCCAAAAATCCGGCGGACGCTACAATCCTTATCGGCGGCGGCGGTTTGACCGGGGTTGAGCTGGTCGGGGAAATCGCCGACAAGCTGCCTGAATTGACCAGAAAACACGGCATCGACCAATCCGAAATTAAATTGCTGCTTGTGGAAGCAGGACCTAAGATTCTGCCGGTTCTGCCGGATGTCCTGATCGAGCGCGCCACGGCTAGCCTGGAGAAACGCGGCGTGAAATTCCTGACCGGGCTGCCTGTAACCAATGTCGAAGGTAATACGATCGACCTGAAGGACGGACAAAAGATCGTGGCCAACACCTTCGTTTGGACCGGCGGCGTGCAAGGTCATCCGCTTGTCGGAGAATCGGGTCTGGAAGTCAACCGCGGCCGCGCCACGGTCAACGAATTCCTGCAATCCGCTTCGCATAAAGACGTATTCGTCGCCGGCGACAGCGCGGTATCCTTCGGACCGGACGGCCGTCCGTACGCTCCGACCGCCCAAAACGCTTGGCAGATGGGCGAGCTGATCGGTTACAATCTGTATGCTTACCTCACGGGCCAGCATATGGAAGAGTTCCATCCGGTCAACTCCGGTACGCTGGCCAGCCTGGGCCGCAAAGATGCGGTAGCCACGGTCGGCGCCAACAACACCGAGCTGCGCGGACTGCCTGCAACCTTGATGAAGGAAGCCAGCAACATCCGTTACTTGTCCCACATCAAGGCACTTGACGCTTTGGCTTATTAATTCAAGAAGCCTGCGCCTTATACGATACGAAAAGAGCCTTCACCCTTGGATCGTTCATCCGATCCGGGGTGAAGGCTCTTTTTAATATCGATTTCGATCTAAGTGTATTATTATACAACGCCGTGGGCGATCATCGTATCGGCCACTTTCAGGAAGCCGGCGATGTTGGAGCCGACGACGAGGTTTCCGGCATGGCCGTACTCCTCGGCGGCATTGACGCTGTTATTGTAAATGTTCTGCATAATATTCTTCAGCTTGGCGTCAACTTCTTCGAAGGACCAGGCCAATCTTGCGCTGTTTTGCGCCATTTCCAGGGCCGATACGGCGACTCCGCCGGCATTGGCGGCCTTGGCCGGTCCGAAATACACGTCATTTTGCAGGTACACTTCAATGGCTTCCAAAGTGGAAGGCATGTTGGCGCCTTCGGCGACGAATTTTACGCCGTTGGCCACGAGCTTCTTGGCCGACGCTTCGTCGATTTCATTTTGCGTGGCGCAAGGGAGCGCGATATCGCAAGGAATGCTCCAAATATCGTCGCAGCCTTCATGATATTCGGCGGAAGGATGCTCGCTGACGTACTCCTTGATCCGTTTTCTTTCCTCTTCTTTCAGACGTTTTACGGTTGCCAAATCTATGCCGTTCTTATCGTAGATATAGCCGCCCGAATCGCTGCAGGCCACCACTTTGGCGCCAAGCTGCTGGGCCTTTTCGATCGCGTAAATCGCCACATTGCCCGAGCCGGAGACGACGACCGTTTTGCCCGCAAAGCTTTCGCCCTTCGTTTTCAGCATTTCGTCGACAAAATAAACCAGTCCGTAACCGGTGGCTTCGGTACGAGTCAAGCTACCGCCATAGGTAAGCCCTTTACCGGTCAATACCCCGGCTTCGTTTCCGCCGCGCAGGCGCTTGTACTGGCCGAACATGTAGCCGATTTCTCTGGCGCCCACGCCGATATCGCCGGCAGGCACGTCGGTGTCGGGACCGATGTATTTGTAGAGCTCGCTCATGAAGCTTTGCGTAAATCTCATCACTTCGTTATCGGATTTTCCTTTGGGATCGAAATCGGAGCCGCCCTTGCCGCCGCCGATCGGAAGTCCGGTCAAGGAATTTTTGAAGATTTGTTCAAATCCGAGGAATTTGATGATGCTGGCATTGACGGAAGGGTGGAAGCGAAGGCCGCCTTTATAAGGACCGATCGCGCTGTTGAATTGGACGCGGAAGCCGCGGTTGACTTGTACGTTTCCTTGATCGTCGAGCCATGGCACGCGGAAGGTGATCAATCTTTCCGGCTCTACGATTCTTTCCAGAATCGCTTGTTTCCGGTACTTCGGCTCCTTGGCGAAAACAGGGATAAGCGAGTCGAGAATTTCTTTGACCGCTTGGTGAAATTCGGTTTCTCCGGGATTGCGTTTTTTGACGGTTTCATAAACCTCATTCACGTATTGCTGTGCTGCCTGAAGCTCGCTGGTTTGAGTTGTAATTGCCATGGTTTCTCCACCTTTCATAAATGCAACAATATGATTTTTGTCTCTTTCACGATTTTTCTAACTTACATTGTAATATTGATGTAATATTTATTCAACGCTTTATTGTGATGAAGTTGATAAAAATTTGCTATGACCCGTATAAATATAAAAAGACGCCTCACGGCGTCTTTAAGTATGCGCTTCTTTCATTCGATTATTCCCGCGGGAAGCGAGAGTTATTTCTTCTCGACTTTATTCCAATACGTAATTTGCTCCAGCGGCAAACGAACCGTACTGCGAGCCGGCTTGGCGGCTTTGCCGACAGCGATCAGCAGAAGCGGCTTCAATGTATCGGGCAGGTTATAAGCTTCCGAGAATTTATCGGGGTTAAAGCCGCCCATCGGTACGGTGTCATAGCCTTTGGCTTTGGCGACCAGCATAAATTGCATGGACACCAAACCGGCGTCCAGCAGATTGACTTGATGCAGCTTCTCCGGTCCCATGCCGCCGTATCCTTTATTCAGCCGCTCGACAAAGGCGGTCTTCGTCGCTTCGTCCATAAAGCCCGCCTTTACGGTGCTGGAGTATATGTTCTCGGCTTGCTCGAACGATTTCAGGTCGCCCAGTACGGCGATAACGGCGGAGGCGTCGAGGACTTGCTGCTGGTTATTGGCGATCGGATACAGCTCTTCCTTTAACTTTTGGTCATCGATCACGAGAAAGCGCCACGGCTGCAGATTGGAAGAAGACGGCGCGGAAGTGGCCAACTCCAGCATCTCGCCGAGTTCCTCTTTGGAAATTTTAACGTCCGGGTCATAGGCGCGCACGGAATGCCGTTCGCGCAGCACAGTATAGAAATCGTTCAAATTCAGAGTTGCGGTCTCATTCACACTCATAAATCCAACTCCTCCTCTTTATTTAATGATCATATTTTGGTAAACACAGTATATTATCTAACTGTACGTATTTCAACTACAGTTTTTTGCGTTAGTTGTCCCTTGAGATCGGGGTAAATAACCGCTAGGCTTAAGGAGAACAATCAACACGAAATGCGGATATAGAGGAACGGGTAAATACAATACAATTAAAACTTCAGGAGGCGAATTCAAATGGATTTGAACATCGGAATTGTAGGCACAGGCTGGTTCAGCAAGGTGCACGGCGACATTTTGGCGGGGATGGACGGAGTGCGGGTCGCGGCCGTCAGCGGGACAAGCCTGGCGAAAGCGGAGTCGCTCGCGGAGCGTTATCCCGGTGCCCGCGGCTTTGCCACACTGAAGGACATGCTGGACGGAACGAAACTGGATGCCGTTTATCTCTGCGTTCCGCCGATGGCTCACGGCGAAATCGAGGCCGAGCTCATCGAGCGGGGAGTCCCGTTTCTGGTGGAAAAGCCGCTGGCCGCGGAGCTGAGCACGCCGCTTGAAATTTTGAACCGCCTGGAACAAAAGCCGCTGATTCACTCGGTCGGTTATCATTTCCGCTATAAAGCTTCGATTCAAAAGCTGAAGGAAGCCTTGGAAGGGCGGGTTATCGGAATGGCGCTCGGCGCCTGGATGGGCGACATGCCGCAGGTTTCCTGGTGGAGAAGACAGGAGGGCTCGGGCGGACAGTTTATCGAGCAAACGACCCATATCGTCGACCTGCTTCGCTATACCGCGGGCGAGGTGGAGGAAGTATATGCGTCTTATGCCAACCGCGTGGTGCACAACCGGTTTGAAAATGTCTCCGTCCCCGACGTGGGCACCGTTACTCTCAAGCTGAAAAGCGGAGCTATCGCCAATATCTCCAATACTTGCGTATTGCCGGGCGGCGTCGGCGAAGTGGGGCTTAGCCTGTACACCGACAAGGGGATACTTGGCTGGAACCCGGATCGTCTGGAAATCACCGGGGCGGAAGAGAAGAATACTTATACTATGAACGACAATCCCTATATGAAGGAAAGCGAAGCCTTTATCCATGCGCTCCGGACGGGCGACAGCTCCGGGATTCTCTCCAGCTATGCGGATGCCGTAAGAACGCAGCGCGTTACTTGTGCGGCGCTGGAGTCGGCCGCTTCCGGCAAGCCCGTCCAAATTGAAAATTAAAAATTTGAATAAATTGTGATGATTTTTGAAGTGAATTGTACCGAATTTTAGATTTGTAATTGCAATCACAATTCTCTTTCGGCAGGAATCTTATCCTTGACTTATTGAAAGGAAGGGGGAGGTTCCTTAATGAAAGGGAACAAGGCTCAGAACTCATTTTTGAAGGGTGTGCTTATATTCACCCTTTTAATTAGCTTCACGATATTGATCGCCGGCGGCTTCTGGATCTTTAAGACAAAGGCGCCGACACCGCTTGAAGTCGTAGACGGCCAAGGGAACGTGCTGACGACGCAGGAGCGGATTACCGGAGGGCAGGCGGTATTCCAGAAATACGGTCTGATGGACTATGCCACCGTGCTGGGGCACGGCTCTTATCTTGGGCCCGACTACACGGCGCAATCGCTCAAAATCGTGACCGACGCGATGCACGACGTAAACGCTCAGGCAAGCTACGGCAAACCTTACGCCGAGTTGAGCGAAGAGCAGCGGACCGTCATTTTTGAGCAGGTCAAACAGGAGATGAAGCAGAACCGTTACGAGAAAGGGACCAAGACCCTGGTGCTGACCGATGGTCAGGCGGAGGGCTTGAAACGGGTGCGCGCCTTTTACGATAAAGTATTCACCGAAGGCGACGGGCTCGGCATCAGGCCGAATTTGATCCGCGACGACTCGATGCCGGAAAATAACCGGGCCTACGTGGCGCCGGGGGATATGCGCGAGCAGATCGCCGACTTCTTCTTCTGGACGGCCTGGCTGTCCGGGACCCAGCGCCCGGGCGATACGATCACCTATACCAACAACTGGCCTTATTTCGAAGACGCGGGCAATACGATGTCTTATTCCGCGATGCTGTGGAGCGGGGTCAGCATGACGCTGTTGATTCTTATCCTCGGCCTGATTCTGTATGTTTACAACCGCTACAAATTGCATATGCACGAAGCCTATGAGCCGGGGAAATTCCCGGTGCTGGATTTGCATAAAATGCCGGTGACGATCAGCCAGGTGAAAGCGGGCAAATTCTTCCTGATCGTAATTTTGCTCTTCCTGGTTCAGGCGGTCATCGGCGGGCTGTTGGCCCACTATTACACGGAGCCGAACAGCTTCTTCGGACTGGATTGGGTCGTAGACCTGATACCGTTTAATATTGCCAAATCGTACCACCTACAGTTAGCCATTCTCTGGATTGCGACGGCCTGGCTCGGGATGGGGATTTATGTCGCTCCGCTCGTCGGCGGCAAAGAACCGAAGCGTCAGGGTCTCCTGGTCGACATCCTGTTTTGGGCGCTCGTGTTCCTTACCGTGGGCAGCACAGTCGGCCAATGGCTTGGCGTCAAAGGCTATCTCGGCAACCTGTGGTTCTGGCTCGGACACCAAGGCTGGGAATACCTGGAGCTCGGCCGCTTCTGGCAGGTACTGCTCGTCATCGGGATGGCGATCTGGCTCTATATCGTATTCCGGGCGATCCGTTCCGCGTTGCGAAAGGAAACCGACCGGGGCGGCCTGACGCACCTGTTGTTTTACTCGGCTATTGCCGTTCCGTTCTTTTACATTTTCGCCTTCTTCTTTAGTCCGTCGACTTCGTTCACCTATGCGGACTACTGGCGCTGGTGGATTATCCATCTGTGGGTGGAGGGGATCTTTGAAGTATTCGCGGTCGTTGTCATCGGCTTCCTGATGGTCCGCATGAAGCTGGTGACCAAGGATTCCACCGTACGCTCGCTGTTGTTCCAATTGATTTTGCTGCTCGGCAGCGGGGTTATCGGGATTGGACACCATTACTATTACAACGGTTCGGCGGAAATCTGGATCGCTCTTGGCGCCGTCTTCTCGGCCCTGGAGGTTATTCCGCTCACGCTGTTGATCCTGGAAGCCTATGATCAATACAAAGTAATGAGGGACGGGGGGCATGACTTCCCTTACGCTTCTTCCTTCCGGTTCCTGATTTCCACGGCAATTTGGAATTTGGTCGGTGCGGGCGTACTCGGTTACCTGATCAACCTTCCGGCGGTCAGCTATTTTGAACACGGCTCGACGCTGACGACGGCGCATGCGCACGGTTCGATGATGGGCGTTTACGGGATGTTCGCGATCGCCGTACTCCTTTACACGCTGAGAAATATCGTCAAACCGGAGGCATGGAACGACAAGCTGCTGCGCCTCTCTTGTTGGGGCTTGAATATCGGCTTGGTCGGGATGATCGTCGTTACGCTGCTTCCCGTCGGTTTCATGCAGCTTAAGCAATCTTTTGATTTCGGGTTCTGGTCGGCGCGGGATTACTCGTTCTATCAGGACGGGACAGTCAACCTGCTGCTGTGGCTGCGGATGATTCCGGATACGGTCTTCATCGTGCTCGGCATTTTCCCGCTCGTCTATGTAGCCATCCGTTCGATGTTCCACCTGCGCAAGCCGAATGTGAAAGAGGAAGAAGTGTTTGAATAACAGGCTTAAGCCTGAAAGGGAGTGTTTGCATGGAAATGTCCGTTGAGACGCTCCGCCGTTTCATTCCTTTATTCCGCGAATTGGACGACGGAGAGGCGGAGAAGCTGTGCGGTGCGGCGATAACGCGCTTATTGCCGAAGCGGACGGCGGTGATCCGGGAGGGGGAGGAAGTGGAGGCCGTCTACTTCATCCTCCAGGGTCTGGTGAAGACGTTTCGGACCGACGAAAAAGGCAATGAGCAAATCTTCTCGATCCTCAAGTCCGGGGAAGTGTTCCCGCTCACCTGCCGGTTCGACGAGGACGTCCATCCCGCCACTGCCGTGACCGTAGTGGAGACCCAGCTTCTGTCGGTGCCGGTCAAATTTCTGGAGGGGATGTTTCTGTCTTCATCGGGATTCGCCTATAAAATGATGGGCCTAATGAGCGGGAAAATTCGCGAACTGCAGGATAAGCTGCTGCGTTTCAACCAGCGGAGCGTGGAGGACCGGGGCATCGCTTACCTGATTCAGCTGGCTGAACATTTCGGCGTCGAGCGCGAAGGCGAGGTATGGATTCCGGTCCCCATGACCCATCAGGAGCTGGCAAGCACGATCGGCTTTACGCGGGAATCGGTCAGCCGCCTGCTGACCGGCTTGCGCAAGGAAGGCATCCTCATGTTCAGCCGCAAAGGCTTTATCGTCAAAGATCTGCTGGCTTTGAAAGCGAAGGTTTGCGTGAAAGAGAACTGCCCGCATTGCCGCGAGCTGATGCGCCGGGAGGCGGAATTGGGCGTCCCGGCCCGGTTCTGACTTAAGCGCTCCTCTCACGGCACCTTATGCCGGTATATTCCTGCAAAAGTGCAGTTTTTCAGCCAAGTGAATATGGGAGTAAAGCGATTCCTGCAATTGTGCAGTTATTTTTCGCCTTTCCCCGGTGACCCGGGGAAATTGCGCGAAAAACCTGCACATTCGCAGGAATTTCGCTTATTACACGGTTCTGGCGGGGAAATAACTGCACTTTTGCAGTTTTGGTCCGGACCGCCGTCCGACTCACGGATCGGCGCGCCTCGCCGATTGCGGAGCTCCGGCCAAACCGCTTCCGTTACTCCTTGCACATCTGTTAGTTGCGCTATCGTATATAAGTTACTCTATCCACATCCAACTTTCGTTCGCTATCAGGCATCAGTTACTTCATGCGCCAACAGTTCGCTATCCTATATGAGTTACGCTATCCGCACCCAACTAGCTCGCTATCCGGCATTAGTTGCTCTAGCCGCCATGGGACTGATGCCCACCTGTAGTCTATCTCTCTCCATACCTATTTGCCCGCTTCATACACACAGTCTCATTCCAAGCTCCATGCAAAAAAAGCAGCGCCCAACCGGGCGCTGCTTCTGCTTATATACGCATTACGCACAATTTCAACGCAATGCGGCGTTTCATTTAATGAAATGACAGATCGTAATTCACGAAATGAGGGTCTCCATTCGGCTCCGTGATCGTAACTTCCCCGCCCAACAGCCGGGTCATCTGAACCACCGGTCCGACCAATCGGTCCTTCACGATAACGGCCTGCGTGTCCAGTTCGACCGCTTCGCCGTTCAGACTGGCCAGCGGGTCGTTGACGTTAATGACGAGCTCCTTGTCGCCCCGGGTCAGAACGGCTTTTTTGGCGGCGGCGTCGTAGCTGAATTCCGCGCCGATGCCGAGCGCGAAATCCTTAAGCGGTACGCGCACCTGATCCTTGGCCGTGGTCGGGATTTGACTGAATGGCGCCGGCTGTCCGTCAACCGTCAACGAGAGCGAGAAGACGGGGCCGTTCTCGTTGATGACGAGGCTTTGCACCTGCTGCTGTAACTCGCTGTTGAATTGCTCCACATTATCCCCGGTCACCTTATTCGTTCCTGCGGCGATTTCCTGCGCGATCAGCGAATTGACCTCCGCCGAATGGTGCGACAGATCTTTGTACACGCCGAGATCGTAGGTAATGGAGCTGTCGCTTTGGAAGTCGTAGACGCTGACATTGTCGAAAGCGCTGAATTGCTCGTACATGTACGTTTTCATGGCGAGCTGGTTGGCGAACCGCTCCGGATTAAGGCTGTACCAGACCTGCTGGCGGATAACGGAGTAAGGTGGATAATAGAAAATAAATTCGATTTCCGGGTGGGCCTTGACCAGACTTAGAATATTATCCTGGAAGCGCTGCTTGACCACATCGAGCGACGGCTCGTTTTCCGCTGTGGTTTGTTCCGACAGCCAGGCTTCCTTCCATTTCATCAGCACCGGCTCCGCGCCGTAAACGGCGGAATCTCCCCAATTGTTCAGCTTCTCCAAATCGCGGAATTGGGGGTACTTGTCCTTCGGCAGAAGCATGGCGCCGAAAGCCTGCTTCACATTCGAGACATTGAAAATGTATTTATAGTCGTTAAGCTTGTTGTTATCGTATAAGTAAAACGGAAAAGACGCCTCGTCCCTTACGCTGTTCTCGCGGAGGGAGAAGTAATCGAGCCCCCAGAGCACCTTCTTGACCTGCTCGGTACCGACGGCGACATCGGCGATCATCCGCTGTTCCAGCGCCGTGGAGCCTTCCGTGGACAGCTTCAGCACATGGCCGCCGAAGATTTCTCCGACCTCCGAGGGAAGAAAGTTTTCCGTCATGGAACTGCCGATAATCACCATGTCATAGCTGTAATTCTTGGCCAGCCCCGGGTTTTGATAGCGCTGCTGCCCCGAAAACAGAGGCGTATAAGACGCTTTACGGTATTGCTGAAGAGGGTCGACGGCATAGACGAACGTTCCGACGATCGCGCCGAACAGCACGATAAAAACGAGGAACGAGATCACAAATCGTATGTTCTTCAAGAGGAGACCTCTCTTTCTTACTTTCTTGATAGTAGTATAACTTCTTTACATGCTTTAGAAGGTAAAGTACAAGAATTCGCTGACTTGGTTGAAATAGAGCACCGAGAATACAAACAGGAACGCGATAAACGCGGCGTATTTGAGATTCGGGCGGAACCGCTGCTTCATTTCCATCGAGTTGCGTGCGAATACCGCGACGAAGAACGAGGCGGCAATGAGCAGCACCTGTCCCAGCAGCGTCATCGACACATGGATCTCGCCGATATTGAACATGCCGCGCAGCACTTTGACGGCGTCCTCGAAGGTTTTGGCGCGGAAGAAAATCCAGGTGAAATTGATGAACATGAAAGTGATGAACCAGGCGAACCAGCGCGGCAGCTTAACCCCGGTCTTTTGCCATAACCGCTGAATGACCTGGGCGGCTCCGTGCATCAGGCCCCAGATAATAAAGGTCCAGCCGGCGCCGTGCCAAAATCCGCCGATAACAAACGTAGCCACGAGATTGAAATAAGTGCGGAACTGGCCTTTGCGGTTCCCGCCCAGCGGGATGTAGATATAATCCTTCAGAAACCGGCTCAGCGTCATATGCCAGCGGGCCCAGAAGTCCTTGATGCTGACCGCTTTGTAAGGAGAGTTAAAGTTGACCGGCAGCTTGATATTGAACAGCAGGGCGATCCCGATAGCCATGTCGGAATAACCGCTGAAATCGAAATACAACTGCATCGTGTAGGCCAGCGAAGTGCTCCAGGCTTCCACGAAGCCTAAATGGGTCGAGACATCGAAGCCTTGCGTGGCGATCGGGGCCAGCGTGTCGGCGATGACCACCTTTTTGAACAGACCGATGCAAAAAATGAACAGCCCTCTGGCGACATTGCCCGGGATGATCCGCTTACTGCGGGTCCGGTCGAATTGCGGCATCATCTCTTTGTGATGGAGAATCGGACCGGCGATCAGGTGAGGATAAAAGGTAACGAACAGCACATAATTGACGATGCTGTACTCTTTGGCCGAACCGCGGTAGGCGTCGACCAGATAGGCGATTTGCGTAAACGTAAAGAAGCTGATCCCCAGCGGCAGAGCGAGATGCAGCAATTGCAACTGGGCGGAAAACAGTTCATTAACGTTCGTGATAAAGAAATCGGCATATTTATAGTAGCCGAGCAGAGCCACATCCCCGACGATCGCCGCGGCGAGCAGCAGCTTACGGGTAGATCGGGATTTATCGGCATGGCTGATCGCCCGCCCCATAATATAGTTGAAGGCGATCGAAGCAAGAATGAGCGGCAGCGATTTGATGCTCCACCAGGAATAGAAGAACAGAGAGGCCAAAGCCAGCCATAATTTGCCGGCAACGGGCTTGGTGAAGCGGTTCAGCAGAAAGTAGACGACAAATGTGACGGGCCAGAAAGCAAAAATGAATTCGTAAGAGTTAAACAGCAACCTTTGTACCCCGCTTTTGTTTAGAATAAAAATAGTATCCAAATAATATGATCATAACCCAGATGGCAATAATCGACAATGCTAAAATGCGTTCAGCTTCAAGGCGGAGAAAACGCAACAAATAGAGGCCGTTCTTCCGGTGCGGGAAGCGGCCTCTATCGTCGGTTCATGCCACTCTATTATTTTACGTTTACGGTCTTGTTATAGTTACTGATCTTGCCGGTAATCGCTTCGGCGGCGGCGTCCAGCGCCTGCTTTACCGGTTTGGAGCCGCCGAGCACTTCTTCGATCGCGCCTTCGACGATCTGCCGGGCTTCGGGGAATACGCCCATCACGGCGCCCTGGGTGGCCTGGCTCGGTTTGCTGGCGTGAAGCTGGTCGATTGCCGTTTGGAACTGCGGATACTTGTCGAGGTTCTCCTTTACGATTTGCTCGTCATAAGCCTGCTTGGTAATCGGGAAATATCCGGTCGAAATATGCCATTTCGCTTGAGTTTCCGGCTGCGCGAGAAATTTGATGAATTCCCAGGCGGCTTTTTGCTCGGCTTCCGGCTTGTTGTTCAAAATCCACAAGCTTGCCCCGCCAACCACTACGCCGCCTTCCGCTCCGTCCGGCTTCGGCAGAAAAGCGGTGCCGACCTCGAATTTGCCGGCCGCGCCGTCGACAATGCCGCGCAGGCTCGCCGTGGAGTCCAGCGTCATGCTGATCTGCCCAGCCAGGAACGCCTTTTTGGTGTCGTCGGTCTTCCGCCCCAGGTTGATGGCGGCCTTGCTGTCAACCATCTCTTTCCACCACTCCAGCGTCTGAATCCCGGCATCGCCGTTCACCAGCGAAGCATCGGCCGGGGCAGAGCGCCCGTTGCCGTTATTTACGTATTCCGCCCCTTGATTGGCGAAGAACTGCTCCATGAACCAGCCGTAGATGGCGAACGAGGCCGGGGTGCCTTTGGCCGCCAGTGTTTGCGCGGCCTGCTTCACTTCCCCGTAGGTTGCCGGAGCCTTGTCCGGGTCGAGCCCGGCGGCTTTAAACAGATCCTTATTGTAATAAAGGATCGGATTGGAAGTGTTGAACGGCATGGAATACTGTTTGCCGTCGAAAGTATAATAGCTGGCGATATTTTCTTCGAGCTGGCTGACATCATAGCCTTCCTGGTCGATAAAATCCTGTACCGGCGTGATGGCGCCGGAATCGATCATGAAGCGCGACCCGATTTCGTACACTTGAATCAGGGACGGGCCGCTCTTGGAATCCATGGAGGCCTTCATTTTATTCAAGCTTTCGTCGTATGTCCCCTGGTAGACGGCTTCCACCTCGATACCGTCTTGCGAAGCGTTGAAGTCGGCGACAAGCTGATCCGCGGCTTTGCCGAGCTCTCCGCCCATGGAATGCCACCAAATCACCTTCGTTTTCTCTGTCTTTTCTTCTTTCTTTCCGTCGGCGCCGCTTGTCGAACTTCCGGCCGCCGCCGACGGGCTGCCGTTTGCCGCCTCAGCGCCGCCGGCGGTGTTTGTATTGGCTCCGCTCCCACAGGCGGACGCAATCAATGAAACGAGCAGAAGCAATACGGCCACGGGCAAAAATGATTCTCTTCGCTTCCAATTTTTCATTTCGGATTCTTCTCTCCCTTGAAATAGCTTGAATATATATTTAAAACCGCCCCGGAGGACGGGGACTCTTAGCAGCGAAAACAGTGAAGGCTTAAGAAGGGAGAAACGCCTAACCCTTGACGGCACCTGCGGTCAGACCGCGAACAAGCTGCTTGAGGCCGAGAACGATCAGCAGCAGCGACGGCAGTAGCACCAGCGCGACACCGGCCAGGACGATATTCCAAGCGGTGAATTCTTCAAACTGCAGCATGCTGATGCCGATTTGGACGGTGCGCATTTGCGCGGTATTGGTGATGAGCAGCGGCCATAAGTACATATTCCAGGTATTCAGAAATACGTACACGGCCAGGGTCGCCAGGCCCGGCCGGGCGAGCGGCAGGGCGATGTGGAGGAAATAGCGCAGATGCCCGCAGCCGTCGATCCGGGCGGCCTCGAACAGCTCCCTGGGAAGCTGAAGGAAGAACTGGCGCAGCAGGAAGATGCCGAAGGCCGAGGCGAGGAAAGGGAACACGAGGCCGGGATAGGTATCCAGCCAGTTCCACGATTTGATCAGCAGAAAATTCGGGATCATGGTGACCTCCCAAGGGATCATCATCGTCGACAGGACGATCGCGAACCAGAGCGCTTTGCCGCGAAACGTGATGAAGGCGAAGGCGTATGCGGCCAAGCTGGCCGTGACGAGCTGTCCGGCCATCACAAGCGTCGAGACGAGGAAGCTGTTCAGAATGAAGCGGCCGACCGGAATGAGGGAGACGACCGCCTCAAGGCTGCCGAGATAAAGGCTGGAAGGAAATAGCCTTGGAGGATACATATTGGTCTCTTCCGGCGTCATAAAGACGGACAGGAAAGTATACAGCAGCGGATACAGGATAAACAGTGCGAGCAGGCACAGGATAAAGTATACGGCGCTTTTCCGCAGCGGCAGGGAGAGCGTCATTGATAATGCACCTTCTTTTCCACGAATATGAATTGGATCAGCGTCAATATCAGGATGAGCAAGAACAGGACGATGGCCATCGCGCTGCCGGTGCCGAATTGGTAGTTGACGAACGCTTCCTTATATATGGAATAGACAAGCACTTCGGTCGAGCCCGCTGGGCCGCCTTTGGTCAAAATATGCATTTGTCCGAACGCCTGAAAGGACCCGATGAGCGAAACGACGGTCAGAAAGAAAACGACCGGGGACAGCAGCGGCAGGATGATGCGAACGAAGGTGCGGATCGGACCAGCGCCGTCGATCTTGGCACTGTCGTACATCTCGTCGGAAATCCCCTGCAGCCCGCTCAGCAGTACAATGAAATTAAAGCCGGAGTTCATCCAGATCGTCATGACGGAAAGCGACAGGAGCGCCCATTTCGGATCGGTGAGCCACTGGATCGCGGGCAAGCCGGCGAGGTCGAGGAAATAGTTGAACATGCCGAGGGTGGGATGGAACAGCATCATCCAGATGACGGATGAGGTGCTGACAGAGAGTGCCAGCGGCAGCGAGAAAATAAATTGAAAGATGCGCATCCCTTTTAGCCGGGAATTCGCGAGCGCGGACATGACCAGGCCGAGTAGCAGCCCGCCGGGCACGGTGATCAAGGCGAATTTGCCGCTTACGGCAAGGCTGCTCCAGAATTGCGGAGAGGCCAGCAGCTGGCGGAAATTGTCCAATCCGACGTAGGCGGCGATCTGTCCCCGGGGGTCGGTCAGATAAAGGCTGAGGTAGAAGGAGCGAAGAAGCGGGTAAAGTAGAAACAAGCCGAAAAGTAGGATTGAAGGTGCGAGAAAAAGATAGGCTAACGCCGGTTCCTTGAGACGGGAGAGGCTGCGGCCTGTTTTGCGGGCCGCCCCGTAAGGCGAAGCGGAAATTCCGGAAGACGGGGCGTTTCGAACCGTGGTATTCAAAGGGATTCTCCTCCTTTTGGCTCGTTTCACATGTCTCCCCCAGTTTAAGGAAGGGGGATTAACCCGGCGTCAACTTGAAGTAAAACTATCGTAAAATTTCCCAAAGCTAGAAAAGTTTCGGATTACATCAAAAAATAAGCCCTGCCTTCCAGCAGGGCCCAAGAGAGAAAACATCTATATGAATATTAGGAGGAAACATAGCGTAAAATGCTTAGTTTTATTGAATCAGCACCGAAATGAGCATCGGCGCGACACCCAGGGTAAACAGAGCGGCCAGAATCATCGAGATGCTGGAAATCGTTCCGGTCAGCGAACTGAGTTCAAACGCTTTGGAGGTTCCGGTGCCGTGCGCGCTTGTACCGAACAGGACGCCGCGCGCGACCTCGCCGTCAATGCGGAACAGCTTCATCACGAGCGGCCCGAGCGTTGCGCCCAAGAGGCCGGTCAATATGACAAACACGGCGGTAATATTCGGCACTCCGCCGATCACCTGGGATACGCTCATGGCGATCGGGGTCGTGACGGAACGGGGGATCAAGCTGGTAACCAGCTTGGCATCCAAATGCATCCATTCCGCCAAAATGGCCGAGGATAACATGGCTACAACCGAGCCGGTCAGTACGCTGACAAAGATCTCTACGGCGTGTTTTTTCAGCACATCGTAATACTTGTATAAAGGAACCGCGAAGGCGATCGTGGCCGGCTGCAGCATGGCGCTGAGCCATTTGCCCCCGGGTTCGTAGGATTCATAAGGGACACCGATCCATATCAAGCCGAAAATCAGCACCAGCGGCGTGATCAGGAGCGGCGATAAATAGACGCGCGGCCGGATACGGTACAGCTGTTTGGCCAGGCAATATATAACGAGCGTAACAATAAGTGCGATTAGACCCTTAATCATGATGCCTTACGCTCCCTTCTTTTGGCGATGCGCGAGGCGACAAGCCCCGAGCTGACCATGACGATGACCGTGCTGGCGATGACGACGATCAAAATTTGCACGCCTTCCTGCTCCAGCAGAGGGATATATTTCATCACGCCGACAGCGGCGGGAATGAAGAACAACAGCAATTCCGCGAGCAGCCAATTGGCTCCCTGCTCAATCCATTTCAATTGGATGACATTCAGCTTCAGTAAAGCAAACAGGACGATAATGCCTAAAATCGAGCCCGGTATCGGCAGATGAAGCCGCTGCGCCAGGAAGTTCATAGCCAGGGAGATCAGAATCAGGATTCCGACCTGCAGAATGATTTTTCCGATAAGTTTGACGCTTCCCATCTGCAACCAGCTCCTTTCCGCAATCTTGTTACTGAAAATATTACATCATTTGCTTTCATGGGTAAAATGAATATACTGAATGAATAACATTCCGTTTATCTATGGAAAGATCATTAGAAAGGAACTGGATAGAAGTGGACATTCGCCAGATGCAATATCTTATCGAAGTCGCCCGCCTCAAAAGCTTTACCAAAGCCGCCGACGCTCTGTTTATCACGCAGCCGACGATCAGCAAGACGATCAAGAGTATGGAAGAAGAGCTGGGGGTAATCCTGTTCGACCGGATCGGCAAAAAGGTGGAGCTCACCGATGCGGGGCTTCTCATCGTGGCTCAGGCCCAGCAAATCGTAGCTTCCTTTCAAAATCTGACGGCGGAGCTGGACGATCTGCGCAACCTCAAAAAGGGCCACATCCGGATCGGTTTGCCGCCGATGGTTGGCTCAAGCTTTTTTCCGAAAGTTATCGGGCAATTCCATCAACGCTATCCCGAAATTACAATTCAATTGTTCGAGGACGGAGCCAAGAAGGTGGAAGCCGACGTGGTGGACGGGCTCCTCGAAGTCGGCGTCGCCGTGCTACCCACTCTTCAGGAGGGGCTGAGCAGTTTTCCATTCGTGGAGGAGAAGCTGAACCTCGTGGTACATCCGTCCCACCCGCTTGCGGAAAGGGAGCAGGTCGAGCTGCCCGAGCTGGCGCGGGATGATTTTGTCCTGTTTCGCCAGGACTTTACGCTGCATGACCGGATCATCGCCGAATGCGCCAAAGCGGGCTTTCAACCGCATATCATTTACGAGAGCTCGCAGTGGGACCTGATCAGCGAAATGGTTGCGGTCGGGCTCGGCATCACCTTGCTGCCGGAATCGATCTGCCGCGAGATCAGCGATAAGCGGGTGCGGATCATGCCCCTGGTCAACCCGGTGATTCCTTGGAAGCTGGGCATCATCTGGCGCGAGGACCGCTATTTATCATTTGCGACCCGCGAATGGATCCGGTTTACCCGGGAAGTATTTACTCCGTCCGAAGGTACCGATAATCCGGCTCATGGATCTCATGGCAAAAAAAGCCATCAATAATTCACATAATGGGTAAACTAACCATACATTCGCTTCTAGGCAGGTGTCTCCAGTTTTCATATAATATCATGATGTGGCTTAAATACTTTTACGCTGGGAGATAGTGTCTACATGAGTTTTTTCAGAAAAAAATCGATTACATCCATGCTTGAGGAAAAAACGGCCGCTGGCGAGGGGGGGTTGAAGAAAGAGCTTACCGCATTCGATTTGACGATGCTCGGCGTCGGCTGCGTGGTCGGCACCGGGATTTTTGTGTTGACCGGGGTGGCCGCCGCCCAGCATGCCGGCCCGGGTCTGATATTATCCTTCGTGCTGGCCGGCATCGTCTGCGCGTTTTGCGCGCTATGTTATGCGGAATTCGCCTCGATGGTCCCCGTATCGGGCAGCGCTTACACCTACAGCTACGCGACTTTCGGAGAAATTGTCGCCTGGGTGCTCGGCTGGGACCTGATCCTGGAATACGGCTTCGCCGCGTCGATGGTGGCGAGCGGCTGGTCCGGATATTTTCAGGGCCTGCTGTCCGGCTTCGGGCTAGATCTTCCCAAGGCGTTAAGCAGCGCCTTTAACCCGGCGGAGGGTACCTATTTGGATGTGCCCGCGGTTCTGATCGTGCTGCTGCTCACGTTTATCGTCTCGCGCGGAGCCAAGGAATCGACCCGGCTGAATTCGATCATGGTGATTCTCAAGGTTGCCGTGATCCTGTTGTTCATCGTGGTCGGGGTATTTTACGTTAAACCGTCCAACTGGACGCCGTTCATGCCGTTCGGCTTCAGCGGCGTTGTCACCGGCGCCGCCACGGCGTTTTTGGCTTATATCGGCTTTGATGTCGTCGCCACGGCGGCGGAAGAAGTCAAAAATCCGCAGAAGGATCTCCCCAGAGGGATCATCTGGTCGCTTGTCGTGTGCTCCTTGCTGTATGTTTTGGTGACCGCCGTTCTGACCGGTATCGTGCCTTACTATTTGCTCAACGTCAAAAACCCGGTCGCCTTCGCCCTGCAATTTATCCATCAGGACTGGGTGGCCGGCTTTATCTCGCTGGGCGCGATCGTCGGGATTACCACGGTCCTGTTTGTCCTGTTGTTCGGACAAACCCGGCTGTTTTACGCGATCGGCCGCGACGGGTTGCTCCCGGAGAAGCTGTCCCGGCTGCACCCGAAAACGGGCGCTCCTTCGGTAAGCACGTGGGTGACCGGAAGTGTGGTCGCCGTATTTGCGGGCCTCATCCCGCTGGACAGGCTGGCCGACCTGGTGAGCATCGGCACGCTGTTCGCGTTTATCTCCGTATCCATCGGGATCATTATTCTGCGGAAGACCCGTCCGGATTTGCAGCGGTCCTTCAAAGTGCCGCTCGTTCCGTGGATCCCGCTGATTGCGGTGCTGACCTGCGGCTACCTTCTGATCAGTTTGCCGGGAATCACCTGGATCGCTTTTCTGGTGTGGATGGCAATCGGCTTGATCGTTTACTTTACTTACAGCCACAAGCATAGCCATTTGTCGTAATCATGCATATTCCCGGAAAAAAAGGCCGAAATTAAGCTGAGCATGACCATATAATCCAAGAAGAAGGAGAGAACTTTTCTCATGAAGTTTGCCTTGATTCCTGGGCTGCTAGCTTGTTTCCTCCTGGGATCCGTACCGGCGGGAAGCGTCGGGGCTGCCGCAGGGGCGGCCGTGGAGACGGCTGCACCGGCCGAGACCGCTTCCGCCGATACGCCCTTCCATTTCGGTTTTAAGAAAAGCGTGAACGGGCAGCTTGCCTCCATTAATGAAGAAGGATTTAAGGACATCGTGGACAGGCACGGCGCGATTTTTCTCGGGGATACGACCCGCAAGGAGCTTTTTCTGACCTTTGATAACGGGTACGAGAACGGGTACACCGCGCCGATTCTGGACACGCTTAAGGCTAAGAAGGTTCCGGCGATCTTTTTTCTTACCGGACATTACGTAAAGGATCAGCCCGAGCTCGTGAAGCGGATGGCCGCGGAAGGGCACCTGATCGGCAACCATTCCTGGAGCCACCCGGATATGACGACGATTTCCGACGCCCGCATCAAGGAAGAACTGGAACGGGTCAAGCAAGCGGCCGCTCCCCTGACGGGGACCGACAGAATGCGTTATTTGCGTCCGCCGCGGGGAATTTTCAGCGAACGGGTCTTGATGGTGACCAAGGAGTTGGGATATACGAACGTATTCTGGTCCATTGCTTATAAGGACTGGGATGTGAACGACCAGAAGGGATCGGACTATGCGTACCGGAAGGTCGTTTCGCAGCTTCATCCCGGCGCGGTGATCCTGCTCCATTCCGTTTCCAAAGACAACGCCGCCGCTTTGGGCGCGATCATCGACGAAGCCCGGCGTCAAGGCTACGAATTCAGAAGCCTGGATGAGCTGGGACGCAAGGGTCCGGAAAGACCTAGGGATCAGGCCAAGCCGGAATCCGCTCCGAAAAAAGCACCATAGTTTAAGACCGCCTTTAATCGGTTGATAACCGGTAGGGCGGTCTTTTTTTATGTCACAAAATCGGTATCCGCTCCGCTTGACTTTGGATATTCCGGCTCCTATAATTAGGTTTACGAATAAATAGTATACCTAATTATTAAATTATTTAAATAATGGAGGGGATGGCGTGAATGTGGGCGAAGAACCCAAAGCCCGGCGATTGCTTGAGGTGTTTAGCCGCTTCAGAAAGCTGAGATGGCATCACGACGAAATAGTAGGATTTAAGCCAAGTGAAATCAGGGTGTTATTCTTTATACAAATGGGCTGCCTCAAGGAAGAACGCGGTATTCCCGTCTCGAAGATCAGCAGCAAGATGCATGTAACTTCGCCAACGGTAACTCCGCTCGTAAAAAGCTTGGAGTCACAGGGGCTGGTGGTCCGCAATCACGATCAGGAGGACAGGCGGGTCGTACGCGTCAAACTGACGGAAGAGGGGGAGAAGTTATGCAGGGATCTCAGAGCCTCTCAACAGCAGTCTTTTAAGGAATTAATGGAATATTTGGGTCCGGAGCGAATCGACCAGTTGGCCGACTTGCTTGAAATGGTGTTTCGATTCATGGAAGAGAAGCGCAAACAGGATGCGGGAGCATCGTCAAAAAGAGAAAGTGGAGATGATGGGGAATGATGAAGCTATTCCGGCATTTGAAGCCATACCGCTGGCTGGTTGCCGCCGTTTTGGTCCTGGTGTTTTTCCAGACCCTCTCCGAGCTGTATCTGCCGACGCTGATGGCGGATATCGTGGATACCGGTGTCGTCAAAGGGGATACGCCGTACATTTGGCGAATCGGCCTGTTCATGCTGCTGGTGGCGCTCGGCGGAATGATCTGCTCGATCGCGGCCAGCTATTTCTCGTCGCGGGCGGCGGCGGGCTTCGGCAAAACATTGAGAGCAAAGGTGTTCGGGCATGTGTCGAACTTCTCGCTCGAAGAATTCGACAAAATCGGCACCGCCTCGCTGATTACCCGGACGACCAATGACATCACCCAAATGCAGCAGGTTCTGATTATGATGCTGCGGATGATGGTGATGGCGCCGATGATGTGTATCGGCGGGATCATTATGGCGGTCTCGAAGGACGCCACCCTATCGCTGATCCTGGTCGTCATTATGCCGGTCCTGGCGCTGGCGATCTTCCTGATTGCGCGGAAGGGGATTCCGCTGTTCAAAGCGATTCAGAAGAAGATCGACAAGCTGAACCTCGTGATGCGCGAAGAATTGACCGGCATCCGGGTCATCCGCGCGTTCAACCGGATCGGTCACGAGAAGAAGCGCTTCGACGCGGCCAACTTCGATCTGACCGATACCTCGATCCGGGTCAACAAAATCATGGCGTTCATGATGCCGATCATGATGCTGGTAATGAATATTTCGTCCGTAGCGATTATCTGGTACGGCGGCCTGCGGATAGACGCCGGTCATATGCAGGTCGGCGACCTGATGGCGTTTTTGCAGTACGCGATGCAGATCATGTTCTCCCTGATCATGGTCTCGATGATGTTCGTGATGATCCCCCGCGCTTCGGCTTCGGCGGTGCGGATCAATGAAGTGCTGGATATGATTCCCGTCATCAAGGATAAGGAGACGGGCGGGGATAACGGCACCGCTTCACAACAGAGAGGATTCGTTGAATTCCGCAATGTATCGTTCAGCTATCCCGGCGCGGAGCAGCCGGCGATCCAGGACATCTCGTTCAGCGCCAAGCCGGGCGAGGTGACGGCGATTATCGGCGGCACGGGCTCGGGCAAATCGACGCTCATCAGCCTGATCCCGCGTTTCTATGACGTGGACGAAGGCAGCGTACTGGTCGACGGCGTCGATGTCAGAGACATGACGCAGGAAGAGCTGCGCGCCAAGATCGGCTTTGTGCCGCAGAAGGCGGTGCTGTTTACCGGAACTATCGCGGATAATATCCGCTACGGCAAAGAGGACGCCACCGATGAGGAGGTGCGGCACGCCGCCGCCATCGCCCAGGCGGCCGATTTTATCGGCGAGATGGAGCAAGGGTATGAATCCGAAATCGCCCAGGGCGGCACCAACGTCTCCGGCGGGCAGAAGCAGCGCCTGTCCATCGCCAGAGCGCTCGTCCGGGGAGCGGAAATCTATATTTTCGACGACAGCTTCTCGGCGCTAGATTTCAAGACCGATGCCAAGTTGCGCGCCGCGTTGAAGGGCGAAACTTCCGAATCGACCGTACTGATCGTGGCCCAGCGGGTCAGCACGGTGCTTGATGCGGACCGGATTATCGTCATGAACGAAAGCAGGATCGCCGGAATCGGCACGCACCGTGAATTGATGGAAACCTGCGACGTATACCGGGAAATCGTGTATTCGCAGCTTTCGGAGGAGGAGATCGCATGAGCCAGGAGCAAACAAGAAGAGGCCCGGGCCGTCCCGGCGGCCGGCGCGGCGGACACGGCGGCGGTCCGCGCATGGGCATGCCGGTCGAGAAGGCCAGAGACTTCAAGGGCACGCTGAAGCGCTTGATCCGTTATCTCCGTCCTCATAAATACCAGTTGGGCGCCGTGCTGATCATGGCTATTTTGAGTACCGTATTCAGCATTCTCAGCCCGAAAGTCATGGGTAAGGCGACGACCAAGCTGTTCGAAGGCATTATGGGCAAAATACAGCATATCCCGGGAGCGGAAATCGATTTTCATTATGTATGGCAGATCATTATGATTTTGATCGGGCTGTATGTACTGAGTTCCATTTTCAGTTACTTCCAGCAGTATTTGATGGCCGGCGTCGCGCAGAAGACGGTTTACGATTTGCGGCGCGATGTGAACGACAAGCTGTCGAGACTGCCGCTGAAATATTTCGACGCCCGGACGCACGGGGAAATTTTGAGCCGGGTGACCAACGACGTGGACAACATCAGCTCGACGCTGCAGCAGAGTTTGACGCAGCTGATCACGTCGGTGCTCACGATTATCGGCGTGCTCGTCATGATGCTGTCGATCAGCCCGCTCATGACGCTGATCGCCGTGCTGACTTTACCGGTCAGCGTGGTTGCGATCATGTCCATCGCCAAACGCTCGCAGAAGCAATTTATGCGTCAACAGAAAGAATTGGGCCAATTGAACGGCCACGTGGAAGAGATGTATACCGGCCACAAAATCGTCAAGGTGTTCGGCCGGGAGCAGCGTTCTCTGGAACAATTCGACGACATTAACGGGCGCTTGTACGAAGCGGGCTGGAAAGCCCAATTCATCTCAGGCGTGATCATGCCGATCATGAGCTTCATCGGCAATATCGGCTATGTGCTCGTGTCGGTCGTCGGCGGGGTGCTCGTGACGAAGCGAAGCATCGAAATCGGGGACGTTCAAGCGTTCATCCAATACGCCAGACAGTTTACCCAGCCGATCACGCAAACGGCAAATATCGCGAACATTATTCAATCGACCGTCGCTTCGGCGGAGCGCGTCTTCGAGATCCTCGACGAGGAAGAAGAAGTGCCGGAAGCCTCGAAACCGGCGGTGCTTGCGGAGCCTAAAGGCAATGTGGTGTTCGATCACGTGAAATTCGGGTATGATCCGCAGCAGGTCTTGATCGAGGATATGAATATCCGCGTTTCGCAAGGCCAAACGATCGCGATCGTCGGGCCGACCGGCGCGGGCAAAACGACGCTGATCAATCTGCTGATGCGGTTCTATGAGGTTAACGAAGGGGCGATCACCGTCGACGGCGTCAATATTACCGATCTGAAGCGCGGCGATCTGCGCAGCATGTTCGGGATGGTGCTGCAGGATACATGGCTGTTCAACGGCACGATCCGCGAGAATATCGCTTACGGGCGGGAAGGAGCGACCGAAGAGGAAGTCATTCAAGCCGCGAAGACAGCGCATGCCGACCACTTTATCCGCACGCTGCCGGGCGGCTATGATACGGTTCTTAATGAAGAAGCGTCGAATATTTCCCAGGGTCAGAAGCAACTGCTGACGATCGCCCGCGCCATTCTCGCCGATCCGGCGATTCTGATCCTCGATGAGGCGACAAGCAGCGTCGATACCCGGACCGAGGTATATATCCAGAAAGCGATGAACGA
This sequence comes from Paenibacillus haidiansis, assembly GCF_036553665.1. Lineage (NCBI taxonomy): Bacteria > Bacillati > Bacillota > Bacilli > Caryophanales > Paenibacillaceae > Paenibacillus > Paenibacillus haidiansis. Next base: position 92,822 of record NZ_JAZHPZ010000013.1, on the reverse strand, counting down.
GCTGATGAAAGGCAGAACGAGCTTTGTCATTGCGCACCGGTTGTCCACGATCCGCGATGCCGATCTCATTCTGGTCATGAATCACGGTTCGGTCATTGAACAGGGCAACCATGAAGAACTGCTTGCGCAGGGCGGATTCTATGCCGACCTGTACAACAGCCAGTTTTCCAAGGGCGGCGGCTTCGACCAGGAGGCGGGTTAAACCGCCTTTCTCTTTAGGGCCGTAACTTAGCCGGAGGCCGTTCGCTTAGGCAGCGACAGCACGCTTCATTGTTCCTCCCCGGCCAAACGGCAAAGTTCCTTTTCGTTCAAAATCGTAATTCTTCTTCCGCTGACGGCGGCAATGCCGTCGGCGGACAATTGCCCGAGCTTGCGGCTGAGTGTTTCCGGCGTGGCGCCGATCACTCCCGCAAGCTCTTTTTTGCTAATGGGCAGCGTAAATTCATCTGCGCCGGGCGCGGACTTTTGCCGGAAATAAAGCAGCATTTTGGCCAGCCTGCGGCCCGTCTCCAGCAGAGTAAGAACAGCTGCCCAACTGTCCGCCTCCTCAAGCTGCCCGCTTAACGCCGTCATGAATCTTGCGGCGGTTTCCGGGCTGCGGCGCAGCACCTCCAGGAAGTCTTCGCGATGGATGACGCAGACGTCCGCATCGTCCGCCGCGGCCGCGCTGGCATAATGCGGCTTTTCCTGAAGCAGGGAGAATTGGCCGAAGAAATCCCCGGGGAACAATAAGCGTATTATATGCTCCTTGCCGCTTGCCTCCAGCTTGGTCAATTTAATAACACCTCTACTGAGCACGAAGAGCGAATCCGAGCAATCACCTTCGCGAAAAACGGTCTCTCCCTTGGAGAACCGCCGCGATCTCATGACGGAATGAAGCAGGGCCACTTCCTCCGCCCGCAGTTGCCCGAATACGGGGACGCGCGACAAGCAGGAAGGGGGCGTTGTTTCTCCCGCAGCCGCCGAATGCAATGCACAGCCCATTCTTCTCACCTCCAACGAACTTTTTAGCGTTTGGTCTCTACCTTTAAACTAGCAGTAGGATTGAAAAGTAATTGTGATTATTAGCACAAATTTTGGGGATAAAACTTGACATAGATCAAGGCCAAGGACCCGAAAATGCGGCAAATTTAAAGTATGTAAAACAATCTATTAAGACGCGAATGTGGCGAACAGGAGGAGTAAAACATGAGTGGATTTTCATTTGCGGATTTGCAGCGGATTGATCGGGCACGGCTGGGGAATGAGGTACCGCTGGAGCTGTTTCGGGCTATACGGCTGATCGGGATGCGGGAGGGGCTGCCGCTGGAAGGCAAAGGAACGACGGCTGCGATCGGGCGGAAGATCGGGGAGAGTCTGCCGGTTTCTACCGAGGAGGAACTGCTCGATCTGTTTGCGAAGCTGCGGATCGGACTACCCCGCGTGACGCATCGCGAGGAGCATCTGCTCAAGATCGTGGTGGACGACTGCTTCTGCAAAGGTCTGCCCGTGATCGAGGAGAAGAAGGTTTGCGACCTAGAGGGTGCGATTATCGAAGGGGCCTTGGGGCGGATCATGAACCGGAAGGTGTATGTCCGGGAAACCAAATGCAATGTATGCGGCGATGAGCATTGCGAGTACGAGGTGCGGTGGCAGGATTGAAATCCAGTAATTGGATCGTTATCTGATATTTTAAATTTTAAAATCTACATTATTCGACAACTTCTGCCGATATTTAATCCAGTACATACATACTACACATCATGCGGCAGGGGGAAATAGGAATGTCGGATATACAGAGAGAGGAACAGGAACAGTTCATCTATAATGATCTGCGCAAAAGAAACCAGATGATCTGTTTGATGGTTTCCATTACAGTCGGTCTGGTTGTGTTTATGCTGTTTGGGCTTCACACGGATGCCACGGCCTTCGCGGCGATTTTGATTCCCAGCGTTATCGTGGTCGCGGCAATCTGGTTTGGTCATTTGGCGAAAAAATTCGAAAAATGGATCTCAATCATATCGATAGCCGGAATGTTCGTGATCACGGTCATAACCATGCTGCAGGACGGCGGCGGCACTTCCGTAAGCATGTCCGCTTTTTTTGTGCTCAGCATCGGGATTATGTTTAACGCGCCGATCGTGATCTGGTCGGCCTTCGGCGCCGGCTTGCTGCTTATTTTCCTGGATCATTTCATGATTGCGGGGAACTCGGCAAGCTCGCTTGAGAATATTGCCATTAATTTATTTTACTATTTCGTGTCCTCGGCGGTTTTGCTGTCCCAGTGCTATTTAAGCCGTAAAATGCTGATGAATTTCAGCATCCTGAGCAAAAATGCCTCTGAGATGCTGGCCAAGGAACTGGAACGCGAGAAGATCGTATCCGCTTCGACCCGCACGATCTCGCAAAGCATCGGCGAAATCCGGACCGCCAGTGCAGACAACCGGCAGGCTTTCCGGGAAATGAACACGGCGTTTCAGGAAATGGCCACGGGGTCGGCCGTCCAGACGGAAACGATCGGCGGCATCTCCGAGCATGTTTATAATTCCAATCAAAAAATCATGGAGATGCAAAATTCCATCAACAGCTTGGTCAAATCCGTAATGGAAACCAAGGATGCTTCCACGGAAGGCTCCGAGGTCATCGGACAACTGACCCGGACAATCGATCAATTCAACCTCAACATGGATGCGATGAAAAACGACATTAGCGCCCTGATCACCAATATTCATCAGATTTCGGAGTTCTCCTTCTCGATTCAGGAGATTGCCAGCCAGACGAGCCTGTTGTCGCTGAACGCCAGCATTGAAGCGGCCCGGGCCGGCGAACAGGGGCGGGGCTTTGAGGTTGTGGCCCATGAAATCCGCAAGCTGTCGGATTTGACGAACGAATCGGCCAAGCAGATTACGGAGAATGTCGGCCAAGCGACGCGTCAGGCCGATCTCACCCATGTCCGCCTTAGCGAGAATGTGGACAACATGAAGCGCAGCCTGGAGCTCGTGGAGCAAACGAAGGAGGCTTTCGGCACGATCGACAGAAATGTCGGAGAGCTGTCGGAAGGCGCGACCGGCATTTCGGACATGGCGACTGCCGTAAGGGGCACGAGCGAGGGGATCGAGCATGCCGTCAACGATTTCGTCGCCGTCATCGAGCAATCCTCGGCGACTCTGGAGGAGCTGCTGGCGACGGTGGATACGCTGACCGCCCAGAACGAGCCGATGGTGCGGCGGATCGAGGAGACGGATCTGGCCGTCAAGAAGCTGATTGAATTGGAGCGGTAATAAGTAGCTGCCCTGCAAACGAACAACCGCCCGGACGAGATGTCCGGGCGGTTCTGTTTTAATTAGATGGATAACTTCCAGTTATTTTGGTGAAATTCGCTTGTTGCTAATAAATAAATGGAATACCTCCATCTATTTGGACCGATCTTTAGCGTTTGCAAGGATTGGGCTGGAATTAGCTGTAGGTTTTCCAGTTAATATTGTAATTTCGTGATTTATCCGAAAAATAGCTGTAGGTTTTCCAGCTAATTACCTGGATGGGAAGCCGTCTATCCGGGCGCTTCTATAAGCCGCATTCCACTCTGATGTTCCCTCATTCGCCCTTCGTCAATTGCGCCTTCAGTATTCGTCATGCGTCATTCGTCAATCGACCTCTACCCTTCGTCATTCCTCATTCGTCGATCGACCTCTGTCGTTCGCGTTCACCTTAACTTTCGATCGTCTCAAGCTCTTGCCAGCAGAAAAACCCCGAACAAGATCACCGCGATGCCCGCAAGTTTCATCGGCGTAATCGATTCATGGAACAGGAAGTAAGCGGGAAACAGTGTCAACACGTAGGCGAAGGCCTGCATCGGATAGGCGACACTGAGGGGCAGCCGCGTCAGCACTGCGAACCACAGCAAAGTGGCGATGGCGTACAGCGTGATGCCGCCGATCACGGCGGGAGAGGTGACCAGCTTGGCCAAGTGCAGCCCCCCCGAGCGGTTCAGCCCGATTTTGAACAGAATCTGGCCGGTAACCAATAATACGATATTGCCGAATAAGAGAAGATAGCTAATCGTTTTGTCCATGGGAAGCCCCCCGTTCCTTTAAAATCGCCAGCTCCTGCGTCAGGCGCAGCACTTGGGCGGTGAGCTTCGTCACGACGATCGTCAGGTGGAGGATGACGGCGAAGCAGAACAGCAGCCCGAACAGAAAGAGGAGGGCAGGGGCGTATTTGACGCCCAGGCGCGTCGCGATCCATTCCATGAGCGGCACGTTGAGTGAAACGATGAGCAGGACTGCGCTGAATAGAATCCACAGCAGGGAATATTGTTCCTTGAGCTTCTGTCTGCGTACCAGCTCCAGCACCAACAGCAAGAACAGAACCGCCAGCGCCACCGACAACACATAGATCGTCATGGCTTGAACACCGCCGGTTTGTTGCGCCGGATCGCGCTCATCAGGACGGCCAATGTTACTTTGAACATATAATAGACCGATTTCCACGGGGTGATCGACGATTTTCCCGCCGTTCGGCCGTGCATCTCCGTCGGCACCTCGGCGATCCGGCAGCCTTTCCGCTTCAAATACACAATCGATTCCACTTCGGGATAGTCAATCGGATAATATCGGGCGTACAAGTCGATCACTTTGCGCCCGGCCGCCCGGAAGCCGCTCGTCGTATCGGTGAAGCGCTGACCGGTCACCAGCGTGACCAGGCCCGAGAAGAAGACCATCCCTATCCGCCGCATATGCGGGGAACGGTAAGAGGTCGCTCCGGCGTACCGGGAACCGATAACCAGATCGTAATCCTTCGCCTTGGCGATCAGCTTGGGCAGTTCCCGGGCCGGATGCTGTCCGTCGGCGTCCATTTGCACCGCGACATCGTAGCCCATGCGCTGGGCGTACAAGTACCCCGTTTGCATGCCGCCGCCGATCCCTACATTGTAGGGAAGCGTCAGCACCCGGGCCCCGGCTTCTTCGGCCAGCGTTTGCGTCCGGTCGGTCGAACCGTCGTTGACGACGATAATGTCGGCTTCCGGCGCATGAAGGCGGATGTCGCGGATGACGGCCGCGATGCTGCCCTCTTCATTGTATGCGGGAATGATGACCAGCGTCTTCATATGGCTGACGGCCTCCTTTCGCCGGTCAAGGCAGGGCGGATAAACCGCGATGCGACCCGGTCGACGGCAAAAGAACCGAACAGGATCAACAGCGCCATATTGGGATAGCCGTAACGGTTAAATGCGACAAACGGCAAATAAATGACCGTGAAATATCCCAAGGCCAGCAGCAAGGGGAGCAGGCGGGAGAACCGGCATTTCGCCAGCGCCCATAGTAGGCCGGCCATATTTAGCAGCATGAGAACGATTTGCAGCCCGTTCATGACAGGGCGGGTAATCGGCCAGATCGGGCGGGAATAAAAGGGATGGAAATACAGCTCGACCCATCTCCCCAGCGTATACCAGTACAAATATTTGAGCGGTTCATGCTTGAACCCGTATGAAATAATATCCAGTCCTTTTTGGACCGCATTGCGGTCCGAGCCCTTGAACAAGGTTTCGGGTTCATACTGCGGATACGCCTCGAAAAATCCCGGCGGGGGCAGTTGCCCGCGAATCCGCGTCCCGAGCAAAAACGGGCTGCCCGCAGAATTGGTGAAAAGGATGAACTCATGAAAGGTGACCCAGTTGCGGATCCACCAAGGCGCAAGCAGTAATGCGTAGGCGATGGCCATCAGCAGCCCGTATTTCACCGCGAGCCGCCAAGGCAGCTTATCCTTCCACCAGAGTAGCAGAAAAACGGCGGGATAGAGCGAAGCATGCGGTTTAAAATAAGCCGCGGCCGCCGTCACCACCCCGATCCATATGTAGATCCCGGTCCGCCCCTTCTCCCGGGCCAGAATCGTCAGGCATACGAGCAGAAGCAGCAGCATGCGGAAGGTGGTTTCCGACAAGATGACCCCGGAGGAGAAGTAGTCGGGTAGGTACAGCGCGCTGACAACGGCGGCGATCAAGCCGACCCGCGCGTTAAAAATTCGTTTGCCGATCCAGTAAATCAGATAGACCGAAAAAGCCTGTTCCAGACACTGAAAGATCCGGAAGGCGACAACGCCCCCTTGACCCTGGCCGAATACGGCCATAAAGCCGCTTAATAACAACGGCATGCCGGGCATAATGAAGGCGGACGGTTGGTCTTTCGAGTTGTAGGCCAGGACGCCTTCGTTCAGCAGGAGCCTGGCGCTTTGAATGTATTTGACGTCGTCATTGTTCGGTTTTACCGGATCCCCCAGCAGAAAATAATCGTTGTAAACGAGGACGATCGTGCACGAAAGAATGCCGACAAAAGCAATCAGCCCGATCAGCAGCACCTTGCCCCTGCGTCCGATTTCCGTTGGCGAGAACAACGCGATCAGCCCCTTTTGCGTTTTTATGGATTTTCAATGTTCATTTAAACCCAGATATATCTGTTTATATCCATAAAAAAGCTTGCTCAATCGCGTCGCGGGCAAAATGGTCAAAAAGTTTTACCCGTCCGGGCGCATCTTTCCTCCAGCGTTTCGCCGGAGTCGACATGGCCTGCATTGATCGCATCCCATAAATACAGGGAAGCGACCGAGCGGTAGGGCGCCCATAGATGCCCAACCTGCTGCAGGTATTTGCGGTCCGCCCGCTCCTCCATGCCGTATACCCATTTCGCGGCGCGCTGCAGTCCCGCGTCTCCGAGGGACAAAATATCCTCCCGTCCCAGCGCGAAGATCAGGAACATCTCGGCCGTCCAGCGTCCGATGCCCTTGATGGAGAGCAGGGCCTCGACCGCTTCTTCGTCGCTCCGCGAACCGAGCCCGTCCAGGTCGACTTCCCCGGACAGCACCTTGGCGCATAAATCGCGCAGGTAGGCGAGCTTGGAAGCCGACAGGCCGGCGGCCCGCAAAGCCTCGTCGCTTTGGGCCGCCAGCGCGGCCGGGGAGAGATCCCCGGCCAGCTCCAGCACCCGGCCGCGGATCGCCGCCGCGGCCTTGACGGAAATTTGCTGGCCGATGATCGAGCGGGCCAGCTCGGCGAAATGCGGTCCGCGCGGCTTCGTCCGCAGCTCGCCGGTCAGCGCGATCAGCATGCCCATCCGGGGATCAGCGGCGGCCAGCCGTTTGACCCGGGGCTCTTCGGGATGCAAGTGAAATACGGCATGGCGATTGTTGTCATCCATGAATACACAGCCTCCTATACGAGGTGGATTGGCGTCAAATCATTCTTCCTCCAGCATGCCGAAATACCGCTCCAGCATGTCGTCGACTGTATGCTGGAGCTCCTCCCGCGCGGCCAGCAGCTCGGCCAGCCGTGCAGCGTCGCAGGCCGCCTCCGGCTCCAGCATGGCTGCATCCAGCGCCGCCAGCTCCGCCTCGGCGGCGGCGATGTCGCGCTCAAGCTTGGCGACCCCCGCCGGGTTCGCCGCCTTCGGCTTGCGCCCCGGCGCGGTGTCCGCGCCCGAGCGCGCACCCGCGGCAGGCCGCTCAAGCGGCGCCTGCGCCGCAGTGCCGCCGGACGCTGCCTTCGCGCCGCCGGCCCCGCCCGGTGCGGCTGCGGACTTCAGCCGCTCCGCGCGGAAATCGTCAAAATCGCCCGGCGTGACGGACAGACGCCCGTCCTCCAACAGCCAGACCTGGCTGGCGATTTTGTTGATGAAGTAGCGGTCGTGCGAGACGGTCAGCAGCGTGCCGGGGTACTCTTCCAATGCCTCCTCCAGCGCTTCCCGCGAGTCGATGTCGAGATGGTTCGTCGGCTCGTCGAGCAGCAGCAGATTCGGCTTCCTGTACATCAGAATCGCCAGCCGCAGCCGCGTCCATTCGCCGCCCGACAAGCTGCACACCTTTTTGAACACGTCGCTGCCGTAGAACAGGAAGCGGGCGAGCTGGTTCCGGGCTTCCCCCGTCTCCATGCCGAGCTCGTCGCGGAAATATTGGAGCACCGTGCCTTCCTCGTCCGCAGGCGCGGATTCCTGGGCCAGATACCCGACCTCGACGCGGGCGCCGATGCGGATTTCGCCTTCGTCCGGTCCGGCGAAGCCGAGGATGCTCTTGAGCAGCGTGCTCTTTCCGGCTCCGTTGCCGCCGATGAGCGCCGCGGCCTCCCCGTAACGGAGCGTATGGCTCACGCCGCGGTAGAGCACCCGCCCTCCGGCGGACTGGCCCACCTCCGAGAGAATGAGCGCGTCCTTGCCGGAGCGGTCATTCTGTTCAAGCTGCAGATCGATCCGCTTGCGCTCCAGAATCGGCTTCTTCAGCTTAACCATGCGGTCGAGCGCCTTTTGCATCGAAGCGGCGCGCCGGTGGAAGCCCGGATTCGGCGGGTTGGAGCGGTTGCCCCATTCGATGAGCTGTTTGATCGTCTCCTGCATTTTTTTGATCTTTTTCTGCTGTTCCTGATAATCGGCGAACTGCTGCAGCAGCCGCGCTTCTTTTTCTTCTTTGTACTTGCTGTAATTGCAGTGGTAAGTGAATGCTTCTCCATCCTCGAGCTCGATGATCTTCTCCGCCACGGCATCGAGAAAATAACGGTCATGGGAAATGACCACCACGGTCCCGCCGAATCCGCGCAGGAAGCCTTCGAGCCATTCGATCGCGGCCATGTCGAGATGGTTGGTCGGCTCGTCAAGCAGCAAAATGTCCGGATTTTGCAGCAAAATGACGGCAAGGCCGACTTTGGTTTTCTCCCCGCCGGACAGCGTGGAAAAAGGGCGGTCATACTGCTCTGGCGGAATGCCGATTCCGCCCGCCACCCGGTCGATGTCGGCTTCGATTCCATAGCCTCCTCCGCGCTCGAAAGCCTCCTGTAGCGCACCGTACTGCTTGAGCAGCAGCTCAAGCCGGGACTCCTGCCCAGCGGAGGAAGCGGCGGACATCTCTTGCTCCAGCCTCCGCATTTCCTCCTTCGCCTCCAACAGCGGCCGGAAGGCCGACTGGAGCACATCGTAGACCGACTTTTCACTGCCGTAATCCGGGATTTGCGCCAAAGAGCCGACGGAAGCGTCTTTCCGGATCATCAACTGGCCCTGATCGGGGACATCCGCTCCTGTCAGCAGGGACATCAGCGTCGTCTTACCCGTTCCGTTCCTGCCGATCAACCCGACAATTTCGCCTTCCTTGATTTCGAACGTTACATCGCTCAGCACCAGTTCGGCACCGTAGTATTTTTGAATATGAGCACATTGAATCATCATGATTTATTCTCTCCTTCGGCCGCCCCTTGCTCCGAAAGATACGCAAAAAGGCTGCAGGAAAACCTGCAGCCTTCTTCACACACGCTAAATAAATTAGTCCGTGAGGTTAGGGTAGGAGCGGCATCTCGCAATTTGGTTTGGATATCGAGTTATGAAAAATGGGCAGACTGATCCCGTTGAAGGATACAGCGTAAAAAATGCCAGACATTGCCATCGGCAGTTGGCTAACTCGACTCCACGCAAATTTGCGATCCACTTTACCCACCTCCTTGTCGTAAACAGATATTGAAAGTATAAGCGCTGAGTATGGAAAAATCAAGAAAGAAAAGAAAAAGAAAAAGTTCACATAAACGTAACTGTTTAACGCTTGGTTTTAGCGGGTAATAAGATAGGTTGGTTGTTTATTTCCCGCTTTGATTCCTTTATAATCAGCACTAGACCAAAAACGCGGCTCCTTTACGGTTGCAGCGAAGTGTCAATTTTGAGTAAAGTAAGGGGAGCCTAATTGGAAAGAACAACAGCGAAGCAAATCTTCGACGAATTGCTGAATATGTCAGGCAGCAAGGCCTCCGTAAAGATCAAGTCCCGGTTTCCGGGCGGCCGCAACGTCGGCGGGAAATACCGTCCCTCGGACCATTCGGTCACGATGTATCTGGACGAAATCAAGAAGCAGTGCATAACGCTGTTCGGTTCGCTGGAAGACTATGAGCGGCTGCTGCGGATCGTATTTGCCCACGAGCTAGGCCATGCGGAGGACTCCGCGCTGTCGGAACTGTCCGATCGGTACGATACGTGCGAAAGCGAGCTGGAGCGGAAGAGGATTGCCCTCCGGATCGAAGAAAACGCCTGGGACTATGCGAGAAGCTTGGTGCCGGATGCAGACATAGAAATGTTGGACACGGTCATTTATTATTCCCTGCAGGCTTACCGCGATGCGATCGCGGAGGAAACGGCGCGGGAAATCGCTTAATAGAGAGACAAGGGTTGAACTCCGGCCTTACACGGCCGGGCTCAACCCTTGTTTATTTTATTGCACTTTAATATTTCCCGAGGTTGTTCTAATCTTGATGATATCTTTCGTCTCCATAGGCGATTCGGGACTTTTCACAGTACCGGACGAGGTCTTCAAATCATAGATTCCTTTAAAACCGGGATCGGGATCCAAAGTGACATTGCCGGAGGAAACGGAAATATCGAGCGAGTCCGAACGCTGGCCGTTAAGGGTGACGTTGCCGGAGGTGGTTTTGAACATGCCGTTTCCGGTAAAACCATTGACCTTGATGCTCCCCGAGTTTAGCGACGCCTCCATGTTGCCTTCGGCCTCGTCCACGCTAATGCTGCCTGATGAACCGTGTGCCGCCAGGTCGCCTTTCAGGTTCTTCACCTTGATGGTGCCGGAGCCGATGCGGATTTCCGTGTTTCCAACGATATCGGTAGCCGTCAAATTGCCCGATGTAGTCTTCATGGCAAGCTGCCCGGCATTGATGGAGGAGACCGTCAGATTTCCGGAATTTGCCGCCAGTTCGATGTTTTTCGCCCGCAGACCGGTAAGATTGCCGTTATTGGAACCAAGTTTGAAGCTGATTTGCTCCAGTAAGCCGCGATCGGCCAGCGCTACGGTCAGATGCTGCTTATGGGACTGGAAGTCTATGGTCAGAAAGCTGAATTTAAACTTCTCGGTGAGGTCCAGATCTACATCCGGGCCGGTTATGGAAGCCGACTCAAGCCGGTCGATCGTATCCTGGGGCAAGTCGCCGCTGAGCTCGATATAATTGCTGCCGTCCGGGCTGTCGATGAATTCCACTTCCATATTGTAACTGCTCTCTACCGCCAGGGATTCAAGCGCCTCCAGCTTCCATTTGCGCTCAAAATAAGGATCCTCGCTCTTAAATTCGAATTTTTGATAGGCCATTCCGGCAACACCGATAACGATCAGGACGATCGCCAGCCAAGACCACCTTTTGCTATTCATGCTTCGCCCCTCCTTTTGTGGCCCGGACATTCCAGGACCAGTAGGATACGCTAATCCGGGTCAGCGCCTTAAACAGGTAACGCGATGCGATCGCGAGGAGAATGCCTATCCCGACAAGGGAAATGGTCGCAAATCCTTTCGCCGGGTAAAATCCGTTCCCCGCAAGATAATCAAGCCCTATCAGCACCGGGCTCGCGATTCCGCTTATGGCCGAGGCAATCAGGCTGATCCAGACCGCCCAGAAAGAAATCAACAACGGAACGGCGACCAAATTGAGAAAAAAGAGTCCGGTATACACCATGGTCGTCGCAAATCCGCCTCGCCGAGGCGCCTTTACGGGATGGTTCGTTTGTTGGGGAGGGTCCGGGATCTCCGGATTGGCGGTCGGGTCAAACCAGTAGACGGGCTCCTTGGAGGCAAAACGTTCCCCGATCGCGTCCCTCGCCAGCTCGGCCGGATTGCCGAGCTCGTGGGCGATTTCCTCTTCGGTTTTCCCGTTTTGCAGCGCGAAGGCGAAATGGGCTTCAAAGTCCTCCAGCAGCTCGCTTCGCTCTTCGGGGGGAAGGACGGACAAATGATCATGAAGCTGTGCTAAAAATTCGCTTTTATTCATAAGCGGCTTCCTTTCTCGATTAAGTTCGATACGCTAGTGACAAACTGTCTCCACTCAATGACGAGTCTTTTAACATAACGTTCGCCCTCGGGCGTTAGTTTGTAATATTTACGCGGAGGCCCTTCGGAAGACTCCCGCAGATAAGTCGTACAGTAGCCTTCGCTCACAAGCCTGCGGAGCAGGGGATAAAGCGCGCCCTCCGCCACTTCGATATGCTGGGACACGGACTGGGCCAGCTCATATCCGTAGCGGTCATGCTCATGGATAAGCACCAGCACGCATAACTCCAGGGCGCCTTTTTTAAATTGGACGCTAATATCCATGACAATATCGCCTCATCTCAAGTTTTGCTGTTAAAAATTCATCAGTATTGAATATTGATTAGTACCACGGAATAGATAGTATCATACAGTACTGATTAATGCAACATAGTGGAACCATATTTTTCATATTTATGTTAAAGCCCAAAAGAAAGCGGTTGGACAAGGGAGAATTCCCATATTCCAACCGCCTTTTTAGTATTTGCTTGAGCACCGGAAATGCCGTTATTCACGGTTTCCGTACTGTGGAGTGAGCTTGGGAAGGTCTTCCGTAGCCGGACCCTCGATCACATGACCGTCATAACCGAACCGCGATCCGTGGCAGGGGCAATCCCAGGTGCGCTCGCCCGCATTCCATTTCGTTTCGCAGCCCATATGCGTACAGGTCGTATCCACCAGGTGGATATTTCCCTCGGGGTCCCGATAGGCTCCGGCTCTTTTGCCGAGATGCTTGACCACGCCGCCCTGATCGGGCATCAGGTCCTCAAGCTTGCGGTGCACGAGCTCGACCTTTCCGGAGATCAACTCCTTAGCGACATTGGCGTTCTGCACCGCCAGGTTCTTCAGGCCGGGATCCGCTTTAAAGCGGGAAGGGGTAAATAGCTCCGCATACCGGTTGTCTTTGCCCTGAATCAGATCGGAGATCAGCAGCGCGGCGAGCGTCCCGCTCGTCATTCCCCACTTTCGGAAGCCCGTGGCGATAAGAATATGCGGATGGCCCGAGGTGACCGGGCCGATATAAGGCACCTGGTCGATGGTGACGAGATCCTGGGCGGACCAGCGGTAAGGAATGCTTTTGGCGCCGAACGTCATGCCTCCGAATTTCTCCAGTTCTTCATAATGCTTGATGGTACAGTCGCTTTGTCCGGTTTTATGCGATTCGCCGCCGACCAGGATTACTTCCTTGCCGTCCATTTCGGCTGCTCTAAGCGACCGCTTCGGATTGCCGCAGTTAATGTACATGCCGCCCGCGAACGGGGTTTCCGGCTCAATCGCCACGACATAGGAACGGTCGGCATGCAGCCTGGTGAAGTATAACCCGCCCCCGTCGTAAAAAGGATAATGCGAAGCGGATACCGCGTACCGGCACGTAATAGTAATCCCGTTTTCCGTTTTCAGCATAAGCTTGCCATCCCCGGTTTCCTCGGCGGAATCGCCCATCGTCGTATATTCGTAAAAATCGCCCCCGTGCTTAGCCACGTAATCGACCAGCACATGCAAATATTTCAGCGGGTGGAATCTGGCTTGATCCCGCAGTTTGATCGCTCCCTTGACCTCAATGGGCAGGGGGATCGTGTCGCACCACTCCGCGGGCAGGTCCAGCCTCTGGTAAGCGTCCCATTCTTTTTCCAATTTCCCGAGCTGTTCGTCGGAATCGGCATAAATATAGGCGTCTTCCGGTTTGAGATCGCAGTCGATTGAATGCTCGCGGACCGTTTCTTCGATGAAGCGATGTCCTTCCTCGTTCGCTTCAAAATACAGCCTGGCCGCTTCCTCGCCGAAATGGGCGATCAGTTGATCGTAGATCAACCCGTGCTGGGATGTGATTTTCGCGGTCGTATAGCCGGTGGTTCCGTCGAGAATGCTGCCGGCGTCCACGACGGCTACCTTAAGCCCTGCCTTGACCAGCAGATAGGCGGTGGTGATTCCGGTAATTCCGGCCCCCGCGATGAGAACGTCGGTTTGAATATCGCGTTCCAGCGCGGGGAAAGAAGGGGAAGTCGCCGTTTCTCTCCATAGCGATTGCGGAAATTTGGGCAATCCGGGAGAAGTGAACGAGCTGCTGTTCATAGAGGTTTCCTCCTTGATGGTTTATTTTTTCATTATTACCACCGCAAGGAGATAAGAAACGAGGGAGCCGGGAATGATTTGGATAGAAAAATTGACGTATCGTGAATTAAGACTTATACTAAGTCTAAAATAGTATTTAAAGGATGCGCATATATATGAAATCACTAAATTTGACGACTCAACGGAAAGCGGTGTACGATGTCGTCCGCAATTCCCATGATCACCCCACGGCGGCGGAGGTCATGAACCGGCTTGTTGAACAAGGCTATAATTTCGCCTATGGTACGGTATACAACTCGCTGCGGTATTTGGCCGACAAGGAGCTGATCCGGGAACTGAAGCTGGGCGAGACCGCCAGCCGGTACGACGCCAAACTCGACGATCATCAGCATATTCTGTGCGAGGTATGCGGCCGGGTGGATGAAGTCATGACGCAGGTGCCCGAGGAATGGAGCTTGGCTGTAGCGAAAGAGACGGGGTATGATGTGCATCATGCCCACGTCGTATTCGGGGGGGTGTGTCCATCGTGTCGGCAGAAGAAGTAAAGAGCCATGGACGCATGCAGGGAGCAACGGTAACGCCGATCCGGCGTCCGGAGGAGGCGAGCCAACCGGCGCCGTCTCATCCTTATGACGGCATAGAGATGTGTCCGGTAACGCAGCGCGTCATTCTGGTCAGCCCTTACCCGAGCGGAATCCATGAACTGGTCCGCGATTTGTCGGAAGGCTGTTTCGACGTTCTTGTATTCCATCACTGGGACCAAGGCATCCGCAACGCCCAGGCGGCGGATTTGCTGGTGTTCGATCTGACACCGTTCCGCAGTATGGAGGAGGTCGCCCCGATCAAATCGCTGGTGCAAGAGGTCGGGGATATCCCGTCCCTGCTGCTGGTCAATGAGGAGATCCTTCCCCGCCTGGATCAGGGGATGAGGGATCAAGAGCTGCTGGTATGGCCGTCCCGTCCCGGAGAAATCGTCTATCACGCTCAGCGGATCATCCGCACGGGACCGAAGCGAGCTCCGGCATCCCGGCTGTTGACCGGAACTTCCCCGGCGATCTTCAAGGATTTGTGGATCGACCGCAAGAAGATGTCGGTTTATCGCAACGGAACGAAGATCGAGCTGACCAAGACGGAATACGAGCTGCTCGTCAAAATCCTTGAACGGGAAGGCACGGTGCTGTCCCGGGAGGATTTGCTGGCCGAAGTGTGGGGAACCTCGTTCCTCGGCGGCAGCAACATCGTGGATGTTCACATCAAGAGCCTGCGCAAGAAGCTGGGCGATCGGGCGGTAAACTCGACGTACATCGCAACCGTAAGAGGCGTCGGTTACCGGCTGGCCGATTGATCACAGAGGCTGTCCTATATGCGGATAATGCATAGGGGCGGCCTTTTTTTTGTTTTTTTTGAAATGATTTACTTCCTCCCTTTCGTCGTTTAATCTGGAAATATAAGAAAGAGCATAGAAGCCGTCATGGCTGGGAACAGGGAGGAACCATATGGCACGCAGACTGGAAGGAAAAAGAATCGCCATCACCGGACCGCGCCGGGCCGAGGAACTCGGCAAGCTGGTCGGCAATTTGGGGGGTATCCCGTTAAACAGACCGGCGCAAGGAACCGTGCTGCTGAATGACGCCGATTTGCAAAGCGGTCTTGTCTCCTGGGTTAAGCAGCCGCCGGACTGGGCGATTTTCACGACGGGGATGGGCCTCGACGCGCTGTTCGACCTTGCCGAGGATATGGGGGTGGCCGGGCAATTTTGGGATATCCTCCGCGAAGGCCGCATTGCGGCAAGGGGATATAAGACGGCGAATACGCTGAAAAAGCGCCAGCTCGTCCCCGTCGTTCGCGATGACGACGGCAGCACGGAAGGGCTGATTCGCGGCTTGGCCGAGCACGATCTTCGAGGGAAGGACGTCATCCTGCAGCTCCACGGCGATCCGGCTCCCCGGCTGGCGGCATGGCTGGAGGGGCAGGGCGCGACATGCCGGCAAATTCTCCCTTACCGGCATATTGCTCCGCCCCGGGAAGATCTGGACCGGCTGCTCAGGGATATCGTCGGCGGCAGTGTCGATGCGGTTACCTTTACGAGCGGCCCGCAGGTCCGGTTCCTGATGGAGCATGCGGCCTCGCAAGGGAAGTACGAAGACCTGATGGAAGCGCTGAGCGGACCGGTGATCGCGGTGGCCGTCGGCAAGGTTACGGCGCAAGGCTTGTTTGAAGCGGGCGTGCCGCGGGTCGTCGCGCCCCGGGAGGAACGAATGGGCAGTATGATGATCGAGCTGGCCCGTTATTACGCCGGAGAGGCGGAGCCGCTGACGGGCCCGTCGAGCGCGGCTTCAACGGACAATCGGCGGTAATAGGTAGGAATAAGCGGAACCATGGGTATTACTAAAGTAAAGGATTAAGCTATTCGATCCCTGGATGAATATAGAAAGGATGATACACATGAGCGATTTGTTAAAGAAGGCCATCTCCCTGGGATGGGGGCTGACGATCGTCAGCAAAGAGAAGGTGGAAAGCCTTGTCGACGAATTGGTAAAACGCGGCGAGCTCGCCCCTTCGGAATCAAAGCAGCTTGTGGAACGTCTGATCGATAAGGGAGCGGAAGAGCAAGCCCGCTTCAAGGAGCTGGTGAACGAACAAGTGAAATCCGCGCTTCAATCCATGGGGCTCGCTTCCGCCAAGGAAGTGGAGGAATTGACGCGGCGGGTGGCGGAACTGGAAATCAAGCTGGCCGAGATCGAGCAGCCGTAAGCCATGGCCATTCGCGTCCGGCATTCCAGCCGTTACCGTGAAATCGCCCTGGCGCTCGGCCGCCAGGGCTTCGGTTATTTGGCCGAGGAGATCGGCCTCACCAAGCTGTTCGCCGTACCGCTTCGCTGGCTTCACAAGCCCGAGCCCGGCAGCCTGACGCTCGGCGAACGAATCCGTCTGGTGCTGGAGGAGCTTGGCCCGACCTTCGTCAAGCTCGGCCAGCTTGCCAGCACCCGCTCGGACCTGCTTCCGGAGGCGATTATCGCCGAGCTCGTCAAGCTCCAGGATCAGGTTCCGCCGTTTCCGGGCGAGGAAGCTCTTGGGATCATGGAGCGCGAGCTTGCGATGCCCGTATCCGAGGTGCTGGCCTCGTTCGACGAGGTGCCGATCGCCGCTGCATCGATCGGACAAGTCCATAAAGGACGACTGGTCACCGGAGAGGCCGTGGCGATCAAAATTCAACGGCCCGGCGTGGTTCCTCAGGTGGAGCGCGATCTGGACATCCTCAAAAACCTGACGGCCGTTATGAAGAAGCGGTTTCCGTGGGTCACCCGGTATCAGCTCCCGCAACTGGTGGAGGAGTTTGCGCGCTCGATCCTGGCCGAACTCGATTACGGCATCGAGGCCCGGAATATGGAGAAAATCCGCCGGCAGTTTGCGGACAGCGGAGAGATTTATATTCCGTCCGTTCATTGGCTCTGCTCGACGCCCAAGGTGTTGACGATGGATTTCGTGGAAGGCATTCATCTGAACCGGACCGCCGAGCTGAAGCGAAGCGGCTTCGGCACCGGCGAGCTTGCCGAACGGTTGGTGAATGCGATGCTCGAGCAGATTTTTACGGGCGGGTTCTTCCATGCCGACCCGCATCCCGGCAACCTGCTTGCCACCCCGGACGGCAAACTGGCGTTTATCGATTTCGGGATGATCGGCAGACTAAGCCCCGAAATGCGGGACCATCTGTCTTCGCTCGTGATCGCGCTGATGCGCCGGAGCAACGAGGGCATGCTGCGGGCGGTATTGCGGATGGGGCTGCTGGAGGACGACGCCGACCTTGATAAATTGCGGGCCGATCTCGAACGTCTTCATACCCGGTATTATGATATCCCGTTTACGGAGATCAGCATCGGAGAAGCGCTGCGGGATCTGTTTGCCACCGCCCAGCGCCATCATATTATCCTCCCGCCGGACCTGCTGCTGCTCGGCAAGGCGCTGCTCACCCTGGAGGGGGTGGCGCTCACGCTCGATCCGCAGCTTTCAATCCTAGATTTGGCGGAGCCTTTCGGCAAGAAGCTGCTGCGGGAGAAGTTCGGCACCCGCAACCTCGGCAAACACCTGGTCGACGGGGCCATCGATCTGGCGGACGCTTTTACGAGCCTGCCCCGGCAGGTGAGCCGTTTGGCCACCCTGGTCGGAAAGGGCAAGGTCAGGCTGGAGATGAGCGTCCCGGAAACGGAGCATATCCTGAGGAAGCTCGATCAGATCGGGAACCGGCTGTCTTTCAGCCTCGTACTTCTTGCATTCAGCATTATTATGGTCGGGCTGATTATCGGTTCGTCCTTGACCAGCAGGCCGACCTTGCTCTGGGACGTCCCCGCGATCGAAATCGGCTTTATTGTCGCCGGGTTGATGGTCATCTGGCTGCTTTATTCTATTTTCAAGTCCGGTCGGTTTTAGGATTTGGAACGGGGTGGAGATTGTTCTGCGGTTTAGTTCCTGAGTATGAGTTCGCCGGTGAGCCTCGAGGGCTTGCCGGTTTTTTCGTTCGGCCGGGTCGATCGGTAAATTACAATAATAGCTGCGTTTTGACGATATGATATTTTGCGGCGTTTGGAGTGTTTTGAACGGACATGAGGGACGCTATATGCGATAAGTTTATCGTTTTCAGGGAATTGTGGACACGGGGGCCGTTAAACTAGTGAATATTGACTTTTTTCTTTGCTTTATCGCGAATAAGGGCCGATGTGTCCGTGAGAAATCCGCAGATCCGATTTTAAGGTGCATAAGGTCCTATATGTCCGGTAGAATATTGACCGTGACAGGAATACAGGAACATGGAGCAATTTTTATGCCGGACGGTTTTTCGGGGCAATCTCTGGTACAATAAGAGAGCCCGCTTTATGGACCGGATGCATGTGGTTAGACCCGGGTTAAAACCGGAATGGCCGGGAATCCGGATAGAATGCGTCTATAAAAAGTGGGTTAATAATTAATGAGGTGAACCTTTTGACGACTTTTGAGCAAATGGGCCTGTCGAAGGCCGTTTTACAAATATTGCGGGGCCAAGGGATTACGAATCCTACCCCGGTACAGGAAAAGGCGATTCCCGAACTGCTTGCGGGCGAGGATGTGATCGTCCAGGCGCAAACCGGCACCGGTAAGACGCTGGCGTTCCTGCTGCCGATCATGGAGAAGATTCGCCCGGACCGCCCCGACGCGCAGGCGCTGATTATTACTCCGACGCGCGAGCTGGCGATCCAGATTACGGCGGAGGCCCGCAAGCTGGCAGCTGCACGCGAGGGGCTGTCCGTCCTCGCCGCTTACGGCGGACAGGACGTGGAGCGTCAGCTCCGCAAACTGAAGAACGGGGCCCAGCTCGTGATCGGCACGCCGGGCCGGCTGCTCGATCATTTGCGCCGCGGCTCGCTTACGCTCGGCGCTGTCCGCCTGCTGGTGCTGGACGAAGCGGACCAGATGCTGCATATGGGCTTTTTGGCGGAGGTGGAGGAGATTATCCGCCTTGTGCCGCGTAGTCGTCAGACGATGCTGTTCTCGGCGACGATGCCGGATAATGTCAAACGTCTGGCCAAGGCTTACATGCAGCAGCCCCGCGATATCCGGATCGCGGAAACGTCGCGGGTGACGCTGGACAGCATCCGCCAGATCGCAGTGGAATGCACCGACCGGACCAAACAGGATGCGCTGAAAACGATGATCCGCCAGCACCGCCCGTATTTGGCGGTCATCTTCTGCCGGACCAAGCGCCGGGCCAGCACGCTGAACGAAGCGCTGCGGGAGGCGGGCTTCGCTTCGGACGAACTGCACGGCGATTTGTCGCAGGCGAAGCGCGAGCAGGTGATGCGGGCCTTCCGCGACGCCAAGCTGGAGCTGCTGGTGGCGACCGATGTGGCCGCCCGCGGCATCGACGTCGAGGGCGTGACGCATGTGTTCAACTACGATATTCCGCATGATGTCGATAGTTATATCCACCGGATCGGCCGTACGGGCCGGGCCGGGGAGAAGGGCGTCGCCGTGACGTTTGCAGCGCCGAAGGATGCGGAAGCGCTGCGGACTATCGAGCGCGGCATCGGGCGCCGCCTGGAGCGGCAGCGCTACGAGAAGGACGGCGTCGCCGCCGTCGGAGGCACGGCCGGCAAGGCCAAGGCCGCTGGCGGGAAAGGCCGTCCCGCCGCGGACGGTGCGCCGGGCCGGAGCGGCCGGCCGCAGCAAGGCGAGGCCCGGCCTGGCGGCGGGCAGCGCCGGGGGCAAGCGGCAGGCGCCAAGGCGGGCGGCGGCTCGCGCGGGCAAGGCGGCGCGGGGCGCGGCTCCGGCCATGGACGCGGCCCTAGCGGAAGCGGGCGCAACGGCAGCGGCCGCGACCAGCGGGCCGGAGGCAAGCGCGGCCGCAGCGACAGCGGGCGGGGACGGCGCGGCCGTTGATAGAACCGCGGCCTGCCTCGTGCTCGCCACGGGGTTCTTCACGCTTCGAGGCTAGTTATTACACAATTATTGTCAGAAACTATTTTCATTGTCGGCACGTCTTGTAAATAGAAAAAGCAACTGCAGAAATACACGGGAGGAACTCATCATGAAGCATAGCAAGGGCAAGGGATGGAGAACCATCGCCGCCGCTATCGTTCTTGGCTTAACCGCCGTCTTGTTTACGGCTTGCAACGATACGCCGGCCGACCAGTCGGCCGGTACGGAAATTTCCGACACGGACAATGAAGGGGCAGGCAACGGGGCGAATGCCGGAAACGAAGGCGGAACCGATAACGGTACGAATGGCGGATCGAATGCCGCTGTGAATAACGGGGGTTCCGGAACCGACGGAAACGCGGCGTCGCCCGGGAACGGGGCAGCCGGCGACGGCACGGCCCAAGGCGGGTCCGAAGACGGCGACGGCGGGAATACGACGGGCTCGGGTTCGGACAGCAAGGCCGCCATGGCCGACCCGGAAAGCGTGGCTGTGCTTGTAAACAAGGAGTTCGCCTTACCCGACGATTATGAGCCGGACGATCTCGTTTATCCGGACGTCCGCTTCACATTCAAAGATAAGATCGAAAAACGCATGATGCGCAGCGAAGCGGCTTCCGCTTTGGAGGAGCTGTTCGCCGGCGCGGAAGAGGACGGCATCTATTTGGCGGGCGTATCCGCCTACCGTTCCCATAGCACGCAGACCTCGCTGTTTAACCGCTATGTCGAGAAAGACGGCCTGGAGAAAGCCAAAACCTACAGCGCCGTGCCGGGACACAGTGAGCATGAAACGGGGCTGGCGATCGACGTGTCGGCCAGCGATGGGAAATGCGCCGCGGAGGATTGCTTCGGAGAGACGAAGGAAGCGGCCTGGCTGGCCGAGCATGCCACGGACTACGGCTTCATTATCCGTTATCCGGAAGGTCAAGAGGATATCACCGGTTATAAATACGAACCATGGCATCTTCGTTATGTAGGCAAGGAAATCGCGGGGGAAATCGCAAGCCGCGGTATCACGCTGGAAGAGTATTATGACGCTGTGCCGGTTTCGGCAAACCCGTAGAGGATTCCTGCAAAAATACACCTTTTTTCGGATATAGCGCCGTTTTCAACGGAAATTCCTGCAAAAGTGCTTGTATTGTCTAGTTTATCCCGCCAATCGGCGGGTATAAGGAAAATTCCTGCATTATTGCAGGAATTTTTTTTTGTATATGGACTTAACTCCGGAAAATCTGCATTTTCGCAGGAATTTTCGAAAGTTTCTTTTTTGCTTCCGATAGGACGGAAGTTCTAGTTGACATTTGATAATGATTATCAGTATCTTTAAGAGTAGAAGATCATAAAATGAAGATCAAGTGAAGATTAGGCGAAGAATGAGCGAAGATTCAGCTTCGTTGTTCGCTTGTTGGAATATGGTGGGTTCAAATTTCGCGAAAGAAGCGCATTGGCCGTAAATTTTTGCAGCTTTATGGTCAAAAAGGGAAAGGAAGATGGTCATGGCCTCATTGAAGACCGCGCATTTGGATATCGCATATGAGGATCGGATGATTGTTCAGGACCTGAACATATCGATTCCGCAAGGGAAAATTACGGCGCTTGTCGGCGCCAACGGCTCGGGGAAATCGACGATTTTGAAGACGATGGCCCGGATTTTGCAGCCCAAGAACGGGAGCGTACTGCTCGACGGCAAATCGATTCATAAGCAATCGACCCGGGATGTGGCCAAACAACTGGCGATTTTACCGCAGAATCCGACCGCTCCCGAGGGACTGACGGTGTATGAGCTGGTTTCATACGGACGGTTTCCGCATCAGAAAGGATTCGGCGGACTGAAAACGGAAGACCGCAAAATTATCGAATGGGCGATCGAAGCGACCCGTATGCAGGAATTCAGCGACCGCGCGCTCGAGCATTTGTCCGGGGGCCAGCGGCAGCGGGCCTGGATCGCCATGGCTCTGGCCCAGGAGACGGATATCCTGTTCCTGGACGAACCGACGACCTTCCTGGATATGGCGCACCAGCTCGAGGTGCTGCAGCTGCTTGAGGAATTGAACGCGGAGTCTTCGCGGACCATCGTCATGGTCGTTCATGATTTGAACCATGCCGCCAGATATGCCCATCATATGATCGCGATTAAAAAAGGCGAGGCGGTCGCCGTAGGCGCTCCGGAAGAGGTGGTTACTTCCGAAGTACTGCGCGAAGTGTTCGGAATTGAAGCGGATATCGTGACCGATCCCCGCAGCGGCGTGCCGCTTTGTCTACCGTATGAGCTGTATCGCGCAGCTGCGGGAGGGAAAACGCTGCGGACCGGGGCCGGCAAAAATTCGGAACCGGCCGCCAAAATCGCCTCGATCCTGTAGGAAATAGCCGCGTGCAAAGTTCGGAGGCAAGAAGATGAACATCGATTTTGGACTGCTGGAGCAAGCGCTCTATGTTGTAACCCGGGAAAGAGAGAACGCCCTCGTCACGATTCCGGCGGATTTATTGACCGACCGGCAGGAGGCGGAGCGGCTGCTGAAGCGGTATCAGGAGCTGATCAAAGGCCAAGACCTCCAGGTCGCGGCGACCTATTACGCGGCAAGCTGGCGCGTCATGCTTACCGCCGCGCTCTATTTGATGACGGTTTGTGACGGAAGCCCGGATTTGTCGCTCGCCAATCTCACGCTTCAAATTGAGATGGTAAACAACTATCCGTATGTCTTTTTTGTCCTGAAGAACGCTTCGGTGCGATCCTGGCCGGTTGATCGGGAAGACTCCTGGCGTCGGGAGACCTTGGGGCATTATGTTCGGGAGACGCTCCGGCCCGTCATGGAGACGGCCGCCGCGGTATCCAAGCTGCCGGTGATGCAGCTGTGGGGACAAATGCCGCTGGGCGTGGAATACTATCTAGACTATATCGGCAAGCAGATCGGAGACCCGGCAGGCCAAGCACAACTCATGGAGAGTTATGCTTTTTTGACCAAAGGACTCGAGGCGGAGTGGTTTGGGTTGAAGCGGAATCCTTATGATCTGAAGGAGACCTGGCTTGACGATCCTTACCACCCCGGCGAAGCGACGCGGATGAAGCCGACCTGCTGTCTGGCTTACCGGACCGAGAGCTCCGGGTATTGCTACGGCTGCCCGAAGCTGACCAAGGCGGATAGGGAAGCCATGTACCGCGAGATTACCGCCGCGGCTGCCGCTGTGGCTAAAGAGCAAGCCAATTCATAATAACCGGGCTGGGCCAACCTGTTGGCCCGGCCCTTTTTGCGTCGAATCGTCCGGCTTAGCCTCATTCCCGGCTGGCCCGGCGCATGACGGATCTGTTGCGCCCGGTTCGTCATTTGGCGGTCATCCATGACCGTTAGAGCCGGTCTGAGCGAGCCATTTGACTTGTAACGGACGTCTTCGCCCGTTAGAGCGTAAAACAATCCGTTTCCCGTAGAAATATTTGCCTCTAACGGTCGTCCACGACCGTTAGAAATTCAAAACCCCGAATTTCCGGGTATAACGGGCGTTTCTGTCCGCTACCGAGATATTTAAAATTGTGAATATTTTGCGAATCGTCATCTTTCCCCTTGCAATGTGAAAAATGTCACACTATAATAGAGTTATCAGGTGAACAAATTCACAAATGAGCAGATTTATAAGTGACATATTTCACAAATAATGCCCCGATATGTTACAGATATTAGAAAATGGGGATATGAGGAGGAAGAAATCATGAAAGTAGCGGTTATCGGATGTACTCACGCAGGGACGGCGGCGATTGTAAATACGGCGAACCTGTACCCGGATGCGGAAATTACGGTGTACGAGCGCAATGACAATATTTCATTCCTGTCGTGCGGGATCGCCCTTTATGTGGGGGGCATGGTTAAAGATCCGCAAGGCTTGTTCTATTCGTCGCCGCAGCAACTGGCCGAGCTTGGGGTCAACACGAAGATGCGGCATGAAGTGATCTCGGTGGACACGGCCGGGAAAACACTGCGCGCACGCAACCTGGAAACCGGAGCGGAGTTCGACGATACGTTCGACAAGCTGATCGTGACAACCGGCTCGTGGCCGATCGTACCGAAATTTGAAGGCATTGAGCTGGACAACATTTTGCTCTCGAAAAACTTCAATCATTCGAATACCATCATCGAAAAATCGCAGCAAGCGAATAACATCGTCGTGGTCGGCGCGGGTTATATCGGAGTCGAGCTGGTCGAGGCGTTTCAATTGAACGGCAAGCAAGTGACGCTGATCGATGCGGAGGACCGCATTTTGAGCAAGTACCTGGATGCCGAATATACGGATAAGATCGAGGCTTCGCTCCGCGAACACGGAATCAAGCTTGCTTTAGGCGAGAAAGTGACCAAATTCACAGGAGACAACGGCAAGGTGAGCCAAGTAGTCACCGACAAAGGCCAATATGATGCCGACCTCGTCATCATGTGCATCGGCTTCCGCCCGAACACGGAACTCTTGAAAGGGCAGGTCGATATGCTGGGGAACGGCGCGATCATCGTGGACGAATATATGCGGACCAGCGCGGCGGACGTATATGCGGCAGGCGACAGCTGCGCGATCTTCTACAACCCGACGGGAAAACACGCCTATATTCCGCTCGCGACGAACGCCGTACGGATGGGAACGCTGGTCGCCCGCAATCTGGTGGCGCCTACAGTGAAATATATGGGGACGCAAGGAACATCGGGCATCAAAATCTACGAGGACAACATCGCCGGGACCGGGATGACGGAAGCGGCTGCAAAGGAAGCCGGAATCGAAGCGGAAGCGGTGTTGATCAACGACAGCTACCGCCCGGAATTCATGCCGACGCACGAGCAAGTCATGCTGAAGGTGGTCTATGAAAAAGCGACCCGGCGCATTCTCGGGGCGCAAATCATGTCCAAAGCCGATTTGACGCAATCGATCAACACGATCTCGGTCTGCATTCAGAACGGGATGAAGATGGAAGAGTTGGCCTTCGTCGATTTCTTCTTCCAGCCGCATTACAACAAACCGTGGAACTTCCTGAACAGCGCAGGCCTTGGAGCTTTGCCGGAAGTGCCGGCGCGCGAAACGGTGCGCGCTTGAACGGATAACGCTTGAGCGGGACACCAAACGGCTGCCGCAGGGTTTACCCTTGCAGGCAGCCGTTTTTTCTTATTTTTTTGTGAAGTTTTTCACTATAAAGGGTCATTTCGTGACGAATGTTACTTATCCCGGAACCGGTCCAAGATACAATTGACTCATATCATCAAAGTCCCGGAGGAGAATGAACCATGGCTTACAATAAACCGGATCAAATCGCGAGCGTAACGGTCGAAATGGGCGTCAAGAAAGCGCACAATCCCTTGCTGACGGTTTTGATTCTCGGATTTTTGGGCGGCGCTTTTATCGCCCTCGGCTTTTTGCTGGATATACGCGTCATTGCGGGCGCTCCGAAAGAATGGGGCTCGATCGCCAACTTTATCGGCGCGGCGGTGTTTCCGATCGGTCTGATTCTGGTGCTGCTTGCAGGCGGCGAATTGCTGACAGGCAATATGATGGCCGTGCCGCTGGCGCGGATGGCGGGGCGGATTTCGACCGGCGAAGTATTTAAAAATATTATCCTGATTACCGTCAGCAACTTCGTGGGCGCGCTGTTTGTCGCTTATTTTTTTGGGCATATTGTCGGACTGACCTCCAGCGGGGTGTATCTCGACAAGCTCGTGGATATGGCGGGGCATAAATTGGAAGACGGATTCTTGCAGGCTTTTGTCTCGGGGATCGGCTGTAACTGGCTCGTCGCGCTTGCCGTCTGGCTGTCCTACGGCGCGGATAATATGAGCGGGAAAATCCTCGGCATCTGGTTCCCGACCATGGCGTTCGTCGCGATCGGATTCCAGCACGTTGTTGCCAACATGTTCCTGATCCCGGCGGCCATTTTTGAAGGCTATTTTTCCTGGGGAGAATACTTCATGAATTTTATACCCGTTTGGCTCGGCAATCTGACGGGCGGCGCGCTGTTCGTCGCCGGGGCCTACTGGACGGCTTATTTGAAGCCGGGTGCAGTGAAGCATCAGGCCGCTTCCGCCGCTAACCCGGCAACCGTGAACAAATCCGCATAACCGACGGATTCGCTTGAATCAAGTACCGGCCGCTTCCCGCTTTGGGAGGCGGCTTTTTTTATGTACCGGAGAAGACTTGCTGTCCGTCCGGCAGAATTAGTGCCAAGCTAAAAGCAAACATCGCCAGTAGACACGGAGCGGACTTTTTTTCTACAATAATTTAGACAGGAGAGAGGGGATGACCATATGATCCATGAGGAGAACGGAATCTTTCCCGCAGTGTGCCCGCTGGACTGCCCGGACACCTGCGGTTTGCTGCTGCATAAAGAGAACGGTAAGATCGTCAAAGTGACGGGGAACCCCGCGCATCCGATCACGCAGGGCGCCATCTGCAACAAGGTGCGGAATATGGCCGAGCGGGTCTATCATCCGGAGCGGGTGCTGTATCCGATGAGACGCGTCGGGGCCAAGGGAGAAGGAAAGTTTGAACGGATTGGCTGGGACGAAGCGATCGCGGAGATCGCCGGACGCTTTAAGGCGCTGATTGAAGAACATGGGCCGGAAAGTATACTGCCTTATAATTTTTACGGCAATATGGGGATTCTCAGCGTCGAAGGCATGGACCGGCGCTTTTTCAACCGGCTGGGGGCGTCCAAGCTGCAGCGGAGCATCTGCACCGCCGCGGGCAACGCCGGCTGGAAATATACGATGGGCTTCGGCGGCGGGGTAAGCCCCGAGGATACGGTCAAGGCCAAGCTGATTATCGTGTGGGGCGGCAATCTGGTCAGCACGAACATGCATCAGATCGCGCTGATCGAGAAGGCGAGGAAGCAGGGGGCGAAGCTGGTCGTGATCGATGTCCACAAGAACCGTACGGGCCAGCGGGCCGATTGGTTCATTCCGCTCCATCCGGGAACGGACACGGCGCTCGCCCTCGGGATGATGCATGTGCTGTTTGCGCGCGGGCTTGTGAATGAGCCGTTTCTTGCGCGTTATACGGTCGGACACGAACAGCTTCGCGAGCATGTGAAGGCTTATACCCCGGAACGGGTATCGGCGATTACCGGTATTCCCGCCGGGGACATCGAGGCGCTGGCCGTGATGTACGGGGAAACCTCGCCGGCCTATATTCATATGGGCAACGGGCTCCAGCACCACGACAACGGCGGGATGAACGTCCGCGCGATCAGCTGCCTCCCGGCCTTAACCGGCCAGTGGCTCGTTCCGGGCGGCGGCGCGTACAAGATGAACAGCGCCTATGCCGATATGAATACGGACGCGCTGGAACGTCCGGAATTGAGACATGATCACGATGCCCGGACGATCAACATGAATCGAATCGGAGAAGCCTTGCTGACCCTGGATCCGCCGATCCGGGCGATGTTC
Source organism: Paenibacillus haidiansis (assembly GCF_036553665.1). Classification (NCBI taxonomy): domain Bacteria; kingdom Bacillati; phylum Bacillota; class Bacilli; order Caryophanales; family Paenibacillaceae; genus Paenibacillus; species Paenibacillus haidiansis. The sequence goes on along the minus strand of NZ_JAZHPZ010000013.1, from coordinate 65,094 downwards.
GTTTACTGCTCGAACCCGGTGGTGGTCGCGCCGGATACGAACAAGGTGGAGCGCGGGTTTAGCCGGGAGGATCTGTTTACCGTTGTGCATGATCTGTTCCTGACCGATACGGCCAAATTTGCGGACATCGTGCTCCCGGCTACTTCCTCTTTTGAAAATACCGATCTCTATGCCTCGTATTGGCATCATTACATCCAGATTCAGGAGCCGGTGATCCCCGCCCGCGGCGAGAGCAAGAGCAATGTGGAGGTATTCAAGCTGCTGGCGGCCGCGATGGGCTTTGAGGATGAGGCCTTCCTTGATACGGAAGAGGATATGATCCGCCAGGCGCTTCAAAATACGGGCAACCCGTATATGGAAGGCGTTACTTTGGAGGGCCTTCGGGAGCAGCGGATGGTGAAGCTGAATATGGCGCCCAAGGAACAGTACCTGGATCAGCTCCAGACACCCTCCGGGAAGATCGAGCTGTATTCGTCCGCCATGGCCGAAGCCGGCCTTCCGCCGCTGCCGACCTATGTGCCGCTCGCCGAGGGATATGACGGGGAGCGCCGGCCGGGGGCGGATGAGGCTTATCCGCTGATGTTCGTTTCGCCGCCGAACCACAGCTTCCTGAATTCGACCTTCGGCAACGTGGAAAAGCTGACGGCGCTCGAAAAGAACCCGCTATTGCAAATCCATCCGCAGGATGCGGCTCCGCGCGGCATCGAGGACGGCGACATGGTCGTCGTCCAAAACGACCGGGGCAGCTACCGGGTCAAGGCGGCCGTGACCGAGAAAATGCTGCCGGGCACGGTGGTAAGCCAGGGGTTATGGTGGGAGCAAGGCGGCGAGCGCCGGCGCGCCAATGCGCTGACCCCGGACAGGCTGGCCGACATGGGCGGCGGAGCCGTCTTTTTCTCCACCGTTGTCGAAGTAAAGCGGCAATAAATGTGCTTGCCTAGGCTGCCCTTTTGAGCGATACTATGATAATCCGGGCAGCGGATTGTTACATTTACTGTTATAAATAAACTGTGACAAGGGAGCCCCAGGGCTCCCTTTGCCGTTTTGCGGGGAATCACGGAATTTACATAGATCATGGGCAGTTAGCAGAGGGGGAGAGATAGAAGATGAAATGGTTGCAGTCCTATCCGCGGGAGGTCAAAATTTTTCTCGTCGCCAGCTTAATCAACTCGGCCGGAGGGTCTTTGATGTGGCCTTTGATCACCATGTTCGTGTTCAAAGTGCTCGGCCGTACCGTTACCGACGCCGGGTTCGCCATCCTGGTCATGTCGCTCGGGGGGATCGCGGGACAAGTGCTCGGCGGCTCTTTATATCACAAATTGGGCGTGAAGAAGCTGATCGTCGGCGGCATCGGGCTGAACGCGCTGTTCCTTCTTCTGCTCCCCTACGGGAGCGGGAATTGGAGCTTGTTCATACTCCTGATGGGCTTGATCGGCTTCTTCAACGCCATGGCGATGCCGGCCATTCAAGCGTTCATCGGCTTCCGCTTCGCGGAGCGCCGCGGGGAATTGTTCAACGTCATCTATGTGGCCAACAATATTGGGGTGGCGCTGGGGACGGCGCTCAGCGGCTTCCTGGCCCAAATCTCCTATCATATGAGCTTTATCGCCAACGGAATCACCTCGGCGGCGTTTGCGCTTTTCTTCTGGTTTTATTTGAACAGAGTTCAAAAAAGCTCCGGCGAAGTGCATCTGGAGAAACAACAAAAAACGCAGCAGGATCAGAACAACTGGAAGCTGCTTTGGCAATACCGCGTGTATTTGTTTATGGGTATCGGTTCGTTCTTCCTGTGGCTCGGCAATTGCATCTGGAACAACGGGGTATCCCCTTTTACGATTTCCAAAGGCATGCCGGAATGGAACTATAGCATTTTATGGACGCTGAACGGGGTGCTGATTTTTGTCGGGCAGCCGTTCATTCTGTGGATCAAACGGACGTTTGCCGGATCGGCGGAAGCGCAGTTAACGGCCAGCGCCTTGTTCTATATGCTGGGCTACATCGCCATTCTGAGCTTCCATACGTACCCGAGCATGGTGCTGGCCATGATCCTGACCACATTCGGGGAGATGCTGATCTCTCCGGCGATCCCCTCCTTTATTTCGGACCGGACCGGCAAAGCCGCGCCGTTCTATTTGGGCGTGGTCGGCGGGATGGGCGCCGCAGGCAAAGTGGTCGGGCCTTATACCATGGGCGTGCTATTCGACTGGAACGGGCTCGTCCCGGTCGCCTGGCTGGCGGTTGCCATATCCGTACTGGCGGTAGGGGCCTTCCTCGTTCATGCCTATATGAACCGGGAGGCCAGGAACAAGCTCGCGGACAGCCTGTAATACGGGAACTTGTTTGGTGTATAATCAAAGTTAAACTATTTTATCAAACCGGAAGATTTTGTTATAGAACCAAAGGAGAAAGGGAGTCGAATACATGTCCGATGCAATCTGGACCCGGCTGTCGCAAATGCGGGACGCGGGGGCGCTGATGGAACTTGATTCGCTCGTGTGGGACAACCATTCCACGCCGGCGCAAATAGTCTGGAACACCAAGGAGCAGTACTTGCAGAAATGCCCGCCGGGGAGCCAGATCGTCGCCGGAATCGGGGAGGACATCTGCGGATATCTGGGGTTCGATTTCCCGACGCCGCTGGAAAGCAACCGCCACGTCTACGATATCAATATCGCGATTCATCCGGGCTACCAGCGTCGGGGCGTCGGGCGCGTGCTGATGGAGGCGATGAAGCGGCTTGCCGCCGAGCGGGGGATCCGCAAACTGTCCCTGCGCGTCTTGGCCAGCAATCCGGGGGCGGTCGCGTTTTACCGCAGCTGCGGATTTGTGGAGCAGGGGCGGCTCGTTGGAGAGTTTTATCTGGACGGTCAATATATCGATGATATTTTGATGTGGTGTCCGGTTGAACAATCCTGAAGTTATCGGTATATTTAGAAGAAGAAAATTCGGAGCAAATTAAAGAGAAGTCAGAGAATTCCATGAACGGAAAGGTTGATCACCGTGGAGAACAACAACTGTACCCCTCCTAATTTCATCAAAAATATCATTACCGAAGATTTGAAAAACGGCAAAGTGGACAAGGTCATCACCCGCTTTCCGCCGGAGCCGAACGGTTATCTGCATATCGGTCACGCCAAGGCGATCTGGATTAACTTCACTCTGGCCGACGAATTCGGAGGCCGGACGAATTTGCGCTTCGACGATACCAACCCGGTCAAAGAGGATACCGAATACGTCAACTCCATCAAGGAAGACGTGAAATGGCTCGGATTCGACTGGGAGGAGCTGCATTTCGCTTCGGATTATTTCGAGGAAATGTACAACCGCGCCGTCATCCTGATTAAGAAGGGACTGGCGTATGTCGACGATCTCAGCGCCGATCAAATCCGCGAAACGCGCGGAACGCTGACCGAGCCGGGGCAAAACAGCCCGTACCGGGACCGCTCGGTCGAAGAGAACCTTGACCTGTTCGCGCGGATGCGGGCCGGCGAGTTCAAGGACGGGGAGAAGGTGCTCCGCGCCAAGATCGATATGGCTTCGCCGAATATCAATCTGCGGGATCCGGTCATTTACCGGATCGTACACGCTTCGCATCATAATACCGGCGACAAATGGTGCATTTATCCGATGTATACGTTCGCGCACCCGCTGGAGGACGCGATTGAGGGCGTGACGCACTCCCTTTGCTCCACCGAGTTCGAGGATCAACGCCCGTTCTATGATTGGGTTGTCGCCGAGACCGAGATGCCGAGCGTGCCGCATCAATATGAGTTCGGCCGGCTGAACCTGGAGCAAACCGTAACGAGCAAACGGAAGCTGAAAATGCTCGTGGACGAAGGAATCGTGGACGGCTGGGACGATCCGCGCATGCCGACGGTTTCCGGGCTTCGCCGCCGGGGATATACGCCGGAGGCGATCAAGGCGTTCGTGTTCGAGACCGGGATCTCGAAGGCCTTCGGTTCGATCGACCTGAAGATGCTGGAGCATTTCATCCGGGAAGACCTGAAGCTGAAGGCGCCGCGGACGATGGCGGTCGTCGATCCGCTGAAGGTGGTTATCACGAATTATCCGGAAGGCCAAACCGAGCTGCTGGAAGCCGAAAACAACAGCGAGAACGAGGAAATGGGCAGCCGCCAAATTCCGTTCTCCCGGGAAATTTATATCGAGCGCGACGACTTTATGGAGAATCCGCCGAGCAAATATTTCCGGTTGTTCCCCGGCAACGAAGTCCGGCTCAAGCATGCGTACTTTATCAAGTGCAATGAAGTAATTAAAGACGAGAACGGCAATGTGGTTGAGATCCACTGCACCTACGACCCCGAGACGAAGAGCGGCAGCGGCTTTACCGGCCGCAAAGTCAAAGGGACGATTCACTGGGTCGAAGCGAGCCAGGCGGTACCGGCCGAATTCCGGCTGTACGAGCCGCTGATTCTGGATGAAGAGAATGAGCCGGAGGAAGAGGAAGGCGCGGTGGAAAAGACGTTCCTCGACAAGATCAACCCGAATTCCCTGACGATCAAGCACGGCTTCGTCGAGCCGGGAATGAAGGATGCCGAGCCGCAGGATAAGTTCCAGTTTTTCCGCCACGGCTATTTCAATGTCGATCCCAAGTATTCGAAGCCGGGGAACCCGGTGTTTAACCTGATCGTATCGCTGAAAAGCTCGTTCCAATTGCCGAAATAAAACGATAAGAACCTCAAAACCTGCGCATGAACGCGGGGGTTGAGGTTCTTTTTTTTGGGGGTGATTTAAAAGCTTGCTCTGAAATGCATTTCATAGTATACACTGATTGTGCAAGGCAACAAGACCGCGGGCGATAGCGGCGTTACCGCCGGGCAAATGCGGGCGGGCGTGACAACAGGCCCGGGTCTTGTTATTTTATTTAGGTCAAGGCTCCTCTTTCACCTTGATGACCGGGGAGTATCCGTGTTTGTGGAACTGTCGCCACATCAGGCCGAAGCCTAAGGCTCCGATAAACGTCAGGGCAACGCCCATTTTGTACAATACGACGGGACCGAAATTCTGAAATACCCAGCCGCCGAACAGCCCGGCGATGACGCCGGCTACGCCGCTCAGCGCGAAAGTATAAACGGCTTGTCCGGCGGAACGAAACGGTCGCGGCAGAAACAGGGCGGTCAGCCGGGTGCCGACATAGAAGAATCCGCCGAACGTGACCGCATGAAGCACCTGAATCACAATAATCTGGATGGGTTCCGTCGCCGCGGCCATCAGATCCCAACGCAGCGCAAAGAGCAGGCTGACGAAGGTCAGGCAGCCCATTAAATACGTGATTTTCTTTTTCAGGAAACGATGCAGCAGTATAAAGGCCAACATCTCAAACAGGGTCGACAAAAATACCGCGCTGCCGACTTGAAAGCGCGATCCCCCTAAATCGTTGATAAACAGGGGCATAAAAATGTTGTTGATCGCGTTGGGTATCGCAACCAGCGACCCGAGCAGGATAAAGGCGACGAAATATTTGTTTTGCAGCGTCCGCCGGATTTCGACAGGAGCGATCCGCGGCGTGTTCGCCGTCAAGGAAATCGACGGCAGCAGCAGGGCGGATCCGATCGCCAGCATCAGCGTGATGCTGAAGAGCAGGGAAATTCCGTTCTGGCCGACATGATCGATAATAGGGCCTGCCGTAAGGGCGATGAACGTCCAGCCCATCGAACCCCAAATCCGGTACGTGCCGAATCTTTTTCCGTTATTGTCCATGTAGCCCAGCGTCAGACTGTTGGTCTGCGCCAGCAAAGGGCTCTGGAAGAAAAAGAGCATAATCATCGAAAGATACAGCATGTGGTAGGTGTTTACCTTAAAAACGAGATGGCCCATGACCAATAAGCCTACCATCATGATTAACAATACGACGCGAAGATTTTGGCCGCGATCGCTTAAATGTCTCCAGAAGGGATGCGCCAGCAGGGAGATGAGCGGGCTAAGGGCCATCAGGCTGCCGATCTCCAGCTTGTCCATGCCGATCTCCTGCAAATAGAGCTGGAAGAAGGCGGCAAAAATAACCATGGTCCCGTAAATAAAAAAGTTAAGCGGCCCAAGAGGCAGCTGCGATGAGAAAGAGGGCTTAGCATTATCCCGCAAGCGAGCCATTCCTTTCTTTTCGGTGATCATGTTCTCAATGTAACACATTGCTGAAAGGGGATACAAACCATCTTCTTTTGAATTTTCCAGGATTTGTATCTGAAAGGATGAGAATTATGTTCGACATTACCGCAATCGTTCTTGCCGGGGGCCGCTCCAGCCGGATGGGGCGCAATAAAGCGCTGCTGCCGCTGAACGGCGTGCCGGTTATCGAAAGACTGATTCGGGAGATGGAGAGTGTCGCCGGCGAGGTGATCATTGCCGGAGGCGGTCAGCCTGAAGCGTACCGATACTTGGAAAAAAATGTTATAGGCGATTTGTTTCCTGAAACGGGTCCGATGGCCGGACTTCATGCCGGATTAACGGAAGCCAAAACCGCATGGAGTCTGGCCGTGGCCTGCGACATGCCGTTTGCGGGCCAGGCTGTCTTCGCACAGCTGGCGGAGCGGGCGCTGAAGGCGGAACAAGACGGATGGAACGGGACGGAAGCGGGCCCCGGGAAGAGATTCGAAGCCGTCATCCCGACGGTGGAGGGGCGGAGACAACCGCTGCTTGCGGCCTACCGGCGAAGTGTCCTGCCGGGTCTGGAAAATGAGCTGCGGGAAGGGAATTTTAAGCTGACCCGCTGGGCGGAGGGACTCCGGGCCGAGATCGTTGACGGAGCAGTTCTGGCCGGGGCGGCGGGAGTTCGCGAGGAGGATCTTCCGTTCAATATGAACCGACCGGAGGATTATCGGCGGGCGCAAGAATGGTTGGAACAATAACCATAACTTGTTAATAATTTGTCAAAATATATAACATAAAGCGCTTACACCATGCATTATAATAGAGTTGTAAGATGCATGATCCCCCTTAATCATGTATCCAATATGCTACAGGATGATTTCCGATGGTATTAAGGAAGTCATCTTTTTTTAACCGTGGAATACAATTGTTGTGCGGAATCAGCCGTGTGTTACTTAACGTTAGGGAGATGACCGATATGACCATGCTGTTCAAGGAGCCTGTTCAAATTCCGGAGGATGAAGCGCGCTGGCTTGAGCTAAGAGGCTGGGTATACCAACTGATAGCGGATTTTCTGAGCCGGCCGCCGCGGATGTCGCTGATTGCGGAGTGGCGCGGCAGGATCGAGCATCGGAATACGATCCCGGTGTGCCGCAGCGGAAAGAAATTGAAGAGCTACCTGGAAAGCATCCCCGAGGACAACCTGCGGCGCGTTTGTTATGAGGAAGCCGATGAATTTGAACGATTGTTCTCGCTTCAACGAGGGGGAATTACCGCTTGCGAGAGTCTGTACAGGTCACGCGGGGAGGGCATAGACGGTTTGGCCTGCCTCGCGGAAATCCGCAACGAATATGAGGAGAACGGCGTGGTGTTCAATAAAATCCGCGGCGAACGCGACGATCATATCGCGCTGGAGCTGGAATTTATGGCGGTGCTGAGCGAAGCGATGCTGAGCAAGGCCGGTCTGCGGGAGAGCTGTCTGAGACTTGCCGACGTCCAAATCGGTTTCCTGGAATCCCATCTTCTGAAATGGGCTCCGGTCTTCTCCGCAGAGTTGGCGGCCGCTACGACAAGTACGCTTTACGGCGGGATGGCGGAGCTGCTGGAGGAATTTTTAAAGCTTGATCTGGAGCATCTCCGTATTTGGCGGAGCTTGCAGGGCTAACCGAGGCATAGATGACAACAACCCGGGAATACCCGGAGAATTAAGAGGTTGGTCGGAGAATATGAGTATATCTCCGTCCAGCCTTTTTTTGTATAAACTTTTAAACCGATACCCGTCCGCGATATTCTTATGGGAAGAAATTAAAGGTTCATGTAAAATATATAGACAGCAACATGCAGTAATATAAAAGGAGTTCAACAATGAGACGCGGACTACAAATTATTCTAATCGCAGCTATCCTGTTTGCTTTTTACTTCTTCGGATTCGGCATCTTCGGACATTTCGGCGGGACGCTGGTCAGTATATTTCAAACCCTGACAGTCATTACGATCGGACTGGCTATCTTTATGGAGAACCGCAATCCTTCCAGCACGGTGGCCTGGATTCTGGTGCTCGCTCTGCTCCCGGTCGTGGGGCTCGTCCTGTATTTTCTGCTGGGCCAAAACTATTTCAAGCGGCGAAAATTCGACAAGAAGGCGGAGGAGGACCGCAAAAGCTTTGAACGGATCGACCATAACGGCCATATGCTGCCCCGCGACTTGTCGCAGTTTACCCCTGGTCAACAGCGGCTGCTGCAGATGGCGCAGCGGATCGCCCGCACCCCTTTTTCGATGGCGACGCGCACCCGAGTGCTGACCAATGGGGATGAAACGTTCTCGACACTGCTCAGGGAATTGAAAAAGGCCCGGCATCACATACATATGGAATACTACATTTACCGGGCCGACGCGATCGGCCGGGAAATTCAGAAGACCCTGATCGAACGGGCGAAGGCGGGCGTGCAGGTCCGGTTTATGTATGATGCGGTCGGCAGCATCGGCCTGCCGAAATCGTTCGTCAAGGAGCTGCGGGATGCCGGAGCCAAGGTTGGCATCTATGGCGAAGTCCGTTTCTTGGCGCTTTCCAGCCGGGTAAATTATAGAAACCACCGGAAAATCGTCGTAATCGACGGAAATACCGGCTTTCTCGGCGGACTCAACGTCGGGGACGAATATTTAAGCCGCAGCAAAACCTACGGTTTCTGGCGGGACACGCACATGCTGGTTAAAGGTGAGGCCGTACGCTCCATGCAGATTACGTTCCTGCAGGATTGGGAGTATGTCACGGGCGAGCGAATTATGGACCTGGAATATTTATCACCCGAGCTCGAACAAGGCTGCTCCGGCGCGGTGCAGGTAATCCCGAGCGGGCCGGACAAAGAGACCAGCACGATGAAAGACATCTTTTTCGCCATGATAACCTCGGCGAAGAAATCGGTGTGGCTCGCCACTCCCTACTTCATTCCCGACGAGGATATATTGACCGCCCTGCGCGTGGCGGCAATGTCCGGGATCGATGTACGGATCCTGTTTCCGGCCAAACCGGACAAGTGGCTGCCGTTCCTGGCCTCCCATTCGTATTTCCCTTCACTGCTTGAGGTAGGCGTGAAAATTTACGAGTACGAAAAGGGCTTCCTGCATTCCAAGCTGCTCATCGCCGACGGCGAAGTCGCCACCGTGGGCACCGCCAATATGGACATGCGCAGCTTTCATTTGAATTTCGAGGTGAATATGCTGCTCGTGCAAAGCGACAGTGTAAAGAAAATCGTCAAGGATTTTGAACGCGATCTGCTGTCAACCAAAGTGATTAACCGAAAAATATTTATGAAGAAAAGAATAGTCGTTCGCTTCATGGAATCGGCCGCAAGGCTGTTGTCGCCGCTGTTATAAGTGAAAAGCCCATTAATAGCGTTTGTAGAAGGGATGGGGGTTGTATCCAGATGGGAGAAAAAGCATTGATTATCGGGGCGGGCTTTAGCGGCCTGTCCTGTGCTATAGGGCTGGCCGTGCGGGGATACGAGGTCACCGTATTGGAACGGCAGCCCTTTGCCGGAGGCAAGCTTCAGCGGGTGATCATCGACGGGTACCGGTTTGACCGGGGCCCTACGACGATCGAAATGGCCCATGTGTTTCAATCCCTGTTCCGCCTGGCCGGGCGCGAGTTGGACGACTATGTGCGGCTGATCCCGCTGGAACCGAGGTCGCGCAGCGTCTTTGCCGACGGCAGCGTCGTCGATCTTACCGGAAATGTCGAGCATATGCAGCACCAAATCGGCACGTACAGCCCGGAAGACGCCCTGCATTATCCTGCTTTTATCCAGGAATCCCGCCGAATGCTCCGCTATGCGAACGAGCATGTGCTTAACCGGCTGCCTATGAATCTGATGGACAAATTCCGGCCTCTGGCTTTTATGGGCTCGCTGGCGCCCGCGCTGCACCGTTCCTTGCACCGTCAACTGCGGCGGCATTTTACTCATCCCAATACGCTGGCGATGTTCGGCAGATACGCCGCCAGAACCGGTTCGTCTCCTTATAAAGTATCTTCACTTTATGGTATGCTGGCAAGCAGTGAAGCCGATCAAGGCATCCATTTGGTCCAGGGAGGGACTTATGAGCTGATCGTGGCCATGGAGAAGCTGGCTCGGGAGCTGGGCGTAGCCATAGAAACGGGTGTAGAGGTGAGCCGGATCCGTATCGTGGACCGTAAAGTCCGGGGCGTCGAAACTTCTATAGGGGACTTCGAGTCTCCGCTCGTCGTCGTCAACGGGGACGCGCTTTCCGCCAGCCGGAAGCTGCTCGATGAAAAGGACCGTCCGTCCCTGACGAACCATACGATTTCATCCTTCGAGCCTTCCCTGTCCGCCTTTGTCCAGCTTGCCGGAGTGCCGGAGCGGCTGGACCGGCTGCATCATCATACCGTATTTTTTTCGGAAAACTACGAGGAGGAATTCCAGGACATTTTTGTCCGGCGCCGTCCGCCCGTTCGTCCGTCCGTGTACATATGCAACTCCTCCTATTCGGAGAAAGAGGCGGCCCCTCCGGGTTGCAGTAATTTATTCATCATGACCCATACGCCGTATCTTTCGGCGAAATGGGATTGGGAACGGGAAGGAGAGGCCTATGCCGAGAATGTGTTTGCCGCTTTGCGGAGGTACGGTTTAAACCAATTGAACCGCAGCCATGAGCTGGCCCGTTATACACCGGAAGATGTGGAGCGGGATACTTACTCTTACCGGGGCAACATGTTCGGCATCACGTCGCATAACCTTAGGCAAAACCTGCGCAGACCCGAAAGCCGCAGCCGGGATATCCGCGGATTATGGTACGCCGGAGGCACGACGCATCCCGGCGGCGGGGTCCCGTTCGTCGCGTTGTCCGGGCAGCTTGTCGCCGAACATATCGCCGGGAGCCGTACGAAATAGAAGCCGGGCATCTTACGAAACGCATGAAGGAGGAATGAGGATGGGAGATACATCCGAACGCAAAACGCAGCATATCCGGCTTTGTCTGGAGGAACAGGTGGGAAGCGAAGGGATTACGACGGGCTTCGAAAAGTACCGGTTTCGCCACAACGCTCTGCCGGAGCTGGATTTTGAAGAGATCAGCCTGAAGACGACGTTTCTGGGCGCGCCGGTCCGGACGCCGTTGCTCGTCAGCTCGATGACGGGCGGCAGCGAGCTGGCCGGACGGATCAACGAGCGCCTGGCGGAAGCGGCGGAGCGCCGGGGCTGGGCGATGGGCGTCGGCTCGGTCCGCGCCGCCGTGGAACGCGGGGAGCTTGCGCCGACGTTCGCGGTCCGGCGCAAGGCGCCGACGATCCCGATCATCGCCAATATCGGCGCGGTCCAGTTGAACTACGGCTTCGGCGCGGAGCAATGCCGGCGGGCCGTCGATATCGCCGGGGCGGACATGCTCGTGCTGCACCTGAACAGCCTGCAGGAGGTGTTCCAGCCGGAGGGGAATACCGCCTTCGGCGGCCTGCTCGCCCGGATCGAGGAGCTGTGCCGGACGCTGCCGGTGCCCGTCGGCGTCAAGGAGGTCGGCTGGGGCATCGACGGGGCTGCGGCCAAACGGCTGCGCGAAGCCGGCGTAGCCTTCATCGATGTCGCCGGCGCGGGCGGCACGTCCTGGAGCCAGGTCGAGAAGTTCCGCAGCAGCGACCCGGTGCGGCGCGCGGCCGCGGAAAGCTTCGCGGACTGGGGCATTCCGACCGCGGAATGCATCCGCGAAGTGCGGGCGGCGGCCCCGGAAGCCGCGCTGATCGGCAGCGGGGGCTTGAACACCGGCGTGGACGCGGCCAAAGCGCTGGCGCTTGGCGCGGACCTGGCCGGGTTCGGCCGGGCGCTGCTGGAGCCGGCGGTGAACTCGGAGGAGCGGCTCGATGCGCTGCTTGAGCGGATCGAGCTGGAGCTGCGCACCGCCATGTTCGGCATCGGCGCCGGGACGGTGGCGGCGCTGCGGGGCACGCCGCGGCTCGTACGGCGCGAATTATAAATTCTTATAATTCCGGGTAGAAAACCGAGAATTTTTCATTGTGTTTCTGAAACTTTCCCCTTATATTGGAAATAACGATTACATGCCAGAATTCGCGTTGATCCCACATATAAGGAGGAATTGTGAATGAAACCATCGATTTGGAAATGGAATACGCGTACCGTGGTGACGATCGGTATCGGGGCGGCGCTCTATGGGGCAACCAGCTGGATCGGCATTCCGATCGCGCCGGATACGCAGCTTCGGCCGGCCGTGGCGCTGCTTGCGATATTTGGCGCTCTGTTCGGGCCGGTCGTCGGCTTCGTCGCCGGGTTTATCGGACATGTGATCAACGACCTCTTGACCAGCGGCACCGTATGGTGGGGCTGGGCGCTGGGTTCGGGGATTACGGCGGCGTTCATGGGGCTGATCTACCTCGCGAAAAGCTTCGATCCGCAGGGCGGCGATATCCGCAAACGCCACTTGGCACATTTCTTGCTTTACGGGCTGGTCGGCATCTTCGCCGCGCTGGTGTTCTCGGGGCTGTTCGATATTTACGTCATGGGCGAACCGAACGATAAAATCGTCATCCAAACGATATCCGCGGGTCTGGCCAATGCGGCGGTATTCATTATCCTGGGCATTCCGGCCGTATGGGCTTACGCCAAGCGCAACCGGAGCAATACGAATTTGACGGTAGAGAGATAGGAGCAACGGAAATATGCAGCCGGCGATCTCATTCCGAAATTTCAGCTTCCGTTACAAAAGCCAAGCCCAGGCGACCTTGAATAACATTTATCTGGATATCGCGCCCGGGGAAAAAATCTGGATTGCCGGACCGAGCGGCTCCGGCAAGTCGACCTTAGCCCATTGCATCAATGGGCTAATTCCTTTTTCATACGGCGGCGAGGTATCCGGCTCGCTGTATATCGGCGGCAGGGAAATGTCCGGCCAGGAGATATTCGAGCGCAGCCGCCGGATCGGTACGATCCTGCAAAATCCCGACGCCCAATTTGTCGGCCAGACGGTAGGCGAGGATGTCGCTTTTCAAATGGAGAACGAGCAGGTGCCCCAGCCGGAGATGAAAGTCCGGGTCTACGAATCGCTCGACCTGGTCGGGATGCTGGCCTATGAGGGACAAGGCCCCCATGACCTGTCCGGAGGGCAGAAGCAGCGCGTGTCCCTGGCCGGCGTCCTTACCTCGAACGCCGATATTCTGCTGTTCGACGAGCCGCTGGCCAACCTCGATCCGGAGAGCGGAATCCGGGCGATGCAATTGATCGAAGAGATCCACCGGACCGGAGGCAAGACGGTCATTATTATCGAACACCGGGTCGAGGACGTGCTGGCTCAACCGGTTGACCGGATCATTGTGATGAACGAAGGGGAAATCGCCGCGATCGGCACGCCGGAGGCTCTGCTTCGGGACGGGACGCTGCCCCGTTACGGCCTGCGGCAGCCGCTTTATTTGAACGCGCTCGAGTATGCGGGAATTTCTTTGGAGAAAGTGGAGGAACTTCGCACACCGGAAAGCGTACGCATCTCTGCCCGGGATGGCGAGGGAAGCCCGGTGACGCATGAGGGCGAGTTTCGGAAAGCGCTGGATGCCTGGGCCGGGGGTGACGCGGACGAGCCGATCTTGCATCGGGAAGCGCCGGGAGAAGCGCTGCTCGAGCTTCGAAACGTATCCTTTGCATACACCCGGCGGGGAAACGATGCCGTACGGGATGTTTCCTTCTCGATCCGGGCAGGCGAGCGGGTCGCTCTGTTGGGCGGCAACGGGGCGGGCAAATCGACGCTCTCCGGCCTGATCACGGGGCTGCTGAAGCCCCGCTCCGGGACGATCGCACTGCGGGGCGAGGACCTTGCGGGCTGGTCGATCCGAAAGCGGGGAGCGGAGATCGGATATGTCATGCAGAATCCGAATCATATGATCACCCAGCATATGATCCGCGACGAGGTCGCACTCGGCCTCGCAGCCAGAGGGGTTCCCTCGCCCGAACGGGAGCGAAGAGCCGATGAGGCCCTGCAAATTTGCGGATTGTACCCGTACCGCAATTGGCCGGTGTCCGGCTTAAGCTTCGGACAGAAGAAGCGGCTTACCATCGCGGCGATTTTGGCGCTGGAGCCGAGGCTGATGATTCTCGACGAGCCCACGGCGGGCCAGGATTACCGCCATTATACCGAATTCATGGACTTCATCGACCGTTTGGCCGGCCGGGGTATGGCGTTTTTGTTCATCACACATGATATGCATCTGGCGCTGGAGTACGCGGACCGCGCCATCGTCATGGCGGAGGGCGGGATCATCGCTTCCGATCCGGTTGCGCGCGTCCTTGCCGACGGCGAGGTCGCGGGCAAAGCCCGTTTGCGGGAAACCAGTCTGTCGCGTTTTGCCAAAGCCTGGGGGCTGACTTCGCCGCCGCGATTTCTGCAGGCTTTCATCGAGGCCGAGAAGAAGGTGAAACAAGCGCATGAACAATAATTCGGGAATTCAGATTTTTGCTCCGGGAGAATCTTTTTTTCACCGGATGGACGGGGCGGTCAAGCTGATCCTTCTGCTGGTCTGGACCGTCGTAACCTTCTTGTTTCTCGACCTGCGGGTGTTTGGGGTGATGCTCGCCGCCGGTATAGTCATGCTGCTCCGGTCGCGTGTCCCTTTCAGGCGGGTAGTGCTGCTGTTTGGACTGCTGGTTGTTTTTACGCTGATCAACAGCATTTTTATCCTGATCATTACGCCGCGGTTCGGCTCGACGCTTACCGGAACCGATACCCCGGTCATCCCGCTCGGCTACGATATGATTAACGCGGAGACACTCTTTTATGTCCTGACCTTGTCCGCCAAATATTTGACCCTGCTGCCGATTACGCTGCTGTTCATTTTTACGACGCATCCAAGCCGGTTCGCGGCCAGTCTGAACAAGCTCGGGGTTCCTTATAAGCTGGCCTACGCCGTCAGCATCGCTTTCCGGTATATCCCGGATTTGACGCAGGAGTTCCGGAATATTTTGAATGCCTTACAGATGCGTGGGCTCGGCATTTCCCGCGGAGACGGCCATTTATGGCGCAGGATCAAGAATCTGTCCCTGGTTGTCGTCCCGCTGCTCCAGTCTTCCCTCCAGCATATCGAGCTGGTGACGAATGCGATGGATCTGCGCGGTTTCGGCACGGGAACGAAACGCACCTGGTACATGGGCACGCCGATGGCGCGGAGCGACAAGCTGGTGCTGTGCCTGTGCGCGCTGCTGCTCGTAGCGGCGATTTTGGCAAAAGGATGGCGTTTCGAGGGATTTTGGTATCCTTTTAATTAATAACTATAAGGGGGGAATCCTTCAATATGGTGATTCTTAGAGAAATGGATGAGATTGAGTATGAATCGTTTCTGGACCGCACGGTTCGCGACTATGCCGAGGATAAAATAAAGGCCGGCACCTGGAAGGAAGAAGAGGCGCTTTCCTTGTCGGAAAAGGCGGTGGCTCAGCTGCTTCCGGAGGGGAGAGCCACGAAGGACGCTTTTTTGTACACCGTCGTCGATAGGGCCGATGGCCGGGAAATTCCGGTCGGCGTCCTCTGGGTCCAATTCAGTGAGGGCAAGTTCGGCCGGGAAGCTTTTATTTACGACATTCTCATTTATGAAGCTTATCAGGGACAAGGCTACGGCAAAAGGACGCTGGAGGCGCTGGACGAAGAAGCCCGGAAGCGGGGAGCGGTCAGCATCGGCCTTCATGTGTTCGGCCACAATCAGCGTGCGTACCATCTCTATCAAAAAATGGGCTACGAGACAACGGACATCCAAATGAGCAAAAAATTATAATTTGGAGAATTCCTTGAAATCTCGGCGGGGGATAGGTACTATGGTTGAAGAAGATGAGCAATTACATGAATGAGGAGTTGTCATAGATATGGCTTTAAAGGCTGGTATCGTGGGCCTTCCGAACGTCGGAAAATCCACGTTGTTTAACGCGATTACCCAGGCGGGGGCGGAATCCGCCAACTATCCTTTCTGCACGATCGATCCGAATGTCGGGGTGGTTGAGGTTCCGGACGAGCGCCTTGATAAATTGACCGAAATGGTCGTGCCTAACCGTACGGTGCCGACCGCGTTTGAATTTGTCGATATCGCCGGACTCGTGCGCGGCGCGAGCAAAGGCGAAGGCCTCGGCAACAAATTCCTGTCCCATATCCGCGAGGTGGATGCGATCGTGCATGTGGTCCGCTGCTTTGAGGATGAGAATATTACGCATGTCGACGGCAAGATTAACCCGATCAGCGATATTCAGACAATCAATCTGGAGCTGATTCTGGCGGATGTGGACAGCGTCGAGAAGCGGATCGAGCGCGCCCGCAAAAATATGAAGGGCGGCAACAAGCAGTACGAGCAGGAAGTCGCCGTGCTGGAGCGCGTCAAAGAGGCGTTATATAACGACCAGCCCGCGCGCAGCGTGGAGCTGTCGGACGACGAGAAGCTGATGATCCGCGATCTGCATCTGCTGACGATGAAGCCGGTGCTGTATGCGGCCAATGTCAGCGAAGACGGCGTGTCCGACGCGGACAGCAATCCGTTCGTGCAGCAAGTGCGCGATTTTGCGGCGGCGGAGAACGCCGAGGTCGTACCGATCAGCGCCAAAGTGGAGGCGGAAATCGCCGAGCTGGAGGGCGAGGACAAGGCGATGTTCCTGGAGGAGCTGGGCCTCTCCGCCTCAGGTCTTGACCGGTTGATCCAAGCGGCTTACCGCCTGCTCGGGTTGTACACGTACTTTACGGCCGGGGTGCAGGAAGTGCGCGCCTGGACGATCCGCAAAGGCACGAAAGCACCGGGGGCGGCCGGAGTCATTCATACCGACTTCGAGCGCGGCTTTATCCGCGCGGAGGTCGTGTCTTACGACGATCTGGTAGCCGCGGGTTCGATGAATGCGGTCCGCGAACGCGGCCAGCTTCGCCTGGAAGGCAAAGACTACGTCGTACAGGACGGCGACATTATGCATTTCCGGTTTAACGTGTAAAATGAACTGCAATTCGGACTTGCCCGGCGGGCAAGTCCTTTTTGTTCTTTCTGTAATAAATTGTATTGATGGGAATCGAAGCGGTTTGTATACTGGAATCATTGAGATCCCGATAACGGAGGAACAAAATGAATATGAATTATAGCCTGGGCAGAAAAAGCCAACTGGATGCCCGGGAACTGCTGCTTCTGGATTTAGAGGTGAAGAACCGGGGGAAGGACATTACCGCGGCTTATCTCCTCTGGTATTTTCTCGGCATTTTCGGCGGCCACCGGTTTTATATGGGCAAGACGGGAACCGCGGTTACCCAGCTCGTCCTGTCGATTACAGTTATCGGATTGATCGCCACCTCGATTTGGTGGATCGTGGACGCTTTTCTGACCCGCAATTGGGTTAGGGAGCATAATGAGGTACTGGAGAACCAGTTCATCGATCAAATCATGTATACCAGGGGCCCGTCGGGGAATTATCCGGTCTAGGCCGGTCAAAGGAGTCCTTCTATGAATAATCCCAAACAAGCGTTATCGACAAATGAACTGCTGATTTTATCTTCGGAAGTGCGCAAGTGGGAGAAGTCGCTGCCCCTGGCCTATCTGATGCTGCTCGCCGGCCACATGGGGCTCCATCGGTTTTATTTAAGAAGACCGGCTTCCGGCACGATCCAGCTTGTGCTGTTTCTTCTGACGACGCTCTGCTATTTTGGCTTTTATATAGTGTCCGATGAGGATTACGCCCCCTATTCCGACAACTATGGCGTTTGGGTCGCATTTTTGATTCTTACCCTCTTATTTGGCCTCGCCTTGGGCATTTGGGTGATTGTCGACGTCTGCCTCCTGCCGGGCATGGTAAAGAAATGGAATGCAGTTTTGGAGCAAATGGTTGTTGATCAAATTGTTTCTTTCCGCGGGCCGTCGCATCCGGGAACGGGGAGTGTCAAGTTTTAGGCGACGGCAAGCAGCAGCGCTTTTCCAAAACCGGCGGGCCTCAACAGGGATGTTGAGTCCGCCGGTTTTTTAGACTTTTGCTTATAGCGGGCGGGATAAGGGCTCGGGTTTTGCGGCCGCTCCGCTCGCGGCCTCGTCCCCGGAGGATGCTTCGCCTTCTGTCCGTGATCGTGACCGTTCGTCACGCCCTGGTTCCGCTGTAGAGTACAGCCACACGGTAAAGATGCAGCCCAGGAGCAAGACTAGCCCTACCAGCAGGAAGGCGGCCTCAAGGCTTACAAACGACGTAAACGCGCCAAACAGCAGCGGATTCATGAGCTGCGCGGCCCGGTTGGCCATGAGCCGAAGGCCGATGCCGAGCCCGCGTTCTTCGGAAGCGGTGGAGCCGGCGACCATGGACAAGGTCATCGGCTGGTTGATGCCGAGCGCAAGGCCCGTCACCAATACCAGCGCCATCAGTGCGTAGTAGCTGTCGAGCAGCGGCGTGACGAACAGCAGCAGCAGCGACACGCCGTAAGTCATGATCAGCAGCAGGCGGAAGGGCAGCTTGGCCATCAGCAGCGGGTAGATCGGACGGACGAATACGGCGGACAGCGCACCGGCGGAGACGAGCAGGCCGATTTCGGTGTTCGACATCCGCAAGGACTCCAGATGAATCGGCAGGTAAGTCGTCCGCACGTCAAGAATAAACAGCGAGATGAATGTGGTCAGCAAAATCACGGCAAAGTAGCGGTTTTTCAACAGATGCAGGCTTTGTTGCACGATAGCGGTCGCACCGGCCTTTCGGGGTGAAGGGGCGGGGGGAGCGGCGTTTCCCGAGCCTTCATCCTTGGCCTTTCGGGCTGCCGGGGCCGCTTCTTTGCATCTCCAGGCTGAAAATATGAGCAGCAGGCTGGTCAGCGTGTATCCGGCAAAGACGACGGAATAGCCGTAATGGTCCGATAAATAACCCGACAAAACCGGCGCGACCATCTGGCCCAAGGCCATATAGAGGGAAAAGGTGGCGAACCGGCTCTCGCTGCCCTGCTTCGGGCCTTCCGTAATCAGCACCTGTACGGACAGCCAGACCGCCATTTGGCCGAGTCCGGCCAGGAGCTGGGCGAGCGCCAGCAAGCCCGGCCCGGACGACAGCCAGTACAGCAGGCCGCTGACCAGCATGGTTACGGCCCCTACGCGCAGCACGAGGGTACGCCCGAGCCGGTCGGCGATCAATCCGCCCGGGATGGCGGCGATCAAGGGCAGCAAAGAGTAAACGGCCAGGACCACGCCGATCCCGATGCCCTGAATGCCGAGGGATGAGGCATACAGGGAGATGATCGGGCGGGTTAGAGAGAAGGCGAACCAATACAGGCCGCAGGAAAGGGAAATCCAGACGGGATTGAAGCCGGTAGCTGAAGAATGGAGCATTCGTTGCTTGGACATGTCCGTACCTCCTAGTATTGTGGACAAAGAAAACGGAGCCCCTTGGGGAGAGGGCTCCGTCATGGATCGATTCCTGTAGGGTCTTTTAAACAGTAACTTGCGGGCTGGCCATGTTAAAATCGATCTTGTGGTCGAACAGGCCTTTTTCGATTTGTTTCAGATAATCTACCGCCTCGTCGGTGCTGATGACATCGGCGTATTTGGCGTTCATGTCGAACAGATTGATCGCATGGGAGGCTTGGCCCCGGTCGAAGGTGCATTCCTCCACTACGCCGACGTTAAAATTGTAGGAGAAGGCGTCGATGACGCTGGCCCGGACGCAGCCCCCGGTCGTTGTGCCGCAGATAAGCAGAGTGTCGATGCCAAGGTCATTGAGGAATCCCATCAGCGGGGTTCCGTGGAAGGCCGAAGGCTTCTGTTTTTCGATCACAATATCGCTAGGCTGCGGCGCAATTTCGCGAACGATTTCGTTGCCTCCGTAACCCGGAACCCCCTTATTGTCTTCCGAGCGGGTATTTTTACGGTTCCAGCCGCCGGCGTCAAATCCGTCGGGACGCCGGTCGATACCTGTCGAGTAGAAGACCGGGATATGCTGTTCCCGGGCCGCTCCTAGCAGCTTCTGGATATATGGTATGGCGTCCCAGGCTTCCTCGCCGCAGCTGTTGCGCCAGGTGCGGATGGAGTCGAGTACCGGTTCCTTGATATGTCCCGTGAATGCATAGCTTACATCGATGACCAGCACGGCCGGCCGCTTGCCGAATCCGCCTTTGGCGTCATAGCCCGCTTGACCGAATACAACCTTGTCCCGTTCCGATAAAAATGACTCCCATACCCGCATAGTGTACATCCTCCTCAAAATGAAATTTATTTTACAAACTGCGTATCAATAATGTCCGAATATCCGATATTGTCATCCTTCAATAACCCTGCGGCGCGCACAACCGATAGACCCGTATTCACGGATTCTTCGCTGATTTGTCCGGTGAATTCCCACATTTCATCCTCGTAAGAGCGTTCAAGCGTAATCTCCAGCAGCTCTTCGTCCATGGTCGGGAACTCCTGCTTGGCGATGGCCATGCTTTCTTCGTGATTGTCTCTTAAAAATTCCAGTCCTTTCTGGATGCCGGCGACGAATTTCCCCACGGTTTCAGGATCATTGGCTATATTGTCCTGCTTGATGTTGATCGTGGAATAGGCGTAGGGGCCAAGTTCTTTAGGCACATTGTAAAAAGGCTCGCTCCATATGCCTTCCTGAATCCCTTGGGTCAATACCGGTTCGGTAACGACGGCTACATCCGCCTGCGCTTGCTGCAAAATGGCCGGAATGGCTCCTGCATCAACCTCCTTCAGGGTAATATCCCGATCGAGTTCATAACCCCACTCCTGCGCTTGATAGCGGATGATCGAGTTGGGGGTTCCTCCATATTGGGATACGGCCACGGTCTTCCCCTTCATAAAGGCGGCGATATCGCCGCCGGGATCGAGTCCCTTCCGGGCAACGAGATACACATTGCCGCGGTTGACGATGTTGACGATCGCCCGCAGCTCCGCGCCCTTCGCCTTGGCGAACGCGTTGTGCTCCGGCCCGCCGATAAAGCCGAAGGCCTGATCGGTAAGCACGGCATTCGTATGGGCGCTGCCGCCGGCCAACGTAACGACTTTGACATTAAGGTCTTCGAAAAAGCCTTTGCTGATCGCGATATAAAGCGGCAGATAGCCTGTACTGTGCACCGGTTCGGCGATAACGAGCTCTTTGCCGCTTCCCGAAGCGCCTTCGGCCGCGGCCGTATCCGGCTGGGAAGTCGCCTTGGTTGTTCCGCCGCAGCCCGATAGGACAGCGATTAGGACGACCAAGGCCAGTATGAATGAAATACGTGAAAAACGGTGGTTACTACGCATGGCTGCTTCCTCCCCAAACGGCTGTTTTTCTGTAGGCTATTATTTTTGATGCGTAAATCCTTTGAGCAAAACGGATTCCAGCTTGCCGATGAGGATATACAGCAGCATCGACAACACGGACAGGTTGAAAATATTGGCCCAAATCAGGCTGATCTCGTAGGTTTGTCCGGCATAGAAGATCATCCGGCCGAGCCCTTTCTCCGAACCGATGTATTCTCCGACGATGGCGCCGGTCAGCGCCAGACCGATATTGATGCGCAGCGCCGAGATCATGGCCGGAATCGCCGACGGCACGATCACTTTGCGGAATACTTGCATCCGCGAGGCTCCGAGCGAGTAAACCATGCGCACGAGGTCTTTGTCCACGCTGCGTACGCCGTTGTAGGTAGTCAAGGTGGTGATCACGACGGTAATCGCAAAGCCCATGGCGATTTTGGATCCGATGCCGATGCCGAACACCAGGACGATGATCGGGGCCAGGGCGAGCTTGGGCATCGCTTCAAACATGATGATGAACGGCTCGCAGATTCTGGCGTAATACTTGGACCACCAGAAGGAAAGGCCCAGCGCCGTTCCGCCCAGGGTGCCGAGCAAGAAGCCGATCACCGTCGAACGGAAGGTGTACATCGTATCCGCCCATACGGTGCCGGATTGAACGCCGATCCACCAGGTGCGGGCGATCTCGAGCGGCTGGCTCCAGAAGAAGGAGTTGATCAGCCCGGTTCGGGCGCCGATCTCCCAAAGTACTAATACGATGATGAACAAGGCGACGCGGCCGACATTTACCGCCCAGGGTTTGGGCACGGCCATTTCGTGTTTCAGCCAATTGGACTTGGGCCGGGGAGCGCTTCGCCCCGTTGCCAACCCGCCGGTTCGGCTGCTGACTGCTTCCGCTTCATTGGACATGTGTCTCACTCCTTTCTTGTTGCCATGCATGTTTGCGCCCGGTTTATACGGCAGCTTCCTGCCGGTAAGCGCGGAGCGTCTCCTCGGAAAGCGTCCGCAGCGCTTCTTCCTTTAACTCGATAAAATGCGATGAGGTGACGATTTGCGGCTTGCGCGGCCGGGGCAGATCGATCTGCAGATGCCGCTTGATCGTACCCGGCCGGGAAGTCATGATATATACTTCATCCGATAAATAAATGGCCTCCTCCATATCATGAGTGACGAAGAGAATGGTTTTCTGAAAGTCGTCCCACAAATCAAGCAGCCATTCCTGCATCATCGCCCGGGTCTGCGCGTCGAGTGCGCCGAAGGGCTCGTCCAGCAAAATAATTTCCCGGTCATACATAATGGTCCGCAGCAGCGCGGCCCGTTGTCTCATGCCGCCGGAAAGCTGGGCGGGATATTGATGCTCAAACCCCTTAAGACCGTATTTGTAAAGTAGGGGCAAGGCCTTGTCTTTCGCCTCTTTTTTCGGGACGCCCTGGATTTCCAGGCCGAGAATGACGTTGTCGAGAATGGTACGCCAAGGCAGCAGCAGATCCTTTTGCAGCATATAGCCCGTGATGCCGGTCAGTCCGTCCACGCGGTTGCCGCTCACGTAGATCGCTCCATCCGAGGTCTCCACCAGGCCGGATATAATGTTGAACAATGTTGATTTGCCGCAGCCGCTCGGACCGACAATGCTGATAAAACGGTGATTCGGAATCTGCATGTTGATGGGTCCCAGCGCTTTAACCGGCGAACCGTCAGCCCCAAGGTAGGTTTTGCTGACGTTTTCCAGCTCCATCTTATAATCGTTCATCATTTGCCACCTCCTTTGTGTTAAGAAAATAGTAATATATCTCACACAAAGGAGGTGATAAGTAATTAATATGTTAGATTATATAACATATAATTAACATTAGTGAATGTTATTATTTGCTGTATGATCCGGACTGGCGGTATAAAAGATGTCATTTTGGCGAAAACGCAGGACTTGCTCGGAAACGAGGGCTTGCAGAGGCTGAAGAAACTGCTCGAGATGAGCGGACAGGTGCAGGGGGTATACGCAGTAAAATCTTTGCTTCAAGGATACTTCCTTAAGCGGAATCCGCTCGATCGGGGCCTTGTGATCGGCGGGCCAAAGGGAAGATGCGGGCAGAAAGGAACAACCGCTGCCTTGGGCGACCATTTGGCGGATCAGGGAGGAGGTGTCGACCTCAATGAGCTTGCGGGGATAAATCCGCAGCGGTTCGAATAGGCGGCGCTCCAGCAATTCTCTGAGCGGCATCTGCCGTTTGAGCAGGATGAAAGGAACCTCCTGCAAATAGGTGGCCAGGCTACGATAGTGCGGAAATGGGGATTGCTCGGGTCCGATAAGGAAGATCGGCTCTTCGAACAATGGAATCGTTGCCGTATGCGGCAGCGGGTCGAACATGTAATTGATAAACGCGATATCCAGATCGCCCGACGTGACCCGCAAGGCGAGGTCGGCGGATTCGCCGGTGCTGATCTTCCAGGCGGTGATGGAGGTCTGATTCTTCATCGCCTGGACGACGGCGGGCAGCATGACATGCGTGAGCGACTCCACAATGCCGATGCTTAGGTTGTCACCCGCCGCGGATGCGGGGGCTTGGGACGCTTTTTGCTTGCCTACTTCAAGAGCGCTTAGGGCATGGTACGCGTAGAAATAAAATTTACGCCCCGGTTCGGTCAGAAACGCGCCGGAACGGGTGCGGTTGAAGAGCGGAATGCCCAGCTCGCTCTCCAGACCGGCGATGCGCAGACTGACCGCTGGCTGGGTCAAAGCGACGAGCTGCGCGCCTTTGCGCATGCTTCCGCTTTCGGCTACGGCGATAAACACTTTCAGATCGAGCATGTCCATCCAACATTCCCTCCCGTTTACGCAAAACTTGGTGTTAGCTTATTTTACATGATTTTCAGCAAACAATCATTAGTAAAAACAGACTAGAAGAGGTTCTGTTCAAAGGACTAAATTCATGGTATAATAAAAAGTCGTTTACCTTATAAATGTTTTACAATAAGGACAGAACGATTTTTTACTGAGGTAGAGGAATTTGTCATAAAGAGAGGTGACTTCCCTTGTTGGACCGACTACAATCTCTGGCCGACCGCTATGAGAAGCTGAGCGAGCTGCTCTGCGATCCCGACGTGGCAAGCGATACAAAGAAGCTGCGGGATTATTCCAAAGAACAATCTGATTTACAGCCGGCTTATGAGGCGTACACCGAATACAAGCAGGTCATGGAAGAGCTGGACGCCGCCAAAGCGATGCAGGCGGAGAAGCTGGACGATGAAATGCGCGAAATGGTTAAGATGGAAATCGAGGATCTTTCCGGACGCCAGCGGGAACTGGAGGAGAAAATCCGCATCCTGCTGCTGCCGAAGGACCCGAATGACGATAAAAACGTGATCGTGGAAATCCGCGGCGCGGCCGGCGGCGACGAGGCGGCGCTGTTTGCGGCCGATCTGTACCGCATGTACACCCGTTATGCAGACACGCAAGGCTGGAAGGTAGATGTGATGGATGCCAATGAAAGCGATCTTGGCGGATTCAAAGAAGTAATCTTCATGATCAACGGACGCGGCGCTTACAGCAAGATGAAGTACGAGAGCGGTGCGCACCGCGTGCAGCGGATTCCGTCCACGGAGTCCGGCGGCCGCATTCATACCTCGACCTCGACGGTCGCGGTGATGCCGGAAGCCGAAGAAGTCGATATCGAAATTCTCGACAAGGATATCCGCGTCGACACGTTCTGCTCCAGCGGCGCCGGCGGCCAGTCCGTCAACACGACGAAATCGGCGGTGCGGGTCACGCATATTCCGACGGGAATCGTGGCGACCTGCCAGGACGGCAAATCGCAGAACTCCAATAAGGAAAAGGCGCTGCAGGTATTGCGCGCGCGGATTTCGGACATGATGCGCCAGGAGGAAGAAGCGAAGTACGCCGGCGAGCGGAAGAGCAAAGTGGGTACCGGGGACCGCAGCGAGCGGATCCGCACCTACAACTTCCCGCAAAGCCGGGTAACCGATCACCGCATCGGCCTTACCCTGCATAAGCTGGATCAGGTCATGAACGGCGAGATCGAGGAAATCGTCTCGGCGCTTACGCTGGCGGAACAGGCCGAGCTGATGGAAAGAGGAGAATAAGACTTGAACGGTAACGGATATGTGTTATCTGGAACGCTCAATATTTGGGAAGCCCGCAAAGAGGCTTCTTCTTTTTTAGCGGCGCACGGCATTCAGGAGCCGGAGTCGAACGCGGAGCTCCTGCTCCGGCACGTGCTCGGCCTGTCGGGGGCGGCCTATTTGGCCGCGCTGCGCGATCCGTTCCCGGCGGAGCGGAGAGCCGCCTGGGAGGAAGCGATCAGCCGCAAAGCGGCGGGCGAGCCGGCGCAGTATATTATCGGGGAACAGGAATTTTACGGGCTGGCCTTCAAGGTCACGCCCGCCGTGCTGATTCCCCGCCCGGAAACGGAGCTGCTTGTGGAGGCGATCGTCCGCGAAGCCGATCGCCTTTGGCCCGGCGGCGCGCCGTACGCCGCCGACATCGGCACCGGCAGCGGCGCGATTGCGGCCGCGCTGGCCCATTTGCGCCCGTCATGGCGCGTGGCGGCGAGCGATATCTCGCCGGAAGCGCTGGACGTGGCGCGGGGCAATGTCCGGCGGCTCGGCCTTGACGTCGCCTTCAAGCAGGGGAACCTGCTTGAACCGTTCGCGGGCGAGCCGCTGGACATCGTGGTCAGCAATCCGCCGTACATTCCGGCGGCGGATATCGCGGGCCTGCAGCCCGAGGTGCGCGACTACGAGCCGCGCGGCGCGCTCGACGGCGGCCCGGACGGGCTCACGCCGTACCGCGCGATGATGGCACAGCTCCCGCTGCTGCCCCGGCCGCCCCGGCTGATCGGCTTCGAGCTCGGGCTCGGGCAGGCCGGTGAGGTCGCGGAGCTGCTCCGCCAGGCCGGCTGGTGGCGCGACATCATCACGATCAAGGATTTGGCGGGAATCGACCGCCATGTGCTTGGCGTGATATAAAGGAATCCAACAAACCTCTATGGTTGAAATCAGGCAGTAAAAGGCCTGTTCAACTATAGAGGTTTTATTTTTTTAGAAAAGTATTTTCTAAAAATCCGGAAATATAGAAAAATATTTTCCTGAAAGCATTTACATTTAAATTGGAATTTGTTAGCCTATGAGCAGGAAGTACAACAATCCATACCCGAAGGAGTTGGAGCGCATGAAGGATTATGACGTAGTGGTCATGGGAGGAGGCATCTCCGGCGCGATGGCGGCGATCGCCGCGTCCAAGGCCGGAGCCAGAACGCTGATCGTGGAGTCCCACGGTTTCCTTGGCGGCACCTTGACGGCGAACGGCGTGGGGCCGATGATGACCTTTCACGCCGGAGAGAAGCAGGCGGTTCAAGGGCTCACCGACGAACTGATCGAACGGCTCAAGAAGCTGGGCAAGTCGCCGGGGCATATTTTTGACACGACCGGATTTACATATTCGGTGACCCCGTTCGATGCCGAGGCGATGAAGCATGAATTGGAGCTCATGGTGACGGAGAACGGCGGCGAAATTCTGTACCACACGATGCTGGCCAAGGTAAACGCCGAACAAGGCGCCATTAGGAGCATTACCGTTTGCAACAAATCCGGGCTAACCGACATCTCGGCGTCCGTCTTCATCGATGCGACCGGGGACGGCGACTTGTCGGTAGGGGCCGGCGCGGAATTCACCAAAGGAAGGGAATCCGACGGGGCATCCCAGCCGATGACGCTCAAGATGAAAATGATCAACGTCGATATTCCGAAGGTAAAAGAGTATATTCACGCCCATCCCGAAGATTTCCCGCTGATGAATGGAGACACCTCGATCATCGAGAAATCGCCGCGCTTGTCGGTCGGCGGGTTCGACAGCCTATTCAAGGAGGCTAAGGCGAAGGGAGAAATCTCAATCCCGCGGGAAAATATCCTGTTCTTCGAAACGAACAATCCGGGCGAAGTCATCATGAACACCACGCGGATTTTGGGACATGATGCGACGGACGCCTTCAGCCTGAGCAAGGCGGAGATGGAAGGCCGCAAACAGTGCCGCGAGCTGGAGCATTTCGTCCGCAAATACATTCCCGGCTTCGAGAACGCGATCGTCGAGTCGACCGGTCCGTCGATCGGGGTTCGCGGTTCCCGGCAGATTAAAGGAGTCTATACGCTGACGGCCGAGGATATTCTGGAACAGCGGAAATTCGAGGACACGATCGCCCATTCCGGTTACCCGATCGACATCCATAGTCCCGACGGGGAAGGCACGAAGCACCAGAAGCTGGAATGGGGCGGCATGTACAGCATTCCCTACCGCTGCATGATTACGGAATCGGTAAGCAACCTGATCGTCATCGGGCGCTGTATCTCGGCGACGTTCGAAGCCCAGTCGGCGATGAGAACGACCCCGACGACGGGAGCCATCGGGCATGCCGGCGGGGTCGCGGCGGCGCTGGCGGCCAAGGAAGGCGTAGCCGTCCGGCAGGTGAATATCGGCCGGGTGCAGCAGTTGCTGAAAGAGCAAGGCGCTTATCTGGAAGTATAGCGGTAAATGCATAACCAATTCGAGAGGGGAAATTGAAGTGACACCATTAATGTGGTTTCAAGCTATCGGCATTTTACTCGTCTTCCTTGTGTTTATAGGGCTCATGATGACCCGGAAGCTTCCGACCGTTCTGGCCTTGCCCTGCATGGCGATACTGTTTGCCATCATCGCGGGCGTGCCCTGGATGTCGAGCGACCCGGAGGCCACCACGATCGCCAAAACCGTATTGGCTTCAGGCTCGATGAGGCTGTCCGGCGCCATCGCGGGCCTTGTCTTCGGCGCTTGGTTCGGCCAAATTTTGAACAAGGTGGGCATTACGAAGGCGATTATCCGGAAGGCGGCGGAACTGGCCGGTGACAAACCGATGCTGATCGCGATTCTGTTCTTCATCACCGCCTCCATTATTTTCTCCGCGGCGGGCGGCCTCGGCATGGTCATTCTGGTCGGCACCATCGTGATTCCGATTATGCTGACCGCCGGGATTTCCCAATTCGTCGCCGCGATCGTCGTCATCTCGGCGGTCGGCGTCGGCGCCCTGATCAATGTATCCAACTGGGCCGTCTATATTGATGTGCTCGGGCTCTCGGTCGAAACGATCGCCGATTATACGCTTGTCGCTGCTTTGCCGCTGATTATCGCGGCTCTCGCCATGATCGTCTTCTATGTCAAAAAGGACGGCAAAGGGCGGAAGGCCTGGGCTATGCCGACGGCTCCGGCGAACGACGGGAAAAAGGTTCCGACCATCGCTTTAATCAGCCCGCTCGTTCCGGTCATTCTGGTCTTTGCCTTTAAGCTGGACATCGTTCCCGCCGTGGTCATCGGGGCGGTGGTCACGATTCTTTTAACCCTGCCGAAGCGGCCGGTTCATGTGTTGTCCAGCGCCATGGTGGAAGGGATTCAGGATGTCGCCGGCGCGATGGGGCTGATGATCGGTATCGGGATTCTCCTCAATTCCGTTATGGCGCCGCAGGTCGCCTCGCTCATTTCGCCGCTGATCGAAGCCGTCCTGCCGAATAGCCCGCTGATGTATATTTTGTTCTTCACCATTCTGTCTCCGCTCGCGATTTACCGCGGTCCGCTGAATGTCTGGGGACTGGGCAGCGGCATCGCCGCCCTGTTCGTCAGCGCCGGGATGACGCCGATCGCCGCAATGCTGGCGCTGCGCGTCGTGAGCAATGTGCAGGCTGTTTCGGATCCGACCAATTCGCACAACGTATGGGTGTCCGATTTCACGAAGACGGACATTAACGATATCTTGAAAAAAACGTTGCCTTGGATGATGGCCGCCGTGCTGGTTTCGATGGTAATCGGCTCGTTCATGGTATTCTGAACCGGGCGGCGCAACTTCAGACGGCAGGTTGAATTACGACGGGGTTGGCGTATAGCCAGCCCCCGTCCCTAATTTCGGGAGGGAATCATGGAGAGAAAAAAAGTCAGAGTAGGGATCGACGTCGGGGGCACGTTTACGGACGCGGCCTTAATCGATAATGAAACGTACGAAGTGATTGCGAAAATGAAAATTCCGACCACTCACCACGACGAAGATGGCGTGGCGAAGGGGATCGTTCAAATTTTGAATCAAATTTTGGAGAGCCAAGGCATCCTGCCGGACGATGTGGCCTTTATCGCCCACGGAACGACCCAAGCCACCAACGCGCTCCTGGAAGGGGATGTGGCCAAGGTCGGCATCGTCGGCATGGGCTCGGGCATCGACGGACTCAGCGCCCGCTCGGAGTCGAATCCTGGGGATATCGAGCTCGCCCCGGGCAAGTATCTGAAAACATTTCACACGTTTTTGGATTCCAAGACGCTGACGGACGAACAGATCGAGAAGGCGATCGCGGAGCTGGTGGAGCAAGGGGCGGAGGTCATCGTCGCTTCGGAGGCTTACAGCGTAGACGACCCGACGAACGAGCTGAGAGTGGTGGAAATCGCCAACCGGAAAGGAATTTTTGCTACGGGAGGGCATGAAATCTCTCAACTATACGGGCTGAAGACGCGAACCCGGACGGCGGTGGTCAACGCCTCGCTGATTCCGAAAATGATGGAGACCGCCAATATGACGGAGAAATCCGTCAAGAACGCGAACATCAAATCGCAACTCATGATCATGCGCTGCGACGGCGGGGTCATGAGCATCGACGAGGTGCGCAAACGTCCGATTCTAACCATGCTGTCCGGTCTGGCCGCGGGGGTTGCGGGCGCCTTGATGTACGAGAAAATTTCGGACGGCATTTTCTTTGAAGTCGGCGGCACCAGCGTCGACATTTCCGTGATCAAGAACGGGAAGGTCATGATCAAGAACGCTCAGGTCGGCGGGCACCGCACCTATTTACAGTCGTTGGACGTGCGGACGCTCGGAATCGCCGGAGGGAGCATGATCCGGGTCTCCGGCGGCAAGATTACCGATGTCGGGCCGCGAAGCGCGCATATCGCGGGCAAAGAATACGAAGCGTTCGCCCCGAGCGGCGCCATTAACCAGCCCAAGGTGAAATTTATCAGCCCGCGGGCGGGAGATCCGCAGGAGTACGCGATCTGCGAGTGCGCCGGCGGGAAAGAGTATTCGTACACGCTGGCCGGGGCGGCCAACCTGCTCGGTTACATTCCGGAAGGCGATTATGCCTCCGGCAATAAAGAAGCGGCGGAGCTGGCCTGGAACGCGCTGGGGAGCCATCTCGGAATCACCGGCGAAGAGGCCGCCAGACAAGTGATGAATCTTGCGGTCGACAAAACGATGAAGACTGTCAACGAGATGATCGAGGACTATGAGCTGGATCGTTCCTTCGTTACGCTCGTGGGAGGCGGCGGCAGCGGTGCCGTGCTGGTGCCGGCGATGGCGGAACGTGAAAATTTCAAATGCCAGATCGCCCACAATGCGCCTTACGTATCCACGATCGGCGTCGCTTTGGCGATGGTCAAGGAGCAGCTTGAGCGGACGGTCGTGAATCCGACCGAGGACGATATCAAGCGGATCCGCGCGGATGTCGTCGACAGGATCGTAAAATCCGGGGCCAATGAAGATACGGTGGAGGTCACCATCGAAATCGACAGCCAGAAGAACATTCTGCGCGCCGTGGCGACGGGGTCGACCGAGCTCCGCTCCAAAGATTTGAGCCAGGCGGCGATGGCGGCGGAACAGATGGCCGCTGTTGCCGCGCAGTCCGTGGACCAGCCGCTTGAGGCGACCCGTTTGGCGGCGCAAACCGGGAGATGGAATCTGTTCGCCAGCGAAAGCGTCAAGAAGTCGTTCTTCGGAATGTTCAAGAAAAAAACGAATTATGTGAGCGTACTGGACCGTGAAGGGGTCGTCCGCTTCAAAAAGGGGAACGTTCATTTCACGATGCTGCGGAAAGACCAGCTTCATACGGCATTTAGCGATTTTCTCGATGACAATACGATTTATTCGGACGCCAACGCGACCATCCCCAAGGTATTCGCTTTCTATAGAGAAAAGATGCTGGATCTTACCGGGATGCAAACGAAAGAGCAGTTGATTTCCATTCTGGATATGGAAACGGAAATGCTGGACGACAAGGACGAATTGATCACCGTAGCTTACCAATAGAAATGCGAAGAGGAGGAACGGTCATGTCTCATAGCGCTGCCCACTCCATTCCGACGGAGGCGTCCGACGAAGTTATGGCCTGCGCGGAGCTGGCGCAGGACCCGCTGTTCCATAAGATCCCGCCGGACCGCATCCCCTATTATGTCCGGGCTTCTTTGGAGGCGGGTAGAGCGGCCGCGGCGGCCTATGCGGGCCGGAGTGTAAGGGATATATGCGGGCGGGAAGGGCTTCGATACGAAATCAGCAAGCGGTCCGGCAAATTTCATAATGTTTCTTTTCGCGCGCAAATCGATTTCGCCAAACCGTCGCCCGAGGTCATCATCTACGCCTCTTCCCTGGCCGAAATGGAGCAGGCCTGCCGGGCGGTGATGGGAGAAGCGAATTCCCCGGAACGGGAGCGGCTGATCGATATTCATCTGGCGCATGAACTGTATCATTATTTGGAATACAAATCGGGAAACTTCACCAATGAAAGACTGGAGCCGATTACGGTATTTCGGATCGGCCCGTTCGCGAAAACGTCAACGGTCGTTAAATGCAGCGAAATCGCCGCGCATGCCTTTTGCAAGGAGATCATAGGGCTGCCGTTCCTGCCCAATTTGCTGGATTACATGTATCTGATTCATACCGGCGCGTGGACATGGCCGGAATGGGAGCGGCAGACGGGCGTTTGGAAAACATGGATGTAAATTACTCTATACCTTACTCGGTGTGATATAATGGGGAATACTGGCGAATGTACCGGATTCGGATTCGCCATTTTCCATAGGTAGATCAGGAGGAGGTATCATGTCTTCACAGGTTCCGGCGGTTATCGCTAAAATCGTCTCCCAAACCCAAAAGCTGACATTCGGAGAAAATCAAATCGCGAATTTTGTCATACACAACCCGGAGTTTATTACCCGCAACACGATTACGGCGATTGCCAACGAGATCGGGGTATCGGAAACGAGCATCAACCGGTTTTGCAAAAAGGTGGGGTTCAAAGGGTTTAACGATTTCAAGATCGCCTTTGCCCAGGATGCCTTCTACCGGGAGATGCAAGCCAAGAAGAAAGAGCGGCGCGAGATTAATGCTATCGACGCTTTGGCTCTCGATTACAATGAGCTGATCGTAAACGCGTCGGCGCTGATTACGGAGGAGCAGCTTCGGCGGGTGGTCGATATATTGAAGGGAGCGCGCCGGATTTTCCTGTTCGGGCTGTTCGATTCGTTCCTTGCAGCGATTGCGCTGAAGAACCGGCTGTCGATTATCGGCATCATGTCCGAAGCGATCAATGACAGCAGAGCGATGAAGATCGCGGCTGCGCAGTGCACCTCGGAGGATGCGGTCGTCGTCTTTTCCAGATCGGGCTCGACCAAAGAAATCGTCGATGCGGTGACGCTGGCGCAGGTAAACCAGGTAAAGACGATCGCGGTCACTTGTTACGACTCGTCGCCGATTACGGAGAACGCCGATGTCGATATTATCGTGCCCGACAAAATCTCCGTGAGCAACAGCGCGCTGATGTCCAACCATATTACATTCCTGTTCGTGGTCGATCTGATTATGAGCGTGTTCATTTCCTCGGACAAGTCGTATTTGAAGAAGAAGCTCGACAGCGAAGCCATCCTGGCCAGCGACCATTCGATTACGAATTATTTTCTGTAGACAAACCTATTAAACTTAACCTACGCCAATGAATAGGCGCCGGTGCATACCGGCGTTTATTTATGTTTAAACCGCCGATTATCGTCACTTTCATATTTGTGATTTTCTCCTATTTCTTATAAAGTATAGTTATTGGGATCCGTTTAAAGCAGGGAGAGAAAAGGGAGGACCGAGATGCTCACCAAATTGAAAAAAATCGACTACACGATCGTGTTCATCCTGCTGCTCCTTATGGGTATAAGTATCGCGGTGCTTTACAGCGCGACATCGAATACGCAGTTCCATGGATATCATTTGCGTATGATCGTTTATTACGTCCTTGGCTTTGCGGCTTTTTTCGCCGTGTCCATGATCGATTACCGGTTGTTCGTCAAATACGCCATCTATATTTATCTGTTCGGGGTCGCTCTGCTGGTCGTCGTCATGTTTGTCGGAAGCACGCTGAACAACGCCACGGGCTGGCTCAAGCTCCCGGGCGGGTTAAGCATTCAACCGGCGGAGTTGTTTAAACTGCTGCTCATATTGTTCCTGGCCTTCATGCTGCTCCGCAAGCGCAAGCCGCGGCTCTTGTTTTGGCGGGACGTTCTGCCGATTATGCTGCTTACATTCCTGCCGTTTATGATTGTTATGGCCCAGAACGACTTGGGGAACGCGCTCAGTTATCTGGTGATTCTGGCCGGGATGCTGTGGATCGGCAATATCAAATATATGCATGCCTTAATTGCGCTGGCCGTGTTTGCCGGTTCGGTCATCGGGGGGATTACCGCCTACAAGGTATATCATGATCAGGTTTATGCTTTCTTTGCCGAGATCGGACGCGAGCACTGGATTTCGCGGATCGACCCCTGGCTGATGCCGGAGAAGGCGTCGCAAGACGCCAGTTACCATACGCGTAACGCCAAGCTGGCAATCGCATCCGGCGGAATGACGGGCGAAGGCTACCTGCAAGGGGAAACCGTGCAGTCGGAGCGCGTTCCGCTGACCTATTCCGACTCCATATTCGTAGTCATCGCCGAAGAGTTCGGCTTTTTGGGCAGTTCGGTGCTGCTTTTGCTTTATTTTGTGCTGATCCACCGGCTGATCCTCATCTCCCTCGAATGCCGAGACCGCAGCGGGCCGCTGATCATCGTGGGCGTCGTGGCGATGTTCCTGTATCAAATATTCGAGAATATCGGCATGTTTATCGGGCTGATGCCGCTCACCGGGATCACGCTTCCGTTTATCAGTTACGGGGGAACCTCGTTGCTGATTAATATGGCCTGCATCGGGATGGCGATGAGTATCCGGATTCACGGCCACGAGGTTGACGAGGAACAGCAGGTGCAAACCTCGCATTATACGAAACTGAAAGCGCAGAGTTAATTACAAATGAGCGGCGATTCCGGACGGAGTTGCCGTTTTTTTGTTGCGCGCCTTCAGGTGATCTTGTTTCTATGGGCAATTTTAATAGATTCATAGGTTTAGAGTTCTCCCAAACGGACATACTGATAGACATCAGAGAGATGGCGGAGGGAGTAGCGATGAAGCGGGGAGCACTTATCTTTTTCAGTATGATGATATTGCTGATGTCCTGGGAAGGGCAAAAAATAGATTCGGCCGCGGCGGAGGGACTGATTCCGCAGGAGTCGATCCGGCTGCGGATTTTGGCCAACTCGGACCGGACCGGGGATCAAGTCGTCAAGCGTCGTGTCCGCGACGCAGTGGTGGAGCAGATGAACGGCTGGGTAGCCGAGCTGGACAATCCCCAAAGCCTGGAGGCGGCGCGCGAGGTAATCCGGGAGCATATGGTTGAGATCGAGCGGCAGGTCGGCCGGACGCTGGCGGACAGCGGGAAAAGCTACAGCTATAAGGTAGAGCTCGGCGTAGTGCCTTTTCCGACGAAAATGTACGGCGGGGCGGTCTATCCAGCGGGAGATTATGAAGCGCTCCGCGTGACGCTGGGGGAAGGCAAGGGGAAGAATTGGTGGTGCGTGCTCTTCCCGCCATTATGCTTTGTCGACGCGGGAAGCGGCGAAGCTTTGCAAAGCAAAGCAAGCGCGGCGAATCAGAAGGCGGACAAGGCGGATTCCGGGCTGAAAACGGCCGGTCAACAGGCCCATGCGGAAGATGCGGGCGAGGCTCAGGTCCAGCAGGATGAGCCGGAGGTACGCTTCTTTATATGGGATGTGCTCGTTCGATTGTGGAATTGGATTACCGGTTTATTCGCTTAACGGAATCATAACATTCTGGGGGAAGCCGTGCAGGAACCATCCTGCGCGGCTCGTTTGCGTTTAGAGGGATGTATGGCCGGCTGTTTTCGCCCAGCGGGTGGCTAACCTTTAGTGCGGATTGTTATAATAGAAAGAGTATCTAATTTTTGAATGTTTGGGATGATTAGCTGTTATGGGAGATAAAAGCAAGCTGGATCACGGAATCGCAACGGAACGGGCGCATTCCACCCGCGGGTGGGATGTGACCGTTCTAGTTGGTCATGGTTTGGAAGCCGCCGGACAGGCAGTGGACGAGCCGGGAGCGGAAGCAGAACAAGTGCAAGCGAAGCATACGGCAGAGGAGCTTGCGGCTGCGGAACAAGCGCTGGCCGAGGCCGGGGCGATGCTCGCCGCCGGCGGAACGGTCGCCTTTCCGACCGAGACGGTCTACGGTCTCGGCGCGGATGCCCGCAACACGGCAGCGGTGGAAGCGATCTTCGCCGCCAAAGGGCGGCCGTCGGACAATCCGCTGATCGTGCACATCGCGGACATGAGCCAGTTGGACGGTCTCGTTGCCGAAGTGAACGAGACGGCGCGGAAGCTCATGGAAGCGTTCTGGCCCGGGCCGCTGACGCTGGTACTGCCCGTGGCCCCTGGCGCCGTCTCGCCGCGCGTGACGGCGGGGTTGGACACCGTGGGCGTGCGGATGCCGGCCCACGATATCGCGCTGCGGCTCATCGCCGCGGCGGGGTGCCCGGTGGCGGCGCCGAGCGCCAACCGGTCGGGACGGCCGAGCCCGACGCTGGCCCGGCACGTATGGGACGACCTCGCCGGGCGCATCGACGGCATCGTCGACGGCGGACCCACCGGGGTGGGCGTGGAGTCGACGGTGGCGGAAGCCGGCGCGGACGGGATCGTCACCGTGCTCCGCCCCGGCGGGATCACGGCCGAGCAGCTCGCCCGCCATGCCGCGGGCGTGCGGCTGGACGCCGCCCTGCAAAGCGCGGGCGGCGGCGAAAGCGACATGCCGGCGCCGCGCGCGCCGGGCATGAAGTACACGCATTACGCGCCGCGCGGCGAGCTGCGCGTAGTGACCGGGGCCGCCCCCGAGCGGGTGGCGGCGGCCATCCGGGCCGAGCTTGACGCGGCCAAGGCGCGCGGGGAGGTCACGGGCGTGCTCGCCTTCGACGAGCACCTTCCGTTCTATCGCGCCGACTGCGTACTCTCGCTCGGCAGCCTGACCGCGCTGGAGGCGGCGGCCCACCGCCTCTACGCCGCGCTCCGCCGCTTCGACGACAGCGGCGTCACTTATATACTGGCCGAGTCCTGCCCGCAGGAAGGACTCGGCGCCGCCGTGATGAACCGCCTGCTGAAAGCGGCGGGGCATACGGTCATCCGCGCATGATTACCGTCGGATTGAGCGGATGGGGAGACCATCCCGAGCTGTATCCGGAGGGGACGCCGGCGAACCGCAAGCTGGCGCTCTACGCCAAGCATTTTCCGGTCGTGGAGGTCGACAGTTCTTTCTATGCGGTGCTGGGTACGGACACTTACCGCCGTTGGCTTGCGGAAACGCCGCCGGATTTTTCCTTTATATTGAAGGCTTACCGGGGAATGACCGGACATAATCGCGGCAAAAGCCCGTTCGGCGGGCCGGGGGAAATGTTCCGGGCCTACTTGGACTCCGTCGCTCCGGTCGTGGAAGCAGGGCGCTTAAAGGCGATCATGTTCCAATTTCCGCCCTGGTTCGATTGCAATGCCGGGAATGTCCGCCGGCTCCGCGCCATCCGCAAATGGATGGGCTCGCTTCCGCTGGCGCTGGAGTTTCGCAATCGGAGCTGGTACGCGGAAGAGGTGCGCGACAACACGCTCTCCTTCATGAAGGAGGAGGGCTGGATTCATATTATTTGCGATGAACCGCAGGTCGGGCAGGGCTCCGTACCGACGGTGCTGGAGCCGACCGACCCCGAGTTCACGATCGTCCGGCTTCATGGCCGGAACGAGCAAGGCTGGCTGCAAGGAGGGGCGCCGAATTGGCGGGAAATCCGCACGCTCTACCGGTACAACGGGGAGGAGCTGCTGGAGTGGAAGGATAAGCTGACCGAGCTTGAATCGAAAGGAACGAAGGAAGTTTGCATGATCTTTAACAATAATTCCGGCGGAGATGCCGCTGCGAATGCGCTGGAGTTGATGAGGCTTCTTGGTATGAAAACGATAGGACTGCCGCCGAAACAGATCGATCTGTTTGGCGAGGGAGAGTGAGAAAATAATCATCCGGACAATGCCGGATTTGCAGATATACATACCTTCGGGGGGGATTTGATTTTGGAGATATTTGAAATTGTGCTTATCATGCTCGTTCTAATCGGGTTATCCAATGTTATAAACCGGTTCATTCCGTTTGTTCCGGTTCCGTTGCTGCAAATCATTCTGGGGACGCTGGTCGCTCTCCTGCCGATCGGCATTCATCTGCCGCTGAATACGGAGCTGTTTCTGCTCATGTTCATCGCCCCGCTCCTTTATAATGACGGCAAACGAACGCCACGCGAAGAATTATGGGACCTAAGGGCGCCGATCCTGCTGCTTGCCCTTGGGCTTGTGTTCGTTACCGTGTTTGCCGGAGGCTATCTGATCCACTGGCTGATTCCGAGCATTCCGCTTCCGGCGGCTTTTGCGCTCGCCGCGATTCTGTCGCCGACCGACGCCGTCGCCGTCAGCGCTCTGGCGGGAAGAATTCACCTGCCGAAGGGGATTATGCGGCTACTGGAAGGCGAGTCGCTGATGAACGACGCTTCGGGGCTCGTCGCTTTTAAATTCGCCGTGGCCGCGACGGTTACGGGCGTATTTTCCATTACGGAAGCGACGGTAAGCTTTCTGTTCATCGCGATCGGAGGGCTGGTTTGCGGGGCGATCGTCGCTTTCCTGATCGTTTGGCTGCGGACATTCATCCGCCGGCTCGGGATGGAAGATGTGACGATGCACATGCTGATCCAGATTTTGACGCCGTTCGTCATTTACATCGTCACCGAGGAATTCGGATTTTCGGGCATCCTCGCGGTGGTGGCCGGGGGCATCGTGCATGCGATCGAGCGCGATCGCAATGAGTCACTGCAGCCGGAGCTCCGCGTCGTCTCGCAAAATACGTGGTCGGTCATCCTCTATATCCTGAACGGGTTGGTCTTTGTCATTCTGGGGCTGCAAATCCCGGATGCGACGACGACGATATTCCAAAGCCCGAATTACAGCAATCTCCAGGTAGTTGGATTTATCGGCCTGATCTACCTGGGCCTTATCATCCTGCGGTTTATCTGGGTGTATTTATTCTGGGAAGGCTCCTGGCTGCTGAACAGCGGGGAAAATCTGGGCAAGCCGAAGCTGATGTCGTCGGTGCTGATTTCCTTGTCGGGGGTACGCGGTGCCGTTACTTTGGCGGCGGCATTCTCCATCCCCTATTTTCTCCAAGATGGAAGCCCGTTCCCCGAACGGGATCTGATTATTTTTCTGGCGGCCGGAGTCATTCTTATCTCGCTGATTGCCGCCAGTGTGCTGCTGCCGCTGCTATCCAAAGGAATAGACGGGGAAAGGGATAATGTCGAGGAACGCGAACGCGAAGCCCGGATTCGCATGCTGCGTTCCGCTATTACGGCGATCAAGGAAGCGACGGATGACGAGAACCGGGCTGCGGCCGGAGCCGTACTGGGCGGCTATCACCGCCAACTGCTTCGTTTGCAGACCGGCCGGAAGCAGGAATGGAACGACCGGAGCAGAAACAAAGCGATGATGGAGCTTAGGCTCATCGGGATGCAGGCCGAGCGCCGGGAGATCCATAACATGCTGAGCAAAGGCGAGATCAGCGGGGAGTTGGCGACCAGTCTGCAAGAGGTCATGAATCAAATGGAAATGGTAATGTCCAGCCGGTTCAAAATGCAGATTCTGGTGTCTTTGTTCCGTTTGCGCCGCCTGTTTTCCAAGCAATTTTCAAAGAAGAAAACCCTGGACCTCCCCGAGGAGAAAAAAGAGCGGATCCGTGCGGCCCGGCTTCGGACCACCACCGCTGCGCTGGAAGCCGTTCAGGCGCATATCCATGATGAAAACCGCCAGGCCGGGATGCTGGTGGTAACCCAATACAAAGAGCTATTAACCCGGTTGAAAAGCGGTTCAAGCTTGACGGGCGGCATTAAAGACGAAGATGTGTTCAACCAGCATAAAAACGAGCTGCGCATCAAAGCGATCCAGGCGGAACGCAATGAGCTGCAGTCGATGTACGAGCAAGGCGAAATCAGCTGGAATTCGGCCAGCAAATTGAGACAATATATCAATTACCGGGAAGCCGGTGTGCTTGAACCGGACGAAGAGGAATAGCCGATAGCCGGTAATGCGGCCGTAAAAGAAGGCTTGCCATTGCCGGAAACCGCCATGTCATGAATCGCCTCCCCTAAGCATATGGTTGTACAAGTGAATCTTGGACATGAAGGAGTGGCGGTATGACGGAGGCGGTTTCGCAGCTTGGGGAGTTGATAACCATTCTTCTCATGGCGGTTGCCCTGGGGATGGATGCCTTTTCCTTGGGAATCGGCATCGGACTTAAGGGGGTTTGGCGCAGCGATGCGATCCGGATCGGCTCGACCGTGGCCGTGTTTCATGTAATCATGCCGCTGCTCGGTGTGGTTGCGGGCCAGTATGTCGGGGCACTGCTAGGGCATTTTGCGCGGTACGCTTCGGGCGGCTTGCTCGTGCTGCTCGGTTTCCATATGATCTTCAGCTCGGTCAAAGGCAGCGGCTTCAAGTCGATCGACCATCGCACTTTGTGGGGAGTTTTACTCTTTTCCCTCAGCGTCAGCATCGATTCCTTCTCGGTGGGCGTTTCCCTGGGGATGTTTCATACCAATCTGCTGCTGACTGTGCTGGCCTTCGGGTTCTTCGGCGGGTTGATGTCGGTTACGGGCATGGCGCTCGGCCGCAGCGTCGGCCGCAGTCTCGGCGATTACGGCGAAGCGGCCGGAGGAGCGGTCCTGCTTGCGTTTGGCCTCCTGTTCATCTTTTGATACAATAACATTAACTTGATTAGGCCATGGAAGCCGAATCTTCTTTCGTCTAAGCGGAGGTGAATGCGAATGCGAATTTTGTTTGTCTGTACGGGAAATACTTGCCGCAGTCCGATGGCCGAAGGAATGATGCGCAAGCTGGCGCGGGAGCGGGGCTTCGACATTGAAGTCAAGTCCGCCGGCGTTTCCGCGGCGAAGGGGATGTCGATTTCCCACCATGCCGGGGCGGTGCTGAAGGAGCAGGGAATCGAAGATCGTATTCTGTCGACCCCGCTGCATGCGGAGCTGGTGAATTGGGCCGACCTCATTCTGGCTCTTACGGAAGGGCATAAGCGGCAGATGATCATGTCCTTCCCGGATGCGGCCGACAAAACATATACCCTGAAAGAATATGCCGAGAACGACCCGGTTGTTCTGGTCGAAAGGGAGGAGCTGCAGCGGCTGGCCGCGGAGATCGAGACGGACCGGGCGCTCGGCCGCGAGCCGGAGGCGGCGGCGCTGCGTCGGTTGACCGAACTGGTACGGCGGATGCCCGTGTACGATATCTCCGATCCGTTCGGAGGCTCCCGTGAGGATTACAACCGGACGGCCGCGGAGATCCGGAGCGCACTCGAGAAGCTGCTGGAGAGGCTGATGCAGGAACATTTTGGCGGCAAAGCTTCCGAGTGAAAACCGGTTGCATTTGTCCCGTTAATGTTTTATTCTAAAGCTAACAATGAAGATCCGATGTGACTGGCGACGATAAGTGGGTCCAACCACGATGGAGCATCGGAATATACGGCCGGTCGCCTGGGCAAAGAGCACGACGTTTTTATGATGCGTCATGCTCTTTTTTCGTTGTCACGGGCCTTTGGACCTGCGGTTTGTGCCCCCTCGCCGCCAAGCTCGAAGATTGTCGTCAATATCCTTCTGTTTTTAGGTATAATAAAGAATAGCTTTTCGGCAAAACGAGAGATTTATCGGAAGGGGCGATGGGCATGGAAACGGCAGAGCTCGGAGAAATCCGGAAGCAGGTTGCACAGATACTGGAGGAGCTGGCTGTTACCGCCGGACTCGGACCCGGGCGTCTTGTGGTTATCGGCGCCAGCACGAGCGAGGTGGCGGGAGAACGCATCGGCACGGGAG
This sequence comes from Paenibacillus haidiansis, assembly GCF_036553665.1. NCBI lineage: Bacteria > Bacillati > Bacillota > Bacilli > Caryophanales > Paenibacillaceae > Paenibacillus > Paenibacillus haidiansis. The sequence continues at coordinate 23,660 of NZ_JAZHPZ010000013.1, read as the reverse complement.
GCGCGGAGAATATCGCCGCCGAGCTGTTCGCGGGCGTCGACGAAATCCGGCAAAAATACGGATTTGACGTCGCTTTTCAATGCTGCGAGCATCTCAACCGGGCTCTGGTCGTGGAGCGGGGAGTGCTGGAACGGATGAGGCTGACCGAAGTGGCGGCCGTCCCCGTACGGAAAGCGGGAGGCTCCATGGCGGCGGTCGCCTATACCCGGCTGTCCGAGCCTTGCCTCGCCGAGAGTATCGAGGCCCATGCCGGGCTGGATATCGGAGAGACGCTGATCGGCATGCATCTGCGCCGCGTCGCCGTTCCGTTCCGGCCGGCTTTGCGGTACGTGGGCAAGGCCCGGGTGAACGCGGCCTGGACCCGGCCGAAGCTGATCGGCGGAGAGCGTGCGGTATATGCGCTGCCTAAGGTACAGGAATCGCATTTATGTGAGTGATCCATTATTTTGACATAGGAGGACAAGGAATATGGAGCAATTGAGAAAGCAGGATCCGGCGGTGCTGGCGGCAATGAATCTGGAGCTCGGACGCCAGCGCAACAACATCGAACTGATTGCGTCGGAAAATATCGTCAGCGAGGCCGTCATGGAAGCGATGGGTTCGGTATTGACCAACAAATATGCGGAAGGATATCCGGGCAAGCGCTATTACGGCGGCTGCGAGCATGTGGATATCGTGGAAAATATCGCCCGCGACCGGGCCAAAGAACTGTTCGGCGCCGAGCATGCCAATGTTCAGCCTCACTCCGGCGCTCAAGCCAACCTGGCCGTTTACCTCGCCGCGCTCAAACCCGGCGATACCGTGCTCGGCATGAATTTGGCCCATGGCGGCCATTTGACGCACGGCAGCCCGGTGAACGCTTCCGGCCTGTTATACAATTTCGTGGCTTACGGTGTGCAGGAGGATACGTTCCTCATCGATTATGATGAACTCCGCAAAGCCGCCTTCAAGCATCGCCCGCGCCTGATCGTTGCCGGAGCGAGCGCTTATCCGCGCATTATCGATTTCGAGAAGATCGCCGCGATCGCGAACGACGTGGGCGCGCTGTTCATGGTCGATATGGCCCATATCGCCGGCCTCGTCGCCGCCGGGCTGCATCCGAATCCGGTGCCGCACGCCCACTTCGTGACGACGACCACGCATAAAACGCTGCGCGGTCCGCGCGGCGGTATGATCCTGTGCCGTCAGTCCTGGGCGGCCGCGATCGACAAGGCCGTATTCCCGGGCACGCAAGGCGGTCCGCTGATGCACGTCATCGCTTCGAAGGCCGTCGCTTTGGGCGAAGCGCTGCAGCCGTCCTTCAAGACGTATGCCGAAAATGTCGTGAAGAACGCCAAGGTGCTGGCCGAGACGCTGACGGCGGAAGGGCTTAATCTGGTGTCCGGCGGAACGGACAACCACTTGATGCTGATCGACACCCGCAATCTCAATATCACGGGCAAAGATGCCGAGCATGTGCTCGACTCCATTGGCATTACCGTGAACAAGAACGCGATTCCGTTCGATCCGACCAGCCCGTTTGTAACGAGCGGCATCCGGATCGGCACGCCGGCGGTGACATCGCGCGGCATGGATGAGGAAGCGATGAAGGTGATCGGCCGGATCATCGCGCTCGTGCTGAAGAATTCTAAGGATGAAGCCGTATTGGCCAAAGCGCGCGGGCAAGTTGTGGAGCTGACCGATAAGTTCCCGATCTATCCCGGCTTAAGCTACGAATAAGCGTACCCTGAAGTTACCGCCCGCAGAATATCTGCGGGCGGTTTTTTTCGTTGGCCCATTGCGGTGAAGATTGAGCAAATCCCCCTGTCCTATCTATCGTGTATTGCATAAGATATTGTGAGACGGAAACCGGCATATTCCTCATGGCGGGGTACGCATGCGCTCCAAGGAAGATACAGGAGCGGAGGAGGTGATGCGATGGGCTACCATTATACGGCGATCGGGGATTCCTTGACGAAAGGGGCAGGGGCTTGGCTCAGCGGCGGATTTGCGCCCCTTTACCGCCAGATGGCCGAGGAACGTCTGCGGACCCCGGTCGATTATGAGAATTTTGGGGTCAACGGGCTAACCAGCGCCAAATTGCTACCAATGGTCCGGAGTAACCAGTATATCCGGGCGGCGATCAACCGGGCCGATATTATAACCGTGTCCATAGGCGCGAATGATCTGCGCCCGTACGCCAAAGCCCTGGCCGGCGGGTCCGGTGCCGGGGCCTCCGGGATTGCGCAGGCGCTGAACCGTACGAAGGGAAATGTGCGGCAAATCGTGTATGAAATGTATCGGATCAAATCCGGACAGCGCCGTCCGTTCATAATTCGCATGGTCGGGGTGTACAATCCTTTTCCGAGTGTGAGGGAAGTGGGAGCGTACGCCCGTCAGTACAACTCGTTTCTTTCCGGGCTCGGAGGAGGAAACTACCGGGTCGCCGATATTTATCCGGCGTTTGCGGGCAACGAACGGGAGCTGCTTTTCCTTGACGGCGTTCATCCCAATGCCCGCGGTTACCGCATGATCGCGCAGGAATTGCATCGTTTGGGCTATTTTCCGTTGAGGTAAGAGGAAACAAGTATTGGATACAAGTATGAGGTCAACCGGTTTTGCCGGCTGGCCTTTTCGTTTAATATATGCAGTCGGCAATTTATCCGGGAAATTTTACTTTACTTGTTGACAACTCCGCAATGAAAGCTATAATTAAACTCGAATGGTAACATATTACATGTAAGGTTATAACATCCTCGAAATACAAATTCAATGAATGGTCGCGCTCATTTGAGCAAACGATTGCACCCGCTATTTTACTTCACGATTTATACATTCCTTATTTTACTGCACCTTAGTTAAGTCGAACCCCGATTTATTTTTATTAATGCAAACGATTGCCCTAGTTTTAACGTCGAAATAGGAAATAAGGAGATGAGAGTCAAGGATGGACTGGGTTGTTTTTATCCAATTATTTGTAAGCGTTCTTTTTCTGGTGTCTGCGGCATCCAAATTAAGCAAGCCGTCTTCATTTATGAACACGCTCAGGCAGCTAAGAATTCCGCCTTTCCGGGCACGAAGGGCCGCCGTGATAATTCCTCTGGCCGAGCTGGCCGCCTGCGGGCTGCTGTTGTTCCCTGCAACTTTGGTATATGGGGCGGCATTCGGACTTCTTTTGCTGAGTTCCTATGTGTGGGCGGTCTGGAGAGCCAAGGGCAGAATGGTAAGCTATGAATGGTTCGGCGGACTCTTGTCGGAAAAGTTCGGCAGTGGACTATACATAAGACACGCTGTTCTTTTTGGCATGATGATTTACTTGCTTGCTGCACCGGCCTTTCACGCACCGAAGCTGGCTTCTTTTACGGAAATATCCTCCATGGTGCTATCTTCTCTCGGCATTATGATCCTCTACGCTTTAGTCTTGACCCTGTGGCAATACCATAAGCTGTATCGGGAGTAGTACCCATTATCAACCCAAAGGATGTGGAAAGGGATGCCGGATATTTTTGCTGTTTCTTATATCCTCCTGTGGCTAGTCGTTATCCTAATTTCTTACGGAATCATTGTCGTCTTAAAAAGCGCCATCACCGCTAGGAGTACACTTTATGAACAGCAGGAGGGGTTGCCGGAGGGTATCGGTTTTCCCCTGAACAATTGGATTCCTATGGATGGAAAGGCGCTTGCCCTCACCGGCCACGGAAAGCTCGGCACGCTAATATTTCTGACCTCTTCGCAATGCATGGCCTGTAAAAAACTGTACTCCGTCATTAACGATGTCCAGAAGAAAATGCCCGCCTACCAATATCTCTTTATGATGTCCGGCCCTTTGGAAGAGGTGAACGCGGCGATTCAAGAGTACGGACTCGAGGTTCCCGTTATTCATGTGGAGAATTTCAAGGATTTACAGACTCCTTTCGTGCCGTTTGGTTACTATGTATCTCCGGACGGCTTGATTCAAGCGAAAGGGATTATCAATAACGAGGGTCACCTGCAGGCATTAGTTACGCATGGGGAAGAGCGGGCGTCGGCGTAAAAGGAATTCATGAAAGGAGGTGAATCCATATGTGTTCAGGATCCTATCTGTATACTTACTGCCAGCAGCTTGCTTATCCTTGCAGCGGCACTACTAAGCAGCAATCGTGTCAGTATTATTCGAGCGGCTGTTCGGTTTGCACTTGCGGATGCTAGGCCAATCATGAAACCGTCTGCTGCCTGAAAGCCAAGGCAGCAGACCTCCTGCTACAACCGATTTGATACCTCAGCTTGTTAGGCTTTGAAATATATGGAGGGACTATAAATGAAGCGTCACTTTGCTCAGTTGCTGGCCGCAAGCCTGTTTTTTATTCTTCTATCGGCATGTTTGGCCGGCAAGGAAACGATCAAGTACGAGGGTGACCCTGGGATGCAGGCTACGGTAAAAGTGATGACGAACGCAACTGAAGAATATTACATGCAGGAATATGGGGATCTGTTCAAAGTGAAGTATCCCAATATCGAGATTCAGTTGGTTAAATACGATCGGACGGATCCCGAAACGGCGATCAAGAAAAATAACCCCGATGTATTTATTCTGTCGCTGGATGAATACCGGGAGTTCATACAAGACGGCAGGCTGTACGATCTGGATATCTTATTTGCGAATGAGGCCTTTAAGCTTGAAGGCGTGCATCCTTACATTGTGGATTATTTGCGGAAATTGGGGAACGGCAAATTGTTCGGGGTTCTTCCCGAATTTGTAAGTAAGGCTACTTATTATAATAAGGACTTGTTTGATAAGTATGGGGTTCCTTATCCGCAGGATCAGATGACCTGGGATGAACTTTTTCAATTGGCGGCGCGCTTTCCCGCAGAGGAGGGGGTGTACGGGTTATATCTGGAAAACTTTTCTGTATTGGCCGGCGATCTGGCTGTAAGCGAGCATCTCAGCGAAATCAATATGAAAGATAGGAAAGTAACGCTTAATACGGAAGCCTTTCGGGATGTGTTTGAGCGGACATTAGATGCGTATGCATCAAAGACTGTGACGCTGCCCGACATCGACCCGTTTGAGGTATACGACCCTTTCATATCCGGAAGCAGCGCTATGACGATCGACTATAACTATTACATGAACAACAAGATTAATTGGGCTCGGGAAGAGCAAGGGAATAAATTTCATTTGAATTGGGATTTGGCGACGGCTCCGACAGATGAAGCCAGCCGGGATACATCACCTTACTTTGTAGTTGGCGGTATTTACTCGATCAATGCCCAGGCCGAGCAGAAGCAGGCTGCTTGGGAATTCATCAAGTTCATCAATGGCGAGGAGTTGGCCAAGTCGAAATCAAGAAGCCCGAATTTCTCCCTGTTTACTCGTACGGATTATAATTATAACCCGGAAGGCAAACGGGTGGAGGCATTTTATAAACTAAAGCCGGATGTGAGCTCCTCCGGTAACGTCAATTATGATTTGCTTCCCCGGGGAACCCATACGAATTTAAAAGGAATCATCAACTCTGAATTGAAGGCCGTTGCGGTAGGGGCAAAGACTTTGGACGAAGCGATGGCCTCCATGCAGGAAAGAGGGCAGCGTTTGCTGGATCGGAAGTAGACAATTATCACGGTAGCCGGGCATAGCCCAGACGCAAAATGAACAGAAAGAGTGTAGCCGAATTGGACCATGAATTGAATCATAAAGGAGTCATCCGCGGGCTGCTGTTTGATATCGTTCCGTTTATTTGGAGGTCGGCACCCGTCCGGTTGCCGGGAATGATGGTCATTCGCATGGCGGAGGCTTTGCAGCCGGCGGCACAAATATATTTGACCAAGCGGCTCGTAGAGCAGGCTGCTTTATTGCTCCAAGGCAGGTCGGAAATGTTCATGCCGGCGCTTGTGACCATAGTCTGGCAGGCTTTTCTTTTTCTTGCCGCCCTTGGACTCCGATCGCTTGCCCATATGCTCCTCTTGGAGATTAAACAGCAAGCTCAGTTTCAAATGGACCGGGAAATCGCGAATAAATGCTCGCGGCTGGACTTCATCTATTTCGAACAACCGGTGTATTATGACCGTCTGCAAAGAACCACTCAAGGGCTGGCCTATCGCGGCCTTTCCGTATTGGATCATTTCTTTCTGGTGCTGCAAAGCCTGATCACGCTCGTCTCCCTGGTTGCGGTTCTGGCCGGGTTCCATTGGATATTGTCCGTCGGTGTACTTGGTTTAATCGTTCCCTCCTTCCTGATCAATATGAAGCTGGGGCGAAAGCGATACAAGCAGATGTTTACCCAGACTCCCTCAAGCCGTAAGGTGCAATATTTAATGGGATTAATGACCGGCAGGGCATCCGCCAAGGAAATGAAACTGTTTAAGTTGTATCCGTACATGATTGACAAATGGGAAAAGCTATACTGGAAAAACGCCAAGGAAAAGGCGGAACTGGAAAGGGCGGGGCAATGGCTGGGCGGTTTCACCGAGATTTTTTCATACGCATTTACCGTGCTTGCCACTTTGGTCGTTCTTGTCATTGGTTACGGGAACAGCCTGTCGATCGGCGTCTTCGTAGCTATGACTCAGACCGTAACGGCGGCGAAGGACAGCGTGATGCTGATCGCCGCGAATTTATCGGGGATTTATGAGAATGCATTGTTTACGGGCGAACTGATTCAATTCCTGCGTTTACCGGATGAACAGGAGAACGACCATGTTGAAACGCCGAAAAAATTACCCGAACATCGGGAAAAAGAAGCGGGAGCCGACGGCCTTACGGTGAATGGGCTGAGCTTTACATATCCCGAGCAGACGGCGCCGGCATTGACCGACATTTCGTTTCACATTCATCCGGGACAGCGGGTGGCGATTGTCGGTCATAACGGAGCGGGCAAAAGCACCTTGGCCAAATGCCTGCTTGGCCTTTATAGTCCCCAATCCGGCAGCCTGTTGTGGAACGGTCGGGACATGGGCTCGGAGGAGCTTTCCGGAAAGATCAGCGCCGTGTTCCAGGATTTCATGCAATATCAACTTACGTTGAAGGAGAATGTCGGATTCGGACGTATCTCCGCCCTGGACGACGAGGAGCGGCTTAGGGAAGCGGCGGTGAAGACAGGGGTCGACTCCATTTCCCGTTCACTTACATATGGTTACGAAACGCAACTGGGCCATGAGTATGAAGGGGGCAAGGAATTGTCCCAGGGGCAATGGCAAAGGGTGGCGCTAAGCCGTTCCTTCTTTAATATCGAAGCCGAGCTCGTGATTTACGATGAACCTACTTCCGCGCTGGATCCCATAGCCGAGGCGGCTTTGTTTGAACGATTTTCCGGGTTGGTCGAGGGAAAAACAAGCATTATGATCTCTCACCGGCTGGGAAGCTGCCGCAACGCGGATCTGATCCTGGTGCTGAAGGACGGACGCCTTGTGGAGCAGGGAACTCATTTCCAATTGCTTGAGCGTCAGGGGGAGTATGCGCGAATGTACGGAGTTCAGGCGGAGTGGTATGACAAGAATGGGGTGATCGCATGAAAAACAGTCCAAGTACGTTAGGCGGTATCTTTGCTCTCTTAAAGGCCAAAAAGCAGAGTCCTGAGTTAGTAAAAACGGACCCACCTCGAGGCGGCAAAGTCGGGGATTTTCTTCCTCTATTTAAAGGAAGGGATCAGAAGGGGCGGAAGGTAAAGTCGGAAGAGCTTCCCGGGCGAACCGTCAAGCTGATCTTTCTTAGCGATAGCTGCGCTTCCTGTGCCGAAGTTCTTAGGCAATTGGCCAATACATCATTCAGTACCTATTTCCTGGTGATTAAAAGCGAGCCGGAACCCTATTCGGATGCCGACCTGGAAGATATTCGTTATCCATTTTCCATTATTAGATCCTCCAGAATTATAGAATTGTTCGAAATCCGGCGGATGCCGACCATTGTAACCGCAAACGCCTCCGGCATGATTGAAAGGGTGGACGAGTTGGCGGAGCCTGAGCGTTTGGCTTCATTAATAGAGCGCTGATCCGGGGAGGGATGACATGCGTTACGTTTTTATTGAAATTATGAATAGACTGCGGCCGGCAAGACGAAAATGGACAACGCGCACACCGGCTTGGCAACGGCGGGAGCAGGGATTGCCCTTGGGCAGCCTCTTTCCGGAGTTTACATTATATACGGGGGAAATCGTGAGGCCCGCGGACAAAACCTGGATGATCGTCCTATTCCTTTCCACGACCTGCCGGTCATGCCTGGATATTTTGCCCAGACTAAACGCCTTCGGCGAAAACCGGCTAAACCAAAGGGTAGCGCTCTGCATACAAGGCGAAGTAACCGAAGTGAAAACCATACTGGAAGAACATCAAATCGGGCTACCGTTTCTTCTTTACGATTCCGTTCAAAAGGAGAAATTTAACGTATCGCTGTTTCCGTATCTGTATCTCCTCTCAGGCGGCGGACTTGTGGTATCGAAGGGAACCGTCAGAGACGCGAAGGAACTTGAGCTTTGGCTGAATACCGATGGGGATCGAATGCCGATTGACGAGCGGGAAGGAGAGGGCGCATGAATCCCGAAAACGGCCCGGCTCGCGGAGATATTATTACGGATAAGGAATATAGGGATTATCATGACCGGATTTTGAATTTGCGATTAGGCGGGGATACCAAGGTTCTCTTGTTCCTTTCGATGCATTGCGTACGGTGCATGGAGTTGGTACCCGAGCTTCGGAAGGTCCGGCTGCCCCATGCCCGCTTAATTGTATTCTCGGCGGGGAGTCTTGAGGATCATGTCGAATTGGGTGAATTTCTCGGGCAACCATGGACGGTGGTTCCGCTTGCCCCGGAGCATATGGAAAAGGACTTTCTCGTCCGCTCTCACCCCTTCTGTGTCATTGTCGACCGCAATCGCCAGGTCGCCGGAAAAGGCTTTGTCTATAATTCGGCGGATGTGCTTACGCTTGCGGAAACGGCTGGCGCAAACAAGTTTCCTACTCTTTTTAAAATTCGTTCCCGGAGGGCATGATGAATCCATTGTATTTTGATTACTGCGCATCGGCGCCCTTGCATCCCCGGGCTCTAAAGAAGCTGATGACTGCAACGGAGGCATGCTTCGCCAACCCTTCCTCCGCGCATCAAATGGGCTTTGCGGCAAGGCGGTTGATCGAGGAAGCTAGAGATCAGCTTTCCGGGCTGCTTCAGGTGACACCGGCGGAGATTATTTTCACTTCCGGCGCCACGGAGAGCAACAATCTCGCGATTCAGGGTGCACTCCGCGCCTGGAGAAGGAAAACGGGCCTAGTTCCTCATATCCTTTTATCCGAGATCGAACACTCCTCCGTGTATCAATGCTGCAAGTTTTTGGGAGAGGAAGGCGCGGAGGTGACGCTCCTGCCCGTTGATCGCAACGGGATCGTTAGCGTGCAAAAGGTTAAAGAGTCGCTGAAATCCAATACGGCCCTCGTCAGTGTGATGCATGTCAATAATGAGACCGGATCCCTGCAACCGATATCCGAAATAGGCAGGCTTATTAAAGCGCAGCAACCTGGAGTTTATTTCCACGTGGATGGTGTCCAGGGTTTCGGCAAGCTGCCGGTTGCGATGGATCATATTGATCTATATACAATATCGGGCCATAAGATCGGCGGGCCGAAAGGGATCGGGCTGCTCGTCAAAAAGGAACACGTAGAGATCGACCCTCTCTTGTACGGAGGGGAACAAGAAAACGGATGGAGACCCGGAACGACGAATGTTCCCGCGATACTCGGTTTTGCGGCAGCCGTAGAGGCCGCTCTCGAAGAGCGGGAAGAGAAGATGGAGCATATTTCGCTGTTGCATGATTATGTGTATTCAAGGCTTAAGGGGATCCCGGGAATCATCCTGAATAGCCCCGATATTCCGTTGTCGTCGCCGCATATCATTAATTTTTCATGCATCAAGAAAGGGATCACCTCGGCTATGATGATAGGCATCCTGGAAAAGAACGGGATTATCGCATCCTCACAGTCCGCCTGCTCGTCGCAAGCCAAGCAAAGCCGGGTGCTGTTGGCGATGACCGGGGATGAAGCGACCTCTTCCGCCAGCATCAGACTTAGTTTTCACGAAACGGTCAAAATGGAGGATGCCCAATATTTGACGGATGCCGTCGAGCGGATGATGAACCGGCTTCAATTGATGAACAAATTTGAACTGCTGAGTTAAGCGGTCAGGCGCGGCTTGTATAGGCGGCGTCTTTTTTTCGGGCGATTTTCGCCGTTCCTTTAAATGGAACGTTTCGCCTTACCGCGTTCATGGAAATCGAATATAGACAATGATATAATAAACGAGATTTGGACGGCTTTTTAGGGAAATGGAATGGGAATGCCGTCGCAAGTGAAGACTGAGCAATAAAACCGGAGGGACAAAAACATGGGAAAATTGGTGATATGCGATCACCCCTTGATTCAACACAAATTGACATTTATCCGCGACATGCGGACCAACACGAAGGATTTCCGCGAGCTGGTGGATGAAGTGGCCACGCTGATGGCTTACGAGATTACGAGAGAAATTCCTTTGGAATCGATTAAAGTACAGACGCCGGTGGCCGAGGCCGAGTCGCGCGTCATTTCGGGCAGAATGCTGGGCCTGATTCCGATTCTTCGCGCAGGGCTGGGCATGCTGGACGGCGTGCTGAAATTGCTGCCGGCGGCCAAAGTGGGTCATGTGGGCCTCTTCCGCGATCCGAAGACCTTGCAGCCTGTCGAATATTACATTAAGCTGCCTACCGACGTACAGGAGCGCGAGCTGATCGTCATCGATCCGATGCTGGCGACGGGGGGATCGGCGATCGCGGCGATCGACGCCCTTAAGAAGCGCGGCTGCACGCAGATCAAGATGATGAATCTGATCGCCGCTCCCGAAGGGGTCAAAGCGGTTCAGGATGCACATCCGGACGTGGATATTTACGTGGCGGCCCTGGACGAGCGTCTGGACGATCACGGCTATATCATCCCTGGACTTGGCGATGCCGGCGACCGCTTGTATGGAACGAAATAAGAATCGATCAAGGAAGGGATACGGCTATGTCAAAAATTAAAGTAATGACGATTTTCGGCGTAAGGCCGGAAGCGATCAAGATGGCTCCGCTCATTCTGGAGCTGCAGAAGCATCCCGAGCATATCGAGTCCGTGGTCTGCGTTACGGCGCAGCACCGGGAGATGCTCGATCAGGTGCTGGATGTATTTCATATCGTCCCGGACTATGATCTTGATGTGATGAAGCCGAATCAAAGCCTGAACGAAATTTCGATCCGCGTGCTGGAAGGGCTTGAAAAAGTTCTCCGCGAGGCGAAGCCGGATATCGTGCTCGTCCACGGGGACACGCTGACGACGTTCCTGGCAAGCTATGCGGCATTTCTTCAGCAGATCAAGATTGGGCATGTGGAAGCAGGCCTTCGTACCTGGAACAAATTATCGCCCTATCCGGAAGAAATGAACCGGCAATTGACCGGCGTGCTGGCGGATCTGCATTTCGCGCCGACGGACTGGTCGGCGGGCAATTTGCTCACAGAGAATAAGCCGAAGTCAAGCATATATATCACAGGCAACACGGTAACGGATGTGTTTCAATATACAGTACAGCCGAACTACAACAATTCTGTGCTGGAGTGGGCCGCCGGAAAGCGGCTTATTCTTATGACCGCGCACCGGCGGGAATCGCAGGGTGCGCCGCATATGAATATTTTCCGGGCCGTCAAAAGGATTGCGGATGAATTTGAAGATGTGGCCATTTGCTATCCCGTTCATCCAAGCCCCGCGGTTAAAGAACCGGCGTATGAAACTTTGGGTGGCCATCCCCGTATTAAATTAATCGAGCCTTTGGATGTGGTGGATTTGCACAATTTTTACCCGCATACCCACCTTATCCTTACGGATTCCGGCGGTTTACAGGAAGAAGCGCCGTCTTTTGGCGTTCCTGTGCTTGTGCTTCGCGACACAACCGAACGCCCGGAAGGCATCGAAGCGGGGACGTTGGAACTCGTCGGCACAGATGAGGAGATGGTATATGAGCGGACAAAGGCGCTGCTCAGTGACAGCGAGCTTTATAATTCTATGAGTCGGGCCGCTAACCCGTACGGAGATGGAAAGGCTTCGGTAAGAATTGTCAATGCGATTTTGCACCATTTCGGAATTATTAGCGAGCGTCCAGAGCAATTTCACAAAAAGTTCACAAAGTAAGCAAAATAAGTTTTGCTCCCAGGCCCGAAAAAGTATACAGTATTACTGTATGGTGTACGCATTAGGGTCAGGATTTCAAGGTCGAATTTAACGTTTCACAACTTTAAATGACTAAAAAAGCTCAATTGACAAAAAGTCTTCACATTCAGTAAAATAAGTTGGGATTGCATGATGAATAAATCTGACAAAGAAGTAAAACCATGGGTAGTAGCCTCATATATAAGCGGAGCTGGTTTGCTGCTTGTAATTTACATCATGTCGGGTTTTCTCGTTTCCAAGTGGCTAGTGTCGCTTTTCGGGGCATCTCCGGTCTGGATTTCCGTTGGAAGTATTGCTGGCCTGTTCCTTGGGATGGCAAATATTATTGTTCTAATTTATAAGTTTATGGGGGAGAGAGATGGATGATTTGAATTCCATTGTCATGGCCGTATCCCGGATAACTTTCTTAATGTTATCCGTCTTGTTTCTTGGATGGGCTTTTCTCCCGGAGCACAGGCCTGTATGCATTGGATTGATTCTGGGCCTGACAGTTGGATTGGTTTATGTCCGTTTCTTGTCAGGCAAGGTACGGGGGCTAGTAAACCTCGTAGTCAGCCAGGAGAAGAAGCGCTACAGTTTCGGGTTTGTTACTAGAATTTGTCTGGTTTTTGTGACAGTTATGATTGCGGCGAAACTCGAACAGGTCTCTATGATCAGTACAATTATCGGTCTTTTTGTTCCGCAGATTCTGACCATACCGGCAAGCATAGTAATCAGCCTCCGAAACAAGTCTTGACTAGCTTAAAGAGTGGAAAGGGGTGAGTACGAACACATGCATGAAGCACCGATAATCGACCTTGGTGGATTCAATCTGGATCTCTCTGCCGTTCTTATGCTGTTTGTCAGCTGCGCTATAGTTTTTGTGCTTTGCAGACTGGCTACCAGAAATTTGTCGGTTGAGAATCCGGGTAAGCTTCAAAATTTTATGGAATGGGTAGTGGAATTCGTTCAAGGGATCGTCGGAAGTGCCATGGATCTGAAGAAAGGGAAACCTTATATCACTCTGGGTTTGACGCTGATCCTTTTTATTTTCGTATCGAATTTGTTAGGCTTGCCGATGGGAATCATCACGGAGGCTCATCAGCCTGAAACCATTTTCGGACATGTTATTGAAGCGACGCGTAATCTCAGTCACGGAGAGCACGCCGAAATTCTCTGGTGGAAATCTCCAACGGCCGATATTTCTGTTACTGCCGGATTGGCAATCATCGTCTTCTTCCTGATGAACTTCCTGGGATTGAAATACAACCGGAAGCACTATCTCAGACACTATATCGAACCGTTCCCGATCTTTCTCCCGCTGAATATTATCGAGAACCTGGCGAAGCCAGTCGCACTGGCGATCCGGTTGTTCGCAAATATCTTTGCCGGTGAGGTTCTGATCACGGTCATTCTGAAAATGGGCTATCTGGGTATCCCGTTCATGGGGGTTTGGCAAGGATTCAGTATCTTTGTCGGCGCGCTCCAGGCCTACATTTTTACGATATTGACCATGGTATACATCGCTCAGACAACGGTTCACGAAGAAGAGAGTCATTAATAAACTCAAGAGCAGGTCTATACGACTTACTCGAAGAGGTATATTATATCAACCATCAAATTGACCAATATTAAGGAGGAAAATTTAATGAATTTTTTGGCAGCAGCTATAGCAGTTGGTTTGGGTGCACTTGGCGCAGGTCTTGGTAACGGTATGATCGTAAGCAGAACAGTAGAATCGATCGCCCGTCAGCCTGAAGCTCGCGGTCCATTGCAAACTACAATGTTCATCGGGGTAGGTATCGTGGAAGTTGTGCCGTTGGCCGCTACCGTTATCGCGTTCCTGATCATGTTCTCTTAATAAATAGCTACGGTTTGGCGGGGAGGGCCGATGCCATCCGCGCCTTCGTTTTATAGGTTAATAGTATAATGCAGTGCTAGTGCAAGTTGTAGCTAATGGAAAGGAGTGACATCGGTGAACGTCCTATGGGAAAATATTGTAATTACCATGATTGCTTTTGGTATTCTCTATTGGCTGCTCAGCAAATTCGCATTCGGTAAACTGTTCGCGATCATGGAACAGCGTCGTGAGCTGGTGCGGACCCAATTGGAAGAGGCGCAGCAAACCAGAGAGCAAGCTGCTGTATATGTTGAAGAGCAGAAGGAAGCGCTGAAGCAAGCCCGTCAGGAAGCATTCGAAATTATCGAACAATCCAAACAGAGCAGCAGCAAGCAAGCCAAGGATTTGCTGGAACAGGCTAAGATAGATACGATTCGGATGAAGAATGAAGCTGTACGTGACATTGAAAGCGAGAGAATGAAAGCGGTTGAAGCCTTGCGCGGTGAAATCGGCGCTTTCTCCGTCGATATTGCTTCCAAGCTGATCGAGCGTGAAGTGGAAAGCAATCCTGCCGAGCAAGAGAAGCTGGTAAACCAATACCTGAAAGAAGTAGGTAGTAAATCATGAGTCGGGAAACGGTGGTTGCCAGCAGATACGCAAGGGCGCTGTACGAGATTTCCGGACAGGAAGGCCGAACCCTTGAGGTCGAGCAGGAGCTGAAGGCCCTGATTGAAGTTCTGCATAACGAAACTGACATTCAACAGTTTATTCTAAGTCCCAAAATTTCGACTTCCAAAAAATGGGAAGTGATACGGAGCGGTTTGGAAGGGAAACTTTCACAGCCCGTGGTTTCTCTTGTGAAAATGCTTATCGATCGGGGGAGAATCGAGATTTTGCCCGAACTCCTAACGAGCTACACCAAAATTACGGGGGAAGCGCTGGGCCTGGCAGACGCGTTGGTGTACAGTACTTACCCGCTAAGTGATGGCGAGAAGCAAGAGCTGGCGGCAGAATTTGGCGTGCTTGTCGGCAAGAAAATTCGTATCATTAACGAAGTGGATAAGGAATTGTTAGGCGGAATCAAAGTCAGAATCGGCGATACATTGTATGACGGAAGTTTGTCCGGCAAGCTGGAACGGCTTGAGAAGTCTTTTCGAAGACAAGCACTGTAGATAGGGGTGAAACACTTGAGTATCAGACCTGAAGAGATCAGTTCACTGATTAAAAGTCAGATCGAACAATATAAATCGGAAATTGAAGTGGCCGAAGTAGGCACCGTTATTCAAGTTGGTGACGGTATCGCCCGTGTTCACGGACTTGAGAACGCCATGGCCAACGAATTGCTTGAGTTTGAAAATGGCGTATTCGGCCTTGCGCTGAACCTGGAAGAAAGCAATGTCGGCGTCGTTATTCTCGGACCGTACAACGAAATCCGCGAAGGAGACCAAGTGAAACGGACGGGACAAATTATGCAGGTGCCCGTCGGCGAAGCGCTGCTCGGCCGCGTTGTCAATCCGCTCGGTCAACCGGTGGACGGCAAAGGCCCGATCGCGACGACGGAATTCCGTCCTGTCGAAAACAACGCTCCGGGCGTTATCGACCGGAAATCGGTGCACGAGCCGATGCAAACCGGGATCAAGGCGATCGACTCGATGGTTCCGATCGGCCGCGGCCAACGCGAGCTGATCATCGGCGACCGCCAAACCGGTAAAACGACGATCGCCATCGACACGATCATCAACCAAAAGGGCAATGGCGTGAAATGTATTTACGTCGCTATCGGCCAAAAGCAATCCACAGTCGTCAACGTAGTGGAAACGCTGCGCCGTCATGGAGCGCTCGACTATACGATCGTCGTAACCGCTTCCGCTTCCGAACCGGCTCCGCTCCTGTACATCGCGCCTTATGCCGGTGTTGCGATGGCGGAATATTTCATGTACAAAGGCGAGCATGTCCTCATTATTTATGACGACTTGTCCAAACAAGCGGCCGCTTACCGCGAATTGTCCTTGCTGCTCCGCCGTCCTCCGGGCCGCGAAGCATTCCCGGGCGATGTATTCTACCTGCACTCCCGGCTTTTGGAACGCGCGGCGAAGCTGAGCGACGAGCTCGGCGGCGGTTCGATTACCGCGCTGCCGTTTATCGAAACGCAAGCTTCGGACGTATCCGCTTATATCCCGACCAACGTAATTTCCATTACGGACGGTCAAATCTTCCTGGAGTCCGACCTGTTCTATTCCGGTCAACGTCCGGCGATCAACGTCGGTATTTCCGTATCCCGGGTAGGGGGCTCCGCGCAAATCAAGGCGATGAAGAAGGTTGCCGGTACGCTCCGTCTAGACTTGGCCCAATACCGCGAGCTTCAAGCGTTCTCCCAATTCGGTTCCGACCTCGACAAGTCGACGCAAGCGCGTTTGACCCGTGGTTCCCGAATGATGGAAATCCTGAAGCAAGGCGTCAATCAGCCGTTGCCGGTCGAAGAGCAAGTCATCAGCCTCTATACGGCGGTTAAAGGCTACCTGGACGACATCGCGCTTGGCGATGTGCGTCGTTTTGAAGCCGAGTTCCTGTCGTTCGTGAAGAGCCAGCACGATGATGTGCTGCAATCGATTCGCGACACGAAGGATCTTGTCGCCGACAATGAAACGAAACTGAAGGAAGCCATCGAGAAGTTCAAGAAGGGCTTTGCGGCTTCCGTATAACGATAAAGCATAAACCGGCTCTGGCTTTTGCCGGAACGCCGGTTTGTGATTATGATGATTAAACTTTGACTTGCG
Organism: Paenibacillus haidiansis; assembly: GCF_036553665.1. Taxonomy (NCBI): domain Bacteria; kingdom Bacillati; phylum Bacillota; class Bacilli; order Caryophanales; family Paenibacillaceae; genus Paenibacillus; species Paenibacillus haidiansis. The sequence continues at coordinate 6,890 of NZ_JAZHPZ010000013.1, read as the reverse complement.
TCAAAGTTAAGCTAATGCTTACGAAGTAGTTTTGGCTATGCCAAAACTTGAAGATTATGCTTTCGAAGTAACTTTGGCTCCGCCAAAGTTTTGAGGTGGTGAAATCATGGCAAAAGGGATACGCGAGATTAAACGCCAGATCAAGAGCGTTCAGAATACCCGTCAAATCACGAAGGCGATGGAGATGGTGGCTTCGTCCAAGCTGAGAAAAGCGCAGGAAAAAGCGCAGGCTTCCCGTCCTTATGTTGAAAAACTGAAGGAAGTGGTGTCGAGCATCGCAGCCGGAACGAACGGCGTCTCTCATCCTATGCTGGTTTCGCGTAAGGTTAAACGCACCGCGTACATCGTGATCACTTCCGACGGCGGTCTGGTCGGCGGCTACAATGCGAACATGCTTCGACTTGTTTCCGATACGCTGAAAAGCAAGCATGCCTCCACGGAGGAGTACGGCCTGTTTGTGGTTGGACGTAAAGGACGCGACTATTTTACCCGCCGGGATCTCCCGGTGGTGCAGTCCGTGACCGATCTGTCCGATACGCCGAGATTTGCGGACATCAAATCGCTCGCATACGCGGCGGTTCAAGGATTCGAGCTGGAAGAGTATGATGAGGTATATCTGTGCTACAGCAAGTTTATTAACGCGATTACCCAAAGACCGACTGTGGACCGCCTGCTTCCATTCGATAATGTGGAGCATCATGGCGTTACGGCCGAGTATGAATATGAGCCTTCCCCGGAAGGGGTGTTGGAGGTATTGTTGCCGAAATATGCCGAAACATTGATTTTCAGCGCGCTTCTTGAAGGTAAAGCCAGTGAGTTGGGCGCCAAAATGACGGCAATGGGCAGTGCGACCAAAAATGCGACAAAATTGATCAACGAACTGACCCTGACTTACAACCGGGCACGCCAGGCGGCTATTACCCAGGAAATTACGGAAATTGTCGCAGGGGCAAACGCACAAGGCTGAAAAAGCTTGTAATTTGGGGAAACTTGGTGCCGGGAATCCGCGGGAACGAATTCCGCGCGAGTCCTGTCGCAAAGCTCATGGAATCAAATAGGAGGTAACAAAAGATGAACAAAGGACGCGTTGTTAGCGTAATGGGTCCGGTAGTTGACATCGAATTTGGCCGTGGCCAATTACCGGATATTAATAATGCCATTAGAATTGTGAAACAAGACGCGCAGGATGGTTCGGGCGATCTGATGTTGGAAGCGTCCAATCATCTTGGCGACAACCTGGTTCGCTGTATCGCGATGTCCTCGACGGACGGTCTGGTACGGGGAACAGAGGCCGAAGATTTGGGCGCACCGATTTCCGTTCCAGTAGGTCAGGGAACGTTAGGCCGGGTATTTAACGTACTCGGAGAAACGATCGACAATAAAGGTCAAATCGAAACGACAGTACGCAATCCGATTCACCGCGAACCTCCGAAGTTTGAAGACTTGTCGACTCAATCCGAAATTTTGGAGACAGGGATCAAAGTTATCGACTTGCTCGCCCCATATGCAAAAGGCGGTAAAATCGGTCTGTTCGGCGGTGCCGGCGTAGGCAAAACGGTAGCGATTCAGGAATTGATTCATAACATTGCACAAGAGCATGGCGGTATTTCGGTATTTGCCGGCGTAGGGGAACGTACCCGTGAAGGGAATGACCTCTATATGGAAATGACTGAGTCCGGCGTTATTCAAAAAACGGCGATGGTATTCGGTCAAATGAACGAACCTCCAGGTGCTCGTCTGCGGGTAGCTCTGACGGGGCTGACGATGGCCGAATATTTCCGCGATCAAGAAGGCCGCGACGTGCTCTTGTTTATCGACAATATTTTCCGGTTCACGCAAGCAGGTTCCGAAGTATCGGCCTTGCTCGGACGGATGCCGTCCGCGGTAGGTTACCAGCCTACGCTTGCGACGGAAATGGGCCAACTGCAAGAACGGATCACCTCGACGAAGAAAGGTTCCGTTACATCGATTCAAGCGATTTACGTCCCTGCGGATGACTATACCGACCCGGCTCCGGCGACTACGTTTGCTCACCTTGACGCAACGACAAACCTGGAGCGTAAAATTTCCGAGAAAGGGATTTTCCCTGCCGTGGATCCGCTGGCTTCCAGCTCCCGGATTCTGACTCCGGAAATCGTCGGAGAAGAACATTACAATGTTGCTCAAGGCGTTAAGCAATTGCTGGCGCGTTATAAAGAGCTGCAAGATATTATCGCCATCCTGGGTATGGACGAATTGTCCGAAGACGACAAGTTGATCGTTTCCCGTGCCCGTAAGGTTGAACGTTTCCTGTCTCAGCCGTTTAACGTTGCCGAACAGTTTACCGGCCTTAAAGGGAAGTACGTACCGATCTCCGAAACCGTACGCAGCTTCAAAGAAATTTTGGACGGCAAGCACGACGATCTTCCGGAAGCGGCCTTCCTCTTCGTCGGACCGATTGAAGAAGCCGTTGAGAAGGCGAAGACGCTGTAAGTAGCACCGCGAAAGACGGATGCTTCAGAAATGAACGTCCCACGAACAGGAGGGATGAAAGTGAGCACCTTTTTATTGGAGATTGTCACACCGGAGCACGTAGTGTTCTCCCGGCAGGTAGAAAGCCTGTCTGTCCGGGGAGTGGAAGGTGAACTCGGCATCCTGCCGGGGCATATTCCGTTTGTTACCCCTTTGCAGGTAGCTCCGATCGTGATCAAATCCGAGGGGAAAACCCAAACGATCGCTGTTCACGGCGGATTTATCGAAGTCCAGGGAGAGAAGACGATCCTGCTGGCGGAGAGCGCCGAGCTGCCTGAGGAGATCGATCTCGAGCGGGCGATCGCGGCCCGGGAACGCGCCGAACGCAGATTGTCCGCGACCGTTCAGGACCGGATCGATCACCGTCGTGCCGAACTGGCATTGCAAAGAGCGGTCACGCGGATTAAGGTATCGAGCCGTTCCAAGGAATAGGCGAAGATGCATCAAGCCGGCACCCATGGGTGCCGGCTTTTGTCATTTTTTGCACCGGGCTAAATAAATGCGAAAAACGGACGAAAAATGTTGATATAAACCCCGGGAAGGAATTGCAATACTGTAGATCGAACATATTATTAACAACTATGCAGGACTGGACAATAAGCAAAAGGACATGCTGCGAAAGAAGCAAATCTGCCGATAGATGATATTGGAAGCCCTTGCAGACGAAAGAAACACTGGATTATTGTCTCGCAGGCAAGTATGATATATAGGGTCTATATTTTTACATTGTTTTATCCGATATAATTTAGGGACGTTATATTAACCGATTGGGTACTTGCGGCATAAATATAACGTGACAGGGAGGAAATCCATGTGAACCCGGTCGAGTCCATACCCGCAGCGGTCGGAGTCAACGGCCTAACGGCGATTCTCGTGTCGCTGGCATGTATCGCCCTGTCTTGGTGGGCGCTGCAAAACCTCAAGCTGGATTTGATCATCCGCCATCCGAAGGGACCGCAAGGAAAGCTGCTGCACTTGCTGTTGGCCATCTGTCTCGGACGGTTCGTCGCGGCCTTCGTGCTGGATTATTGGGGATACACGCAAATGCTGCGCTATATGTTTTAATTACTAAGTCTTTGGTTATATCTGTGTTAGACTATGAGGACAAGAGAATGTCGAATAACATCAAAACATTGTGTCAACAATGGTGAATAAGGATGAACGAAACGTAATAATGATCCTGGCTTAAAGAGAGTGCCGTTTCCGAGGAAAAACTCCACTTTTCGACAGGTTTAGAGCCTTGTGCGCCTCAAATGACCGATGATATGATGAAATTTAGGGGAAATGGTGAAAATGAACGCGCGGAGGGAACCAAGATGAGCAAATTTATCGTCCGCGGTGGCAATGTTTTGGCCGGGAACGTTAAAGTAAGCGGAGCTAAAAATTCAGTGCTGCCGATCATTGCAGCATCCTTGCTGGGCGAGGAAGGCGTAAGTGTAATCCACGACGCTCCTCCATTGGATGATGTAATGACCATTAATAAAGTATTGGAATCGCTAGGAGCGAGCATTACATACGACCGCGAAGTCATTACGGTCGATGCGAAGGTCATCTCCTCCTGTGAAGCGCCGTACGAATTGGTACGGAAAATGCGGGCGTCTTTTCTCGTCATGGGTCCTTTATTGACCCGAATGGGGTACACCCGAATTTCGCTCCCCGGAGGCTGCGCCATTGGTACAAGACCGATTGACCAGCATTTGAAGGGCTTTGAAGCGATGGGTGCCGAAATTAATTTGGGCCAGGGCTTCATTGAAGCAAAATCCCAAGGCCGTTTGCGCGGAGCGAAAATTTACCTCGACGTTGCCAGCGTAGGGGCTACGGAAAACATTATGATGGCGGCTACACTGGCCGAAGGCACGACCGTGATCGAGAACGCGGCCAAGGAACCGGAAATCGTCGATCTGGCCAACTACTTGAACGGCATGGGTGCGATCGTCCGCGGGGCCGGTACCGGCATAATCCGGATCGAAGGCGTGGAGAAGCTTCACGGCGTAGAGCACACCGTTATCCCTGACCGCATCGAAGCGGGAACATTCATGACCGCGGCCGCAATGACCGGCGGGAACGTATTTATTGAAGGAGCGATCGCCGACCATCTCGGACCGATTATTTCCAAGCTGGAAGAAATGGGCGTACGCGTGGATACATTCGAGAACGGAGTGCGAGTCATCGCCGACAAGCCGCTGAAGGCGGTCGATGTCAAAACCTTGCCGTACCCGGGATTCCCGACGGATATGCAGGCGCAAATGATGGCGCTGCTGCTCGCGTCGGAAGGCACAAGCGTCGTTACGGAGACCGTGTTTGAGAACCGGTTTATGCATGTGGACCAATTCCGCTTAATGAATGCGGAGATTAAAGTGGAAGGCCGAAGCGCCATCGTGACCGGCGGCGCCAAATTGAGCGGAGCGAAGGTTTGCGCGACGGACCTGCGGGCCGGGGCCGCCCTGATCATTGCCGGGCTTGCCGCCGACGGGACGACCGAAGTAAGCGGAACGCATCACATTGACCGCGGTTATGTCAACCTGGCCGAAAAATTGTCCGGACTCGGCGCCGACATCTGGCGCATTTCCGAAGGCAAAGAAGCCGTTCCGGAAACGGGCAAAGTACCCGTTATGGTTCAGGAGGAATTGCCGCTGCTCAAAATTCAGCCCACTTGGGCTTAATTGAAAACGGAAGCAAGGGTTTAGTTGCCCTATTTAAATCAGAAAACGTAAGGCCATGCCGAGGAGGCGTGGTCTTTTTTGCGGTTTGCGAGTCCTCTTCACGGTGGGCAATTTAAATATATGCAGGATTATTTAATTGAATACGCTTACATATTTTGGGATTCACCTGTCTTAACGCGACCGGGTACTAAAAGCCTGCAATTGTGCATCTTTTTCGGTTCGTTAGGGGTAGCCGAAGGCGATTCCTGCAAAAGTGCATGAATTTTTGCACTGAAGTAGCTTTGGAGGATGGCGGAAGGGAAATAGCTGTATTTTCCTCTAGGCCCCCTAAATAAACTGGAGTCCTCCCCTACAAGGATTTACAATGGAAATAAGGGAGAGGATTAAGTTATGGGAAAAGCCAAAGATGAATTTCGTTTAAAGGTAGTAAGAGAAGCTTTATCTGGTATTAAAGTGGGGGTGCTTGCCCGGTCGTATGACCTGCACCCGGAAACCATTCGGACCTGGATCCGAACATACCGAGATCAGATAACGGATATAGAAACTTCACTGCCTGACCAACACCTTCAAGAGCTCAAACGACTTCAAGAGATTGAAGAGAAATACGAAAAAGCTATGAAAGTGCTCGGCGAGAAAGAACTCGAAAATGAGATCCTACGGGAACTCGTAAAAAAGAAAAACCCCGCTTATCTGAAAAACTTGAAGTAGCAGAACCATTCATTAAGCGGGGTGAACCAACAGCTGTAGTTCTGCGGATTTTGGAAATTGCCGAATCGACCTACTACGATCGGAAAAAGAGGACTTCTACCCCAAAGGCTGAGCCGTCACCTGCAGGCAAACGCGGGCGCCCTACACCTGGATACTCTCTAAGCATAACGGGGATCCCCATTAGCGATGAGCAGATCAAAGAGTGGCTCCTTGAGCTACTTGAAGGCGAAGAACATGTCTACGGCTATAAACTGTTGGGCCAGTGCATTCGTGATGTTCACCAAGTCATAATTAATAAGAAGAAAACGTACCGCCTTTGCAAAGAACTCGGCATTCTGCAAAAAGCTCGAAAGCACGTTCCATCGCACCCGCGCACTCTCCCAAAGAACCGATTCATAACCGGTTCCAATCAGTTGTGGCAAATGGACATCAAATACGGATACGTTATAGGACAGAAGCGATTTTTCTTTGTTCTTAGCATTATCGATGTATTTGACCGCGTGATAGTCGGACAATATCGCGGGCGAACCTGCGAAGCCAAGCATGCCGTTCAAACGCTTTTATATGCCATAGAGTGCCGCATTCAGCCTGGTGAAACATTACCTGTGATCCGGACGGACAACGGGCCTCAATTTGTAAGCAAGTTGTTTGGAGATACCTGTGAGAGCTTAGGGATGGCCCATGAGCGAATTCCCCCACGGACTCCAAATATGAATGCCTACATCGAATCGTTTCATAGCATACTGGAACGTAACTTGTTTAGTAGACGAGAATTCATGACGTTTGAAGAGGCGTTTGAAACGCTTGATCAATATATGGACTTTTATAATTATCGAAGAATGCATGGTAGCTTGAAGCGTATGGCACCAATGAAGTTTTCGTCATGGGTGAAGACGCTAAAGGATACCACTAAGTTCCATAAATCGATGTAAACACGTAAGAAAATAAGCAATACTGCGTTTACAATAAACTTGTAGGTCAGGACTCCGGATTTAAGGGGCCCAGCCG
>NZ_JAZHPZ010000012.1:0-165000 GCF_036553665.1 Paenibacillus haidiansis | reverse complement strand
CGAAGCGACAAAAAATAATTTACCACGCCTGACGACGAAAAGCAATAAGTAAAATATCCCAACTTAATATAAACAAAGAAGACCACCCCGGGCAAATTGTCCGGGAATAGTCTTCTTGTACACAATCGCTAATTGGAAGGCTCCACTATAATTACGGAGCTCCCCGCGCTTGAACTTGATTCGGAGCCGCTTCCGTCGGCCGAATCCTCCGAGCCCTTTTTGGCTTCTTTGTCCTTGACGGCTTTGTCGAGGGCTGCCTGACCCTCCTGCTCGACCGCCTGCAAGGCTTCGTCTATCGATTTCGATTTCTTTTCGACCAATGCCATTTCCCTGTCGAGAATCTGTTGATACTCTTGATAAAACTCCATCGGGATTTTTTCCATCCGCTCGTACGAATCATTCGATAATTTCGGCTTCAACTTATAAAAGACCTCAAGGCTGTGTCCGTCATAATCTTTATTGAATCCCATCCGCGACAAAATCCCGTTGTTCATCGTTCTCGATTTGATTCTGGCGAAATCTTCACCGTTTATAAATTTGAGGAAATCCCAAGCGGCATCCGCATTCGGCGATCCGGCTCTGATGCCGAACAGATCGCTGAAGTAAATGGAACGCGTCGTCTCCGGATCGGTCGGATCAACCGGGCCCGAGACCATTCCCAGTTCAAACGGTTTGTAATCCTTTAGGCTATTTTTGACATCCTTTAAGCTTTGCAGCGTATACGGGTCACCGATTGTCATCGCCATCCGTCCCACCAGGAACAATTGACTTTTGTAGTATTCCTCCATCGTGCCGCCCATAAACCCTCCATCTTCGGGGTTATAGACCGCTTTCGATTCAACCGCATCGAGTGCAGTCTTGTAGGCCTTTTTCCAAGAGTCCGTATTGAGCGTCACCTTTAACGTATCCGGGTTGACTGCGCTTAGTCCCTCCGCAGAGGCAATTCTCTGGGCCAGACTGCTAAAGGACATACCTCCATATCTCTCCCCAAAGCCGTAAATCCGGGTTTTGTCATCGCCATCCGTCGGGAACCGGCGGGCCAGCTCCAGAATATCCGCCCAGGTCATCCCGTCGTGAGGAAGCTCAACACCGTATTTATTAAACAAATCGACATTATAAAATACGGCGTCCGCGCTAAAGGTAGGACTTAGCCCGTACAGCTTGCCTCCCCCTTTTTCCTTAAGCATTTCAATCAGTGCGGGATAAATCGTTTCGGTATTATATTTGTCCCGTTCAATCATGGCGTCCAATTCCATGAGTTCCCCGTCGGAGACCATTTTCTCGTAATTTTCCATGCCCAGCATCACGACATCCGGTTGTTCCTTTTTGATGAAATCCCGAATCGCTTTATTATAGTCGGTCACTTCATCGCCGGAGTATATGGATTGGGTGCTGATTACCTCCACATCGACATCCGGATACTGCATGGCGAATAGATCGCCGTATTGTTGGAAGAAATAACTTTCATCGTAAAACATCACTTTCAGACTTCTTTGGGTTTGCGTTTCCTTCTGCGGGTTCGGCGTACAGCCGGCAGCCATCACCAGCATGGCGCTCATCGCCGCAAGCACCAGCTTGGGCAGCAATTTGCCTTTTAACATAAGATCCTCCTTGAACATGATTTTTGCATGCTATGTACCTTGTGAGCTCCGATTTTACCCCCCGTATGATTTTTTTTAATCTGGTCTCTAGAGGTATAACGCATGTTCGACTCAGAAAGTTACAAAAAATTGCTAGTGATTCCACTTCAGCGGAAAAAAATTTGCATACCAAGAAGCCTTTCGGACCTGTCAAGGGACCAAAAGGCTTCTCGTTTGCTTATATGCCCGGAAATGACAGCAACCGGTCTAATCGGCAGCTTCGGTTCGCTTTAAACTGTTGATGGCATCGCGGGTCTTTTGGATTTTATCGAGCGAGGCTTCGATATCGATCGAAGCGCAAACATAATACAACACGTCGATAATGAAAAATTGACTATGCTTCGAGCCGGTCGCCGCGCTTCGGACCTTCGCTTCGGGAGCCAGGGAAGTAAACAGGCTGAAATCGCTAAGCTCCGACAGCTCGCTCTTCCCGAACCCGGTGAAGCTGATCGTCACCAGCCCCGTTTTCTTGGCGAACTTCATCATTTGCAATACTTCCTTGGTAGCGGCGCTGTATGATATTCCTATAAAAACGCTCCCCTTGGGCGCGTTCGCCATGCTCATGGTCAGAACGTGTAGATCCGATAAGGCGTAGGCGTTCTTCCCCAAACGCAGCCATTTCTGCGCGATATCCTCCGCAACCAAAGCCGAGGCGCCGACACCGTAAGCAAATACCGCCGGGGCGTTGTATAGGGTATGCGCCACTTTTTCTATCATTTCGAGGTCCAACAGGCCCACCGTATCCCGCAGCGACTGAACCGCATTCGAAAGAATTTTATCGACCAGGTCGGCGGTATTTTCATTCTTGTTCAAATCGTAATAACCCGACTTTTGGTCTTTGGCCAAATCGGCCGATATCGCCACTTTCAATTCCGGGAACCCCTTGAGGCCCATGGAACGGCAAAAGCGGACGACGGAAGCGCTGCTGGAAAGGGAACGGTTCGCCATCTCCTGCACCGACATAAACACGACTTCTTCCGGAGCGGACAGGACAAAGCGCGCCACCTTTTGCTCGGATTGCGTCAATTTAGGCAGCACATTCTCGATTCGCGACAAAATTTGACCAACACCCACGCCAACGCCTCCAATTAATCTTTCAACCATCTCAATACTATTATATTATTCCCGATCCTGATCTCTGGCAAGAAAACGGAACGGATAACGCCATTTCTGCAATAACGGCAGCAGCGGCAGATCCTCCTGCGCAACATAGCCTATGACGTTGACGCGCTCATCGGATGGCAACGGGTTCACCACGATTTGAAATTCTCCCTTATACCGCATATAGTTGTCGTTATCCAGGGTCAAGGCGCCCCGCGGCCGCTCCACACAATGGTCGGGCGGGATACTTCCCCGAAAATGCCGGCGCGCCTCCTCCGAGCGGATCACATCACGGGCAATATCCGGCCGATTATGATGAACTTCTTCCCATACATGGGATGGCCGCTGTTCGCGGATGCCGAGCAGCACGATTCCTTCATGCCATGAAATAAATTGCTTCATCGTCCATTCGCCGAGCGACAAGTCTCCGATGACCACCAGGTCCACCGCTCCTTCGGCATGCAGCTCCAGGTAGCTGGCGAACGGCGATTGATGCCGGTGCTGCTCCAGCGTCGGCAGTCCCTCATACAGTGGGCCCCGGCGCCGACCGTCCCCCGGAATAAAGGCGCCGACCTTCAAGCCTTGAGCTCTTAACCACTCGTTCTGCGCTTTGAAGGTGTTCCATTCCAGCCCCGTTTCCGGACGGGGGTAATAATTATGCCACGCCTCGAGGGCTGAAAAATCGGCCCCCAATTTTCCGAGATCGTCGAGGAAGGCTTGATCGATCGTACTGGCGTTCAAGGAAACCTGCCAGTTATGAGTCAGCGCGGCGATCTCGGCGTTTTCCATGCCGTTATCTATACGCAGCCCCGTAACGCCCCGGTCTTTAAGTTGTCCGAGCGTGAAGTTACGAAATGCCCGCGGGGACACGTCCACCATCAGTTCCATCCCGTGCTCGCCCGCAAACCCGCCGATCCGCCCCAACGGTTCAAGCAGGTCGGCCGGCTCCTCCTCGGGAATCTGCAAAGAGGTAAAAATCGTATCGAATCCGTATTGCCGCATGAAGGCCAAATACTCCAACGTACGGTCGATGCTCTGCTCTGTCAGCGAAACAAGTACGCCGCCCAATGAAAACCACTCCTTTATCTTTTCATTCATATCATTAACCGTATGAGTTACGCCTCTTTAGGCTGTCTCGCTTCCTTCGGCACGCCGAAAAAGTAAGTGAGCAGGAAGCCGAAGAGGTACGCCGTGATCAAGCCGAGCAAATAGATCCACCATTTGCCGTCGGCGATCAGCAGGAGCATTTCTATGCCGGTGGCTCCGATGGCGATCGCCCCGACGTTGCCGAAGTAGCCGATCACGGCTCCGCCAAACGCGGCCCCCAGGCATGCGGTTACGAAAGGCTTGCCGAGCGGAAGGGTGACGCCGTAAATGAGCGGCTCGCCGATGCCCATGACGCCGACCGGCAGGGCGCCCTTAATGATATTGGCGAGCGGTTTGTTTTTGTAGCAGCGGACCCAAAGCGCCAACGCCGCGCCGACCTGTCCCGCTCCGGCCATCGCCAGAATCGGCAGCAGCACGGTCATGCCCGTCTGGTTAATGAGCTCGATATGAATCGGGGTCATAATATGATGCAGGCCGAGCATGACCATGACCAGCCAGATTCCGCCCAGTACGAAGCCGGATAATGCACCGCCGACGGACAATATCCAGTTGACGGCTGTCAGCAGATAGCTGGCGACAAAGCCGGCAAACGGCATGATCAGGAAGATGGTCAACAATCCGGTAATCAGCACGCTGAGGAAAGAGGTCACAATGAGATCAATCGAATTGGGAATGATTTTATGCAATCTTTTCTCGATGATGGACAGAATCCACACGGCCAATACAACACCGATGATCCCGCCTTGCCCGGCGATAAGCGGATCGCCAGTAAACAAGTTGACGATGGGGAGCTCGGGCTTCATCCCGGTCAACAGCGTGGCGCCCCCAATGACGCCGCCAAGCGACGGACTGGCCCCGAATTCTCTGGCCGAGTTGATCCCGACGAAGATGGCCATATAAGAGAAAATACCGTTCTTAATTACATTCAAGATCAGGTTGAATTGCTGCCAGCTGTCCCCGGCCAGATGCCCGGACGTAATAAAGTTGGCGATCACGGAAGTGATCCCCGCCAGCAAACCTGCGGCTACAAAGGCGGGCGCAAGCGGAATAAAGATGTGAGAAATCGATTTCAAAAAATTTTTAATCGGAGTATTATTCCGTTGCTTATACTTTTCTTTATTTTTGGCGGCTATTCTGGCAGCTTCCTCTTTATTGTCCGATTTATTGTCCGGCCGTGCGCCGTCCATTGCCGGGGCCGAGACATCCGCCGGGATAATCTCGCCCATCTCAACCCCGCTGATATCGGCGATTTCTTTCGCCACCTTGCCGACGAGGCCGGGACCGACAACCACCTGAAGGGTGGATTCAACGACGACCCCCATGACGCCGGGCACTTTTTTCAGCCGATCGATGTCCGCCGCCTCCTCATCGCGTAAAGTGAGGCGGACACGCGTCATGCAGTGGGTCACCAGCTCGACATTTTCGATTCCGCCGATCGTATCCAGAATCCCTAAGGCCAAATCCTTCTCTTTTGCCATTGTCATATCCCCCTTACTTTTGTTGTATGGCCCGGCTAATAAAGCCGTCCGATTCCTCCAGCCTCTTCCGGGCTTCCTCGTAGTTCAGGCCCGCGAGCAGCATCGTCACGGCGGCCTTTACTTGGTGATGGCTCATTTCATAATATTTGGAAGCGGTTTCAACATCGCATCCCGTAATCTCCCGAATCATCGATTTAGCCCGGGCCACCAGCTTCTCGTTAGTGGGTTGAACATCCACCATCAAATTGCTGAATGTTTTGCCGATGCCGACCATCGCCGCCGTGGAGATCATGTTGAGCACCATCTTCTGCGCCGTTCCGGCTTTTAATCGGGTCGAGCCCGTCAACACTTCCGGACCGGTTACAATCTCAATCGGATACTCGGCGTACTTGCTGATTTCAGCATCTTTGTTGCAAGCCAGGGATGCCGTCGCGGCTCCTACTCCTGTCGCATACCTTAACCCGCCGATGACATAAGGGGTTCGCCCGCTGGCCGCGATGCCGAGGACGGTATCTTTGGCGCTTAAGTCCAGTTTCTCCAGATCCGCCGCTCCCTGTTCCGGCGAATCCTCCGCGCCTTCCACCGCGAAGCGTATGGCCGCGTCGCCGCCGGCGATTACTCCCTGCACCATCTCCGGGTCGGTACCGAACGTCGGCACGCACTCGACGGCATCCAGAATGCCCATCCGTCCGCTGGTGCCGGCCCCTAAATAAATAAGGCGTCCCCCCTCCTTAAAGCTCTCGATCACCCGCTTGGTTACAAGTTCGATTTCGGGCAGCTTCTCCTTGATCGCCAACGATACTTTGGCGTCTTCCTCTTGAATAAGTTCCAGGACCGATATCGTTGGCAGTTGATCCAAATCCATTGTGCGGCGATTTCTTGTCTCCGTTGTCAAATTATCCAGCAACCATATCCCTCCTCTTCTATCTGCCCTCAGTGTACATCAATAGAAATAAAATTACAATATATAAATAAATTTATGTAATATTATTTCAGAGTATGTTAGCATAATGTAATGATTGAACCTAATGATTAACCATCCCCCAAAATGAAAAAAATCCTCAAGCCGGAAATCAATCCAGCTTGAGGATTTCATGTTGCGAACCGATTAACTCAAATTACCCGGAACCGATTTGGAAACGCGGCCCGTTTTGACCAAAGCAGCTTGGGCTGCGGAACGGATTACCTTCACGACGCATTCACCTCCTTCACATCATGAAGTCATGATCCAGTCGTTTACGGCCGGGCCTGTTCCCCCGATCCGGCAAATTCCAGCGCGTCATCCCGCTCGTTCTGCAGCCAGATCGTCCTCAGCGTCCGCTTGATCTGACGCTTCTCGTAAGAGCAAGGGCGTTGGCCGGTACGCATTCTATACAACGGGCAATGATTGCCCTGGCAGGCAGGCCGGAAGAAACAGGCTTGGCATTTCTCATCCGTTTCCTCTCCGGACGTCGTCCACAGCGCCAACTTGTCATAATCCAGGTCCAGCGTGCCGTCGGGGTGAATCCAGCCGAGCCGGTTATTGTCCTGCTCCAGCGCCACCGAGCATTTATACAGGCGTCCGTCCGACCCGACGATCAGCGAATTCGGCTTGGCCGCATAGCACACGGCTCCCGTAGGCAGCAAAATATCCGAAATAAACGAGCTGACGGTAAGTCCCGCCTGAATCGCCTGTTCGTTGAATTCCCAGATTTTCGCGTCTTTGGTACGTTCGTCACACACCGGAAGGTTCAAGTCATTCTCCCCTCCCATACAGCCGACGGGACGGAAATACACCTTAAACCGCGGGTCGTCCGCGAACAGATCGCGCAAAACGGGAATGAATTCCGCGACCGCTTCAAGATTGCTGTTGTCGAAATTGACGCGTAAATTAATTTCAAACGGACGATCCACCTGCTTAAGAGACAGCAGATTATCGACAATCGTCCGGTACGTCCCTCCACCGCCGTTAAGCCCTCGCCGGGCGTCGTGCGTCTCGCCTTCGCCGTCCAGCGTGACCATGAACCGTCCGACGTTGAGATCAAGCATCTGCTCAAAGCGCTCCCGCGTCAAATAGTAGCCGTTAGTCGACATTTCGGCGCTATAGCCCGCGCCGCTTTGCTCACAGGATGCCATAAAAGAGCGGGACAGCCGTTCAATGATATGCGGGACGAGCAGCGGTTCTCCGCCGTGCCAGCTGATCGTCAAATGGTTCAGCGACTTGGCGCGGTCCCGGACATAAGCCTCGAGCCCCTCGATCACTTCCTGACGCATCGAAGCCCGCGGAAAATATTCATAGCAATAATTGCAGCGAAAATTGCAGGCCTCGGTGACCAGGAGAACCAGGTGCATCGTGTCCTGCGCGTGGATGGACTGATGCAGGAACAGAGCGCGCCGCATCTCGTCCGTCTCGCCCTTGACGAGAAAGCCTTGCTCGATCAATCCGGCGTACAGCGGGGGAGCGGGCTCCGGTATAGGCGCTGCCGGCCGCAGCCACTCCAATACTTGGCTTCGTTCCTCCGGCCCGAACGAGGCGAGCGCTCCCGTATAGCTGTTATACAGCATCAGGCCGCCGTCGTCGCTCTCGCTTTGCGCGTTAAATCGCGAGGGCTTCCACTGCAATGCGTCTTGATTCATCGATTGTATCCTTCCTTTTGATCAATTCGGAAGCCGAAGCAAATCCTTCGAAGTCGCTGCGTTTCACGCTTCCGTTTACCACTTAATTACTATGAGCGGAAGCGGAGAAGGAATACAATGACGAGGGTCACTATCTTGCTGCAAAAATTTCCCGAACAGCCGTTAAGCCTTTACTCCGTCAAAAGCGCTTGGCCATCCTGCTGTATCGCCTTCAGCGCTTCTTCAAGCGGCTTCGTCCCGTCCAGGACCAGACCGATTTCACGGCCGCGGATCTCCTGGAACCGGGCGGCAAAATCCTGCGGAATTTTATCCTGATTCACATAGCTCCGGTTCAGCTTCGGCTTCAACGCATAGAAGGCATCCAATGCGGTGCCTTTATACTCCTTGCTGTAATCCGTCCTGGACATCAGGCCGTATAAGGTTTTGGAATTGATTCTGGCGAATTCGGCGCCGTTCACGAATTTCCAAAACTCCCAGGCAGCCTCAGGATTCGCCGTCTCCGCATTGATGGCGACGATCTCGCCCAGACTGATCTCCCGGGTGTAGTCAGGTGCGGCTGGATCGACCGGAGCGGCCACGATGCCGTATTCAAACGACTTGTAGTCTTTGGTCAAGGACGGAGCTTCATTCAGCTGCTGCAAAGTCATCGAGCTGTTTACCGTCATGGCCGCGCGACCCGTCATGAAAAGGTCGCTTTGAACCGCTTCTTTAACCGTTCGCATAGAGGCTCCCGGGTCTTCGGGGCTGTAAATCGAATCTGATTTGTAGACGTTTAAGGCGAGCTCGTATACTTTTTTCCAAGAATCCGTATCTATGGTTATCTCCATCGTATCGGGGTTGAAGTAATTAAGGCCTGCCGCAGACGAAAACAGGATCACCAAATTATCAAAGGTCAGCGGATAATCGGCCGCATAGCCGTAATCGACATCCTGTCCACCCCCGTTCTCACCGCTTTGCCCCGGAAAACGTTGGGCCAATTCCATGATTTCTTCCCAGGTCATCCCGTCATGCGGCGGCTCCACCCCATATTCTTCAAACAGATCTTTGTTGTAATATAAGACGCTGCCATAAAAAGTGGGGTTTAAACCGTAAAGCTTATCGTCCCCAATCTCCCGCAGCGCCTCGACCAAACCGGAGAGAATCCCGTCCAGACTGTACCCATCCCTTTGAATCAAGGGATCCAGCTCCAGCAGCTTGCCTGCGGCGACGTATTTTTCGTAAATCGTGGAGTTCAGCATCAGAATATCCGGCTTCTCCCGTTCCACCAGCTCGTCGAAAGCTTCATCGTACGTCTTGCCCCCCGGATTATTGCTTAGCCCCTGCGTACTTACGACCTCGAATTCGACATTCCCCTCCTTCATGGTGAACAAATCGCCGTATTGCCGGTAAAAATAATCTTCATCGGAATACAGCACTTTTATGATCTTCGTTTGATTCTGCTCATCTTCTTTCAGACCCCGGGCGCATCCGGCGATCAGGCTGACGCCTAGGAATATGAGTGCAGTGACATACCATAGCTTCCCCTTCATAATACCCTCCTAAAAAATGGGTTAAGTTTTAGGAAAATAACGCTTGAGGAGAGAGGAAAGTTACAATTTCCGGTAAAGGAAAAAATCCCGGGCCGGGCGCTCCGAATGATAAGAGACGCCGGTCCGGGATTTAAATAAACGGTTCCGTTTATTGATTATTAACTGTCGCCGCCGTTTAACAGGCGGATAAATTCGTTCTCATCCTCGATCACGGGGATGCCGAGCTCCTGGGCTTTGGCCAGCTTGCTGCCGGCCTTCTCGCCGGCGATCACGAGGTCGGTCTTCTTCGACACGCTGCCGAGAGAGGCCGTAACGGCCACCCTCGCTCTTGTCCTAATCCTGATTCGCTACCTTAACGATCTTATTACCCGTAAAAAACTCCGCGATGGTGTAGTACCTCGGACCAGCATTATTGGCCTCTGGTTTTGGAAGATGCCTGAGATGAATGACCTCGTGCTTATCCAAGTTGTAAAAGCGGTACTCTTCGTCCTTATGTTCAAAGCCAAATTTGGTTGCTGATCGATCTACTATGTACCTTTTTATTCGTTCAGCAAAGTCTGCTTCAATACCGTCCAGATATCGTTTCGAAGAGTGGGCTTTATATAAGCGGAAAGATGTTTTCACTAAATACCATCACCTTATTCTATCAATTCGAATTGAAGTTAGTCCCATTATATCGCCAACATAAAGGCTTGACATCCTTTCTCTATACCAATTGCAAAAAGCGAAAACTGTCTATGATAATAAAGTATTTATGTTGTCTTAATTAATGAAACAGCGGTAGCCGCGAACTGAAAAATAAAGTCCTAGACTCCCGCCGCATTAATATTGTACTACCGTTCCCCATTCTCCAGTATATGGGATTTTGGGAATTAAACATAATTCTATGAACTAGAGGTATAACCTTTTGCTTTCATCACAGAACAGAATGCGCTTGAACTAGTTGTTGCGTTAGATTTAATCAAATCTTCGGCAATAATAGCTTCCTCTGCCCACATTGTAATTGGCGGATTTCTCTCAAATGGATGGTCTCCACGAGATATTCCAGAATCAAACTTCACCGCAAGAGTAAGTTTTTTATAACAATACTGTATGATTACTTCTTGAATTAACTTAGGTAATGGGAGGTTCTCATTCACTTTTAAAACATCAAATTTATCAAAAAGCTCCTTTAGAATTTCCACTCTGTTTTCGCTTACAAGTCTTAACTCCGTAAATTGAATTTAACTCTATCATGTCTTTCGACAGGACAAAAGGTGACCTAAATAAATATTTAGGTCACCTTTGTTAGGGGGGTGAAAAATACGATATCAATCTCTATCCCACATCAAGAGAGTTTACCAAGGTATATCTGCACTTTTTAGATATACGATACCATTGGGATTAGCTGCACTACCATGTACTTGTAATGTGTAAGCTCCTGAAGGAACACCACCACCATTTTTGGTCCAATCAAATGTTTCACCAGCTTTAACAGTTTTGTCTAATATTACACCATATTGAGGATAGTCATCACTTTGAAGTGTTACCCTAAACGATTGACTGCCAGTATTCTTAGCTTGTAACTTAAGATTACCTGAACCTTGGGCGATAGATAAAGTTTTCGTATAAGTGGTTTGTCCTCCTTCTAGTTTTAACTCCCATTCTCCAGTAATTGCAAAAGGAGTAATTTCAATCACTTCAGTTTCTTTAGATTTTAAATCACCATTTGCTGAAACAGCACTAGCAGTCCCAACAATAAGCGAAAGAGAAAACGCAGTTGTGCCAATCATCTTCATAATTTTACTCGCCATTACTTTATCCTTCCTCTCCTAGAAAATATTATGGACACGCCCCCTTCCAATATTTTACTCATAAAGAAATCATTGTGTAAATACTTCCAACAAAACATCTCATAAAATTATGCCATTCGACATTATTTCTTATTTTGAATTAATATAACTTTTATTTTCGAAATCAGGAGGCTTGTAAGGGATAACCCTATTCATGTCGATGGTGGTCGTCTCCTAAAGCCTGCTAAACAGTCCACTTCCTCGAATTGATCAAAAGATAACAAAATCCCTTTTCGTATTCTTAGAAATTTTATATGAGGAAATCAACCTCCACCATTGAGCTCCCTGAGGATGTGGAACTGAGCGGGAAGTACCCATAGCAATAGTATAATGCCCGTCTCAGCTCATCGGTGCTTTCATGAACGAGAAAACCGTGCTCGACCAGCCCGGCATACAGCGGCGGGGCAGGATCAGGCGCAGGTGTCCCGGCCTTTAACCATTCAAGCACCTGATTTCGTTCTTCCGGAGAAAATAAGGCAATCACGCCTGTATAGCTGTTATACAGCACCAATCCGCCGTCATCACTCTCGCTCTGCACATTAAAACTCGAAGGCCTCCGCAGCAATGCGTCATGATTCATCGATTCTTCCCATCCTTTTGTTCAATTCGGGTGTTCACCATAACATCGTGCAGGGAAAACAACCCGCGGTTCAATGACGACAATCACTCTCTTCGCGCAAAAAAATCCCCGACAGACGCCACAATAATTGGGCCTACCCGGGGACGGTGAACTAATCTATTCGATTGGTTATGCCGGCCTACTGGCCGTTTAATAGTTTGATGAACTCGTCTTCATCCTCGATCACGGGGATGCCGAGCTCCTGGGCTTTGGCCAGCTTGCTGCCGGCCTTCTCGCCGGCGATCACCAGGTCGGTCTTCTTCGACACGCTGCCGGTCACCTTAGCACCAAGGGCTTCAAGCCGGGCCGTCGCCTCGTCGCGGCCGAGCTGGTGCAAGGTGCCCGTCAGGACGACCGTCTTGCCGGAGAAGAAGGAGTCGGTGACCGGGGCCGCCGGCGCTTCAGGCGCTTTCGCTTCGACGCCGAGCGAAAGCATTTTGTTGATGGCGGCCTGCATGAACGGATCGGCGAAGAACGAGACGATGCTTTCGGCGACGATCAGTCCGATGTCCGGCAGCTCCGTGAGCTCTTCCACGGTGGCGTCCATAATCCGGGACAGATCGCGGAAATGATCGGCCAGCACCTTGGTGGTCGATTTGCCGGTGTTCGGGATGCCGAGCGCGAACAGGAAGCTGGCGAGATTCCGCTCTTTGCTCTCCTCGATCGCGCGGAGCAAATTGTTCGCCTTTTTCTCGCCGAAGCGGTCCAGCTTGATCAGATCCTCGAAGGTGAGCGTATATAGTTCCGCCGCCTCGCGGACGTTCAGCTCGTCGTAGAGCTGTTCGGCCGTTTTTTCACTGAACGTTTCGATGTCCATCGCGTCGCGGGAAGCAAAATGCGTAATCCGGCTGACGATTTGCGGCTTGCATTCAAACCGGTTGTTGCAGAACAGATGCGCGCCGCGCTGCTCGAGCGGGAATCCGCAGGACGGACAATTCACGGGATAAACAATCTCCCCGCCGTCCTGCTCCTCCGTCACTTTGCCGAGAATTTCCGGAATGACGTCGTTCGAGCGGCGAATAAAGACGCGGGTGCCGAGCGCGAATTTCAGGTTTTTGCGTTCGATATCCCCGATATTATTGAGCGTGCAATTTTGAACCGTAACTCCGGCCAGCTCGACCGCTTCCACTTTAGCCAATGGCGTGATTTTGCCGGTGCGGCCGACGTTCCAGGATACCGATTCCAGCACCGTAGTCGTTTCTTCGGCCTCGAATTTGAACGCCACCGCCCAGCGCGGGAATTTGTCGGTATACCCGAGCGCCTCGCGGGTGCGCATATCGGTAAGCTTGATGACCGCCCCGTCGATCAGATAATCGAGGGCGGAGCGTTTTTCAACGATCTCGTGAAGCGTCTCGATCACTTTGTCAAAGCTGTCGTGGTACGTCACATAAGGATTCACCTTGAAACGGTTGTCCTTGAGGAAGGCCATCATTTCCCGGTGATCGGAGAAGCGGATGTTGTCCGAATACCCCACATTGTAGAAAAAAGCGCTCAGCTTCCGCTCCGCGGTCGTCCGCGGGTTCAGGTTGCGCAGGGCCCCTGCAGCGGCGTTGCGGGCGTTTTTGAGCGGCTCGGCGGCCGTCTCGTTGTATTTGGCGAGAACGGACAGGTTCATAATGCCCTCGCCCTGCACTTCAATCGTCCCTTCCTTGTAAGGAATAGTGAGCGGGACGGACTTGATCGTCTTGACCTGGGCAAGAATACCTTCGCCGACGGCACCGTTCCCCCGCGTGGAAGCTTGAACCAGTTCCCCGTCCGAATAGGTCAAATTCAGCGTCAGGCCGTCGAACTTCAGTTCCACGACGTACGTGGGCGCCGGGAGAGGGCTGCCCGGATTTTTGGAGTTGTAATCCGCAATCAGCTTCAGAGCCCGGTTGTTCCAGTTCAGCAACTGCTCCTCGTTCTGCGCCTTATCTAGGCTCCAAAGCGGAGCCAAATGCCGGTGCGGCTTGAAGCCCTCGAGCAATTCGCCGCCTACCCTTTGCGTCGGTGAACCCGGAAGCGTTGTTCCCGTCTCCGCTTCAAGGGCAACCAGCTCATCGTACAGCAGGTCATACTCCTTGTCGCTTACCAGCGGTTGGTCCAACGTGTAATAGTGGTAATTAAACTGATTCAGCTGCTCGATCAGCTGCTCCATGCGCTGCATTTTATCCATGCAGGGACAACCCTCCTTTGTATGTATGGAAACGGAAGGCTAGACGTGCCCGATATCGCGTCGGGTGCTCTTCCGTTTCGTGTTTTACGGTTTTTGGATGCGTTCACGATTGATGCGCAGGTTGGTGGATCAATAAGGGCAAATTTAGGCCTTATTCTCGCCATTTTGCGCTGCCGGTCAAAAATAACGCCTAAAAATGTCCTTATTTGAGTAAATTGATGCTTATACCAGCCGATTTGGCGCATTCGGGCCGGAATAGCGGTAAAAATGGTCCTTTTTTAAGTGCCGTTCACTCAAACCGGCCGAATAAGTACCAAATAGGGCTCTATTTGAGTGGTGCGGACCATTCGCCGAAGTTGAGTTACTTGGGCGATTGGTGCGGCACTGCGGTGGATAAGTACCTTAGGTGACTGATGCGAAAGCGTCGCTTGGTGCGTGATTAGACGACTGGTGCAAACTCCGTGCATGGCGAGTATCTTAGATGATTGATGTGACTACGCCGCAGGGTGGTATTCCGGCTATTGTTGCTACCCTCGCAGGGGCAACTTACTATAATGATTGGTGCGACAACGTCGTTTGGTGCGTTACTCCAGCTACTGTTGCCACCCTCACAGGACAAGTTACTTGGACGATTGGTGTGACAGCGTCGCTTGATGAGTTACTCCGAATACTGTTGCCACAGCTCTTAGATTAGTTACTTGGATGATTGGTGTTACTACGCCGCTTGGTGAGTTACTGAAACGGCTGGTGCTACTCCGTGCACGGTGAGCGGATGGCTCACCAACGGAGCAACAGGGTCCTGGCTTACTCCACCTTCGTGATCGGGGCGAAGCCTGCGAGCAGGCGTTTCACGCCGACCGGCGCCGGAAAAGCGATCTGCAGCTCCGTGTCGTTACCGGAGCCTTTGACCGCCACGACGGTGCCGATCCCCCATTTGCCGTGCGACACCTTGTCGCCGGCTTGGAATGCGCCGCCGGTGCCACCGGCACCCGGCGTCTTCTTGACAGGCGCTCCGGCTGCGCCCGGAGCGCCCATGGTCACCGTGACGCCGCTGCTGCCGGCGCCACCGGTGCTGCGGCCGCCTGCGGCCGGCCGCGGAGTTTCGGCCCCGCCGCCGCGGTGGCCGAAGTTGCTGCCGCCGCTGGCGCCGAAGCCGCGGCCGCTGTACGCGCCGCCGACGCCCGCCCCGCGGCGGTAACGGTCACGGGCGACGCCCGTGTCTTCCTTGAGATCCTCCGGGATCTCGTCAAGGAAGCGGGACGGCGCGTTCGCCGTGGTCCGTCCGAACAGCGTGCGCATCTGCGCGCAGCTGAGGTACAGCTTCTCCTCAGCACGCGTGATGCCTACATAAGCCAGTCGGCGCTCCTCCTCCAGCTCTTCATTATCCAGGAAGGCCCGGCTGTGCGGGAACACGCCTTCCTCCATCCCGATGATGAAAACGACCGGGAACTCCAGCCCCTTGGCGCTGTGCATCGTCATCAGCACGACCGCGTCGTCGTTCGCTTTTTCCGCGTCGCCGTTATCGTTCATGCTGTCGATGTCCGCAATCAGCGCCAGATCCGTGAGAAAGGATACCAACGACTTATCTTCATTATTATTCTCAAATTCCATCGTTACTGACAGGAACTCGTCGATATTTTCCAGGCGGGCGCGCGACTCGAGCGTATTCTCGTTCTGCAGCTCCAGCCGGTATTGCGTCATTTCCAACAATTTTTCGGTAAGCTCGGTGACGGACAAGAACTCCACCATCTGATGCAGCGCCGCGATCATATCATAAAACTCCACCAGCGCATTGCGCGTCCGGCCTGCAAAGCCGAGATCGTCGACCGTCTGCAGCACTTTGTAAATCGACGTCCCGCGCTCCGCTGCCGCATCCGCCAGCTTGCCGACCGTCGTGTCGCCGATGCCTCTTTTTGGCACGTTAATGATCCGCGTCAGGCTGATATCGTCATCCGGGTTCGACAGCAGGCGCAAATAGCCGAGCAAGTCCTTGATTTCCTTACGATCATAGAACTTGATGCCGCCGACGATTTGATAAGGAATATCCGACTTGATCAAAATTTCCTCGATTACCCGGGACTGGGCATTGGTACGGTACAAAATCGCGTGATCGCGGTAGGCTCTGCCATTTTTCACATGTTGCGAAATTTCCGAAGTGATAAAATACCCTTCATCATGCTCCGAATCCGCGCGGTACACCTGAATTTTGTCGCCGTCACCTTTGTCGGTCCAGAGGTTTTTCGGCTTGCGGCCGGTGTTCCGGCCGATCACGCCGTTGGCGGCATTCAGAATCGTCGAGGTCGAACGGTAGTTTTGCTCCAGCATGATCGTGGTCGCTTCGGGATAATCTTTTTCAAAGTTGAGAATATTGCTGATATCCGCGCCGCGCCACCGGTAAATCGACTGGTCGCTATCGCCCACCACGCAGATGCGGTGATGCTTGTCCGCCAGCATGCGGCACAGCATATACTGCGCGCGGTTCGTATCCTGGTATTCATCGACGTGGATGTACGAAAACTTTTTCTGATAAAAGTCGAGCACCTGCGGCTCATTGTTGAACAACTCGATCGTCTTCATAATCAAGTCATCGAAATCAAGCGAGTTGTTGTTGCGCAGCTTTCTCTGATAGAGATCATAGACTTTGGCAACGATGCCCTCAAAATAATCTCCAACCTTCTGCTCATACTGCTTCGGCGTGACAAGCTCGTTCTTCGCCGTGCTGATCATCGACTGAACCGCCTTCGGCTCGAACTTCTTGGTGTCGATGTTCAATTCTTTCATGCAGTTGCGAATGACGGAAAGCTGGTCCCCGGAATCGAGAATGGAAAAATTCGACGTAAATCCGATCCGCTCGATATCTCTGCGGAGAATACGCACGCACATGGAGTGGAAGGTGGACACCCAAATGTCCCGCCCTTCCGAACCGCCCACGAGCCGGGACACCCGGTCCTGCATTTCGCGGGCCGCTTTATTCGTAAACGTGATGGCCAAAATCGCCCACGGCGGCGCTTTGCGCGTCGCGATTAGGTAAGCGATCCGGTGCGTCAGCACGCGGGTCTTACCACTGCCCGCGCCGGCCATAATGAGCAGCGGGCCTTCCGTCGTTTCGACGGCTTTTCGCTGCTCCGGGTTAAGACGGGCCACCGCCTCTTGTATGTTCAAAGGTTGCATAGAAATGTTCCTCCTCATTGCTCAGGTACTGATTGATATTGACTTGGTGAATATATATTAACTGGAAATATCCCGCTAATTTCGGATTTGTTGCGTTATGTTGACATTTAGACGGAACCCCCCCCCGCTAATTTCGCGGAAATGAGCCGAATGAGATGATTCCGGCGGAATTAGAGGGACAATTTTCTGCTAATTTCTCTTAAGCAGGTTGTTTGAGTGATTTAGCGGGAGGAAATTTCTGTATTGTGACGGTTGCGATCGGGTAACGCCACACACGGATGTTAATACGTCGAAAATCTCTCATTTCAATGTCTAACGGTCATTACAGCGGTTATTTGCGTGTTTTAAGTGTATTAAGTTAAAGGAAGGCTAATAAGAACAATTGTGACCGTTAGATTTCAGAAGTGGCAAATGTGGAGCAAATAGCGGCTCTAGCGTCCGTGAACTTGATGCTCTTTTGAACTACAGTAACTGTCGGGTTCGGCCTCATCGGGTTCGTTGATAAACGGTGTTACGGGTGGATCCCGTTTTTCGGGTTACCAGATATTAGGGGCAGGAGGTCTCATATCAATTCCCCATGGTTCCCTTGTTCCCAAGTTTATTGGGTTTTCTACATTCCCGATTTCCCTGAGTTGCCCGTGCTACCGAATCTCCGTGTTCCGAGTTTTCCATACTTCCGAATTTTCGAGTTAACAAGTTCCAATCTGTGTCCCCTCGAATCCATTTTACTTCAAATCCACCACCAGTCGGCTTCCTCAGGTCCTTCGGTTCAAGGTTCAAATCGAGCCGCCTGCAAGCGGATCAACCGCCCCCGAGGGACCCGCTTTGACCGCCCTAACCGTTTCGAGCGCGCCTTGTAGGTCGCTGTATATCGCATTACCGACGACGACCGTGTCGCATACGGCGGCCGCCCGGCGGGCCGACTCGGCATCAGCGATGCCTCCGCCATAGAACAAGCGGGAATTATTCAGTTTCCTCCAAACCTCTGACACTAATTCCATATCGCCTATCTTACCACTGTACTCAACATATACGATAGGCAGCCCTAGCAGCTTGTCGGCAAATTGTGCATAAGATCCGGCCAGGGCAGAGTCCAAGGCGGTATCCGCTTCGGTTATTCGAGCCACGGTGGCCTCCTGGTTCAGGACAATATACCCTTCCGGAATAAGTTGCTCCCAAGGAATAATGTACCCATATTGCTCTATTGCCCGGACATGTTGGCCGATGAACCAATCCGGATGACCGGCATTAAGTACAATCGGAATCATGTACAAGTCAAATCCCGGAACAACTGCCTTCAGATCAGACACTTCCAAAACACAGGGCACTTCGAACCGACGTATACGCATGAGCAAATCAATCGTATTGTCATATGTCACGCCGTCCGACCCGCCGACCATAATAGCGTCGGTCCCGGATAAGCAAACTGCTTCCAGCGCCGAATCTTCCAAAAACCTGTCCGGATCCAGCTTAAATACATGCCGCCAGGATGTAATTATTTGTTTCAAAACGATTCCTCCAACAAGTTCGGGTGCTAAAAAGTTTTCAAAATAGCAGACGGCAGACGATGGAGCAAATCCGGCAAACTATCTAGAAAAACGGGGCATCCTCGCTTTGCCCCGCCGTCATTATCCGTCTTGTTTCACGGTAATTTTGAGAGCCTCTTCGGTCCCGTTCTCTCCGTCCAGTTCTAGTCTATGTTACTGTAGATACCCTGTCAACGTTCGCATGAAAGGCGAACAGTTTTAAAACGATGAAATAGACAATCATTTCCGATATGTAATGGATTAAAGTAAATAATGAAATTTATTTGTATACATCTTTCAAAGAAAAATAGATCATTGGTATAATAGGGAAAAATGTGGTATTATGTGGAATGTTAGGTAGATTATTAGGAGGAGGGTTGGATAGAATACCGGGGTTTCAATCTATTTTAATTTAAGGAGGCACACTTGTCATGAAATTGTTCAAACGTTCAATTATTTTCGTGATGCTTGCTGCTATGGTATATTCCTTTTCTGTGAGCGCCTATGCGGAACCACTTTTAATTTCCGATTCAAGCCCTAAAGTCACTCAACATTTTTCGCAAGAATTGCTTGATTTTCTAGGCGTGACAGAAGAAGAGTTAATTGAAAATTTAAAAAATGCAAAACCGGCTGAAATTGTAAATGGAAGTAAATCCGTTGTTCCATTTGCATCTAAACTGGTGTATTCATTTAAGGATATGCCTAAATATGGTGACGACGGAAACTTCCTTGTGTCCGATACCAGATTCTATCCTAATTCAAATGGTGAAGCCACTGTAACATTAACTCAGTGGAGTCCTACCGGAAAATCCCCTCATGTGGCCTATTTATTAAAGAGCATTAATGATCAAACGGATTATCGTTATGTTAACGGAGAATACAAAAGCACAAATACCACAATCAAATTTAAGGATCTTGATCCAAATGATTTGTACGCAATTGTCATCATTAACGAGAGTAATTTTACAATTACAGGTAATGGATATATAAATTAACAGTCGGATGTTTTTGAATTAATTAGGCCTATACTAAAAAAGGAGTACCCTTCTATCTCTCGAGTTCGGCTGAGTCGCCTATCCACTCGAAACTTGAGGGTACTTCCTTTTTATCTATATATCCATTAAAAAAGCCTGTCGTCTCGTTTAAGAGACCAAAGTTTGGGAGTTATAACTTATCGTTTCGGAAACATCCGCGCATTAGATTTCGGTTTGAAAGTGCCGTTGGTATAACCCTTCATATAGCCTTTATCCGCCACCTTGGTCAAATCGGTTTATGTATCCTTTGTCCTTCCATGTACTTCTCCGCCCACTGGGTTTATACCTCTCCTAATGTGCGGGCATTTCCGTTCCCGCTGGCATGCGCCCACTAACTCCCAAAATGTACTAAGTAGTTTCTTTTCGTTTTTGACAGCGTCAAGTTAAACTCCCCTTTTTTCTAGTAAATTGCATAGTAAAATAGGTATCAAATCACTCCTTCCCTACCAATTCAAATTAATCGGATAGACTCAGTATTTCAAAAAAATCCGTTATACTTATGTAAAACAAGAATGGACATACAAATTCTCAAAAAAAATGCGCCCTTTCGACAAGGGCGCATTTATTTCCAATATTAAGATTCAGTAAGCATTCTTGTTCACAAACCCGTTGACCACCGTTCTCAGTATGATCTTCACGTCCAGCAGAATCGACCAGTTCTCGATATAGAAAATATCGTGTTCGATCCGGTCTTCGATGGACGTGTCGCCGCGCAGCCCGTGGGCTTGGGCATAGCCGGTAATTCCCGGCCGGACGTGGTGCTTGACCATGTATTTGGGAACTTCCTCGCGGAACTGCTCCACATAGTAAGGGCGTTCGGGACGCGGGCCCACCACGCTCATCTGACCGGCCAGCACATTGAAAAATTGCGGCAGCTCGTCAAGACTGGTCTTGCGCAGGAATGTGCCGAATTTGGTGCGCCGCGGGTCATTTTCCGTCGTCCACCCGTTATCGACCGCCCCTTCAGGCAATGTCCGCATGGAGCGGAATTTGTACATTTGGAACCGCCGCCGGTTAAGCCCGACCCGCTCTTGCTTGAAAATCACCGGCCCTTTGGAGGTCAGCTTAATCCCGATGGTAATTAGCAGCATCAACGGCGAAGTAATGATGATGGCGATCAAGCTGAACACGATGTCAAACAATCGTTTAGCCAGGCGGTTGCCGGTCAGATCGAGCGGAATATCGCGGACATTGATCATCGGCATTCCCGCAAAATTATCGAAATAGGGCCGGGCCGGCAAAAAGTCGAAGAAGTCCGGGATAATCAGCGTGCGGACGCCTATTTTCTCGCAAGTGGCAATAATTTGGGCATACCGCGAATGGGCATCCAGCGGCAGCGCCAGCACCACTTCGTCGATCAGCTTCTTTTCCAAGATCTCTTGCAGTTGATCCACCCTGCCCAATATTGGCCTGTATCTGACCGCTTCGGTCTGATTCCAGACCCGCTGATCGTCCAAAAACCCGACAATTTCATAGCCAAGCTCCGGATATTGTTTCAGGTTATCATGGAATTTCCGGCCGATCGACCCCGCTCCGATGATGAGCACAAACTGCTTGTTATAGCCTTTTTTGCGCAGATGCTTGAGCGATCTTTTCAGGAAATACCGGTAAAGCATGATGAACAACAGGTTGAAGATCATATAGAAAAATAAGTACGCCCGCGAGATGTCGATCTGTTTCACGAAGAACATCAAGCTGAGCAATACAAACAAGCCGGTAAAATGAACCTGGATCAGCTTCAGCACTTCGTCGGAGAAGCGTTTTTTGCGTTTGGGAGAATAGAGTGAGATAAGTATCCCGATAAACACGGCAATCGCGCCGTAAACGAGGCTCCAAAACGCATAGATCTCCACCGGCAAAGGCCGCTCAAACCGGACCCAGCCGCTTTCGAATTTCAGCCACCAAGCAAGAAGAAAGGAGATCTGAATAAACGCAAAATCCGCCAAAATATAAAGCTGTGTCAAAAACCGCTGGTTTTTGCGAATCATCGTCTCACCTCCGCTTGAGCGTTAGCTGACTCGGGCCGGTTTGCGGATGCGGGCATATCGGTCTTGCCGGAAGTCGTGCCGCTCCGCGTAAGGAGTTTATTTTTTAATAGAGATAAAGTAAATTTCAAGGCAATACCGCAATATACGGCCAGATTGGTCGGCCAAGCGTATTTCCGCTTGTAATGCTTCCGGTGGAACACCCACATCGCCCGGTGGAATTCGTAAATGATCTTGACCGGCTTGCGACGGCTGCTGGCTCCCTTATAGTGAACAATATATGTGGCCGGATGGTAGTCAATCCCCCACCCCGCCTGTTTAATCCGGTAGCACCAATCCACATCTTCCCCATACATGAAAAAGGTTTCGTCCAAACCGCCGACCTGCGCGATCGTCTCCTGCCTTACCATCATGAAGGCGCCGACCAGACAATCGACCGGATAGGTCTCGTTCGGATCGAGATAGCCGAGCTGGTACCCGTTGAAACGGGGATTGTCCGGAAACATCCGGGAGAACCCGAACGCATAGTAAAAAGAAGCCGACGGCGTCGGAAACCCGCGTCTGCACGCTTTATCGAGCGAGCCGTTCGGCAGGATCACCTTGCACCCCGCCGCCCCGAGCCCCGGATGCTCATCCATATAAGAGATCATCGTCCGGAACGTATCCGGCTGCACGATTGTATCCGAATTGAGCAGCAGAACGTAGCGTCCTTTTGCGATGTCCATCCCCTGGTTATTGGCTTTGGCAAACCCGGTATTCTCACGGTTCTCTATCAGATGAACCTGCGGAAACTGCTCGCGAATCGCCGCCACCGAATCGTCCTTCGACGCATTGTCAACCACAATCACTTCATACGAATAGACCGTCTCCGAATCATACACCGACCTCAAACAGTCCAGCGTCAACCCGCACGTATTATAGCTGACAATGATCACACTCAAATCCATGATAGCGCTCCTGACAAATATAGTAATCTATCGACATTATAGCATAGTTGAAGAGAGTAGGCCTTAACCTTAGCCTCAGTTGACAAATAAACAGTTATTCATTAAGGTAGCGGATAGTACATCAGGCTGTAGAGGAGGATTTTTTTGAAAAAAGCTTCATTAGAAGAAATCCAGATCCTGAGGGGCATCGCATTTTTGGCGGTTGTTATGCAGCATACCATTGCGGGAATCTTTTATCAGCCGGGCCTCAGCCCTATGGCGCTAAACGTTGCTACCATTACCCTCGGTTTGATCCGGTTCGCTGTCCCGCTATTTGTATTTATCACCGGTGTGGTACTGTTCTATAATTACGATGCCAAAATAGACTATATAGCCTTCTTGCGAAAAAGATTCAAGCAGGTCGTTATCCCCTATCTGGCCTGGACCGTGTTTTACTATGTATGGGTCGGTTTTTTAAGCGGGGTTGCCGCGACAAGCACATGGGATCAATTGCTGCAAGTTATTAAACTTTCTCTTACCGGAAGTGCTTCCTATCATCTATGGTTTATGGTCATGATTATACCGTTTTATCTGCTGTTTCCGCTCTTTAAGCTCCTTATTTCGAAAAACAGGAAATGGTGGGTCAACTTAGCGGTAGTTGCGGCTGTATTCGTAGTCAATCTGCTTCTGGTATACGCCTTATCCAAAGGCATGATTCAAAGCGACAACCCTAATCTGGGCTTCATTTATAACTACTTGGATCGCAATTTTCTATTCTGGGTCTTTTATTTCATATTAGGCGGATTTGCAGGTTTATATTATGACCGATGGAAAACCTTCGTGCGGAAAAGCTGGATCTTTAGCTGCGTACTTCTGGGAATTTGCATGTATTACATTAGTTCCAAAATTGTACGTATTAATGAAGGGGTGACGGATAACCCTTATCTGTTCAGTGCCAATGTAACCGCGCCCTTAAATCCTCTCATGATGGTAACGATCCTGCTCCTGCTTTTCTTGGTATTCACCTTGGCCGAAAAAATCGCAGCAAGCCAGGCTCGTCCCGCCAACCTGCTGAGGACCTTCGGCAAGTATTCTTTTGGCGCTTATCTCATTCACGCCTTTACCTTAAAACTAGTAACCAATCTTGCCCTTAGTTATCTAGGCGTATTAGGAGTATTCGCTCAGACGATCATATCCTTCGTTCTATGTTCGCTGTTAAGCCTGATATTGTGTATAGGGATTAGCAGAGTGAAGAGTTCGTTCGGGGAGGTATTGGTGGGGAAGGTGTAGGTTGGCATGGTTGCCTTCCTCGTTGAGGATATTTTTCGATGTGATATGATAACCATAGAAATAGACCGTCACCTTAGGCAGGCAGTCTATTTCCGTTTATGAAATGAAAGTATAAGTACAGTCAATTAGCCGAGTTTTATTTGTCTAAGGAGGAAAACTTTTGAGCGCTCCTAAATTTTTGGTTCTTCTATCAACTTATAATGGTGAAAAATTCATAGAAGAACAATTGGACAGTGTGTTGAAGCAACAAGAGATTGAACTTCACATACTTATCAGAGACGACGGTTCAACGGATAATACTGTATCTTTGATTAAGCGTTACATGAATTCCTATACCGGAAATATCAGCTTATTAGAGGCTGAAAACATAGGAGCCAAGGGCAGCTTTTTTGAGTTAATCGAGTTGGCATTTAAAGACCTTCCAACCTATGATTTTTTCGCATTTTGCGACCAAGATGACATTTGGAATAGCCAAAAGCTTAACCGAGCCGCTGATATTTTAAAAAAAGAGCCCTCATACCTTCCATTAATGTATTGTTCAGCTACTCAAATGGTTGCCTCGGATTTAACGGAACTAAGTATTTGGCCTGCTCCTCCAAAGAAAAAGTTAAGTTTTTATAATGCACTTGTAGAAAATGTGGCTGTCGGCTGCACTACTGTTCTAAATCAAAATGCTTTTAAACTTATTGCCTCATCTCTCCCTAAAAATATAAACCATGTCATCATGCACGATTGGTGGGCATATTTATGTATATCCTCTTTTGGTAAGGTAGTATTTGATGATCAACCGTTCATTTTATATCGCCAGCATGCCAATAATGTTCTGGGTGGTCAAACGGATAACTTAATTAAAAAATGGAAAAAAAGATTTCAACGATATTTTAAAGGCCAAAACCACTATATTATTAGCAATCAAGCGGAGGAGTTTTTTAAATGTTTCAATAACCAATTGGATGAAAAGAAACAGCAAGATTTAAAAAAGTTCATTCTTTCTACTAAAAAGGCAAGCTTACCAAGATTAATATATGTACTACAATCTCCATTCTACAGACAATCTGTAAGCGATTGGATAATCCTAAAAATTGTTTTTCTAATAGGAAATATATAATTTTTTTGAAATTGGCATAAATTGATAGAATAATATAGTACCTATAGATTTTAATTAACTTTATAATTTTGAGAGTATTGTGCTTCAATAAAAGTTTTTAACAGAATAAAGACTATTCGAATTGCAAAAATAATAATCTTAGGGGGTCTCTATGGTTAAGTTATCCATAATAATTCCAACATACAATTGTATGAATAGAAATTACAACAATGATTTATGTCTTAATAATTCTTTAAAAAGTCTTAGTGATCAAACAATGTGCAAGGAAGAATATGAATTAATTTTTGTTGATGATTGTTCAAGTGATGATACAGCATCATTCATTGAAAAAAATAATTACATTAAAAAAAATAAAGTTACAATAATTAAATGCAAAAATAATTCTGGTGGAGCCAGTGTTCCTAGAAATATTGGAATGGAAAATGCCTCTGGGGAATTTATTTTTTTCATGGACTCTGATGATTATTTAAGTAAAAATGCATTAGAGAATATGTATAATTTTGCAAAACATACAAATAGTGATATCATTGTGCCAAAATTTTTAGGAGTGGGAAGAACAGCAGCAAAAAAGATATTCGAAAAAGGAAATATTACTAATGCAAATATAATTAACGATGACTTATTATCAACAATGACATCTTTTCGCTTGTATAAAAGGGAATTCCTATTAAAAAATAATATAAAGTTCCCAGATGATTTCAAACAATATGAAGATTTTTATTTCAATATAAATGCTTATACTAAGAATCCAAAGGTGGCCATTCTTGCCGATGATATTTATTACTATTGGGTTAGAACTGATGGAGAGAATCTTTCTCAAATAAATCTTGATTTTTCATCATTCTTGTATTACCATGCCAAAATACTTGATCTTTTAAAAAATGAAAATTCCTTTCTAATTAAAATTAGATATGTAATTCGAATACTTCAACTTTGGCGAATTAAGCAAATATATAAGGAATATGAAAAACTTGAGGAAGATATTAACGCTAATTATGATCATAAATTGTTTAAAGAATTTGTTATTAATAACATTGGACAAGAAGTTATTCAGTATCTACCAAGAAAAGAATCTCTATTATTAA
This sequence comes from Paenibacillus haidiansis, assembly GCF_036553665.1. Lineage (NCBI taxonomy): Bacteria > Bacillati > Bacillota > Bacilli > Caryophanales > Paenibacillaceae > Paenibacillus > Paenibacillus haidiansis. Next base: position 138,798 of record NZ_JAZHPZ010000012.1, on the reverse strand, counting down.
TGTACGTTACCAAATATGATAGATATAGAGTAATGGAATTATCAAAAGCTATAAATTTTCATGAAGAAAAACAATATTATATTTATTCCAAAAATGTAGTTAGTAATTCTTTTGAAGATGAATTAATGAGTAATTATTGGCTTCGTAAAATGTATGGGGTTCTTAATTTAGAACTTATTGATTTAATTGTTAGAAATTCAATGATTAATATTAAATTTAATATTTATAGTAGTATTGGAAGGAACTTCGATAAATACAGATTAATTTTGAAAAGTAGATCAGCTGATGATAGTTTAATTATTAATAGTAGTGAGCCTTCATTTTGTTTTAATATTAATGATTTATTTACATTCACAAAAGGATACTGGGATGTATTCGTAGAAGTAGAATTAAATAATAATTTAGTTCTAGGCAGTGCAGTTCCAATGAATGAAGAAAAAATAAAAAACCATGATAAAAACCAGATATTTCAATTTTATCGAAATTGGATTGGAGGGCTAACATTAATATATAATAATAATTAACATTAACTTATAGAATATCTTTAAAAAGGGGCATAAGATCTTTGCTAGGTGATTATAAAAACCAAAGGCCCCTTTTTGAGGTATGATCTTTAAGACTGCAAATTTATCCGTAAGCATGCAGTCGTAACTGATAAAAAATTTATGAATATGTCTGTTCGCCTAAATGCCAAGTTTGACACGGTATTTAAACATGACGAATCTTTGCCCGGCACGATTCCTCCATAAAATCTGTAACAAAGCCAAGAAAATGGTGGGATTACATTCTACGCTACGGTAAATAAAGTATTCTAAGACAATCCGATGTGCTGACATTTATTTATTTATAGTTAGGTATACTAAAAGAAATTCCCGTAACCCTTCCCGCCAAGGCCGCAAATCCTTCAGGCCATTTGTACGTATCGAAAGATGCTCCATAACCGAATTCCGGGGGCGAGGCGCCGGCCGCGGGAAGTCTTCCGTCGAACAAGGATTAACTTGTACCGAATAAGTCTTGCCTAACCCTTCCCCCGCTTCCTCAAAAATCGCCTTTGCAAACTCATACCACGTACATGAATCCGTATTGGAAGCATGATAAATTCCGTACTTCTCGGTCTGAACCAATTCCAGCAAAAAGCTCGCCAAATCCACAGTATATGTTGGTGAGCCCTTTTGATCATTAACCACATTAAGGACCTGCTGTTGCTCGCCTAAACGCAGCATTGTTTTCACAAAATTATTACCGTGCAAGCCATATACCCAAGAAGTCCGAACAATAAAGTACGCCGACGATAAACTTTGAACCAAAATCTCGCCGGCACGCTTCGATTTTCCATAAATACTTTGCGGGTTCGTATTGTCATATTCATGATAAGGAACCTCGGACATTCCGTCGAATACGTAGTCGGTGCTGATATAACAAAACTTGGCCCCTACCTTTTCGCTGGCGAGAACCATATTCCGGGTTCCTACCGCATTGACGGCATAAGCCGCATCAACCTCCTGCTCGGCTTGATCGACAGCCGTGTAGGCGGCGCAATGAATGACCACATCCGGTTCAGTTTCATTCAGTCGTAGGAAACAAGTTTCAAGAGTAGTGATATCCAGCGAATGCCGGTCGAATGGAAAAACCGTGTGTCCCGCTTGTTGAAAAAGGGATACGACATCTTTCCCAAGCTGCCCCTCCGCTCCTGTCACCAATACCTTCATTGCTGATCACCCAGCCGTTCGCCATATTGCTTGACGTAATATTCTTGATAGGCCCCGGATAGGATCCGAGTCCACCAGTCTTTATTATCCAAATACCAGGAGATCGTCTCCTTAATCCCGGTTTCAAAAGAGTGCTTAGGCTTCCAGCCGAGTTCGGTCATCGTTTTGGTCGGATCTATGCCGTAGCGACGATCGTGACCGGGGCGGTCTTTAACGAGAGTAATCAGTGACTCCGGCTTGCCAAGCTGCTCCAAAATCGTCTTTACGATCCGCAAATTCGTCCGCTCATTATTTCCACCGATGTTATAGACTTCGCCGTTACGTCCTTGATGAATAACAAGATCTATAGCGCTGCAATGATCCTCGACATATAACCAGTCGCGAACATTTAAACCGTCGCCATACACCGGAAGAGGCTCATCCGCCAACGCTTTGGAAATCATTAACGGAATTAACTTTTCCGGAAATTGAAATGGACCGTAATTGTTGGAGCAGCGAGTTATATTGACAGGCAAGCCAAATGTCTCATGGTATGCACGAACCAACAAGTCTCCGCCTGCTTTGCTCGCCGAATAAGGGCTGTTAGGTGCCAATGGCGTTGTTTCGCTGAACAATCCAGTGTCTCCGAGCGTCCCGTATACTTCATCCGTCGAGATCTGGACAAATTTTTTAATATTATGTTTTTTTGCAGCCTCCAAAAGAACTTGCGTTCCGAGCACATTAGTCTTTACAAACACATCCGGTTCCAGGATACTTCGGTCCACGTGAGATTCAGCCGCAAAATTGATGATTACGTCAACATTTTGACCAATAACTTCATCCATGGCCTTGGCATCCCTAATGTCCGCTTTAATGAACGTATGGTTGGGGTTATCTTCAACCGACTTCAAGTTCTCCAGATTCCCCGCATATGTGAGGGCATCCACATTGACGATTTCATAGTCAGGGTTTTGCCTCAACATATACAGAACAAAGTTACTACCTATAAACCCGGCACCGCCGGTTACGAGCAATTTCATGCGAATTTGATCCTCCTAATCGAAATTCATATCCGCGTCCGCAAATAGGGGGTGCCGTCGATCCTTGTCCGACAGCTGCGGTTCACTCACCGGCCAATCAATATGTAACGCCGGATCATTCCATAATATGCCGCAGTCATGTTCAGGGGAATAATATTCGTCCACTTTATATAAAACTTGGGTGTTCGGAACCAGCGTGCAGAATCCATGGGCAAATCCTTTAGGTACCAGGAGTTGGCGTTTGTTATATTCACTGAGAATCACCCCGACCCATTGCCCGAAGGTAGCCGAATTCCGGCGGATATCCAAAATCACATCATAAATAGCTCCGGACAACACCCGCACCAGTTTCGTCTGGGCTTTCGGATTGAGTTGATAATGCAGCCCTCTCAACACTCCCGGTTCCGCCGACAGGGACTGATTATCTTGAACAAAGTTATAATTCAAACCAAGTCCGTGCATAACCGTTTCGTTATAACTCTCCATAAAAAAACCCCGGTGATCCCCATATACCACCGGTTCAAGCAGCGAGGCACCTTGCAATTTTAAAGGAATGAGTTTCATTTCATAATTCCTCCCAATTCAAAGCTTAAGCTTACCGAACTCTTCGCCGAACACGATATCCTTAGCTAATTCATTAGCCCGGGCAAATGAAGCATGTGTCCCCGCATCCGTCCACCAGCCCTGCAGGATATCAAAAGTAAGCTCTCCTCGTTCAATATATGCATTATTTACGTCCGTGATTTCCAATTCGCCCCGAGCCGAAGGCTTTAGAGTCTTAATAATTTCGAATACCGTATGATCAAACATATAAATGCCCGTCACAGCAAAATTTGACTTAGGTTGCTTAGGCTTTTCCTCGATTGAAATGATGTGTTCTCCTTGAAGTTCCGGGACTCCGAAGCGGGTTGGATCGGGAACTTGCTGAATCAGGATCTTGGCTCCTTTTTTCTGTTCACGGAAGTTAGAGACATACGGTGTAATATCATCAGCAAATACATTATCGCCCAAAATAACGACCATTTGATCTTCACCTACAAAATGTTCCGCAAGACCGAGGGCTTGTGCAATTCCGCCCGCTTCATCTTGGACTTTATAAGTAAAGTTTACTTCCATCTGGCTACCGCTACCTAGCAAATTGACAACATCGCCCATGTGTTCTTTGCCAGTAACTATTAGAATGTCGGTAAGCCCTGCTTGTTTAAGCTTATAGACCGAGTGAAAAACCATCGGATATTTACCGACGGGTAGAAGGTGCTTGTTGGTGACTTTGGTTAAGGGAAAAAGGCGGGAGCCTGTCCCGCCAGCTAGAATGATAGCTTTCATCTTGCCCTCCTGCTATTATTTTGAAACAGACTTTTGATATTATATAATTGTATAGCTAGTATTTTTATAAAAAATTTTGGAAGGAAGCAACTATGCGGGTACTAAAATTAATAGGAAACCTTTTTTTATTACCTTTATACTTATTTTCCCTCATTGTTCCCCGTAATAAAAAATTGTGGGTTATGGGATCTTGGTTTGGAAATAGATATTCGGATAGCAGCCGCTACGTATTCGAATATATCACAGAAAATGAACCAGATATCAGAGCTATTTGGCTTACTCGACAAAAAAATATTGTTCGTGGACTTCGTAGCAAAAATTTAGAAGCCTATTCGATCTATTCACTTAAAGGATATTGGTATTCGTGCAGAGCTTCCGTAGCCATGTTCACCGTTAATATTACAGACGTGAATACAATAGGATCATCAAAAGCGCTAAAATTTCAACTTTGGCATGGCATCCCGCTGAAAAAAATTGTTTATGATGATAATTATAATAATCCCATAAATAAGACAGGACTTGTAAGAAGCTTATCACAAATTAAATCGTTTTTGCTTCCCTTTAAAGATGTTTATGGAAAATGGGATGCTGTAGCGTCAACAAGCCCTTTAGTATCTAATATTTTCAAATCAGCGTTTCAACTTCCGGAAAACAAGATCTTTATCACAGGAACTCCGCGAGGGGATATTATTTTAGATAAAGAGCCAGATAAACCTTCTGTACTTAAAATAAACCCATTAGATTTACCAATTGAAAAGAAAATTTGTTACTTTCCCACTCATCGTAACGATGCTAAAGCTTTATCTGACTTTATAAACTCAATTAATTTAAGCAACCTACCAGACTTTTTAGAGAAACACAATACTATACTTTACATTAAACTACACTATTACAATCTTGCAAACCATACACACCGGATTGATACACCTCGTGTAGTTTTATTAAATGAGAATGATGAATCCGATATTAATTATTTACTGCCTTGGACAGATGTCCTTATCACAGATTATTCAAGCGTCTACTTTGACTATTTGCTTCTAAATAGACCTATTATTTTCACACCTTTCGACTTAAATGAATACATGTCTAAAGACAGAGAACTTTATGGTGAATATGAGCTTCTTACTCCGGGCTCCAAATGCAATACATGGAATGAGGTTACCGGAGAATTAACCAAATTATTCTCGGGTAATGATGAGCACTATGAAATACGTACCAAAATGAAAGAAGAATATCACACCTTTTCTGATACCAGAAATTCAGAACGTGTGGTTGGTGTCGTAAAATCACTATTAAACCAATAAAAGCCCTTTTCGGGCTTTTATTGGTTTATCATGTATATTTGTTTGATTTTATCAACAACTCTTGAAGCAGCTTTACCATCGTCCAAATAATTAAATTGTTCAATGAATTTCTCATATTTTTCTTTATATAACTCAAAATTTGCTTCGCTTGAATTAATAGCCTCAATTAATTGCTCTTGGTCATATACTACTGGACCTGGCGACTCTTTGCGAATATCGAAATAAAATCCCCGCAGTTCATTCCTATACTTCTCAAAGTCGTATAAGTACAGAATAATAGGCTTTCTTAATATACTATAGTCGAACATAACAGACGAGTAATCGGTTATCATAAGGTCTGCTACCAAATAAAGCAACTGAATATCTTGATCCGGATGAAACACATAAATAAAATCATTCAACTCATAATTAAAACGGATTTGTTCCTGCTGAAAATAATGCAATTTAATAACAATGATAAAATCCTCAGCAAGCTGTTTCTTCATGAGAGAAAGATCAAGATGGAGATTCAATTTCCACTTTCCTGGCCCATAATACTCATCGTCTCTAAACGTTGGCGCATACAAGATAATTTTTTTATTTACAGGAAGGCCCAGTTTAATTTTGAGCTGATAAATAGTAGCTTCATCATTATGGTTCATCAGGATGTCGTTTCTTGGGTAACCCACTTCCCAAAAATCTCCTTGAAAAGAAAAAGCACTTCGAAATTTCTCGGTAGAATAATGATTTTGTGAGATCAAATAATCCCACGATTTCACATCCTCAACAAATTTCATTTGATAATCCGTTAAGTTTGTATCCCCCGCGATATTCATAACATGCATATCTAGTGCTAGCTTCTTAAGAGGAGTTCCGTGCCATGTCTGAACTATTTTTCTTTCTTTTCTTTTTGTGAATAACTCTGATTGCCTTGAATCTACAATCCATAAGCCAGAAATAGAAGCATAATATAAATGCTTAAATCGCATCTTTTTTACTTTTATGCAGCAACCTGGAATACTGATACTCGCGTTTTCTAATACCCATATGCATTTAAACTGACGATCCAACCCTTGCGTAACAAATTCTTCATAAATATATTTGGGGTTACCGGAATAACTTCTGCCTACACTGCTTTCAAACAAAATAACCTTTTTGTTTAAAGGAAGAACTTTGATAAGGGCATGGTAAACCATGGAATAAATCCATAAATAAAACTTGTATATCCGACTTTTCATGCGTGTGCTTTTTTAAATAAATCTTGCTTAATTTTAGTTGTGGAAACTCCAATTGTACGAGGCAAATAAACCACTTCACAATATTCCTTCAAGAAGTCAAACTTGCCCTCCCAATCATCGCCCATGACAAAAACATCGACACCTAACTTCTGGACATCTTCCACTTTTTGTTCCCAGCATTTCTCTTCAATTACAAGATCAACATATCTGATAGCCTCGAGTATAAGCTTTCGGCTTTCGAAAGAAAAATAAGTTTGCTTATGTTTAATAGCATTAAAGTCATCATTTGATAAGCCAACAATGAGGTAGTCTCCAAGATCCCTTGCCCGTTTAAGTAAATTGATATGCCCTTCATGCAGTAAATCAAAGGTACCGTAAGTTAGGACTTTTTTCATTCTTTCTACCTCTTCTCCATTAAGAGACTTTCTGGAAATTTAACGCCCTAGATAAAGCTACAATAGCCTCAGCTCTTGTTGAATTAGCATAAGGATTAAACATATCGTGCTCTCTTCCAACAATAATCCCTGCCTCTGCAGACTCAATAGCATAATTCACAGCCCATGAAGGGATATTTTCTACATCTTTATAAGTATTTAATTTTAATTCTTCATTGTTTGGTAATTCAAGTATTCTACCTATAATAGTAACCATTTCTGAACGAGTCAAATATTGTTTTGGTTTAAAATTACGATCTTCAAATAAAGTAATTACTTTTGCGTCTACTGACTCAAAAATAGCTTCTTTTGCCCAAACACTAATATCTTCTTCATCGTTTATAGAAATATCCTTTAATGATACTTTAGGTAGATCAAACATTCTATCAACTAATACTATAAATTCTTCTCTAGTTATCGAATTATTTGGTGTAAATGATGCATCACTATAACCTTTGATATATCCATTAACCGCTGCTTCCTCAATGTAATCCCCCCCCCAATGCTCATTAATATCCTTAAAGTGCTTAACCCCGTTTAAATAATAAAACGTTATGTCGCCAAAATAATTATCATAGTAAAGATCAGGTAAAGGCGCTGGAAGCTCGTTAATTTGATTTGTTATCAGAAATAACGGCTGCTTATCGTTGGCCGACATATATAAAGAACTTGAATAACCACCAATTTTTACGTCAGGGAATATCCATAATAACGATTCCATTGGTAATTGAGCTGGTAACACCTGAATATTCAAATCATCCAAAAATTCTTTTCTCTTTAATTCTTTTAATTCCTTTTTAGTATTTGGATCCCAAACTGGATGTGGTTTGAAATATATGTCATAAGTTTCACTAAAATCATTATTTATGCTATTAATAACTTGTTCAAAGTTCCCCTTTTCCCCATCTAAACTTGTACCAGAAATAATAAGTTCTGGTTTAGCAGATTTATTAAAAAATTGTTTGAATTTATCAACTTCTATTCCGACCGCCTTTGCAAAATCAGCCTTTGTGTCCGAAGACAATGAATTATATATATCTAACGGAGACTTTTTAATAAGATGCATCTTATTTTTCTCTTTAGCCACACTTAAGTCATTTGTTTTTAGATATTCAGGATACTGAAGCCAATAGTCAACATTTTCTTGTTGCGCAGCGGAATACATTCCTTGATACATTGGCATAGTACTAGAAGTAGTGTTTTTATATTTCTGACCATTATAAGCTCTGTCAAATTCACTTGAATATTCTTTAGCCTGATTTAGCCAATTAGTATAGCTTCCTTCTTTACCAAATAGGTTTGAAAAGTAACTATATGTCGCCGTACCATCGGATAATAGATGAACCTGATAATTTTCAATAGGTATATTATTATTGGCAAAAAGCTGAATTATTAAATGAACTCGTAAATCGTCGGTGTATAGATTAAATATTGTACTATCATCTAACGCGTAGATTCTATTAATTAGATTGTTAAAATTTTCTAGCATTACGTCTCCGTAGCCTTCTTCGAAAGATACCATTTCAACCCAGTTAGGTAAGTATTCCTTATTAAATGTATCTTTGCGCGAATACCACATATAAGATTCAGACTCATTCAAAAATGTATTTAGACCTGCATACAAAGTTGGGAGAGTACCTAAGGTAATATAGATATTTACTTCCCTATTATTTTTACTTTCATTTGCATATGAATTTAGAGGGTAAATTAAGTTAAATATTAGTACTATCACTGTCCCCATTAAGATTGACTTTCTTTTCATTTTTATGTTCTCCTTCTAATTTCTAAAATTAAAATCTTTAGAACTTAACTTTTAATAATTGCAAAGTTAGCATATTTCTTTATAAAAATTCTCCATAGTCTTCTTATTATATGAAATGTAATCAAAACTATTAAATTTTATATTTTTTTCTACAAATTCTTTCATACCTTTAACTAATCCCTGCACACTATTTTCAACCAATAATCCATATCCATCTTCCAAAACAAACCTTGAACCAGGGATATCAGTGGAGATAATTGGCTTTCCTAAAACCATTGTCTCAAGTAATACCATTGGTTGTCCTTCATAATTAGATGATAAAACGAAACAGTCACACTTATTTATAATAGGAAAAGGATTTTCTAATTGCCCAGTTAATATAACTTGCTCAGAAAGAGAAAGCTTGTTTATTTGACTAATTAATTCTTTCTTTAAAGGGCCATCACCAATTATGAATAGTTTTGTATTGGGAAATTCACTATTTACTTCATAAAAAGCATTTATCAATTTTATATGATCTTTTTCTACTGAAAATCTCCCCATTGTTACAAATGAAATCGTATTATCATCTGGAAGGCTTACTCCCTTAAAAGAAACGGTTCTATTATTATGATTTATAGATATGGCATGATAAACTACATTACCTATCTTTACATTTGAAAATTGCTTGGCCTTCTCTGATATAGCTTGGTAATCAATACTATTAGTAACAGTTATCATCTTATTAGAAATTCCACTTATATAAGGTGATAAATTACTTTCATTTATCTCTCTTGTTGTACTTGAAACAGATGCAATCTTATCAAAATATTCATAAAGGGGAAAAATAACTTCGAATCTTTTTTTATGTTTACTTTTTTGACTTTCAGCTAGCATATCATTATGCAAGAAAATACTCTTTTTTTTGAAGGAATTAAAAGCAAATAATTGGGTCCAAAGTTCAGAATAACCGCTAAAATTTATAGCATTATCGAATACAACATCACCAAAAACCCTATGGAACTCATCTTTATAAACTTTTGTACAATAAAATTGTCTAAAAAAAGCATACTTTGAAAGTTTAGATACTATAAGGTGACTATAATGCTCAAAAAACCTAAAGTTAAAAGTGCCTAATCTATATAATTTATTCGCTCTTGGATTTATTTTTTGGACATTTCCTAACTCGATCTCTTTATACTTATCATTTAATATCAAGGTAATATTATATTTGGAATAATCAATATTATTTAATAAATTATTTATTGAAGAAGTTATTCCGTTATTTTCAAAACCACCTGGATATATAAGAATTTTTTTTCGGTTATCTTGAACTGAATAGACATTAAAATTACTGTCATTTTTAAAGATAATGTCAACTATTCTGTTTGTTACATTCCCATCATCTTTAGTACAATATTTATCCTTATATTCTTTTAATCTATTTTCATATTTATCTTTAACCGATTCGACATTAATTATATTTGCTATTAGTTCTTGAAGTGTATAACAAAGAGGTCCCGGCAGAGTATTAAGGTCTAGATAAAATCCACGATCTTTTTTATATGATTCCCAATCGTAAACATAAAAAAGTATAGGTTTTTTACGAGGCAAAAAATCAAAAAAGATACTAGAATAATCTGTGATTAAAACATCTACAATGGACATCAATTCATTTGTATCTATCCAATCAGGAACCAAATTAACGTTTAAATTCATCTCATTTTTTAAGTATTTATAGATAAAAGGATGCACTTTTAATAAAATCTCATAAGAATCCCCTACAGATTTTTGAATTTCTTTCACATCATTTTGTAATTGTTCCGTAGTGTTTATTTCCCTATTTTCCCCTGTCCCTCTCCATGTAGGTGCATAGAGAATTATTTTTTTTGTACTTGAAATTTTCAAAGTATCTCTAACAAAAGAAGAGGCTTTAAATAATAAATCATTACGTGGATACCCCTCATTTATTATTTTCCCAGGGAGGATAGTTAATACATCATGAGAATCTAATAAATTTTCTGTAGTAAATTGATTTGGCATAACAATATAGTCACAGTGAAGGAGGTTTCTTTGAATATTTTTATGATGTGCAAAATCAGCCTTAGCAATATCCTTTCCCATATGTTTCAATGGCGTTCCATGCCATGTATTAATATATACTTGCTCTAGTCTCTTATTAAAATACGATGGAAAGGTAGTGTTATTTATTAAATATTTTGCTGTAGCTAAATACTTTAAGTACTCCCTACTATTTAGGGCAACGAATTCTATGTTTTTGTTATTAGAATATTTTGATACATTCGGATCATTTAAATCATTTAGCACCCATATATGTTTAAAATCGCTAAACTCAAATTTTTCCAGAAGTTGTTTGAAAATTGCGTATGGGTTACATGTCATACTTCTTCCGTGGTATGCCTCGTATAAAATAGTTTTTTCATTTATCTTCTTTCTATCTCTATAATAAGCATATTTTAACCGCAAACGATAATTGGGGTTATTAAAAAAGCTTTTAATAGGTATTAAAATATTTTTTAGAATTTTTTTAATCAAAGTACTATTCCTCCCAATTCCTCTTCCCGTCTTAATTTTCTAAGAATTCTTTACAAACAACACTAGGCTCTCCGATTTTTCTTACACTTCCATTTTCAAGCCATAACACTTTATGGCATAAATTCTCAACCTGCCTCATAGAGTGTGAAACAAACAACACTGTGGTACCGCTATTGATTATAGACATAATTTTTTTTTCACTCTTCTCTTTAAATTTAAAATCACCGACTGATAAAACCTCATCTAATATTAATATATCTGGTTTAACTATAGTAGCTATTGAAAAACCTAGTCGGGCTTTCATTCCAGAAGAGTAATTTTTAAGAGGAGTATGAATAAACTTCCCAATTTCAGAAAATTCTATTATTTCTTCTATATGTTCATTAATAAATCGACGTGAGTAACCTAACACAAGGCCATTCATATAGATATTTTCCAAACCTGTTAATTCACCATTAAATCCAGCTCCCAGTTCGATCATAGGTGCGATTGTACCTCTCCGGACAACCTCTCCTTGCGTAGGCTTTAATATCCCTGATACGATTTTTAGCAAAGTACTTTTCCCTGCACCATTCCTACCAATAATCCCCAAAACCTCTCCTTTCTTAACAGAAAAGGACACATTATTAACAGCATAGAAATCTTCGTAGTGAAGTTCTCGCTTTGCTTTCTTGATAAGATAATGTTTCATTGAATTAATTTTCTCTGTAGATAGACGATATTTCATAGAAACTTTTTTTACCTCTAATGATATATTCGAATTATTCATAAGCCCTCTTAAATGTAAAATATAAATTTATCTTGCTTTTTATAAAAAACAAAAAGTCCGAAAAAACAAATACAACATGAGTACAAAAGTGTAATTCCAGCTATATTAAATGAAGGTAATGTGCCTTCCATTATCAAAGCTCGAAACATAACTACAACATTAAAAAGCGGGTTTATTTCTATAATAAATTTATACCTATCGGGAATTATAGAGGCCGGGTAAAAAATTGGTGTCATATACATTATTACCGTTAAAATAATAGAATACAAATGCTTCATATCCCTAAAAAACACATTAATCGTCGCTAGGAATAACCCAACTCCAATAGAAGTAAGAAACAAACAAATCATAGGATATATTGCCAGTAGGTTTATCCAATTTAGTGACATACCGGTAACCAACATGACTAACACTAATGGTACCATGGAAATCAAAGTCGTAATAAAAGATGAACAGATTCGAGAAAGAGGAAATAAATACTTTGGAATATATACCTTTTTAATTAGATGCCCATTAGCTCCAATCGAATCCATCGCAAAATTTGTAGACTCCGAGAAAAATTGATACATTAAGCGACCGGTAAGCGTATAAACAGGAAAATTATCTATATGCTTGTTGAACAAAGTTGAGAATATAATTGTTAGAACAATCATCATTAATAGCGGGTTTAACATACTCCATAAAATTCCTAAAACTGAGTTTCTATATTTTAGCTTTATATCCTTTTTGATCAACTCAAAAAATAAGTCTTTATATTTCATAAAGTTATATACATGATCCTTCATAGATACTGCCCCTTAATCACTCGTAGATATTTGTCAATCATTCTGCTATTCTAGCTCCGGCACTCTCCTTATGCTAAAATACTATCGTACCTATTTGCAAAGGAGATAAATACGTGTCGAATCCAGTATACGGGAAAAAAGCCGCAGCGTCGAGAAATGGGGAAAAATTTCCGGCGGCGCTTTGGGTGTTGATGGTTGGACTTATTTTATTTTTGGTATGGGCACCGTTTCAAGCCGGCGTGTTTAACGGGCTGGTGCTTAACTTTGAGAAGCCGATTTTCTGGTCCGTCCTTGTCGGGAGCTTGCTCATGCTGGCATGGGTCGCCTCGTACTACAAACAGATCAAGCTGGAGGAGCAGCGCGACTGGATGGCGGTTTGGGTACTGCTGATCCCTGTTACCTACCTCCTATCACTGATCACGGCAGCCAGTACATATTATGCAATGAATGCCGTGTTAATTCAGTGTCTCTATGCGATTCTTTTCATCATCGGCCTACACCTGCTGCGAAGCAAACTAGCTAATTCTATCATAGAAACTACTATGATTGCCGTGGCTTATATCATTGTTCTGTTCGGCCTGTTTAATTGGTTAGGGCAAGGCAAGACGGTCTCGGCTATGGTTGGCTGGTTTACGAAAACAGTAATCAACGGTCAATATAATCAAGCCGTGTGGATTGACGCCAACGGTCCGCGTTTGGCTTCGGTGTTCCAGTATCCGAATACGTACGCCGCTTTCTTGATGGCTTTCTTCTTCGTGGCCGTATTTGCGATCACCCGCTCGAAAAAATGGTACAGCCAAGTCATCCACGCGTTCATGCTCGTACCGATGGTTTTGTCGATTCTGCTCACGCTGTCACGCGGCGGTCTTGTATTTCTGCCGATCGTCTTCATTATTCTGCTGTTGTTCCTTAAGCCGGCCAAGCAGATCCTCTGGATTCTTTATTGTGTGATTGCCGGCGTTGCTACAATAGCGGTCGCAAAACCGGTAACCAATCTGGGACAGCAATTTCATAAGGGAGAAATCGGCGACCCGGCCAAAGGCTGGCTCTATGTGCTCGGAGCATCGATCATTGTCGCCGTGTTGGCTTGGTTGATTCAGCGTTTCGTTGCACCTTGGCTGGAAAAACGTACGGAAGGCTGGTCCGCGAAAAAGCTCGCCAACCTGTGGTTGCCGCTCGTTTCCGTGGTTGCCGTGGTCATTTTGGCCGCACTGCTGCTGGGAACGAACCTGAAGCACGTCCTGCCGGGCAATATTGGTGACCGCCTTGAAAATATCAACATGCAGCAGCACAGTGTTTTGGAACGTCTCACGTTCTACAAAGACGCCGTGAAGGTTATCAAAGATTATCCGGTGATCGGGGCAGGCGGCGGGGCTTGGGCCCAGATCTATGAGAAATATCAAAACAATCCATATCAGAGCCGCCAAGCGCACAGCTTCGTCATGCAGTATTTGGTCGAAGTCGGGCTTCTCGGATTTATCGTTCTTGTGGCGTTCCTCGCCTATGTGTTCTATAAATACATTCGCGGATATATCCGTTCCGATGAGACGAAGCGCAACTCGTATTTCATCTATTTCATCATCGTGTTCTCGCTGCTGATCCACAGTTTGATGGACTTTAACATGAGTTATGTGTTTATCGGGATGCTGGTCTTCCTCGGTCTCGGCGGGATGGCCGCGGCGATGGACAACGCTCCGGTGAAACGGTTGAAGCTTAAACCGTCCGGCATACGTCCGTTGTACAGCGCGGTTATGGTAATTGGATCGCTGGTGCTGATCTTCACCTCGATCCGGTATATCCAAGCCAACAACGCGATTGAAAAAGGGAATGCCTTGATCTCGACAAGCACCGATTTCCAAGAAATCCGGGAGCCGTTTACGGATGCATTAAAGAAACGCAGTAATCAACCGGATGCGATACTGACCTATAACTCCCTGCTTAAAGCAGCCTATCAACAGACGGAGGAAGAAGCTTTCTACAATGAGGATCTTAAGCTTCTGACCGACGCGCTGAAAAAGGATGAGTTCAACAAAAACATGTATTTGCAGCTCATCTCCCTGTATCAATTAAAGGGGGAAACCGATAAGGCCTACGATGTGCTGAAGGACAATGCCGACCGCTACACCTATGATCAGGATTGGTATGAGAAGCTGATCGTTCAATCTTTTGAGCTGGGTTATGAAGCGCTCGGAAGCCAGGATGTTGCCAAGAAAGAAGAGTACTTCACAGCGGGTCTCCAGGCTTACGATCATGTCGTTCGTGGCGTCGAACACTTGAAGACCCTGCCGAAGGGGCAGCTTCAAGGCGGAGCGTTCGCAGTAACTCCGACGATGGCGCTGAATGCGGGTAAAATGCAATATATGATGAACAAGCCGGCCGAAGCGGTTGAAATTCTTAAACAAGGAATCGGCAAGGATCTGAATGATCCGACAAGTCGGGAAAGCGCCCGCTGGTATTTGGCCGCATTGCAAAAATCCGGCGGCAATGACCAAGCCGTGTATGACAGTTTGATGCAAATAGATCCGAGCGAAAAAGAATCGATCGAGGAAATTGCGGCATTGAACTTCTAAGCCACCGGCCGCCAACCAAACCAAGAAAAAAATCGGCTCTCTCTTAAGAGAGGCCGATTTTTTTATCTTCCGTAATTTCCGCCATGTATTTGAGCAGGTCTTCACGCAATTCTTTTTTCTGCAGTGCATAATGAATTATGGTTTTGATAAAACCGAGCTTCTCGCCGACATCATGACGCAGGCCGTCAAAATTGTAGGCGATGATGCGCTCTGTCTCGCTCAAACGAGAAATCGCATCGGTCAATTGAATCTCTCCGCCCACTCCCTCATGCTGCTCGTCCAAAATGTCGAATATGGTTGGGGTTAAAATATATCTGCCCATAATCGCCAGGTTCGACGTAGCCTTGTCGGCCGGCGGTTTCTCAACCAGTGCCTTGGCTTGATACACGCGGTCGCCGATCTCGGTGCCGTCCACAATCCCGTAGCGGGACACCTCTTCCCAAGGAACCGGCTGTACCCCCACGATTGAGGCCTTCTGGAAGTTGTACACGTCGATCATTTGCTTCAGACAAGGAACCTCCGATTCGACGATATCGTCGCCCAGCAGGACGGCAAACGGTTCATCGCCGATAAACTTCCGCGCGCACCAGATCGCATGCCCTAAGCCCTTAGGTTCCTTCTGCCGTATGTAGTGGATATCGGCCATTTCCGAGGACTTGCGGACCTCGCTGAGCAGCTCCCATTTGCCTTTTTCCGATAAATTCTGTTCCAGCTCGAAGGAATTGTCAAAGTGATCCTCGATTGCCCGCTTGCCTTTACCGGTCACGATAATAATATCCTCAATTCCCGATGCCACGGCTTCCTCCACGATATACTGGATCGTCGGCTTATCCACGATCGGCAGCATTTCCTTCGGCATCGCTTTCGTCGCAGGCAGGAAACGGGTTCCCAAGCCGGCGGCGGGAATGATCGCTTTGCGAATTTTCATGATGGACTATCTTCCTTTCCCCTAACTTCAAGATGGGGACATTATATCATAATTTGGCCGCAAAAAAGACACCATACAAACAAAAACCGCCTCCCCGGGATAAATATCCTTAAGAAGCGGCAGTAATTGAAGTTTTCTTTTAGTGGATCCAGAACTTCAGGCGCGACACGATAGGCTGAGGCGCTTCCTCGTAGCGGTCCCGGCCTCCCGGTTCAGGGGTGCGAAGATGGCGCTCTGTACCGTATTCGATTTTCCGGTATTCTTGTTCGCCGTCAATCTCCAGACGTCCATGAACTTTAGTGACCACCGATTGCATTTCGAGGAATCCTTCAAACATATCATTTACCCTCCTACAAAGTGGATTTAAATGAATCATCCACTAGTTTTGTTTACGTTTTCATTATACCACATCAGAGTTTTTTTAATCACTGATAAATATCGTTTATCGATCATTTTTAGGGACGTTTCACAAAGTGTTTACAATTAAAAAAGCCTTTCGTGGCGCGGGTTTTCGCCATGTCTGCGCCCGAAATACAAGTGTCCCTCATCAGAGTAACAGCGCCCGAAATATCCATATAATTGGAAAAACCGACCTTCATACGCATATAGTGAAGGCCGGTTTTTTCTATCAATTTTATTTTGTTATTTTACAAGCTGTCCGCGTGTAACGCCGAGCTGATTGGTCGCTTTCAGCGTGCGCCAAACCTGGGTGCCGCTGATCTCGCCGCGAAGCGCCCGGTTGTACAGATCGATCACCTGATGAACCTGCTCCGGCGTCTCCTCCAGGAACTCCACCCGGTAGTTCGGCACGCCGAGCTCCATAAAGTTGCTCAGGTATTCCGCCCCGGACTGCTCGATCGCGTTGTAGACCGTATTGCGGCAGCCTTCGTCGACGCGGACCGGATGGCTCATGCCGATCCGGTCTTGCAGCGAAGCGCGATGCGCCTCGCAAGGGCGGCCGCAGTTGGTGTAGTCCGTACCTTCACTGAGGAAGGTACAGTACACGCAGTGCTCGGTATGGAACATCGGCAGATGCTGATGGATGACGATTTCCATGCCCGCCGTCGGGCTTTGCCGCAGCAGATCGACCATCTGCTGGACGTTCAAATCGTAAGACGGCGTAACGAGGTCGCAGCCCGCCTCGAGGAACAGCTCCACCGTTTTGTGATTGGCGATGTTCAGCGAGAAATCGCCAATCAGCCGCGGATGCGAGGCGGACGGGTTTTCCATCCGGTGGCGCAGGTAGAAATACAGCGCACCGGTATTGCGCACCAGCACCGCGTCGGGTTGAAGACGCAGGATGTTGTTGTGGTAGCCGTTCTCGCCCGGCATATGGATGCGCGGCGTGGCCAGCGCGATTTGCTTGCCGGCCGCCCGAACGGCTTCCACCGCTGCCGGGAACTGCTTGATAAACTCGAAGTCGGCGTAAATCATCTCCACGCCGGCTTCGAGCGCAGCCTGCACCTGCGGCAGGCTGCGGCACAGCGCGGTGAGCTTCGCCTCACCGCGCTTAACCGGCGCGCCCGTGGCAGCGCCTGCGGGCAGCCCCGCTGCGCCCCCGCCGCCCTGCGTGGCGGCAGGCGCAGCCTCGATGGCTGCCGCCCGCGTGTACACGGGCGGCTTCGGACGCTCGGCGGCGAGCAGCTCCACCGCGCGCCGGCGGATGCCGTTCAGCTCGCGCATCGGCAGGATCACGTCGCCATGCAGCTCCATGTCCAGCCGCTCGAGCTGGAACACCGTGCCGCCGAGACGGCCGAACTGCTCTTCGAGCAGAGCGCCGTCCATCGGCCTTTTCAGCGCGACCTCGAGCTCCAGCTCCGAGTCGACGCGCACCGTCGTGCCCTTCTGGACATCGGTCCAGAAGGTGGTCAGCAGCCCGCCCGCGTGGCCGACCGCCCGCACATGTACCGGGAACACCCGGTACGGCTTGTCGGTCTCGAACGTCTGGCGCAGCCGCTTGTCCAGTGCCGGATCGCTCGTCTTCCAGATCCGGTCGCCCACATGCACGCGGCGCAGATCGACGTCGCTGCGCCCAGGCACGATATCGACGATCCACGTCTCGTCGGCCTCGCCCTCCAGCTTCACGCCTTTGCGCCGCAAATCGTATACGCGGCCGCCCTCTTCCTTCTTCGTCGGATCGCCCGCGTCAAATACGATGCCGTCGCCGCGCTTCAGCGGCGCTTCCAGCTTGCAGACCACGCCGTCGCGGAGCACCTGCTCCACCCGGCCGAGGTAAACGCCGCGGCTTTTCGGGAACGTTCCGTCAAGCAACTTCTTGTTGTTCGTCCCCTCCAGGAACCCGTGCGTAAAGCCGCGCGAAAAACTCTGCTGCAGCTCGCGGATTTCTTCCTTGGACGGACGCGTGTCATCCCCGTCAAAATACCGGTCGATCGCCTTCCGGTACTTGCTCACCACATTCGCCACATACTCCGGACTCTTGAGCCGGCCTTCGATTTTGAAGGAAGTAACGCCCGCTTCAATCAGCTCCGGAATAATGTCAATCGCCGCCAAATCTTTAGGCGACAGCAAATAAGCGACATCACCCATCGGCTTCGTCTCCCCGTCGACGATCAAATCGTACGGTAAGCGGCAGGCTTGCGCGCATTCGCCGCGGTTGGCCGAGCGTCCGCCCCACATTTCGGAGGTCAGACATTGGCCGGAATACGACACACAGATCGCCCCGTGCACAAAAACCTCCATCGGCAGCTTAGCCTGATCGCCAATCGTTCTAATCTGCTTAAGATTGTTTTCGCGTCCAAGCACAACCCGCTCCATATTCCAAGGCTTCGTAAACTCCACCGCCTCCGGCGAAGTAATCGTCATCTGCGTCGAACCGTGAATCGGAAAATCCGGCGACAGCTCGCGGATCAGCTTAACCAATCCGAGGTCCTGTACAATCACCGCGTCTACACCGGCCTCCATACAAGCCTCAATCAGCTCCTGGGCCGCCGCCATTTCATCTTCAAACACCAATATGTTAAAGGTCAGGAATCCCTTGACCCCATAGCTGTGCAAAAACGCCATAATCTCCGGCAGCTCGTCCATCCGGAAATTGTTGGCCCGCGCCCGTGCATTAAACTTTTCCACGCCAAAATACACCGCATCCGCGCCGTTTGCAACGGCCGACCGCATGCAGTCCCAATCCCCTGCCGGAGCAAGCAGCTCCACATCCTGTCTTATTAATGCCGTATGGCTCATGAGTTCCTCCCGGAAGTCCCGCATTGACGGGCCATTTAATTAATATAATAAATTAGTTCTCTCTGATCCTTAAAACTCCCATAACCTAATCATTTTAGCAGACATGGCCCGAACACACTAGCCATCAAGCGGCGGGAAGCGTTGGAACCATTGGAACCTCTTGAATCGCCGAAACCTTTGGAACTTCTAGCTACACTGTACACCTATAACCTTTTCACACGCGCAAAAAGACACCCCATCCCTCACCCGGAACAAAGTGCCTTTTCCGTACCCGCTTCCATCCTACGCTCGATCATCGATGCAATAAGCTATACGCGAATTAACTGAACCACGCCTGGATCATAGCCGCATCGGACGCCAAAAACACCAGCAGGCTGAAAATGCCGAACCCGATCGCGAACAGATTTTTTTTCGGACGCTCCTTCAGCAGTCGGATAACCCCGATCAGGATGACAATCGTAAACAAAATCATAAAAATATCAAACCCGTTAAAGGTCGTCGATACTTCCCCTGCCGCAGCGAGTAACATAGCATGCCCTCCTCGATTAAGTTCACGGTTTTTTCCATCTTCCTCTATGTTAGCTTCTCATTAAAGCGGATGCAAGCAAAATGACAAGAAATTGTTGAATTTTTCTTCTTTTATGTTAAGTAATTCATATCTTATTCATTCATCATCAAATCCACAATTGCTCTACGTAAAAAGACTGTATCCCACATATGGACAAACACAAAAAATGTCCACCCGAAAGGTGGACATTCGGGGTATTATCACCCGTGTGGAAAATAATCTATATGTTGTGCCTCCACTAAACCACATTCACTACATTTTGAATCAGTACACCCCGGAGCGATCTATCTCCTGCAGCGGAACTGTCCATTTCTCAAAAGACAAAACCCCAAGAAAAATCCGCCATTCACGGACAATTTATAATCATACCTATTGGTTAAGCCCCTAAAATTGAGAAAAGCTCATATAATCTGGCCCTTACTTGACTCATCTTTTCGGAAGAGATTTGCCCGAAGCTCTTGATCACAATATTATCCGAAAATGTATAGATTTTATCTACCCGAATGCCCGATTCAACCTTAAGTTGTCCCTTAACTAGATCACTTTCTGAAATCTGTATTAAGTAATCCCTTTCGGCGATATTCGAGGTAATCGCAGCGACGACAATATCCTTGTGCGATTGATTATACTCGGTATTAGATAGTACAAGAACAGGGCGTTTTTTAGTTGACGAAAGATCACTGTAAGGAAACGGAATAAGTAAGATCTCCCCCTGACTATACATCATTCCAAACCTCGTCATCCACCGGATTATCCCAAAAATCCATGCTTGTGACGCTAACCTTTTCAAGCTCGCGAATTTCCACTTCTTCCCGTTTCATTTTTAGATACCTGATAAAATCGTATACTTCTCTAGCATCCTGATCCGGGATAGTATCAATTAATTTTTTTAAATCCTCCTTATTAACACTCAACGCGAACACCCACCTTCGTGTTAAATCTGGTTTACATTATACCACAGTTATAAGAAAAGTCCGCAGCACCCCCACCATGGCTCTGGCGAGGTACTCCGGACTCTTGCAAACTTGAGACTATGAGCGACTATGAGCGAACCCGCAATTCCTCCGTCCGCTTCGTGTCGCGCTCCAGGATGGGGGCGAGGTAGCGGCCGGTGTAGGACTCTTCCACTTTGACGATTTGCTCCGGCGTGCCGCTGGCGATGATCGTGCCGCCGCCGCTGCCGCCTTCGGGGCCGAGATCGATGATATAGTCGGCCGTCTTGATGACGTCGAGGTTATGCTCGATCACGAGCACAGTGTCGCCGGAATCGACCAGCCGATGCAGCACTTTCAGCAGACGGTCGATATCGTCCACATGGAGCCCTGTCGTCGGTTCGTCCAAGATGTAGATCGTTCTGCCCGTGCTGCGCCGGTACAGCTCGGAAGCAAGCTTGACGCGCTGCGCTTCGCCGCCGGACAACGTGGTCGCGGGTTGTCCCAGCGTCACGTAGCCGAGACCCACATCAAGCAAGGTTTGCAGCTTGCGGTGAATTTTCGGGATATTCTCGAAGAAATGCGTCGCATCCTCGATGGTCATCTCCAGCAAATCCGCAATGCTCTTGTTTTTGTATTTGACTTCGAGCGTTTCCCGGTTATACCGTTTGCCTTTGCAAATCTCGCAAGGCACATAAACATCCGGCAGGAAGTGCATTTCGATCTTGATGATCCCGTCGCCCTTGCAGGCTTCACAGCGTCCGCCCTTGATATTGAAGCTGAACCGGCCCTTCTTGTAGCCGCGAAGCTTCGCCTCGTTCGTTTGCGCGTACAAATCGCGGATATCGTCGAATACGCCGGTATACGTCGCCGGGTTGGAGCGCGGCGTACGGCCGATCGGCGACTGGTCGATGTCGACCACCTTGTCTACATGCTCCAGCCCCTTCATCTCGCGATATTGTCCCGGACGCGTTTTGGCGCGGTTCAGGTCCCGGGCCAACGTTTTGTATAGGATTTCATTGACCAGTGTCGATTTGCCGGACCCGGATACGCCCGTCACCGCCGTAAAGACCCCGATCGGGAACTTCACGTTGATGTTCTTCAGGTTGTTTTCCTTCGCGCCCTTGACCTCCAGCCAGCGGCCGTCCGGTTTGCGCCGCTCCCCGGGTACCTCGATAAACTTCCGTCCGCTTAAATATTGTCCGGTCAGTGATTTCGGATCGTCCATGATTTCCTGCGGAGTTCCTTGCGAAATGACCTGTCCGCCGTGAATCCCCGCTCCGGGGCCGATATCGATGATATGATCGGCGGCCAGCATGGTGTCCTCGTCATGCTCGACGACAATCAGCGTATTGCCTTGATCCCGCATATGCGCGAGGGTCGAGATGAGACGGTCGTTATCCCGCTGATGCAGCCCGATGCTCGGCTCGTCGAGAATGTACAGCACGCCCATCAGACTTGACCCGATCTGCGTCGCGAGCCGGATCCGCTGGGCTTCGCCGCCGGATAGCGTTCCGGCCGCCCGGCTCAAGGTCAAATACTCGAGCCCGACATTCACCAGAAAGCCCAGCCGGCTGTGAATCTCTTTCAGAATCAGTTGGGCGATGGCCGCTTCCTTCTCGCTCAATACCAGATTGTCGAAGAACTTCGTCGCTTCGCCGATCGACAGATCCGTCACGTGCGCCATATTCTCGCCGTTGATGGTTACCGCCAGAACTTCCTTCTTCAAACGGTGGCCTTTGCAGGTTTCGCACGGCTTCGAGCCCATGAACTGCTCGATGAATTCACGAATGCCTTCCGATCCGGTTTCCCGGTACCGCCGCTCCAGGTTGGGGATAATCCCTTCAAAAGTAACATAAGCGTCTTTACTTACGCCAAAATCGTTCTGATACCGGAACCGGATCTTGGTGGACCCGGTGCCGTAAAGGAGTATGTCCATCTGGTCTTTGGTCAGTTCCGAGACAGGCACATCCTGCGGAATATCATAATGCTCGCACACCGACCGCAGAAACTGCGGATAATAGTTGGACATCCCGCCGGCCCAGGCTTCAAATGCGCCTTCTTCAATACTCTTGCCGGGATCGGGAACCAGCAGGTCCGGGTCGATGATCATCTTCATGCCGAGACCGTCGCAGTCCGGACAAGCCCCGAACGGGCTGTTGAACGAGAACATCCGCGGCGACAGCTCATCGATGCTGAAGCCGCAGATCGGACAGGCGTAGTTGGAGCTGAACCGCAGCTCCTCTTGGCCGATGATATCGACAAGCAGTTGTCCGCCGGACATCTTGAGCGCCGTCTCGATGGAGTCGGCCAGCCGGCTGCGGGCGTCCTCCTTGACGATGATCCGGTCGACGATGACCTCGATGGAGTGCTTCTTGTTCTTCTCCAGCTCGATATTTTCCGACAGGTCCCGCTGCTCGCCGTCGACGCGGACGCGCACAAAGCCCTGCTTGGCAATTTCGGCAAACAGGCTCTTGTGCTCCCCCTTCTTGCCGGAAATCACCGGGGCCAGGATTTGCAGTTTCGTCCGCTCGGGATACTGCATGATCCGGTCCACCATTTGCTCGACCGTCTGGGACGTGATCTCAATCCCGTGCTCGGGGCAGTGGGGATGGCCGACGCGGGCGAACAGCAGGCGCAAATAATCGTAAATTTCCGTGACCGTGCCGACCGTCGAACGCGGGTTGCGGCTGGTCGTCTTCTGGTCGATCGAGATTGCGGGCGACAGCCCCTCGATGGAATCAACGTCCGGCTTCTCCATTTGGCCCAGGAACATCCGGGCATAAGAGGACAAGGATTCCACGTACCGGCGCTGTCCTTCCGCATAAATCGTATCGAAAGCCAAGGAAGATTTCCCCGAGCCGCTTAAGCCCGTCAGGACGACAAAACGGTCGCGCGGAATCGTAATGTCGATGTTTTTCAGATTGTGCGCTCTGGCGCCTTTGATGACGATATTTTCGCTAGCCACTAGGTTTCAACTCCCAACTCTTATTCCGCCCGCAATTCCAGAATCGCGTCGCGGAGCTCCGCGGCCCGTTCGAACTGGAGGTTCTTGGCGGCATCTTTCATCTCTATTTCCAAACGCCCGATCATGGCCTCGCGGTCGCGCTTGGACATCTTGCCCTTGGCGTCCGCCAGATAATCGTTCTTGCTCTCGGCCACACGGGTCGCTTCGATGACATCGTGCACTTTCTTGCGGATCGTTTGCGGCGTAATTCCATGTTTCTCATTATAAGCGATCTGGATGCTGCGCCGCCGTTCGGTCTCCTTGATCGCCTTGTCCATCGACTCGGTTATACCGTCGCCGTACATCAGCACGCGCCCGTCCGAGTTCCGCGCCGCCCGGCCGATCGTCTGGATCAGCGACCGCTCGGAGCGCAGGAATCCTTCCTTATCCGCATCGAGGATCGCCACCAGCGAAACTTCGGGCAGGTCCAGACCTTCCCGCAGGAGGTTGATCCCGATCAGCACATGGAAGGTGCCGAGCCGCAGGTCGCGCAAGATGCTCATCCGCTCCAGCGTTTTGATATCCGAATGCAGATAGCGGACTTTAATACCGACCTCTTTCAGATAGTCGGTTAAATCCTCCGCCATCTTCTTGGTCAGCGTCGTCACCAGCACCCGTTCGTCCTTGGCGATCCGGTCGTTGATCTCGCCGATCAGGTCGTCGATCTGCCCCTTCGTCGGGCGCAGCTCGATCACCGGATCCAGCAGGCCTGTCGGCCGGATAATCTGCTCGACCATCGTGTTGCAATGCTCGAGTTCATACGGTCCCGGCGTCGCCGATACGAAAATCATCTGCCCCGCCTTCTCCTCGAACTCCTCGAACCGCAGCGGCCGGTTGTCGAGCGCCGACGGCAAGCGGAAGCCGTGGTCGACGAGTACGTTCTTGCGCGCTTGGTCCCCGTTGTACATCGCCCGGATTTGCGGCAGCGTCACATGGGATTCGTCGATTACGATCAGCATATCTTCGGGAAAATAGTCCAGCAGCGTGTACGGCGTCGCGCCGCGCTCGCGGAATGTCAGCGGTCCGGAGTAATTCTCGATCCCCGAACAGAAGCCGAGCTCCTTCATCATTTCGATATCGTACCGGGTGCGCTGCTCCAGGCGCTGCGCTTCCAGCAGCTTGCCCTCGGCTCGGAAATACGCCAGCCGCTCTTCCAGCTCCCGCTCGATATTTTCCAACGCGACTCTCATTGTCTCTTCCTGGGTGACAAAGTGAGAGGCCGGAAAGATGGCGACATGGTCGCGTTCTCCGACCAATTCGCCGGTCAGCACGTCGATCTCGGTTATCCGTTCGATTTCGTCGCCGAAAAATTCGATCCGGACCGCCTGTTCCCCCTTGGAAGCCGGGAAAATTTCCAGGACATCGCCCCGGACCCGGAACGTACCGCGCACGAAATTGATGTCGTTCCGCTGGTACTGGATATCGACCAGACGGCTCAAGATCTGATTCCGCGGCTTCTCCATTCCGACCCGCAGCGACAGCACCATGCTGCCGTATTCCATTGGCGAACCGAGGCCGTAAATACAAGACACGCTCGCCACGATAATAACGTCCCGCCGTTCGAACAGCGCGCTCGTCGCGGAGTGTCTCAATTTATCGATTTCTTCATTAATGCTGGAGTCTTTCTCGATATAAGTGTCCGAGGATGGAATGTAGGCTTCCGGCTGGTAGTAATCATAGTAGCTGACGAAGTAATCAACGGAGTTGTTGGGGAAAAATTCCCTGAATTCGCTGGCCAGCTGCGCCGCCAACGTTTTATTATGAGCGATGACCAGTGTAGGCCGGCCGAGCTTGGCGATCGTATGGGCGATCGTGAAGGTCTTCCCGGTGCCCGTGGCGCCCAGCAGGGTCTGGTGCTTTTTACCCATTTTTACGCCTTCCACCAATTGGTCGATCGCCTTCGGCTGGTCGCCCTGCGGCGTATATTCGGAGATTAGCTCGAATTTATTGTTGCTGAAGACAATATCACTCATTGTCCAACATCACCCTTATCGTCTAAAATGGAAATTGTACATCTATATATCAACGAGAACCTTGCATTCCGACATTTGTAAAATAAGAATGGATGTTCCCATTGATTATAACCCTTTTATGTTCAGGATGCAAACAGAACGTCGCAGAATAGGAGTTGTCATGAAACGGATGGATATCACAACAATCCTTGGACTTATCATCGGGCTTGCCGCCTTGATCGGCGGCTTTATTTGGGAGGGCGGGGAGCTCGGCGGACTGGCTCAGATCGCGGCGGCGCTCATCGTCTTCGGCGGCACGGTCGCCGCGGTCATGATCAGCTTTCCTTTGGCCAAATTGAAGACCATTCCCCGGGCGCTGAAGCTGGCCTTTACCTCGAAACCGCACGATGCGGACAAGCTGATCGAGGATATCGTGGGCATGTCGATGATTTCGCGACGCCAAGGCGTGTTAGCGTTGGAAAAGTCGGCCGAGGAGCATGGGGATCCCTTTTTGCGGGAAGGCATTCAGCTGGTCGTCGACGGTACGGAACAAAGCATGGTCAAGCAAATCATGGAACTGGAGATCGACGCCGTTCAGAATAAATATGAAGGGTATGCGAAAATATTCGAATCGGCCGGCGGATATGCGCCGACGATGGGGATTATCGGTACGGTGATGGGGCTGATTCATGTGCTCGGCAGCCTGACCGAGCCGACCGCGCTGGGGCCTTCCATCGCCCTGGCCTTTACGGCTACTCTATACGGGGTGGCCAGCGCCAACCTGATCTTTCTGCCCATCGCCGCCAAGATCAAAGGGCGGGGGGAAGATGAAGCCGAACGGATGGAAATGATGCTGGAAGGCATCCTTTCCCTGCAAAACGGGGATCATCCGCTGCTCGTCCGGCGCAAGCTGGAATCGTTCACGGCGGATGCGCGCCGGGACCTCGCGCCGCAAGCCCCCGCTGCCGGGGAGACGGAAAGCCTATGAGCCGGAGAGACCGAGCCGGGCGGCGAGGCCGGCGTCCGAGGCTCATCAAAGACACGAATGACCGGTGGATGATCACCTATGCCGACCTCATCACGCTGCTGCTGATTTTTTTCGTCGTCATGTATGCCATGAGCCGCGTGGATGTGGAGAAATACAAAGTCGTCACTCAGTCGCTTCAGCTTACTTTCGGCAGCGGCGACTCCATCCTGGAGGACGGAAATAGCATCCTCGACACCGAAAAAGGGCATGAGTCGCCGTTAGCGGAAGAAGACGGGAGCCATGATGCGGGACAGGCTATCAGCAACGGGGAGAACGGCGTGACGGATGACGATCCGCAGAGCGAAAGCGGCGGCGATCCGGAGCAAAAGCCGCTGACCGAGCGGGAGCTGGCCTTCCGTAAACAGGAAGAAGAACTGCAAAATCTGATGAACCGGATTGAAACGTATATCAAGGACAACCAGCTGGAGGACCAGATCAAAGTCGCCGATCTGCCCAAGGGGATTTCGATCACGCTAAGCGACCGGTTTCTGTTCGATACCGGCAAAGCCGATCTGAAGGCGGGCTCCGCCAAAACGCTGTCCAAGCTGGCCAGCCTGTTCAGCCAGCTCGATACCGTGATCAGCATCGAAGGGCACACGGACAATCAGCCGATCGTCCGGGCCTCCGAGTACAAGGACAACTGGGAGTTGTCGGGCGCACGCGCTTTGTCCGTCCTGCGGTATTTCCTCGACAAGGAAAAGCTCGACCCGCAGGGCTTCCAATACGCCGGCTATGCCGACACCCGGCCCGCGGCCGACAACACCACCGCGGAAGGCCGGCAGAAAAACCGCCGCGTCGAAATTACCGTGCTGCGGCAATTGCAGCAATAACGGCAATAGAGCAAAACACCGTTCCAACGCAAGCTGTTGCTTACGTGGAACGGTGTTTTTTGGGTCGGCCGGTTTATTTTTGATAACGATTCGTATGAAATACTTCTTGGAGCGGGT
This sequence comes from Paenibacillus haidiansis, assembly GCF_036553665.1. Classification (NCBI taxonomy): domain Bacteria; kingdom Bacillati; phylum Bacillota; class Bacilli; order Caryophanales; family Paenibacillaceae; genus Paenibacillus; species Paenibacillus haidiansis. The sequence continues at coordinate 110,809 of NZ_JAZHPZ010000012.1, read as the reverse complement.
AAAGCTCTTTAGAGGCAGGCTCGGCAGCCGGGTATCCGAGACCGATAATCGCAACTACGCGGAGCTTGGCGGGGATATTCAATATGTCCCGGACATAATTTTCCCGCTGAAGCGACTCGGCCGCATCCTCCGAATGATATACCGCTCCCCATGCGGCCCCTAAGCCTAATGACGTTGCCGTCAGCCACAAGAAGCCGCCGGCGATCGACGCGTCCTGCAGCCAGTATTTGCTGAGCTCTTCATTGCCGACAATGACGATTCCCGCCGCGGCCCCTTCCAGCCAGCGCACATAAGGCGTGGTCTTGCTCAATTGCGACAACAGCGGCCGATCCGTAACGAGTATAAATTCGCGCGAGGGCAAATTATTGCCTGCCGGAGCTTTATACAGCGCCGTGATTAGCTTCTCCAATTCGCCTTCCGGTATCGGCGCATCCTTGAATTCGGTAATTTCCCGCCGCGCTTCAATGGCCGATAATACGTCCATTTGCATCCCTCCAATTAGTATTAATTATTAATTCCGTAAAAGCCAATGTCTTTACTAATTATATACTATTTACGAGTGCAGAGGGGGAAAACCAGGGGGAACAACAAAAATAGCAGCCAAAGGTTGGCCGCTATCCCTAAACACGATGCGATGCGCCTGTTCGTCCGGCGCAGGTCCGCCCGTTTGCGCTCTAGCGGGCGGCGTCGTTCACGCCCGCCTCGCCGGAGGCGGCGGGCTTCCCGGCCGCGCGCGCACGCCCGCGCGCGGAGCTGCGCGGGCGCAGCAGCTGCAGCAGCGAGAGCGGCTGCAGCCTGACCGCCGCCGGCGCCTGCTCGTCCGGCGCCAGAATCGCGCCGAGCTGATGGTGCTCGCCGGCGTAAATCGCGCGCTGGAGGAATTTGCTCTCGCCCGCGAGATTGCGGACCTCCAGCTTGCAGAACGCCGACTGGGTGCGCAGCGCCGCGTGCAGCTCCTCCTTCGTCGGCACCGGCACGCCGTTCACGCGGACGATGGACTCGCCGGCCTGGATGCCGAGCTCCTCCGCCGGGCTTCCCGGCAGCACTGCCAGCACCTTCAGTCCGCCCTGCGGGTGGACAAACAGCGGGCTCTTCTGCTGCTCCTCGAACCGGCTGAACCAGACCAGGCCTTCGTGCAGCAGGAAGGCGGCCAGTGCGGCGAGCAGCGTAAGCGGGGTCCACCAGTACGCGAGCAGCGCCAGCGCGATGATGATGACCCCGTAGGCCAGCAGCCGCACCGATGAAACCCGCGCCTTCGCCTTCGGCAGCATGCCGGTCGTCGACTCCGCGAAGCCGATCACGATCGGCAGTGCCATCAGGGCGAACCCGCCCTGCCAGGCATCCCCGCCGAACAGCGGCGTCCAGGGCAGCACGCCGCCCGTCGTCTCGGCGGGGATCAGCAGCAGCAGCGGAACCGGCCAGAGGCTCTGCATCTGGTAGCCGCCGACCAGCCTCCCGCGCTTGCCCTCATAAAAGAGCGGCCCGGCGAAGGAAGCCCCCTGCCAGCGGACAAGCAGCCCTTCGGCCAAATGAAGCAGGCCGACCAGGCACAGCAGGGCGGGAATATTCAGTTCCCGCACGGCGCGGACCGCTTCCGCCAGCCAGCCGCTCCCGGCGAAATCCGGGAACAGGTTGAGTGCGAACTGGACGACACCCAGGAGTCCGATCGAATAAGCCAGGCACAAATAGCGGACGCGAATCAGCAGCAGCAGGATCGTTGCGGCCCAGATACATAAAATTCCTTCTACAGTCAGCGTCATCCCGACAAACGCCGAAACCAGCGAAACGCCGATACCCGCGAGCAGCCCGCCCAGCACCGTGCGCCAGGTCTGGGCCAGCCAGCCGTGCAGTTTAACATGGAACAGCTTCCGCTCCAGCAGAACTTGTCTGCGATAAAGCAGCATAATAACAATAATCGAAATATAATAAAACGGCTGCAGGAAGAGCTGAGCTACCGCCTCCGTTACTTTCCACAATCCTTCAAGCAAGAGATCCATACCGGCTCACGCTCCCGTTCCTGTGATATCGTTTGACCGAGCAGAAAAAAAGAAGGCTAAATAGCAGCCTTCTTATTCCTTCGACACCGGTGCGGCGATTTCCTTCCGGATGACCTCGATTGCCCGGTTCATTTGATTATCGTTTTTCGGATCGCGGATTTGCTCGACCAGACTGGCTTCAAGCGCCTCCGCCGTTTTGGCGTCCAGAACTCCCGTCGCCTCGAGTTTATGGTCGGTTTGGAACTTCTTCAGCGCGGTTTCCGTAGCTTTGCTGAAGTATCCGTCGCTGCGGCCCGTCTCGTAACCGAGGCCCTGCAGCATGGTTTGAGCGCTTTTGATATCATCGCCAAGCATATCGTATTTGTAGGTCTTCTCTTTATTAATCGGGGCTACCGAGAAATAGTCCGGCTGAGCTACCGGAACATCCGGCTCGATCCCCTTCTTGTGAATCCATTCGCCGTTTGGCGTCAGCCATTTGGCGATCGTCACCTTAAGCAGGCTGCCGTCGCCGAACTCGCGGCTGAAGCTCGTTTGCACCGTGCCTTTGCCGTAAGTGGCTTCGCCGATCAGCTTGGCGTTCGCCGACTCCTGTAGCGCGCCGGCCAAAATTTCCGATGCGCTGGCGCTGCCCTTGTTGGTGATGACCGCGATCGGGTAGCTTTTGCCGGAGCCCTGGGACAAAGTCTGCTCCCGCTGCTTGTTTTTGTCCTCGACCTGTACGATCCCCTTGCCCTTCGGCACGAATTGCTCCGCCATATCGACCACGATCTGGAGCACCCCGCCGGGGTTGTTGCGCACGTCGATGACAAGCCCCTTCATGCCCTGCTTCTCGAGATTGGCCAGCTCCTGTTTGAACCGCTCGGCCGTATTCATCGAGAATTCGGTCACTTCAATGACGCCGACCTTGCCCTCTTCCATCCGGGCATAGACCGTTTCCAGCGCGATATCGTCGCGGATAATCGTATACTCGAGCGTCGTCGCGGTGCCCGCGCGCTTGACTTTGATTTTGGCCTCGGTGCCTTTGGGCCCGCGAATTTTCGCGACCGCTTCATTCAGGCTCAGTCCCTCGAACGATTCCCCGTTCACCGACAGCAAAATATCCTTCGGCTTGATCCCGGCCCTTTCCGCCGGGGAGCCCTTAATCGGCGATACAACGACCACGTTGCCGTTCTCCATGGATACTTCCGCTCCGATTCCGGTAAACGAGCCTTCAATCTGCTCGGAGAATTGTTGGGCGGTCTCCGGACCCATGTACGAGGAGAAAGGATCGCCGAGCGCATTCATCATCCCGTCGATCGCGCCGTCGACCAGCTTCTGCCGGTCCACGCCCTCCACATAATTTTTTTGGACCAGTTCCAGCGCAGTTTCGATCTTTTTGATTCCTTCTTTGGAACTCGTCCCTGCCGTATCGGCAAAAATGCCGCTGCGCAGCGGCCCCGTATCCGCCGAACTCCATTGACCGGTCAAGGTCAAGGTGAGCAAGCTGCCGAACACCATCGCCACGACCACAAGCAAAGCTACTGTACGTTTCTTATACATGAATTCACCGCCTATGTTTGTCTATTAAGTATATGTCCCGTGTCCGCAGAATATTAAATAAACCCTCCATGAACGAAAAACGGACAGCCCGTCTGTTACGGACGGCTATCCGTTTCTATCGGCAAATTTATTTTATTATAAATATGGCATCGGGTCTACCGGGCTGCCGTTAATCCGTACTTCAAAGTGGCAATGCGGACCGGTCGAATTGCCGGTGCTGCCGACTTCGGCGATTTTCTCGCCTTTCTTTACCTTCTGGCCCTTCTCCACTTTGATTCCGCCGTTGCGGATATGGCCGTACAGCGTCCAGACATTGTTCCCGTGGTCGATGATGACCGTGTTGCCGTATCCGCTCCACCATTCGGCGACGATAACCACGCCGCCTTCGGCCGCATGGATATCCGTCCCTTGCGGAGCCGCCAGGTCGACGCCGGTGTGCGTCTTCTTCACGCCGGTAATCGGATGAATGCGTGTGCCGTAATTCGAGGACAGGCGGGCGCCGTCGACGGGAACCTGCATCGAGCCGCCGCTGCCTTTGAATCCGCCGGAAGAGCTGCTCTTTTTGTAAGCATAGACTTGCGCCGCTTTCAGCTTGTTCTTCTCTTTTTCCAAGGCCGCCCGTTTGGTTGCCAGTTCGACGAGCAGCTTCTCCTGCTCTTCGCTGATATCGTCCGACTCCTCGATTTCATCGGAATATTGGGCGATGAGCTGCTGTTTCTCGTTCTCTTTCTCTTCCAGGATGCTCTTTCGCTCTTCCGCGTCGGCATACAAGGTTTTGATCTTGGCGTACTCGTCTTCCAACTGCTGCTGCTGCTCTACCAGGAGCTCCTTATCCTGCTTGTGCTCCTCCAGCAAAATATGATCCTGATTGGCGATCGCTTGCAGCGAATCGGCCCGTTCCAGGAAGTCGGTGAAGCTCGTCGACGATAAGAGCACGTCCAAATAAGACACGGCCCCATCGGTATACATCAGCCGGACCCGCGAATCGAGCAGGTCCGAACGCTCTTCGATCCGCGCCTTCGTCTCGTCCAGCTTGGTCGCGGTTTCGCGCAGGCTTTGTTCCGTATTTTCAATATCAAGGGAGATTTTGGCCAGCTCGTTGCTGACGATATCCATCTGTTCCATCACTTGTTTTAAATAGTTGGTGTTCTTGTTGACGTAATGCTGGGCCGTCTGTTTCTTTTGCTCGGCCTTTTCCTGCTGGGATTTGGCCTGCTTGGCCTGTTCCTGAAGCTGTTTCAATTCCTTATCGATCTCGCTGATCGTTTTCGATTTGGCATAACCTTCTGTAGGCTGGAAGATCGCAGCGGTTAAAGCGACGACGGCAACAACGGATATCCACTTTTTCAACTTCGTTTCCCCATCCTTCTTTTTTGGTTGCTTCAATTGAATTAGACTTTCAAAAATTTGCGGATCGACATGGTGCTGCCCCAGATCCCGATCAGAAGTCCGAGAGCGAGCAGCAGACCCGAAATAGGTAAACCGATCTCGTTCACGGGAATCAAATGAAAGGCGAGCGTAATGTCCGATTTCACCGAATCGACCAGTTCCTTGTACCCGAAAAACAGCACGCCGACGGTAATGATCGAACCGATAAACCCGATCAGGGCACCCTCGACGAAGAACGGCCACCTGATGAACGAATTCGTCGCCCCCACCAGCTTCATAATGCCGATCTCCCGGCGGCGGGCCAGGATCGTGACGCGGATCGTATTCGAAATCAGGAACATCGCCATCAGGCCCAACCCGGCCACAAAAGCAAAGCCGATGTTGCGGACCATTCTCGTAATTTTGAACAATTTCTCGGTGGTCCCTTGGCCATAATTTACTTTATAGATCGGATTATTCTGATATTTCTCGTTAAGAGCGCTGATTTTGCCGGCCACATAAGGTACGGTGGTAGGTTCGATTACCTCGACCTTCAGCGTGTCGGGAATCGGGTTGGTCGTCTCGTCGTACCCTTCCAGTAAATCCTTGCCTTCCTCCCCGAGCTTTTCCCTGAAATCCTTGAGCCCTTCGGCCTTCGGAATCAAGGTTACCCGGCTTACTTCCTCCATCATCCCGATTTCGTTCTGCAGCTGCTCCCGCGTCGCGTCGTCGACATCCGAGGAAAGGTAGGCGCTGATCTGCACCTGGCTGTCGGCCTCATCGGCAAATGAATTGACATTGAGCACCAACAGTACAAACACGCCCAGAATGAACAAGGAAACGACGATCGATGTAACCGACGCTACCGACATCCAGCCGTTGCGAAGTACGTTTCTCGCGCCTTCCCGCAAGTGTCTGAGAAAGGTGTTAAAACTCATACCCGTAATCCCCTCTCAGCTGGTCTCTGACGATGTTGCCGTGTTCTATGGCGATGACGCGTTTGCGCATCGTATTGACGATCTCTTTGTTATGCGTTGCCATGACGATCGTGGTGCCGCGGAAATTGATCTCGTCGAGCAGCTGCATAATTCCCCATGAAGTCTCCGGGTCGAGGTTTCCGGTAGGCTCGTCCGCGATGATAACCGACGGATTGTTGACGATCGCCCGCGCGATCGCCACGCGCTGCTGTTCGCCGCCCGACAGCTGGGACGGATCGCGATTGGCTTTATTCTTGAGTCCGACGAGCTCAAGCACCTCCATCGTGCGCTTTTTGATGACCTTTTTGGGGGCTTCTATGACCTCCAGTGCAAAGGCGACATTCTCATAGGCGGTCAGCTTGGGCAATAGGCGAAAATCCTGAAAAATCACGCCGATATTTCGGCGGACATAGGGAATTTTGCGCTGCTTCAGCTTGCCGATATTAAAACCGTTGACGGAAATCTGCCCTTTTGTCGGCACTTCCTCCCGGTAAATAAGCTTCATAAAGGTCGATTTCCCCGCACCGGACGGTCCGACCAGGTATACAAACTCATTGCGGTCGATCTTGACCGAAACTCCTTTGAGCGCATGCGTTCCGTTCGGGTACGTCTTCCACACATCCTGCATTTCTATCACTTAATCACGTCCTAAACCTTGATTACAAACGCTAAGTTGTATCTCTGTATCTCTAAAAAAATACATTCGACATGTTCCTGCCAATTCCTTTAAAAGCCGAGTTATTTCATCAGTCCGATTCCTATTGTAACAAATATGTTACCTTTTGAGTACCCGAAAGTTTCCAGATTTTCATCATATATATGGTTGTACACAGTATTTTTCCAATCCGGCAGCGGGCAAAAGAGCCCGAATCCCCGAAATAAACGCCTTTGCAGAAAAGGAGAACGGTATGCGAATAAAAGGCCTGTCTCTGCTTATCTCTTGCTTGGACGGAATCGTTCTTGTACTGGCCCTCTATGCCGGGCTTTGGCTTTATGCGTCCCGCGATACCGTGCCTACCGGGACTTCGGTGGGCGGAATCGGGCTTGGCGGGCTGGAAGCCCGGCAGGCGTTGGAATTGCTCGATAAAACTATATCGGCGATGGAGCGGAGTGAAATTAGGCTCACCGCACCGGATTACGCTTTAAGTTCTGCCAATGGGGGTGCGGCGGAGGTCGGTCTGACCTGGAAACAAGCCGGGGTGTCCTGGGATGCGCCCGCGTTTCGTACGGAGTTGATGTCGCTTTCCGCCGGAAGTTTGTGGGAGCGTGCTTGGGCTCGTAAAAATTTTGCAAAATCCTGGGAGCTTCAGACGGCGTTTAACCCCGCCGTTTTGAAGCAAACATTGAGCCCCGCTTGGGAGAAACAGCATTTCGGCACGCCGGTGAATGCCGTCCGGACGATCGGGGAGGACGACGGCATCCGCTACCTGCCCGGGCGCCCGGCGCTGCGGATCGATTGGGACGCCCTCACCGTCCGGGTTCAGGCGGCGATACCGGGCGCAGCCGTTCCGGGTGGCGGCGCGGATGGCCCCGGCGGGGCCGCTGCGGGCCACGGTAGGGCCGCTGGCGCGGGCGGCGCGGGCCAAGGCAGTGGTGCGGCATGGCCCGCTGTAGCGGTGGAGCTGCCGCTCACGCAGGTGCAGCCGGGCGTCACGGTCGAGACCCTGAAGCGGGAGGGCATCGTCCGCAAAATCGCCGAATACTCGACCGGGCTGCAAACAAGCGGAGCCGGACGGCTGCACAATGTCGAGGCGGCGGCGCGCAGCATCGACGGCCTGGTGCTGGCGCCGGGCGGCGTCTTCGACTACGCCAAGGCCGTCGCGGCGGCCGAGCGCGACTACGGCTTCCGCGAAGCGCCGGTCATCTTCGGCGGCAAGCTCGTCCCGGGGGTGGGCGGCGGCATCTGCCAGGTGTCCAGCACGCTGTACAACGCCGCCCTGCTGGCCGGCCTTGAGATGGTGGAGCGGCGCAACCACACTCTGCCGGTCAGCTATGTGCCGCTCGGCCGGGACGCCACCTTCGCCGAAGGCTACATTAATTTCCGCTTCAAAAACACCAGCGAACATCATCTGCTCATCTCGGCCCGGGTTCGGGACGGCCGCCTCACGGTCAAGCTGTTCGGCGGCACGCCGGAGAGCGTCACCTACCGGATCGAGTCCCGGACGGTGGAGATCCTCCCGGCGCCGGACAAATTCGTCGTGAGCCCCGGCCTTCCGGAAGGAAGCCGGGAGGTTGTCCTTGCCGGCAAGCCCGGTTACGTCGTGGAGACGTACCGGACCAAATACGCCGGCGGTTCCCCCGCCGGCACCGCGCTGCTGTCGCGCGACACGTACCCGGCCCAGCCGAACGTCATCGCCGTCTCCGGCGGCAGCGGGGACGGCGCAGCGAACCCTCGCCCGCCATCAGCGAAGCCGTCCCCTCCGATTTTGGAGGACGGTATTGAAGGGCCAAAGCTGCCATGATTTGGCCAGCCCCGCCCTTCCCGCGCCCATCTCCGGTGACCGCCAGAAATAGCGGCATTTTAGGGCGCTATTTCTCCAAAGTACTGGATTTGTTCGAGAATAGTGTCCTAAAAGGACCTTATTCCAGTGAATCTTGACCAAAACGGCCCAATATAGCCTTCAATTCACATAATAAGGTCCAAAAGGGACGCTATTTCCCAGATTTCGGCTCAATATTGCAAAATAGCGCCCAAAATGGACCTTATCCCAGTGATTCCGGCCCAAAACGGCCTAATATGCCCTCGAATTCACGCAATAAGGTCCAAAAAAGGCTCTATTTCCCCGGTTTCGACTCAATATCGCAAAATAGCGTCCAAAACGGACCTTATTCCAGTGATTCCGGCCCAAAATGGCCTAATATGCCCTCCAATTCACACAATAAGGTCCAAAAGGGACGCTATTTCCCCGGTTTCGACCCAATCTCACTAAATAGCGCCCAAAATGGACCTTATCCCACTAACTCAGGCCCAAAACGCCTAATATGCCCTCCAATTCACACAATAAGGTCCAAAAAGGACGCTATTCCCCCTAATTCAGCTCAATTTCACTAAATAGCGCCCAAAATGGACCTTATCCTGCGACAGATGCACGGCTAGGGAGGAGCGAGCTTACTTAGAGTAGCAAGTCCTTCCCCTCCATACTCAGACAATAGGAACGAATGCGCTTCTCGCCACTGGCGGGTTGGATCCACCCTTTCCGGGCCAAGCTCTGGAGCAAAGCCCTAGCCTTTTTGCCTCCCACCCCCATCTGCTCGCGGATATCCCCCGGAGTCAGCGGCCTTCCGATGCGGAGGAATAGACGTATTACCTCCTTTTCAGTCCAGTCGATTCCTTCCGTCTGCCTTTGCTCGCCCAGCCATCTTCCCATAAACTGCTGGAGCTTTTGCTGACAGTAGCGCGGGGTGTCCTTTACATCATCGTAAGTAAAGCGCAGCACTTTCCAGCCGTCGATGATCAGATCGTTCTGGCGGCGGCAGTGGTCCGAGAACTGCGTGCGGCCAATATTTCTCCAATGCGGCCCGAAACCGTCAATTTCTATCGCCAGCCGCAAGTCCTTTGGAGTATAGGCATAATCGAGGTATCGGAAGCCGTCCTTAAAGTCGCTGATCTCATATTCCGGATGAAGATGCTCAAAATGTCCAAAAGCGGGCCACCATACCGTTTCCGCGAACAATCTTTCCGCATGCCCATGCCCTTCCTGCAATCTCCTTAAACCTTCCCCTTGTCTCGCCGCCAAATGACGGCTCATTAATGAAGCGTAAGCTTCCGCATATCCCATGGTTTCCCCCACTTTCTTCCCATATGGAAAATAAAAAACGCCGCTTGCCGGCGGATCGTAAGACCGATCCGGGCAAATGGCGTGTGCTTCACGACAATCGCGCAAATGACAACATGCTGCCGATTGCAGCAAGTTGTATATATTCACCATAATTCTACCGTATTTCTCCGATCGATGAAAACTATTTTCTAAAGCTATTGATTGAAAAAGTTTTCATATGATAAGGTGGAGCCACCTGACAAAGCATGTGAAGAACTTGAAAGCCAGCCCTCGGCTAACGATAAATTTATCGTTATTTCACAGATACAGATCATTCCGGTGAATTGAATAAGGCTATTTTGTATCGATATTTTATCGATATTGGTGGAGATCATATCTATATCTTGCATGATGTTCGGGAAAACCTGGAAAGGAACAGGCAGTGACCATGAAGCAAAATATCAACGCTCCGAATATGGAGCGAAAATCTAAAGTTTATACGAAACAGCGTTCTTCAAGCGAATTGAGTTTGGAAAAAAATGAGGCGCTGCCGCGCGGCGCGGCTAGCGCGCTGCTCGTTGTCGCGGTAATGCTGACCGCGTCGACGCTGCGGGCGCCGATTACCGGGGTCGGGACGCTGATCGGCGAAATACAGGCCGACACCGGCCTGTCGCATACATTCGCCGGCATGCTGACGACCCTCCCGCTGATCGCCTTCGCGGTGTTCTCCCTCGCCGCGCCCAAGCTGTCCGCACGGCTCGGCATGGAACGAACGCTGCTGTACAGCATGATTCTGATGACGGGCGGGATTTTGCTGCGTTCGCTGCCCACGGTTTCCGCCTTGTTCGGCGGGACGGCATTGATCGGCATCGCCATCGCGATCGCCAACGTGCTGGTGCCCGGCTTGATCAAGCGCGACTTCACGCTGCGGCTCGGATTGATGACGAGCCTCTATACGTCACTCATGAATTTGTGGTCCGCCGCTGCCTCCGGCATCAGCATGCCGCTCTCCCGCACCGCGCTGGGGTGGCGGGGAGCATTGACCTGCTGGTTCATACTCTCGGCAGTCACCGCCCTGGTCTGGTTGCCGCTGGCCCGGCGCCACCGTGTCTCGCGGGGACCTGCCGAAGGTGCCGCGGCGAACGGCCGCGGCGCTACCAGTGCCGGCTCTACCGCAGTTACCCCCGCAGCCGGGTCCGCATCCGGTCCTGCCGCCGAGTCCGCCGCAGACGGCACCCGCCGCTCCGGCACGGTCTGGCGGTCGGCCATCGCCTGGCAGGTGACGATTTTCATGGGTTTTCAATCCGTCATGTTCTATATCGGGGTATCCTGGCTGCCGGAGATCCTTCATGAGCAAGGCATGAGCATGGATAAGGCGGGTTGGATGCTGTCCTTGATGCAGCTCTTCAGCATGGCCGGCTCGTTCCTGATGCCGCTCATCGCATCGCGCATGCAGAGCCAAAAATGGCTCGCCGCCGGCTCCTCGGCCTTCTTCCTGGTCGGCTTCGGCGGGATATGGCTCGGCCCGGCGGCCCTGGCACCGCTGTTCATTACGCTGATCGGGCTCGGAAGCGGCACGACCTTCAGCCTGGTCATCCTCTTCTTCGCCCTGCGTACGCGCTCGTCCGAGCAAGCCTCCCAGTTGTCCGGGATGGCCCAATCGCTCGGCTACCTGCTGGCGGCGGTCGGCCCGACCCTGTTCGGCTTTATCCACGACTTGAGCGGGGGATGGGCCGCGCCGCTGGCCACGATCACCGCCGTCTCCGTGGCGACCATCCTGTTCGGCTATTCGGCCGGACGGAAGGGCCATATCGGATCATAACGGCGGATCGATCTTGACGCTTTGCCCGACTTCGGCTTGTTTATCCCGGTGGCACGCAATACTGTATTCCACAAGGCGAATCCGGCAGCCCGGCCCGATCGTCACATCGCCGCCGCGGACGATGTCGGCCTGCGTATTTTCCAACCGGATCACATCACCTTCGATGACGCTCGCTTCAAGCTCGGGGGTCTCTCCGAGCCTGATCCAAGGCGTCCATTTCTGCGCCATATGCGGGGCAATGTCAATGCTCGTACCCGCGATCTCTCCCGTTTTACTGCGGCCGATCATTCGCAGCTCCAACCTCTCCGCGTTAAGCATCCCTTCCGTCTGAATTCCGCCTTTGAGCCGTAATTGTTCCGCTTGTATTCCACGATTCGCGATCGTATTTCCAAATACATGGAGCTCTTCGCACGAAACGCTTCCCTTTGCCCGAATTTCGCCGGTCAGGCGCATCTTGGCGACATGCAGTTCCCCCTCGATCTCAAGATTCCCCGTTGTGCGTATACTATCGCTGCGCAAGCTGCCGTCAACCTTGGTATTCCCGGTGCATTTGAACGTACGGCAGTCCAGACTTCCGTGAATCTCCGCATCCCCCGTCACATGAACCTTTTGAAAAATGCCGCCGTTCGAAGAGCTTTCGCCGACGAGCCTCAAATCATGCAGATGTTCCTCCCGCTTGGAATCGTTCATTTATTTTCGCCTCCTATAATCAACCTGTTTCGGGTTTCCGGTTAAACCTGCTCCGCGCGGCCGACGGATGCACTCGGGTCGGCCTCATAACGATGCCGGTATTCTACGCGTCCGATCTCGCATCCCGGACCGATGATCACGGAATTGCCGCGGACGACATCCGCTTTGGTCTCCTCCAGTCTGATATCATCGCCTTCGATAACATCGGCGGTAAGACGTACCGCCAAAGCAGGCGACAAGAAAGCCAAAAGACTCCGGGCGCTTGCTTTTCTGCGGACCTGAATGCGTTCCCCGCCGATTTCTTTGGCCCGGCAAGCGCCGGCCATATAAATATCCAGCGTTCCAGCGTTCAGCATTTCCCCGATCTGAAAACCGCCGTGTACCTTGAAGGTCTCAAATTCGGCACTGCCTTCCAGCTTCATGCTTCCGTCAATCTCCATACGTTCGCCGGAGGCGCTGCCGGTAATCGTGAGTATACCGTTGATATCATTCTGTTCCACCCGCAAATCGCCGGCGATGTTCAGCATGCCGTCGATCCTGAGCTTTTTCCCGTACAACGGCCCCTCCGCCGAAGCTTTGCCGTTCATCCTGAACTCCTGAGCCCGCGCCGATCCCTTCAGCTTTAGGGTTCCGTTGGAAGTCAGCGAAACGCAATCCGTGTCCCCGTTCAACGTGGCGATTCCGTCCGTGCTGATCTTGCCGTAAGTGCCTCCGGCCGACTGGCCGATCCCGTTGATTTTCAAATTCCTTGCTTGCTGCTCATTCATTTAACCTTCACTCCCGCCCATCCGTAATTTCAACTCTTCCGTGCAGCGAGCCATGGACAGTTTCGCAACTGTCCGCGTTTCGTCGTCCACAAACATGCCGCCGTCCCCCGGTACCAGGAAGAATACAGGCACACCCATCTTTCTCGTCAGGCCTACGGCGCATTCCCGCCCGGTCTTCCCGGGAAAATATTTGTCCAATGTCCGGACCAAAAGCCGCCCTTCCTCCAAAGAAATATCCCCGCTGAGCAGCAACAAATCGAGCGCATAAACAACGAGAATTTTTTCGAAGCCAAGGATAGGCTGGTCTGTAATGTTTACAGTTTCAAGGTATAGATTCAAGGATGTTGAGGTAACAATGTTTCGTTCCAATAATTCTTCAACGCTTAGGCTCACCTCTCCCGGATTCGGCGAAAACACATCGGCCAAGTCGTCAAGCGACAGATCCTCCTTCATGTTCAGGATCCGATCTATGCGCTGCAGTATTTTTTCGCGCGGAAAAAAAGTTTCCTGTCCCGTGAATGACGACTTGCGGATAAACCACTGCTCCGGAATCAGGCTTTTCCGTTTCCAACGGTACAGTTGCCCATAGGAAATTCCGGTCAAGTCCAGCAGTTCTTTTTTGGAGATTAATTCTTCACTCATTTTGCTGCTCCTTTCTTACTCCACGAGTGTAACATAACATTGTTACTCGGTAAAGAAAGAGAATGATGGAACCCGGGATCTCCGTCAAAGATAAAAAATGCCGGTTACGTATCCTTAAAGACACGTAACCGGCACTTCCGGCTAACTCTTATAATTTAAAATGCTCGATTTGGGCATGCATGTCCGCCGCCATGCGGGCCAGTCCATTCGAAGCCGAGGAGATTTCCTCCATTGAAGCCAATTGCTCCTGCGTCGCCGCAGTTACGCTTTGGAAGGAGTCCAGGCTCTTCGAAGAGGTTTGGGAAATCTGCGCCACCGAATCGGCGATCTCGTCCGCACTGGCCGACATTTGTTCCGTAATCGCGGAAACCTCGTGAATCTGCTCGGCAATCCGCTTCGTCGATTTTTCGATTTGCCCGAAGGCGTTTTGGGCTTCCTCGGTGACCAGGATGCCGCGTTCCACGCTCTCGATCACCTGATGATTCATGACGTTAAACACTTTCCCCGCCAGCTCGACCATCTGTGAAATATTGTGCTGGATGCGCTCGGAAGTCTCTCTGGATTGCTCCGCCAGCTTCCGTACTTCCCCGGCCACCACCGCAAATCCCCGGCCTTCTTCGCCGGCTCTGGCCGCCTCGATGGCCGCGTTGAGCGCCAGCAGATTCGTCTGAACCGCTATATCGGTAATCGCGCTGCTCATTCCGGAAATTTGAGCGCTCAGCTCATCCATCTGACTCATCAAATCAGCCGATTCCCGGGTGGAGCGGTGAATCTCCTCCATTTGCCGCCCGACCAGGCCGACTTTTTCGCTGCCGAATTTTACGTCCTCCCCCGTCTGCACGGAGGACTCGACAATCGCCCCGGATGCCTCCGCGATTTTGCGGATGCCGAGCGACATTTCCTCCATCGTCTTCGCGCTTTCGACCGAAGCCGCGGCCTGGTTCTCCGCGCCGGTTGAGGCATCCTGCACCAGACCGACGACGTATTCGACTGTCTTGGCGTTCTGCTCGGTTCCGGCCGTCAGCTCCTCGCTGGATGCGGCAAGTTGCCCCGATATGTCGGAGATGCCCATAACCATCCGGCGGATCGAGCTAACCATCTCGTTGTAATTGCCGGCCAACTGCCCGATTTCGTCGCGTCTCTTGATGTCCACTTCCTCGTTCAAGTAACCTTCGCCTACCCGTTTCGCCGACAGATTCAGCTTCTCGATCGGCCGGGTCATGCTGCGGATGATGATGAACAGCAGGACGCCCGCCACAATGAGAGAGACGGCAAGCACGATCAGAGAAGTCCAAAAAATCGGCATCGACGCCTCGACGAACTCGTCCGTTGACAGGACGCCGACGATTTTGAAGCCGGTCAGCTCGTTCGTGGCGTAATATACGCTTTGAGGTTTGCCGGTGTCCGGGTTGTCATAATCGATGAATCCCGATTCGCCGCTTTGGATTTTCGTGATATGATCCCCGACGGCTTCGTCTCCGACCGCCCGGGTCGGATGGGATGTAAATTTATTGGTTCTGTCGATCATATAAACGTAGCCGCTGTTCCCAAGACGTATCCCCTTGACCATCTCATTGACATTGGCCAGGTTGAGCGAAACCGTGATCGCGCCCTCCCCGTCCGGCAAGGCACGGCTGATATAAAGATTGTAGTGTCCCGTCGTCGCCGATTTGAACGGATCGAGAATGACCGTTTGATCCGGAGCGGCCATCGTCGCCTTATACCAGTCTCTTTCCCTCGGATCGTAATCCTGCTTGCCCGGATCCGGCGCCTTCATCCATTCCCCGTTATTGTTTCCGACCACGATATTCTCCAGATCGGGATGGTTCTCGATAAACAAATCGAGATGCTTGCGCAATTCCGGCGATTTTGCGTCGATCTGCTTGGAGTCGATTTCCATCACCAATTGCTCCACGTTTCGGACCTCGGCTTCAACGATCTGATTCAGCGTGTTATTCAACAAATTGACGCTCGTTTTCGTGCTTTCGTTCATTTTTTCCTGCAGCTGGCCGCTTGAGCTGGTCAGACTTGAATAAGCGATGACCAGGTTGGGAACGATCAGCAAGATCATGAACAGACTAAGCATCCTGTTGCGAAGCGTTCTTATCTCCAGCAGGCTTCCAATACGCCTAATTATTGATTTCATAAATATACCTCCCCCTTGATTTGCCAACTATGTACCGAATATGTTGAACCCCCAAGATGACTTTCATGATTGTCAGACTCTATGGATGCCCGCAAGTTTTCCTCCTTTTTAATAAAATCGCCTCGTTTTCACGGGACATTGCCATGAGCAATCTATCTAATATTTCGACAATATATGACGTTATTTTTATAATTAAATGAAAGTTTATGAAAATTAACATATTTTTCATATAAAAAAATAAAAAACAGCCCTCGTTACTCACCAAACGAGAGCTGTAATTTCATTTTACTTGCGGAATTATTTGCTTTTTTCGGTGTACTCCTTCACCCACTCGGCGGTGAATTGAAGTTTGTCCTCCGCCCGGGCGATCGCCGCGGCCACCTGTCCGGAAGCCGTACCGCCGTAGACATTCCGTGCATTGACCACGGTTTCGGGCTGAAGCACCAGATAGATGCTCTCATCGAACAGCGGCGAGAACTTCTTAAATTCCTCCAGCGTCAAATCGAGCAGGAATTTCCCGTTCTCGATGCAGTACAGAACCGTTTTGCCGATGACCTCATGCGCCTGCCGGAACGGCAGCCCTTTGTTTGCCAGGAAGTCGGCGATATCCGTCGCATTGGAGAAATCCTTGTTCACCGCTTCGCGCATGACCCCGGCGTTTACCTTCATCGTCGCGATCATCGGCCCGAACAATTGCAGTGCTCCGCGTAGGGTTTCCACCGTGTCGAACATGCCTTCCTTGTCCTCCTGCATGTCCTTGTTGTAGGCCAGCGGCAACGATTTCAGCACGGTCAGCAGGCCCATCAGATTGCCGTAGACGCGGCCGGTTTTGCCGCGAACCAGCTCCGGCACGTCCGGGTTTTTCTTCTGCGGCATGATGCTGCTGCCGGTGCAAAAGGCGTCGTCCAGCTCGATGAACCGGAACTCGGTGCTGCTCCACAGGACAAGCTCTTCGCTGAGCCGCGACAGATGCATCATCAGAATCGAGGCGTCGGCGAGGAACTCGATGATAAAGTCGCGGTCGCTGACCGCATCCAGACTGTTCTCGTACACCGCGTCGAAATGGAGCTGCTCGGCCACGAAATGACGGTCGATCGGGAACGTCGTTCCCGCCAGCGCTCCGGCGCCGAGCGGCAGTACATTGATGCGCTTGTAGCTGTCCTGCAGGCGCTCGATGTCCCGCTGGAACATCGAGACGTAAGCCATCAGATGATGGGCGAACAAAATCGGCTGCGCCCGCTGCAAATGCGTATAGCCGGGCACGATCGTCTCCTGGTTCGCTTTCGCTTGTCCGATCAGCGCCTCCTGCAAATCGTGCAGTAAGCCGGTGAACTCGACCACCCGCTTGCGCAGGTACAGATGCATATCCGTCGCCACCTGGTCGTTCCGGCTGCGCCCGGTATGCAGCTTGCCGCCTACGGGACCGACTTCTTCGATCAACTGCTTCTCAATATTCATATGGATATCTTCATCCGAGACGGAGTATTCCAGCTCGCCCCGGGCGATTTTGTTCAGCACGGTGTGCAGACCATCCTTGATTTTCTCGACATCCTCTTCCGGAAGGATGCCGCATTTCCCCAACATCGTCACATGCGCGAGGCTGCCCTGCACATCTTCTTCCGCGAGCGCCTTATCAAAGCCGATCGAAGCGGTATACTCTTCCACCAACCGGTTCGTCTGCTTTGTAAAACGTCCGCCCCACAGCTTGCTCACTTGACCCACTCCTTATTTGCCATTCCTATTGATTGCTCTGTGCCACACCGGCGCCGACCTTCAGGCGCAGCGCATTCAGGCGGATAAAGCCCGTAGCGTCGCCTTGGTCATAGGCTTGCGTCGGATCGGCTTCCATCGTCGCGATATCCGGGTTGTACAAGCTCACCGGACTCTTCACGCCGGCTGCGATGATATTGCCCTTATACAGCTTGACGCGGACCGTGCCGGTCACATTCTTCTGGCTCTCCGTCACGAGCGCCTGCAGGGCCAGCCGCTCTGGCGCGAACCAGAATCCGTTGTATACGAGCGTGCTGTAACGGGTGATCAGGCTGTCGCGCAGGTTCATCACTTCGCGGTCCATCGTCAGCGATTCCATTTTACGGTGCGCCGTGAACAGAATCGTGCCGCCCGGCGTTTCATATACGCCCCGGCTCTTCATGCCGACGAAACGGTTCTCGACCATATCCACGCGGCCGATCCCGTGCTTACCGCCCAGCTCGTTCAGCTTCTCCATCACACGGAGCGGGTCCAGCTGCTCGCCGTTCAGCGCTACACAATTGCCTTGCTCAAATGTCAGCTCCAGGTATTCAGGCTGGTCCGGAGCATCCTCCGGCGAAGCGCTGAGCAGGAACATATCCTTGTTTTCCGGCGCCGAAGCATCAAACCACGGATCCTCCAGCACGCCGCTCTCGTAGCTGATGTGCAGCAGGTTGCGGTCCATGGAGTAAGGTTTGGCCGCCGAGGCGGTAACCGGGATACCGTTCGCTTCCGCGTAGGCGATCATTTCGGCGCGGCCCGGGAAACGGTCGCGGAATTCTTGCAGGCGCCAAGGCGCGATCACCGAGATTTCCGGCGCGATTGCGGCCGCCGCCAGCTCGAAACGCACTTGGTCGTTGCCTTTTCCGGTGGCGCCGTGGGCGATCGCCGTCGCGCCCTCGGCGCGGGCGATTTCCACCATGCGCTTGGCAATAAGCGGGCGGGCGATGCTTGTGCCGAGCAGGTATTGCCCTTCATAAAGCGCACCCGATTGGAACATCGGGAAGATAAAGTCTTTGGCGAATTCTTCGCGCAAATCATCGATGTATACTTTGGAGGCGCCGGTTTTCAGCGCTTTTTCCTCCAGGCCGTCCAGCTCTTCCTTCTGCCCGATGTCGGCCGTGAAGGCGATAATTTCGGCGTCATAAGTCTCTTTCAGCCATTTCAGAATGACCGACGTATCGAGACCACCCGAGTACGCCAGTACGATTTTTTCTTTTGCCATGATTGATGATTCCTCCTAAAAAAGAGTAAGAATGGTCTAATTTATCCCATCAGGGCCGCCATCAGCGCTTTTTGCGCATGCAGCCGGTTTTCCGCCTGGTCAAAAATAATCGAATGTTCGCCGTCGATCACGCCTTCGCTGACTTCCTCGCCGCGGTGGGCGGGCAGACAGTGCATGAACAGATAGTCCGGCTTGGCGTGTTTGGCCAGCTCTTCGTCGACTTGGTAGGACGCGAACGCGATTTCGCGCGCCTTCTGCTCCTCCTCGAAGCCCATGCTCGCCCATACGTCCGTATAGATGACATCGGCGTCCTTCACCGCGGCCTTCGGATCGCGGACCACTTCGATCACCGCGCCGGTCGACTTGGCGATGTCCTGCGCTGCTGCAACGACCTGCGGGTCGGGCTCATAGCCTTCTGGCCCCGCTACCGACACGTGTACGCCGAGCTTCGCCCCGCCGATCATGAGCGAATGCGCCATATTGTTGCCGTCGCCGATATAGGCCAATTTTAAGCCTTGCAAAGCGCCTTTGTGCTCGTAGATGGTCTGATAATCCGCCAGCACCTGGCAAGGATGAGCCAGATCGCTAAGCCCGTTAATGACCGGAACAGTCGAGTACTTCGCCAGATCCACAACTTTGTCGTGACCGAAGGTACGGATCATGATTCCGTCCAGGTAGCGCGACATAACGCCGGCCGTATCGGCGATCGTCTCGCCGCGGCCGAGCTGAATATCGTTCTTGCTCAGGAATAGGGCGTGCCCGCCCAACTGGTACATGCCGACTTCGAAGGACACGCGCGTCCGGGTCGACGATTTCTCGAAAATGAGGCCGATGGTCTTGCCCTTCAGCGGCTGATAGACCTCGCCGTTTTTTTGTTTGGCCTTGATCTCGATCGCCAAGTCGATCAAGTATTTAATCTCTTCACTTGTGTAATCGTCCATCTCGAGAAAATCTCTTCCGCTGAGATTGATGCTGTTGCTTTTGATTTGCTCGGTCAAACTCATAGATTGCTCTCCTCCTTCGCGGTATAGGCGGCGATCAAGGCGGCCAGCGTATCGACGGCCTGATCGACTTCCTCCCGGGTCACGTTCAAATTCGGCAGCAGGCGGATAACATTCGGCCCGGCCGTGACGAATAACAGTTTATTTTTCTGGCCGGCCGTTACCAGCTCGGCGACCGGTCCCTCGCATTCGATTCCAATGATCAGTCCAAGGCCGCGGACTTCCTTCACGAACGGTTCATCCGCAAGCGCCTCGCGCAAGCGGCCGATCAGATAGCTTCCCGTAACCGCGGCCCGCTTCGGCGTGTTTTCCTCCAGCATCGTTTCGATCGTCGCCACGACCGCCGACGCCGCTACCGGGTTTCCGCCGAACGTCGAGGCATGGGTTCCCGGCGTGAACGCTTCGCGCAGGTATTCCTTCGCCAGCATCGCACCCGCCGGAAGACCGCTGGCTATGCCCTTGGCCGCCGTGAAAATATCCGGCTCAATGCCGTACTGCTGATGCGCGAACCAGCTGCCGGTCCGGCCCATGCCGGTCTGCACCTCGTCGATGATGAGCAGCAGCCCTTCCGCCTTGCACAGCGCCGCTAGCTCCTGCACGAAGCCGCGATCGACCGGATACACGCCTCCCTCGGCCTGCACCATCTCCAGCATCACGGCCGCGGTATTCGGACCGATCACCGCCTTCAGGGCGTCCAGGTCGTACAGCGGCACGGTGACGAAGCCGGCGGGCAGCGGCAGGAAGCCGTCCTTGACCTTTTGCTGGCCGGTCGCGGTCAGCGTCGCCAGCGTCCGCCCGTGGAACGATTGCTCGAAGGTGATCACTTCGTACCGGTCCGTCCCGTTCACCTTCTGGTGATAACGGCGCGCCAGTTTAATCGCCGCTTCGTTCGCCTCCGCCCCGCTATTGCAGAAGAACACCACGTCCGCACAGCTCACCTCGGTGAGTAAACGGGCCGCTTTTTCCTGCTGCGGAATTTGGAACAGGTTCGAGACATGCCACAGTTCGTCGAGCTGAGCCTTTACTTTGTCTTTCACCTTTTCCGGCGCATGCCCCAGGTTGGTTACGGCGAGCCCGCTCATAAAGTCGAGATACCGGTTGCCCTGGTCGTCCCACACCCAACTGCCGTGCCCTTTTACCAAACTGATCGGATAGCGGGCGTAGGTGGAGAAGAGCGCGCTTTTCGTTTCGTTATCGGTAGCCGCACCGGCGGTTCCTTGTTTATTCTGATAATCGCTATGGGCTTGAGCCATCCTTTTCAACTCCTATCGGTTAAGATTGAGCTTCCCGTCGGATTATCCCAATGAAGAAATCCTGCTCCCGCTTCATCGGCGGTTTTCATTGGTTTCCAACCTCGCTGTATCTTCAGGTCTTGTCTGTGTTCGTTCATTGGACTTTTTCCAATGAATCTTAGCTTACTACATGCGCACGATTCTGGTCCCGATCGCTTCGCCTTTAAGCACCTTGCCCAGCACGCCCGGCTCGCTGCCGTCGACGATGACGACTTCATTGACCTTGCCGCTGATGCAGGCGACCGCCGCGCGGACCTTCGGAATCATCCCGCCGTAAATTTCGCCCGTCTGGATCATATCCTCGATTTGCTGTACGGTTGCGGTCCGCAGCACTTTTTTCTCGCCGTTGATCGATTTCAAAATGCCCGGCACATCCGTGACCACGATCATCTGCTGCACGCCCAGCACCGAGGCTACCGCCCCGGCCGCCGTATCGGCGTTGATATTGTAGCGTTGCCCGTCAAGTCCGATCCCGACCGGTGCGATGACCGGCATAAAACCGAGCTTCACCACGCCTTCGATCAGGGCCGCGTTGATGCCGGCCACTTCGCCCACCAGGCCGACCTCGGCTGCGTTCGCCACCGGTTTGGCCTGGATCAGATTGCCGTCCACGCCGGACAGGCCGACCGCCTTGCCGCCGGATTGTCCGATGCGACGGACTATTCTTTTGTTGATGCTGCCGGCGAGCACCATTTCCACCACATCCAGCACCTGTTCGGAGGTATATCGCAAACCGTTGACAAAGCGGGTTTCGATCCCGAGCTTTGCCAGATTATCGGAGATCGCCGGGCCGCCGCCGTGCACGATTACAGGTTGGATGCCGTTCTCCTGCAGCCCCGCCAAATCTTCGTAAAAAGACTCCGGCAGCTCCTCCAGTGTGCTTCCTCCGCATTTCATTACAAATGTGCGTTTGGAGCTTAGCCCCAAGCCGACGGCGGACAACTGGCCGCCTTCCAATACGATTCTCATCTTAACGCTCCTCTCCAAATGTGGATCCTTATATAAATTTAAGTGCGGTATGCCGCGTTGATTCTTACATAGTCATAGGTCAGGTCGCAGCCCCAGGCCGTCGCGCCGCCTTTGCCGTTATGCAGGTCGATATGGAAGACAACCGTGTCGCCTTGCAAATAGGCGAGGGCTTCCTCCTCGTCGAACGGAACCGGCCGGGAGCCGGACAATACGACGATGTCGCCGAGCCGGATATCCACGGTATCCGGGTTCACCGGCTCCCCGGCGCGGCCGACCGCCGCGATGACGCGGCCCCAGTTGGCGTCGGCCCCAAACACGGCCGACTTCACCAGGCTGGAGCCGACCACGGTCTTGGCGATCCGGCGGGCGGACTCGTCGGTGACGGCGCCTTCCACCGTCACCTCGACGAGGCGAGTGGCGCCTTCGCCGTCGCGGGCGATCGCCTGCGCGAGCGTCTCGCACACGTGCCGGAACGCGGCCGCGAACGCCTCCCAGTCGGGATGGCCCGGCGCGAGCGGCCGGTTGTCCGCGAGGCCGCTGGCCATCGCGAGCAGCATATCGTTCGTGCTCGTATCGCCGTCGACCGTGATCATGTTAAAGGTCACGTCGGTCGTCGCGCCGAGCAGAGATTGCAGCGCCTGCGGCTCCACCGCGGCGTCCGTGGTCACAAAGGCGAGCATCGTCGCCATGTTGGGGTGGATCATGCCGGAGCCTTTGGCGGCGCCGGCGATCAGCACCTCGCGGCCGTCCACCGCGAGGCGGACGCACACCTCTTTCTTCACCAGGTCGGTGGTGAGGATCGCCTGGCAGAACTGCTCCGCCCCCTCGCCGTCCACAGCCACCGCCGCCGGCAGCCCGGCGATCCCGCGCTGGACGCGGTCCATCGGCAGCAGTTCGCCGATGACGCCGGTCGAAGCGACGGCGACGTAATGCTCGGGCAGCCCGAAGGCTTCCGCCGCCGCGACCCGCATGGCGTAGGCGTCGGCTTCGCCCTGCTGCCCGGTGCAGGCGTTGGCGTTGCCGCTGTTGACGACGATCGCCTGCAGCTTCCGCCCCCCCGACGCGATCGATTCCCGCGTCACCTTCAGCGGGGCGGCCTGGAACACATTCGTCGTATAAACGGCCGCCGCCACCGCCGGCACCTCGCACACGATCGCGCCGAGATCGTTGCGCGTGGTTTTTTTCAAGCCGCAATGGAGCCCTCCTGCCTGAAAGCCCTTCGGCGAGGTAATGGAGCCTTCCGGCGCTACGCTGAACAAACTAACTACTCCCATGACGTTCTCCTTTCGTTTTTACAAGCGGCTTTATCTTCTATGGATACACCGGACTCAGCATTAACCCCGTCGTTTCGTCCCAGCCCATCATCAGGTTCAAATTCTGGATCGCCTGGCCGGCGGCCCCTTTCACGACATTGTCGATGACCGAAATGATCGTCAGCCGCCCGGTCCGGGGATCGACGGCAAAGCCGATATCGCAATAATTCGAGCCGAACACTTCTTTGGTAGCCGGCCATTTTCCGGCCTCGCGGATGCGGACGAATTTCCGCCCTCCGTAATACTCCCGGTACAGCCTGATCAGATCCTCTTCCGTATACGCTCCCTTTAAGCTTGCATACATCGTGCTCATAATTCCCCGCGTCATTGGCGTCAAATGAGCCGTAAAGGTGACAGTCACCGGCTCGCCCGCGACCTGCGACAGGCATTGCTCCACCTCGGGGATATGCTGGTGCTTATTGACTTTATATACTTTCAAATTCTCATTGATTTCGGCAAAATGGTTGGTCAGGCTAACGCCTCTCCCCGCTCCCGATACGCCGGATTTGGCGTCGATAATGATCGTTTTGGGATCGATCCAGCCCGCTTTTAACGCCGGGATCAGCCCCAGCAGCGTCGCGGTCGGGTAACAGCCGGGATTCGAGATGAAGTCCGCGCCCTTTACGTCCTCGCCATGGAGTTCGCACAAGCCGTAAACGGCCTGCTCCAGCAGCTTCGCATCCGGCGCTTCGTGTTTGTACCAGGCCTCATACACCGAGCCGTCCTTGATCCGGAAGTCCCCCGAAAGGTCGATGACTTTTAGTCCGGCAGCCAGCAGCTCGGGAACCAGCTTGCCGCTTACGCCCGAAGGTGTAGCCGTGAACACGACGTCCGCCTTCTCCGCAATGGCCTGCGGATCGACACCGTCCAGATTTTGCGTCATGATTTCCGTCAGATGGGGAAACCCTTCCGCGATCGGTACCCCCTCGCTGGATGATGAAATGACCGAGGCAATCTCCACCATCGGATGCCCCAATAAAAAACGAATCAGCTCCACTCCTCCATACCCAGTGGAACCGACGATGGCAACTTTTAATTTTCCTCCACTCACTGGCTGACCTCTCTTTCTCCTCTCCAGGATGAATCGCGGTTTATAATCCGGATGAAATATACCGAAAAGTAATTACGTATTATTATACATTCATATTAATATATATACAATGCGAATTTTCTGTCTAAATTTGTATGAGCTTTTGGGAATATGTCATATTTTGCGTTGACTTATTTACAGAAAAGAATCTATTCTGGAGATATCTGTACATTACATATTTTGGAGGGGTCGGATTACATATGGTTTTACGCAGCAGACCTCCCTCCCGGGAACGAACGGAAGGAGCGTTAAGCCAATGAAGTATTGCAGTGAATGCGGGGCCAAGCTGGAGAGCAATGTAAAGTTTTGCTCGGAATGCGGGACCCGTATTGAACCGAAGCCGGACGTGGAAAAGAATGCGGAGGCCGCGAACGAGCCGGTTCCCGTGTCTGTGCCCGAGTCCGGGCAGATAGCAGAGCCGCCTTCCGGCGGGCAAGCACCGGAACCGGTTGCCGATCTGCCGGTTAAGGAGCAAGAGCCCGAACCGGTATCGGACATGATGACCGATCCGCCGGTATCAGGGCCGACTTCCGAACTGCCAGCAAGCCCCGAAACATCCGTACCGGCTCTAGAAACGGCAAGCCCCAATCCGCCAAACGGGCCGGTATCCCAACCCGTTCCCACCATGCAGCCCGCTCCGGCGCAGCCTGCCGCTACGGGAACTAAAGAGCAAGGGGCGTTCTTACGGTGGATTCAGCGCCATAAGTGGCCGGTCATCTCCGTCGCCGCCGCAGCCTTGCTGGTCCTTATTGGCCTGTTCTTCATCAGTACGTTATTGGGCGGCAGCGGCCAATTGGCCGACAAGTTTGAAAAAGCGGTCGAAGCCGGCGATGCCCAGGTCCTGGCCTCCATGTTGAAGCCGGGAGAACAAAAGCTGGTTGTGAATAAAGAGACGGTCCGGCCGCTTCTCGATTTATTGCGTGAGGATGAGCTGCTGCGAGCGCAGGTCGTCGATGAGATCGAAGCCCAAATCGAAATGCACAAGAAAGAGAACGGGGCCCGGGTCGCCGATGTGTACGCAGAGTCCATCATCCAAGTGAAAAAAGCGGCCAAACAGTCTTTTTTGAAAGCCGATTATGAACTGGTTGTTGTTCCTTGTTATGCCAATGTCAGCACCACCTACCCGGATACCAAAATCCTGGTCAACGGCAAGGAATTCTTCACTACCGACGAAGAGTTTTCTTATGATGAAATCGGCCCGCTGATGCCGGGAAAAGCCACAATCAAGGCCCAATTCGACGGCAAATACGCCTCCCTGGCAAAGGAAGAGACCTTGACCTTGTCAAATCCGCTTGAGTACTATGACGTCAATCTCGATTTGGAGGGCGAAACGGTTTATGTCAGCTCGAATTACGATGAAGCCGCTATTTACATTGACGGCGAGGATACCGGATTGACGACGAGCGATTATGAGGGGATCGGGCCGATTTTGCTGGACGGCAGCAGCAAGGCATATGTGCAGAAGGAATTCCCTTGGGGTACAGTTAAAAGCGAAGAGCTCCCGATCGATTCCGAGGACATGCAAATCGATATCGCCCCCGAGAACGACCAATTCCGGGATTCGATTCAGACGGCCGTCCAGACCTTTTATCAGGAATTTTTAAACGCGTTGAATACCCAGGACACCTCGGCAATGACCCATGTGTCCAATGCGGCCGAGGGTGAAGTTGCCCCCATCATTCAAGAAATGAAAAACAGTAATTTAACCTACAGCGGAAAACTGACCAAGATTATCTTCGACATGGACAGTATCGAATTTACCGGCTGGGGCGATGATTACAGAGCCAATGCGAGCATTCAAGTGCACTATACTCAAACAGTGACCGATAATGCCGATTCGACGAACACCATGACGGAGGACATCGTTTCCAACGAAACGTTCCAATTGACCTACGAAAACGACCAGTGGATCGTAACGAGTATATACGAGGACTACTCTTTTGATGCTGGAAATTCCGAGGAAGTACTGATGTAAGTATTAAAAAAACAACAAGGGCAAGCGCCTGCCTATGGCGCTTGCCCTTGTTGTTCGTGATACGGTCGCATTACTCCGTTCCGTCTATTTTCGCTTGCAGCAGCTCGATCAGCCGGTCGCCCATATTGGCGAAGCCGCCGCCGGGGCCGCCTGCTTCGGGAGCGCCCTCGGGTCGCTCGCCAGCCTCAGCCGCGTCAGGCGGCTGCACTTCGCCGCCCTCCGGGGCTTGGCCTTCTCCGCCTTCCGGAGCGCCTCCTGGACCGCCCTCACCCCGATTGGGGCGATCTCCACCCTGACCGCCGGGCATCTGCTCAGCCGCCTCCGTCAAGAAGGCCTGCTGCTCCTCGGTGAGCAGCGCGGTCAGGCTTGCGTCACTTTCTTCAGTCAGCTCGTTCGCCGTCACCGCTTCCTGCACGATCGGCAGCATCGATTCCGCCTGCACCTTCGTAATCCCCAGCCCTTCTTGCTCATCCATTCGCAGGAGGGAAGAGAAGGTGCGCATCATCTTCATTTGCCCTTCGTCCATCCCCTGGCCCGGACCTTGAGCCGCGTCATCAGCCGACGCCTGGCTCGTCTCTGTATTTGTGCTCGTGTCCGTGCCTGCATCCGCCGCAGCTTGGCCGCCATTACCGGCATTCGATGAGACCGCGGCTTCATTGGAGCCGCATGCGCTCAGTAAGAGCAGAGCTATAATGCTTACAGAAGCAAGCTTTGTGAAATGGTTCATAATCTATCCGTTCTCCTGTTCTTCCACCTGTATTTGGATTTGACTCTTCCCCATCATAAAGTCCAAACCTTAAACAGGCCTTAGCGATAACTGAATGTATCCTTAGCGCTTGCTGAAAAAAAGAAACACCCGCTTCCGGACGTCCGGGTAGCGGACGGCTTTAGAAACGGGCCGATAAATCGTATAATGCTCAGCTTTTCTTGAAACCTTCGCCCAGCGCCTCATGGGCATTCGTGATCACGACAAACGCCGAGGGCTCCAGCGTCCGTACCAGCGTCTTGAGACGGGTCACTTCGCTCTGCCCGACGACGACCATCAGTACGGTTCGGTCATCCCCCGTATAGCCGCCCCGAGCGCTCAGCTTGGTCAGGCCTCTGTCCAGCTCGGACAATACCGCCTGCGAAATGGCCTCGGTATTTTCCGCGATGATATAGGCCACCTTCGTATAGTTGAAGCCGAGCTCAATCATGTCAATGATCTTGCCGGTTATGTACAAACCGATCAGTGCGTAGAGCGCTTTTTCCATAGACAAGGTAAAGCCCGCGAGCGCGATTACCGTTCCGTCCATCAGCACGACACAGACGGAAAGGCTCAGCCCGCTGTATTTCTGGATGATCTGGGCCAGCGTGGACAACCCCCCCGTGGAGCCCCGGCCCCGGAAAACAATGCCGAGCCCCAGGCCGACGCCGATCCCGCCGTACAGCGATGCGAGCAGCGGGTCCGTAGTCGGAACCGGAAAATCCTTGGTTAGAAACACGAATAACGGAAGTATGACGGTTCCCAGCAGGGAACGGATGGCGTAATTCCGGCCAAGCAGCCAAAATCCCGCAATAAACAGCGGTATGTTTAAGGCCCACTGCGTATAGGCCGGTTCAATACCGAACAGCGACTGCGTAATGACGGACAGACCGGACACTCCGCCCGAGGCGATATGGTTCGGCACCAGAAACAAGTTAAAAGCCAGCGCGGTAATGAACGAACCGACGAGATCATCAGCGTGTCGATCGTGGTCCGGACCGGGCCGGTGACAGGAATCATTTCATTCAATCTGCGTTTGCGGGTTTTGGTCGGCACCGCTAGCCCCTCCTTACTGATTCAAAAAAATTCCTACACCAGTCGGATGCATCCGGCGTATAAGAAGCCTTTAGCTCCTGTTACGTCCGGAATTCCGCGGTGTAGGAATGGGTTCTATTTTACTTACGCTTCGGTCTTGATCTGGCTCCGCAGGTACCCGTCGATAAACGCATCGAGGTCGCCGTCCATCACGGCGCCGACATTCCCGGTCTCCACCGAGGTGCGATGGTCTTTGACCATGCTGTACGGGTGGAATACGTAAGAGCGGATCTGGCTGCCCCAGGCGATGTCGGACTGCTCGCCGCGAATCTCATCGATCTCCTTCTGCTGCTCTTCGAGCTTGCGTTCGTAGAGCTTGGAGCGGAGCATCGTCATCGCGCGTTCGCGGTTCTTGATCTGCGAGCGTTCGTTCTGGCACGTCACCACGATCCCGGTCGGCAAGTGCGTAATCCGCACGGCCGAATCCGTCGTGTTGATGTGCTGTCCGCCCGCGCCGCTCGCCCGGTACGTGTCGATCTTGAGATCCTCGGTACGGATGTCGATCTCCACGTCGTCGGTAATTTCCGGTACGACGTCGCAGGAGACGAAGGACGTATGTCTGCGGCCCGAAGAGTCGAACGGCGAAATCCGTACCAGCCGGTGGACGCCCTTCTCAGCTTTCAGGTACCCGTAAGCGTTGTAGCCCTTAATCAGCAGGGTGACGCTTTTGATGCCCGCCTCGTCGCCGGGCAGGTAGTCGAGCGTCTCCACCTTGAAGCCGCGTTTCTCCGCCCAGCGGGTGTACATCCGTAGCAGCATCTGGCCCCAGTCCTGGGATTCGGTGCCGCCCGCGCCCGGATGAAGCTCCAGGATCGCGTTCATTTTGTCGTAAGGCTGGTTCAGCAGCAACTGCAGCTCGAAATCCTCCAGCTTCTTGACGAGCGCAGCCACCGATGCGCCGATTTCCCCGGCAAGGGACTCGTCGCCTTCCTCCTCGGCCAGCTCCGCCATCATCTCGGCGTCGTCGTACTCCTGCTGCAAGGCATTGTACTGATCCACCGAGGATTTGACGGCATTCATCTCGGCAATGAGGCTCTGCGCCTTGTCGTTGTCATCCCAAAAATCGGGCGCGGCCATCTTTTCCTCATAGTTGGCAATCATTTCCTGTTTTAGGTCCAAGTCAAAGAGACCCCCTAAGGTTGATTAATTTTTGGGCTATTTCCCGCATATCATGTTTGACGTTCGGATCGATCATGCTGTAAAACCACCTCTCTAGGTAAATAGTATGACAGAAGAAACGGGGATGCCATCCATGAAGGCCCCCCGCTTTGATTTTTAAATTCCGGCTGACCAGGTTTAGGCGTTTTGCCCATGGCAGTGCTTGTATTTCTTGCCGCTGCCGCAAGGACAAGGGTCGTTGCGCCCGATTTGCTCACCGCGATGGACCGGACGCTTCTCGGCCGGTTCGCCGCTCGTGGAGATTTTGCTCTCGTCGACGACGGCTTGACGCTCCTGGTTGCTTTCCACTCTGGCTTTCATGATATACGTGGCGACTTCTTCCTGAATGCTGGCAATCATTTGATTGAACATTTCAAAGCCTTCGAATTGATATTCGCGCAGCGGATCGGTGCCGCCGTAGGCCCGGAGGTGAATCCCTTGACGCAATTGGTCCATCGCGTCGATATGATCCATCCATTTGCTGTCGACCGCGCGAAGGGCGATGACTTTCTCGAATTCGCGGACCATTTCAGGGCCCATCGCTTCTTCACGCGCATCATATTTTACCATAACCTTTTCGAAAATAAAATCCACGATCTCGTTCGGCTCTTTGCCCCACAGGTCGTCCTTGGTCACGGCACCTTCGTCGAGCAGCTTGCTGTTGACATAGTCGGCGACTTCCTGGAGTTCCCAGTTTTCCGGGATCTCGTCGGCGGTATGCGCTTCGACCACGCGCTCGATAACCGGCTTGATCATATCGATGATGATCTGTTTGATATTTTCCGATTCCAGCAATTCGCGGCGCTGCTTGTAAATTACTTCACGCTGCTGGTTCATGACATCGTCATATTGCAGAACGACTTTACGCATGTCGAAGTTGTTGCCTTCCACCCGTTTTTGGGCGGATTCGACCGCGCGGGTGATCATTTTGCTCTCGATCGGCTGATCTTCTTCAAACCCGAGGCGGTCCATCATATTCAGAACGTTGTCGGCGCCGAAACGCTTCATCAGTTCGTCGCCGAGTGACAGATAGAACTGGGTCGAACCCGGGTCGCCTTGACGCCCGGCGCGGCCGCGCAGCTGGTTATCGATTCGGCGGGATTCGTGCCGCTCCGTACCGATGATATGCAAACCGCCCAAATCCGGTACACCATTGCCGAGCAAAATATCGGTACCGCGACCCGCCATGTTGGTGGCGATCGTCACGGCCCCCGGCTCACCGGCGCGGGAGATGATTTCGGCCTCTTCGGCATGATACTTCGCGTTGAGCACTTTATGCTGCACGCCTTTGCGCTTCAGCATTTCCGACACTCGTTCGGAGTTCTCGATCGATACCGTACCGACCAGAACCGGCTGCTTCAGCTTATGGCGATTGACGATTTCATCCACAACCGCCTTGAACTTTCCTTCCTCGCTCTTGTAAACGACATCCGGGAAATCCTGGCGCTGGTTCGGACGATTGGTCGGCACCTGAAGCACTTCCAGCCCATAGATCTTCTTGAATTCCTCTTCCTCCGTCTTCGCCGTACCGGTCATCCCGGCCAGCTTGCGGTACATGCGGAAGTAGTTCTGGAAGGTGATCGTGGCCAGAGTCATACTCTCGTTCTGAACCTCGATGCCTTCCTTGGCTTCGATCGCCTGGTGCAATCCGTCGCTATAGCGGCGGCCTTGCATAATCCGGCCCGTAAATTCGTCGACGATCAGCACTTCGTCTTCCGTTACCACATAATCTACGTCCCGGCGCATAATCACGTTCGCCTTAAGCGCTTGAACGACATGGTGGTTCAGCAAAATGTGCTTGTGATCGTACAGGTTTTCGATGCCGAACGCTCTCTCGGCTTTGGAAACCCCTTTTTCGGTCAGGGAAACCGCTTTAACTTTAATATCCACGGTGTAATCTTCTTCGGGCTTCAGCGTCTTCACGAAGCGGTCGGCCGCGTAATACAGCTGGGTCGATTTCTGAGCTTGTCCGGAAATGATCAGCGGGGTACGCGCTTCGTCAATGAGGATGGAGTCCACTTCGTCAATAATACAGAAATAGAGCGGGCGTTGTACCATTTGTTCTTTGTACAGCACCATATTGTCGCGGAGATAGTCAAACCCGAACTCGTTGTTCGTGCCGTACGTAATATCGCAGGCATAAGCTTCCTGCTTGTCATGATGCTCCATGCCATTCAGGTTGACCCCGACGGTCATCCCGAGGAAATTGTAAATCTGTCCCATTTGGTCGCTGTCGCGCTGCGCCAAATAATCGTTGACCGTAACGACGTGCACGCCTTTGCCGAGGAGCGCATTCAAATAAACCGGCAGGGTCCCGACCAGGGTTTTACCTTCACCGGTTTTCATTTCGGCAATCTTGCCTTCGTGCAGGGCCATCCCGCCGACGAGCTGCACGTCAAAATGGCGCATGCCCAGCGTCCGTTTGGATGCTTCTCTAACAGTGGCAAAAGCCTCCGGCAAGAGCTCGTCCAGCGTTGCGCCATTCTCGATCCGTTCCCGGAACTCGGCGGTTTTCGCTTTCAATTGCTCATCCGAAAGGGCTTCAAATTGCGGTTCCAATGAATTAATATAATCTACCGTCTTCATAAGACGTTTGACATCACGTTCGTTCGTGTCGCCAAAAATCTTTTTTACTAATCCCAGCATGGTTTACCCCTTTCACGCATAAACAGATGATTTGCCTAAATTGTAACAGTTTGTAAGGGATGCCGCAACAAGCGCCGTCACTGCCCGCATTCCCGCCAAACCGTCTTCTATACGAATAAAGAGCCCTATCCGCGCGCGGATAAAGGCTCGTTCCTTTAACTGCCATGCAACAATTACCACACTCATTCAAACAATCTTCACAAGCGGCCGGTATCTCTCTCGCTTATGCTTTCTCGATCAGCCCGTATTTCCCGTCGTTCCGCTTATAGACTACGCTGATTTCCTCCGTGTCGATATTGGCGAAAACAAAGAAATTGTGGCCGACCATGTTCATTTGCAGGATCGCTTCCTCCACATCCATCGGTTTGAAGTTAAACCGTTTGGTGCGGACCAGCTCCATCTCCTCGTCGGTGTCCGTCTCATCCAGCGTAGCCACGGTACCGTTTGCGGCCGGGTCTTCGACGAACAAAGTTTTCAAGCTGCCTTCCTGGCGAAATTTACGGTTAATCTTTGTTTTGTGCTTGCGGATTTGACGTTCCAGCTTGTCCGCGACCGCATCGATCGACGCATACATGTCGTCACTGCGATCCTCCGCTCGAAGCACAACGCCGGTAAGAGGAATGGTGACCTCCACCACGTGCAAGCCTCGTACGACACTCAAGGTGACGTAACCATCTGAGGTAAGGGGTGCATCAAAGTACTTGTCAAGCCGGCTGAGCTTCTTGTCTACGTATTCTCTCAAGGCCTCAGTCACTTCAATTTGCTGTCCACGAATACTATAATTCATAGGGCACTCCTCCTTTGCTTTGCACCTTCATTATACCACAGGTGTTAGCCCAAAGTAAAAATTGTAAACGGGAGGTTAAGGGCGCCCTAACAGCTTATTTTCTGCCAAAATACACTTCTTCTCTGAATAAAACAAGATTCTCCCCTCTAATGAATGTTACAAAATTATAATTAGATACGGCATTATAAAAGGCTTTGCTACAACCTGGCTTCATAACATCATGCAATTCAATTATCAGAACCTTTACCTTACTGAGCCATTCCTCATAATCCGAAGTGAAAAGCTCTCTTTCGGCCCCCTCAATATCCAGCTTTAGAATATCAATTTCCTGCCCAACATAGTTTGCCATTAACGAAGAGATGGTGACGGCTTTAAAAGCATCCGGATCCGATTCACTAGTCTCTTCAACCATTGCTCCCCATTTGTCCAAACCATTATCCTTTACCTTGAGATGCGTGTCTTTATTCCATAATCCGGAATTTACTGTGGTGATATGTTTATAAGGCGCCGTATTATACTGCAGTACTTCATAATTAGATGCTTCCGGTTCTATTGCAACGATTTGCGCTTCCGGGTAGGCGTTGGCGAATAATACACTACCATACCCAACGTTGGCTCCTCCATCAATAATAAGCTTTGGAGAAAAGGAAAGTGGAAAAATATAATCGCGCCCCTGGAAGATTTGCTTATACACTGTCGGATCGGATGTTCCCAGTCTTACGTAAACGGGGAATTTCACCCCTGGCTCTTGCAGCATTTGGACTGAGTATTCCTTTAAAAAGGCTGGCCCCGAATCCAGCTTATCGTTAATCTCATGAACTAAATCCGTTGCCTCGTTTGTTTTGTGATAAATTTGGTTTAAATAATCCAGTGAAAGTCTATCCTCGCCTAATTGATGTAAAATATAACCCATATTATACAGAGCATCCGCGTAATTTGGCGCTAGCTCTAGTGAGCTGTTTAACAACGGGATTACATAATCGTAATTTTGGGACTGCCAGAAATAGATTGCCAAATTATTGAGCAGTTCATTTACAGTCGCCAATTGGCCGTAAGATCGCAAAATAAGCTCTGGTAAATCCTCGGCAAGAACTTTTGTCTTCAAAATGGTCTGCACCAACTCGCTCAAAAAAACAGGATCGTTTATATCTCGAATTGGAAAGTCAAATATCGTTACAATTTCGTTACTCACATTATCCCCCGTTGCTATAAATTTATTTGCCAATAAAACGGCTTATAAAATTTATCGGTTGTAAACCGTTACCTGATTACTGTTGGGAATAAATAAAGACCCCGGGATTTATCCCAGGGTCTGTTGCTAGCGAATCTTCAATTCTTAACCATCGTACCGTTATATGTAGGTCGGCTGTGCCGGATGATTATAATTTGATTACGTTAGCTGCTTGCGGTCCACGTGCGCCTTCAACGATTTCGAACTCGACGGATTGCCCTTCTTCCAAAGTCTTGAAACCTTCAGATTGAATTGCGGAGAAGTGTACGAATACGTCGCCGCCTTCTTCAGTTTCGATGAAGCCATAACCCTTCTCTGCGTTAAACCATTTAACTTTACCTTGCATGCACTAACATTCCCTTCATTATCAAATAAGAGTGTAGCCTTGTAACCAAGCCTCCACATTTCTGACTATACCACCCAAAGTTCTCCAGTGTCAATTACCAAGGAATAGGTTTTACTGTAAAAATAATGTAAATCCTTGTCGAAATGGATTATTCATGTGGTTAGTTCAAAGTGGTCTCTTATTAATTATTAACCAAACCGAATCGTACCGAAACAATACTTCCTATAGATTTTTCGGCGCATAAATATAATTACTGTAATCGAAGCCCGACAATGCGCGGTCGACGATTTCATAATTTAGTTGATTAAGCAATCGGTTAACTCTTACTAATGAGCTATCTCTAATTTCTAGCCATAATATTGGGCGATGATCAAGCAAAGTTTGCTTCATGCCATTAATTACCTCGAGCTCTAAATTATCAACGTCTATTTTTACAAATTGGGGGGGAAGTAAGTTTAAATCGTCAATTTTAACAACAGTCGTAGCACCTGTTTCACTATACAAGAGATGAGACGCTCCTATATTTCCATCAAAAATACTCATTTCCCCTTGCGTATTTATGTCTGATACAGCAGCTTCAATAATTTCAACATTGAAAAATTGATTATCCCTCAAGTTGGCAGCTAATAATTCCTTTACTTCCTTTATTGGTTCAAAAGCATATATTTTTTGTGGTTTGGCATACTTGGAAAAATATAATGAATGGTTTCCTATGTTTGCCCCTATATCATATATCACGCTGGCTTCCGGGATATGTTTTAGAAATTTATCAAGATCTTCTCTCTCATAATAATCACGGTTCTCCCCAATGATTCTTCCAATAAAGTCATCTTTAAAGACACGGATTGTAACGTTATCTTTGAGACTGAATTGTTGTGAGTTGGTATCTTCTTCGGGTACAGGGCACTGATTCAGTTTATTTTTTATGGTGTTTATTAATCGGAGACATCTTTGTCTTGTCTCTTCATCCAATACGTCTAACATTCGATCAATGTAATACATCACGTTGTATAAATTATTTATGCATTTAAGAAACAAAGTAATATCCAAAGAGGTTACCCAGGAATCAAAGGCATTCAGTCCTGCAAAACGAACCGCTTTATGATCGGAAAGAATGGCCCGGCTTAAATGGACCCATTCATCGAAGATAAACATATTGGTAAAGTACGTTTCCAATTGGTCCTTTTCCTCTTCATCCAGTTCAGCAAAAAAGGATTGGATATCGGACCACATCATCAAAGAGTTCTGAAGGGTGATGTCCGGAGACATGGATTGGGTCAGCGATCTTGAAACACCGTCTCTTGATCTGTAAAAATATACAGTCTCCGGCAATGTATAGATACTCTTTGAGTTGATATAAGTATATATTGCAATTGGTATATCTTCTCCAATCGCTATCCTTTCATTAAATCTAACTTTGTTGATTAGCTCTCTTTTGTAGAGCTTCCCCCAACAAAAGAAAAAGTTAAAAAATTCCGGATAGTCTGTAATTCGTTTAGTCCCCCCTACCGATAGAGTTGGGTATTTAATAAATAATTCCGCTACGGCATTTCCATGGCTAGTCAGGTTATTATAAGTTCCCGTTACGATATCCGCTTGGGTTCGAATAGCTGAGACATACATTTTCCCCAGCGCTGCCGGCTCGATCAAATCATCGCCATCCAAAAAGAAAACGTATTCTCCTCTTGCGATTTCCAACCCTTTATTTCTAGCTGCAGCTACTCCATTATTCTGAGGATTTCGTACCAAAACAATCATAGAATGAATTTCAGCTAATTTCTGAAGTATTTCATAAGTTCCATCCATGGAATAATCATCGATGACAATGATTTCAATTCCATTCATCGTACTTTGAGTGACCGAACGAATCGTATCGGTGATATATTCGACTACATTATACGCTGGGATAATAACACTGACTTTAACATTATTATTACCGGACATCATTCAGCCCCCATTTATTTCCTATAAAATCATCTTGATTGAGATGTCAGTGCCTCTCCCAGTTTAAAGATCAAGTTACTGATCTCTCTATTGGGCTCTCTAATTTGAATTAGAACCTTATACGCATCCTCTATGGCATTTAATTTTATCAGATTTAATCCAAAACTGACTAAAGTTTCTCTATCGTCTGGTTTTTCCTCCAAGGATCTCTTATACATGGGAATGATCCAGTCATATAATTCGAAAGCATAGCAACTTCTTGCTATTTGGGTTAAAGTCTTTGATTTATGAACAATCTCGGACTCAACGACCTCTAAAACTTCATCGCATTTTATCCCATTGTCTCGTACAAAAGTAAAGAACTGGTCAATGTTATGATCCGGCTCAACATAATATTCGATCCTCAAAAGATAATATTTAAGCTTCTTGCGCTGCTCTACCTTTTTGGTTAAGTTAGTTTCAATTTCATGAATCCACTGATTCAACTCAGGGCTCTTGTTGGGGATTTTCTTAAACCATTCGACTGCCGATTGCTGCTCTCCCAAAAAGTGCATGATTCTTCCTAAATTAAATAACGTATTGGGATCCTTTGGGCTTAATTCATACGCCTTAGTTAAATAAGGAAGCACCTCATCCAATACATTCTTTTCAAAATTAGCCATGGCTAATGTATTAAGAAGCTCGGTTGCAGATTCCTTGTATTGACTAAAAAGAGATATAATTTGATCCATACTGTATTGTTCCAAGAGGGTACTTAACGCTGCTTCATCGGGATTTTCTATAAAATGATCAAAAGCAGCATGAATCCCCTGGTGAACCACTTCTCTTGTTGCACTAATGATAAAATTCGAAACGTTCCATTCCTCGGGAAGTTCGTGGCCTGACAATTTTAGCGTGCTTTCCTTCAAAATGAAGTCGTCATTAGTCTCTTGATTAAGAACATAGTCCACATTCAGTTCTTGGAATCCCGCTTCTTCGAAAGCGATTGAAATTTCGGACAAACTCCAAAAGTTCATTCCCTCTCTCCATATCCCGTCCCTAAGAATTTTTTGGATGACATTACGGTTACGAATATTGGGGAAATCAACCAAAACTTGACCCGTGGGAGTTGCATAATGAATAATATTTTGCAAAAAGTTTACCAGTTCAACAATATTCGACGTATTATTCCGCAAAATAACCAGATCAAAGCCGTCTTTGTCTAACTCGGTTAAATCACTATGCAGGAATACGGCACCTTCGTTGCCGACAAGATGGCGAGCAATTCCCCGCGCCCTTTCCGATTTTTCAATGCCGTGAATATGCGCTTGCGGAAATTGCTGCCGTAAATTTAATAATGTAGCGCCACATCCGCTACCAATTTCCAACACGGAAAGAGCATCTTCAGTGGAATAATTATTCAGTGCCGTTAATATATTCGCTTGAGGATTCATATAAGACCACGGGAAACCCCATTTTTTATAGAAAGAAAGTGCTGAAGGGACATCTTCCCCCTCTCGCTTCGAACTGTCCTCATGGTGTACGAAAGCCGACCGGTTCACCGCCAGCTTATAATTGACTTCTACTAGTCTTAGAGAAAAGTCCGCTAGAATCAAGCTACCCTCGATTTTCTCATCAAATCCGCCAAGTTGGTCAATGACGGATTTTTTTAATAAGACGCAGAAGTCGGACAAGATAAGAGTATCTTCGAGTGTCAGTCCACCATCTTCCAATTTATCCGCAAAAATCAACAATTCATCTATAGTCGCATAATTAACAGGAATGGTTTGGTTCTCCCCGGCTTGATTCGAAACAGGACCTACGCCGGCATAATGTGGTGAAAGCTCCAAACTATGCAAAAGCCGCGGTAACAAATTAGGTGTTAAAATGGTATCCGCATGCAACAATAAAACATAGTCCCCTGAAGCAACCTCTAACCCACTATTCCAGGATTGCGCTTGAGAGGAACATTTATCCGTTATGGGTGTAATAATATCTTTCTGTTCTGTTAGCCATTGTCTAATTTCCTCATCGGCGCCGCGTTCAACAACAATAATTTCATATTTAATTCCATTAATGAACGTCCGAATGCTATCGACACACGTTATTAGTTCCGGTAATGCATTGTCGGGACTAATTATGATACTGACTGTTTCCATATGGCTGCTCCTTATTATTTTCTGCGATGATTTCTTTTAATTCATTAGTAAATTCAACCGGGTCATTGAAGGTTCATAGTTTAAAATTGCCGCCTCTTTATAACATGTGGATGCCTTTTCTTTATTCCCCGTAACTTCATAAAAAACGCCCAGGTTATGTAATGCCGCAAAACTACCGGTACCAATAACACTATCATATTGATCGGTTTCTCCAATTTCCAAGCATCTTAAATAAGACTGCTCGATTTGGGGCAAATAATTGATATATTTCGCTGTATTGCTCATGATCAGATCCAAGTAAAATACACCGGAGGCAAAATGAAAGTCGGAGAATTCCCAAAGGAATTCTTTCTCTCTTTCGATTAACTGGAGTCCTTCCTCAAGATGACCCGTAGCTAAAATCTCATACAGAAGATTAACAATCACATAAGGAGCGTACATTTCTTGTCGGGTTATCCGTTTATAAGCCTCTTGCAAATGAAGATAAGCCGCATTGTGATCATCGATGCCTTTATATTCCTTTGCAATTTGATAATGATAGTAAGGATCATTTGGATGATCCTGAATTTCCAACTGTAAAATCGGAATATTCCTACCTGATTTAACCTTTTGATAGTAACCGTCATGTTGAACTTCCACGGAAAGTTTCACACGAGGTAAGTCGGACTGGACCTGTTCATGTATACGACCTTTATAGTACAATCCCCGGGGAAACAATCGAGAAATAAAACATTGAGCGTAAGCGACCCCATTCTTATCCTGATATTTATCGATTCTTTTGACCCTTCCGATCGCTTGGCCGCCATCCATAAACTGGCGTATCGCTTGGCCGCAATCGTTGGAAATGTATTCGTCCGCATCAAGCACCAGGTTCCAATCCGAGGTTGATCTCTCTAATGCATAGTTTCTTGCTTCCGCAAAATTTTGATTCCATTCAAAATCGAACACTCTGGCCTGATAGGACAAAGCAATCTCCTTTGTATTATCAGTGGATCCGGTATCCACCAAAATAATTTCATCCACTAGAGGTACAACACTATCCAAACACCGGGCTAACGTAGCAGATTCATTTTTGGCAATCATTACGAGTGATAAAGTCGGCATAAAGTTATCCTTCTATACTAGGGAGATTTTATATTCAGGAATATACTAAAAATCTTAGAATTGAGCATAGTACTTGCTATATACGGTCTTGATCGCATCAATAACATCCTTAATATCCTGGTCCTTCATTTTCGGAAATAGCGGAATAGTCATTGCGGTTTGATAATAAGTCTCCGCATTAGGACATAATCCGGCAGCATACCCCATTTTTCTATAAAACGGCTGTAAATATACTGGAATATAATGAACATGAACACCAATATTCAATGTACGGAGCTCATTAAATATTGTTTTTCTGTCTGCACTAAAGTGACGGGGATCCCATCGGAGTACATATAAGTGCCACGAGGAATCTGATAACGGATTTTGCTTAGGCAGGACAAGACCCTTCATTCCGGAAAAAGCTTCGTTGTAGACATTAACAATTTGACGTCTTCTCTTTATAAATTCATCCAGCTTGTCCATTTGGCTTAAACCCAAAGCGGCTTGAAGATCAGTTATCCGATAGTTATAACCAAGCTCCTGCATTTCGTAATACCACGGACCGTCATTTTCAATAAGATCATTCGGGTCCTTCGTCATTCCATGATTGCGGAACAAAAGTAGTTTCCGGTAATAATCCTCATTGTCCGTTACGATCATGCCGCCTTCACCAGTTGTGACATGCTTGACCGGATGAAAACTAAACATGGTCATGTCCGCCCAGCCACCAATTTTCCGTCCGGCAAAGCTCGCTCCAAGGGAATGGGCGGCGTCTTGAATTAGCACGATTCCATGTTCTCTGGCAAGCATAGAAATACGGTCGATTTCCACGGGCTGTCCCGCAAAATCAACCGCAATGATCGCCTTTGTATCATCCGAAATTTTCAATTCGATTTGTTTCGGATCTATATTATAAGTATCCAAATCGATATCCGCAAATACGGGCGTCCCGCTTTGATAAAGAACGCAATTGCTGCTGGCCAGAAAAGTAATCGGCGTCGTGATGACCTCGTCCCCTTCGCCGACCCCCGCGGCAAAACAAGCCCCATGAAGCGCAGCCGTACCATTTGCAAATGCGACGGCATACTTCGCCCCAACATATTCGGCAACCTTGGATTCAAACCGTTCAATGGTTGGACCTTGGGTAATAAAATCCCCACGCAGTACCTTAACAACCGCTTCTATATCCTGATTGTCAATCCATTGCTGACCATAGGGAAGCATAGATGAACGAACGGAATTTACAGTTGATTGATTCTGATTTTTTTCCATATGGCAGGGTCCCCCTTCTTCATGTTAGCTGTCATATTTGATACTACTTTAAGCCGCCATTTCGGATCCAATCGGTTGTACGGGCAATTCCTTCCTCCAAACCGACCTCCGGTTCCCATTT
The DNA here is from genome assembly GCF_036553665.1 of Paenibacillus haidiansis. Lineage (NCBI taxonomy): Bacteria > Bacillati > Bacillota > Bacilli > Caryophanales > Paenibacillaceae > Paenibacillus > Paenibacillus haidiansis. The sequence goes on along the minus strand of NZ_JAZHPZ010000012.1, from coordinate 69,920 downwards.
CAGGAGGCGCTTCGCTTTATCCGAATTACATAGCAGCTTCTGAATCTCGCTTTGGGGGTGAATGTGTTTCACATGTTTAATTCTCGAGCTGTCACCTGTTATGAAGAGCGCCAAGTCATTAATAGGGATGTCGCGGCCAAGGCCGGCATTAACAATCTCCCCGTTTACCGTATCCGAGAATCCGGCAGCAACGACAAATCGTGCGCAATCCTCGACATAAAGAAGATCTCTTGTTTGTGTCCCATCCCCATAAATGTGCAAATCCTTGCCGCTCAAATGATTATTAATAAAAATCGCTACGACCCCGCCTTCACCGCCCGTCTTTTGAAACGGTCCGTAGGTATTGAAAGGCCGAATGACAACCGTAGGCAAACCGTAAGTATGGTAATAGGAAAGCACCATGTTTTCTGCGGCCACTTTGGAGCCTGCATAAGGGGATGCCGGCTTCGTCGGATGCAGTTCAGTGATTCCGGTTTGGTCGTTGCATCGATCATAAACCATGCAGGTACTCATAAAGACGAGCTTTGTTTTATACTTTTTGCATTGTTCCAAAATATAAAACGTTCCTACCGTATCATTGTTAAATGTTGTGCGCGGATCATCGATCGAGTCTTGGACGTTAATGGAGGCGCCTAGATGATAACAGATGTCAAATTTATGGGCCGTGAAAAGTTCCTCTAACAGGAGCTCATCCAAAATGGTCCCTTTAATGAAATGTTTTAAACCCGAGTGTTCGCGGAACTCCTTCAAGTTTTCTTCCCGACCATTAGACAAGTCATCCAGAATCCACAGATGATGGCCATCTTCAAGCAGTCTTTTGGCAACCCAACGGCCGATAAAACCGGCGCCACCGGTAAGTAAAATGTTCATACAGCTATTCCTCCAAAAAATCGAATTACTCGACCTATTATATTACAATAGCTCCCAGGTAACTGGAGTACCTTTGGGGGCATCTTTCCCAATACGTTTTCCCAGTATTTCATCCAAATACTTCGTAGGAAGCCCGAGACCCGGACGGATTGCTTTTACATTTTCCTTTGTAAAAACCTCTCCTGCTTTCATGTTCCTTGAAATATATAAAGAACGCCGATGCTTGAGCGATTCCTGCTCTCGTTTCGTTGCACCATATGTGATTTCACCCAAAGCCAGCCAAGCTCTTTCCGATTCAGTCACTAAAGCTTCAAGCTCTCCCGGCTCCATGGAAAATGCCGAATCGACCCCTCCATCCGCACGATTAAGAGTAAAATGTTTTTCGACAACAGTGGCCCCCAAGGCTACACTGGCCACGGAAACTCCTATTCCCATGGTATGGTCGGATATACCAACTTGGCAACTGAACAACTGTTCCATATGGGGAATTGTCAGCAGATTCGTATTGTCGGGAGCTGCCGGATATGTACTTGTACACTTCAACAATACGATATGCTCAGCCCCTGCTTCCCTTGCTGCTCTTACCGTCTCGTTCAGTTCGGCCACAGTGGCCATGCCGGTAGAAATAATGATCGGTTTTCCTGTTGCCGCTACTTTGCGAATCAGTTGAATATCCGTATTTTCAAAGGAGGCAATTTTATAGGCTGGAACATTCAACGATTCAAGGAAATCGACGGCTGTTTCATCAAACGGGGTACTAAAAGCAAGCAATCCGAGCTCTGCACATTTTTTGAAAATCGGCTCATGCCATTCCCATGGCGTGTATGCTTCTTGATACAACTTGTATAAAGATGTTCCTTTCCATAAGGAATTTGGATCCTCGATGAAAAAATCGCCCTCATCAATATCGAGCGTCATGGTATCGGCCGTGTATGTTTGAAGCTTAACGGCATCCGCCCCTGCCTTGGCAGCGGCCTCAACAATGGCAAAAGCACGCTCAAGCGAATGGTTATGATTTCCCGACATTTCAGCGATGACAAAAGGTTTGTGTTGCTTTCCGACCCAACGATCACCAATTCTAAATTCCATATCGTTCATCTTCCTCTCCCTGGAAAAAATCCATAAAGTGTGTGGCTACTATCGCGTTCTGGGGTAGCAAGCATGGGATGCCGTCAATGATCGGATAAGCCAACATGCTCTCCGGAGAATAATAGGCTGATTTCATTCTGCGTATAGGTGTTTTGGTGAGAGGGCAGCAGAGATGGGAAACAACGTTCTTTTCCTGAAATACACTATCTTCCTCCCGCTTGCGTATGACCATCAATCCGGTAGGATTCAAGGGATTCAAGGACACATCAAATAATTTGTGTTCAATGACATCATAGCCAAGATCCTTTGCGGTTTGATACAAATTGGTGACATAGCCATGAGACAGCATGCGTTGTTTTGCCCTGTCATCGGCGAATTCATAGGACGGCTCGAGAAGAACTAAATATTTGCGAGCGATACGGTAGAGTTCCGTCAATGCGTCCTGCTCCCGCCCCCCGTTAGGCTCGACGGCATGTACGGTAAATACAACGTCCATGCTCCGATTCATGAAAGGAGTCGCAAACATATCCCCAGTAAATAATTCAAGTTCATTTGAATTCAGACTAAGCTGATTTAGAAAGACAGATGCATATTTGACTCTGGACCAAGATAAATCAAATCCATAGATTTGATTTGGTTTCCGTTCCATTCGTTGCAGTACATTTCCTAGGGAGACTCCATCGCCGATGCCCGCCTCAAGAAGGGTGGAGATATCCCCTAGATCATCCAATACCTTCGCAAGACTCTCCGCAAATAAATCTCGCTTCGACCTGTCCTTATAATAACCCCTAATATAACTTCCTGCTTGCAGATCATAACTTATCAGGATATCGGAAACTGAATTCATCTTGCTCCCGGTATTATTTTTGAGAAAACGAATTATATTTTCCCGATTTGAAAATCGATGTTTCAATTCACTTAACATTTTCAAGTTATTTATATGATCCATCAGAGCTATACCTTTCTATGATTGAGGTTATCGGATGCGCCCTTCTCGTTTTTAAATTACTCATAAAAGCTATTGCCTGACTACTTTTAACCTTTAACTCTTCAGGGGTAAGCGCAACTCTTATCAGGACTTCTGTGATATCCGAAGAACTCACTTTACTGCTAAACCCTAAGTTCCATGCCAAGCCTTTTTTGGCCGCCTCCAGGACAGCTTCCTCTTGATTATCCGCAACAATGATTACGATTGAAGGAACACCCATGAAACATCTTTCCCACAAAGAAATCCCCCCGGCTCCGATTGCCAGGTCCATATTTAAAAGGAATTTCGCCATTTGATTCACTTGGGGATAAAAACAGACGTTTGGGATATTTTTACAGAGTTCTTGCAACTGAGACTGCCGAGGATTCGCCGGTCCAGCCACAACATGAAAATTGAACTTTTTCAATTGTAAAACATCCTTCTCTAATGCCGATAACACCTTCCCAAGCTCATCAGTCGGATCACTACCTCCAAAACTTACAAGGATGTTTTTGCATTCATCCCTTTCTTGTATTTGATCTGCGACTTCGAAAAACTCTTCTCTTATTAATGAATAGTTTGGGCCAAGCATCGGGATACAATGTTCCGGAATAAGAGAACGATACCTCTTTTCCAAATTTGCATATAAATTTTGGTCTATTATTACATCACAATCATGTCGCCGATTAGCCAAATCATCAATGATGATGATGCCTCTCGTAAAAGGTCGAACTAATGTTTCCCAAGTTATATCCAGGCTGTAATGATCGGTTATGACCCAGTCTACTTCCATAGGTTCTATAACTTTCAGAAACTGTTCCGCGTCCGAATGTTGCCCTACATTGCTTAGGCCTATTAAGTGTAGTGCATACCCCTTTTCAACAATCTTACCATGCATTGAATTTGGCAGTTCTTCTGAGCATACGAAACTAATGTTCAGACTGCTTATATGTTGCGTTAAATGTTGAGCCAGAGTTAAGCATCGCATAACATGACCGATTCCTAAATCATACGTAGCATCCACCCGAAAAACGATATTCATTGAACCTCACACTTTCCACTGATGTATGACATCAAAAATCTCTAGTAAATGATCAACTTCAGCCTCGGCACAATATCGTTCACTTAATTTCAAATTACTGTACGGTCCCCTTTTTATTTGAATCGTTCGGAAACCTAAAGGCTTAATTCCAATAAAATCTTTGTTCGGGTTATCCCCGATATATACAATATCGGCAGGAGGGCGTTTTTCGATTTGAGATATTTTTTGGAAACAATACGGGGAAGGTTTGGAATGCGCTCTACCATAGCGATAAGTAATAAAGCATTTTTTTATTCTGGGGTATAAACCTAGCGCCTGAACCTTGCTGTGCTGTACAAGCTTGTTTCCATCTGTGACAATATATGCAGAACCCTCGGGAAGTCGTTGCAGCACTTGCTCAGCATCTTCCAAAAGTTTGATTTGAGGTATATGCTGACGGTAGACCGATAGACTTTTACGGATATTTCGCTGTGTCTCCAAACCATAATCCCTTAAAACCTCATTAAATACTGATCCTCTTCCTTTTTGTTCGAGCGCACTCCACATCTTCCGGAAAGCCTCGTTCGCCGACACCTTAAACTCTTGCGATAAATATCCGGCAACTGCCCGGAATCCGCTTCTAACAAAAGTAATCTCTTCGTATAACGTATCATCCAAATCAAAAACGAACACAGTCATATGATGAAGTCCTCCGCATGGCGTATAAGCGTTTTTTCCTTAAGAGAACGTTTAAATGGGAGTTCACTTGAAGGAATCCCCCGGCTCTCTTGTATAAACCAATAAAAACTATCCAGCCCCATCGAAAGGCTTAATGTGGATGCTCCGCCAAACCGCGCATTGCATTCGATGATGTGGGGGGTGCCGGATTGATCCACGATGAATTGGAACATAACATGCCCTTTTAGACGAAAATACTCAGCAATTTCCCCAAACATTTTTTCATATCCGGGATGATGAAAAGAAGCGGTTATTTGAGACTCACCCGCCTCAACATAATTCCGCTTCCTAACAATAACCCCCTTAGTTTGGTAATTCTGGTCAACGTATACATCCGCACTACATTCCACCCCATCAATGTACGGTTGAAAGATAGGTATCCTTAATTGCATTGAATAACGGAGTGCCTGATCCCGATTCAACCGTATCCCAACCTGCTTAGAAGCAGCCCCAAAGCGTTCTTTAACTACGTAATGATCAGTATCAAACTTTACATCTTCAAAAGATGGAATAGACGAAAATCCTACTTCATTTAATTTTTGTGAGAACAGTAATTTATCGAGGCTAAGTTCAACTGCGCCTATATCAGAAATCATGGTATAAATTCCCTTTTCCCCTAACTTCCCCCGATACTGAGCAAAATAGCTGAGTTCTCCATCCCTACTGGGAAAAACTACAGTTATGTTTTTAGTCAAGCAATACTCTATAAAATCTTGAATAGGAAGTCGCGATAGCGGAGGACAATGCCAATATTCGTCAACAAAGTATCGCCCGATACATTGATCGTTTGTATCCGCTCCAAATAGGAGGGAAGTCCCCTCGATTTGATGCAATGCATCCTTTATCGCTTTTAACATCGGTACCTTTTTCGAGATGCTCATCACTAACACGTTCACAGTTGATCCTCATTTCCGAATAACTATTCACCTGAATGAGCTTGCTCAACATTGGCGTTAATCCTAACCCATTCAGGGTGCATTTTCAGTAATTCCAATGTTTCATCCCATCCAAATACCGTTCCTTTATAAAGGTGGTTATAAATTCTCAAGATCAATTCCCAATCCTCCGGTGTGTCCAAGGTAAGCCGGTATTGCGACTCATCTTTTTCATTCACCATAGTATGGATGTGAAATATTTCAGGATGCCGATAAATAAATGGAGTTACATGTTCTTTATCATAATCCGTTTCTGCCTGTTCATAAGCCTGTTCAAGGGCTGCAAATGTAAGTATCTCTGAATCTAATCCACGAGGGTAGGAATTGGCTAACTTTACTCTCGCATAGTCATAACCGCCAGAGACAAATTCTTGTATTAACTTTTCCGTAGTAGCTGGATCGAGTAACGGACAATCTGAAGTTACCCGAATGATGACCTCAGCTTTTGCAAGTTTTGCAGCCTCATAGTATCTACTCAACACATTATTTTCGCTGCCGCGATAACAAAAGACCCCATACTTCTCTGCCTCCGTTGCAATCGCATCGTCTCTCTCCAAATTTGAAGTAGCGACAACAACATTTGAAACAGAAGGTATAGTCTTACTCCTAGTTATAACGTGTCCTAGAACCGAACGGTCTTTTAATAATCGTAAAACCTTTCCTGGCAATCGGGAAGAGCCCATTCGTGCTTGGATGATTGTCGTAATGTTCATATATTCTTTTAATCCTTATCATTAGTTTGAAGGGTCTATTCAAAAAACATAATATTGGATAAAAAACAAAAAAAGTGAAAATGGTAAAATGAAAGTGTTTCTTCACCTATAATATCAATACGTGTGGTGCATCTTTATGGACTTGTAGCTTGAACATGTTACCTATCACCACTATAAATGACTCGGTTTTGACGCGGAGCTTTTTGTCTTAATACACTCATATACACGGTATAACCAGTCCAAATTTTTAAGTATAACAATAATTAGAATCGCTTGTGGTAACCACCCGAATATAGCCGAAATGGAAATGATAAAAAAGATGCTAAAAATATCGAAGCCTGGTATTATTCCTCGATCAAGAAACCACTGTTTCCATTTAGAACGAACAAGTTTGTTTTTTCTTGAAAAGGGCAATACATATTTATGAACGACTACCAAATCAACCAAAATTGTAAGAGGTAAAGCAATGCGTAACCATACAGGCAAGTCCGCCCCAAGAGCTAAGCCGAGAAATAGAACCCACCTAACAGTTTGATCACTAATCTGATCCAATTTGGCCCCAAAAGGAGTACACCGGTTTGTAAGCCGGGCCAAGTTTCCATCCGCTCCATCAAAAAAATGATGGAGTTGAAGCAGAACCGCCCCTAAAACCCAACGTTGAAGAAAAAAAGACACCCCTGCTCCTATACCAAGCAATCCGGTAAAGACTGTTACCAAATTGGGGGTTAATTTTAGATCATAAACTAACTTAGTAAAAAACGGATCGATCAAATGCGCATAGAATCTATTTATTGCGTATTCATATTCTCTCCGTTTCCTAACTACATATTTACGTTTGAAAGCAAGATACTTTTCAATTAGCATGTTCATTTCCCCAATTGTTGATTGACCATGTCTAAATCTTCAGGAAAGTCAATTTCTGTACATAATACATCGGATATATTCACCGGGTAAATTTTCAAGCCTCTTAATATAGCATTTTCAATTCCTTTTTCAAAATAATCAAAATCATCGCAGTTTTCTAGCTGTTGAATAAGTAACGAAATATCTTCCCATATTATTTTGTTAATCCCCACAGCTTCACCTTCAGGATTCTCTACTGTTTTTGATACATTGATGATGAATCCATTAGAATCAGTAATATACTTAACTTCTTCTCCCCCTACTTTTGCTGTATTTACCGCCATACAAGAGACGGGATGTCCAATTAAACGCCCTATAATTACCGGATCGAATACTACATCCCCATTCACCCAGATAACATCTTCGTGAGGAACCTTTTTTAATGCTTTCAATAAGCTTTTAGATGTATTCGTAGTATCAAAGTAGTCATTATAAATAAAAGAGGCATCTGGTACAGCTTCCATAATCAGTTCCTTTTTAAATCCCACCACGATAGAAATATCGTCGATACTAACGTAATTCAAAAACGCTTTTATTTGATTCTGCATAATAGTGTTTCCATTTGACAATTTAGTTAGCGATTTCGGATGAGGTTTTCCTAATCTGGAACCAATACCAGCTGCTAAGATAATGATTTTCATAATTAATCCTCAATCGATTTTTTTACAAAAAATATTATGAAAACTGAGATACAAAGTTGGAAAATAACGCATTTTCATCAACCAGACTATTCTGTGACCGAGAAATCTGTGATAATTGACCCTTTATTCTATATAAGTCCTCAATAGTAATGTTATAATCTTCAAACGAACAAGACACTCCCAAAGAGCCAAACCATTCAACAAAATCTTTCTTGGAAATTTGAATAAGCTTTTGTTTTACTAAAGGATCAAACACATCTAAACTCAATGCGGTCTCTAATATAAATGGAAGAGTAAAGCTGCATGCGATTCCATGCGGCACAGATTTTTCAAGGGTAAAACTATATGAAATTGCATGAGCTATAGCAGTTTTGGTATTAGAAAAGGCAAGCCCTGCTTTACAAGAAGCTAGCATGATTTTTTCTCTAACATCAAGATCACTAAGATCCTCTCGCAACCTCGGTAAATACTTCATTATATCTTCGATAGCTTCAAGTGCAAAATGTGTAGAAATCGGATTGGAATTAATATTCCACAAAGCTTCAAAACTATGCGATAAAGAATCAAGCCCTGAACTAATAGTAATACTTTCAGGGAGCGATACTGTAAGGTGAGGATCATAAATCGCATGCTTACACCATAAATCTGGCAAATGCAAAGAATACTTTCGACTCTCCACTGGATCCCAAATTGTGGCCCATGGAGTAATTTCGCTACTCGTTCCAGACGTAGTCGGGATAGCAACTACAGGGCAGATAGTATATTCAACATCAACTCCTAAATGTATTAATTTTGTTATTGATGTGAAGTTACCTTCTTTTGTTCTAACAGATAATACTTTTGCAGTATCAATTACACTCCCTCCCCCAACTGCTAGAATAATATCGAAATCATATCCATATGACTCTTTATATAAATTTCCAACAGTTTGTAAAGATGGATTAGGGCTAACTGAATCAATTATGAAAAAAGAATTGTTAAGTTGCTTTTCTAGTTCAGTTACCAAACCACGATTGACGAATCCTTTAGATGTTACTAACAATACCCGCAGATCTTTCAAGACATTCGAGGCCATTCTAATAGCATCATAACCAAAATGAATATGAACTGGGTTGAAATAATTAAAACTTTTTATCACCAAACACCTCTTTAGCACGCTTATAGTCGTCAAGAAAATCTATCTCGATCCATCTCTTCCCGTCGACAGAAGAACATAAAATTCTCTTTCCCTTTTTAGCCAAACTGGTAAAAGCCTTAGTATCATATTCATTAAGATTGCCGGTAGCTAATAAATGCTCAATCTCAGTCATTAAAGGGCCAGGATCTTGTATTACTGCCAGACCAGTCCATTCTCCTGCACTTTCTAATGGTGCAATTTCTTTTGACGACTCAACTAAAAAATTATTGTGGTCTACTTTAACCTTCATAGCCTCTTCATCAGTTTGGCCAAACTCTGTAACTAAATTGATATCCCATTCATCAAAATTCTTATGATGTATTAAGGTTCTAACAATCTCTTCATCATAAATGACATCACCATGCAGATATATAAAAGGCTCATTCACAACAAAATGCTTAGCGAACCACAAGGAACCCATATTATTACAATGCTTGTAAAAGGGATTAAAAATATATTCAACATTATTACCAAGTGACTCTCTTATCATTTGATCCTTATATCCTACAACTACAGCAATTCTCTCAACCCCATTATTTATTAGATAATTTACAGATCTTTGTAATATTTCTACTCCACTAATTTCTAATAACCCCTTTGGTTTTTCTAAAGTAAGCGGATAGAGTCTACTTGAAAGACCTGCTGCTACAATAACAGCTTTCTTAATCATCATACTTCTCCCTTAAGATGTTGTATTAACCTCTCTTTGACCTCATACGGTTTAATCCGAGGTCTTCCGAGATTCTCAACAGTACCTGGAAAAATTTTGATGTATGCAAACGTCAACCCCTTGTTAGATTTCCAACGGTTTAATTCTACAATTAACTCATCAAGATTGTGAATGTAAATGGAGTTGCTATACCCCACGTCCGCTGCCAAGCTAATAAAATCAATGCCACCTGATACTGTCTTTTGCCCCCCCGTTGATTCATGGGCATTGTTATCTAGTAACAAATGAAACATATTAGAAGGTTTATAGTAGGCATTAGTCGCAATCGCTCCCATTCGCATCAAAAAAGAGCCGTCACCATCTATAACTACAACATTACTCTTCGGACTTGAAAGTGCTAAACCTAGGCCTAAAGAGCTTACTGCCCCCATTGAACCTACCATATATAAATTGTTCGGTAGATCCCCCACTTCATACAGTTCCCTACCTGTTAAACCCGTAGTAGCCAAATTAATATCAAGTTTCTTCGTTAAGCGAGTGATTTCTGATAGAACTTCGGATCTTTTAGGAAATTGATCCTCATGTGACCGAGTTATTTTTCTCTCATTAAGCGGGATTTCAATTCTTTGTTCCAATAATAACTCTTTTTCAAATGTTCCTTTCTTCACGACAAAGAAAAAAGATTCCCCACTCTCAATAAATTCATTTGCTGTTACCAATTGAATCATTGCTTCTTCAATTTCATGAGACAGAAAGGCCCAATTTATTCTCATCACATCTAGTAAATCAGTTGTTATTTGTCCCATCAATTCATGTTGCGGTTCATCTTTAAGACCACTTTCACCTCTTAGACTCACAAAACCAAGGACAGGGATTCTAAACGTATAATTTAAAGAAGTTAGAGGTGAAATTGCATTAGTTAAACCAGAATTCTGGCATAGGAAAACAGATTTTCGCCCACCTAAATAAGCCCCCGCGCAAACAGCAACCGCATCACCCTCATTAGCAGCCATAATATACTCACAATCATTAATAGCATAATTAATTAAGTTTTGAAGAAAAGAACAAGGTACCCCACTGTAAAAATTGAAGCCCATTTTTTTTAATCTATCCCCAAACAGTTTAGTATTTATTGGCATGAATTTCCTCCACCTTCAGCAAATCTACAACTTCATCAATATCCAACCATGCGCCTCTAATGAATTTGACTCCAATCCTATAACCATCTTTAATAATTTCATTAAACAAATCGCTCATACGCAACATTTTAAAATCATCTTTCAGAGCCATTCTTTCCAATGTTTTCCTTACAATCTGCGATCCGATCTCATTCATTTTCCATATACCAATAAATTCACCGTTAATTTCACTTTCTTTTAAATTAGACGACATTTTTAATAATTGAGTGGTATCTAAAAATAATTTTTTAGAATATGGTCTTTCGGTAATTATATAGTCGCGATAATCCTCTGTCTTATGTGTATCAGCATCTGCAACGATAGTGATATCATTCTTATCGTTCAGCAACTCGTTCAATATAAATCCTTGGTAGTAAATATCACCATAACTTACGAGCGAATTTTCTCGTAAATGCTCTTTAGCCAAGTATAGTGAGTATAATTCAGAAGTAGTAGAATGTTCATCATTATCAATCATTTTCGCGTTGGCCACTACTACCTTTTCTTTAGCAAATCCTCTAACCACTGTAATATCTTTAATGCCAATTTGGTTAAAAGAATCTATTTGATTTCCCAAAAGAGTCTTACCTTTAATTTTTAATAGAGCTTTAGGAATATCATTTGTCAACTTCCCTAGTCTTATTCCTTGAGAGGCGGCCAGTATCACAGCATTGATATTCATCCCGGCTGTCGGAAGATATTTCTTCTCGGCATCTTTCAACTCGTCAGCACCCTGTATGCGGAAGATTTCAGAGACAGTAGCAATTTCATCTTCAACATTAATAAGAGATTGATCATTGAAAACTCTACAAGATATCTTTTGCATTGCAGTAATCGATGCCCTAACGTTATGATTGGCCCAAATAACAAGATTTACCCCTAAATCTCTAAAATGATCCGTTGGAGTAGAATAATATTTTGTCGGTACAATCACCACAGGATGACGACCAGCCCATTCTTTCATAAACATCTCTATGTCAGATGGATTAGATTTTTTACTATGAATTAAAATCGCATCAGCTCCAGCCATCCTATAGGCTTCTGCCCTTATGAGAGCCTCCTCCAATCCCCATCCAGCAATAAATGCTTCTACCCTTGCTACAACATTAAAATCATCATCTTGTTGCGCATCTTTTGCAGCCTTAATTTTTCCGCAAAATTCATCAATATCAGCAAGCGGTTGTGTTTCTCCACTTATGAAAGAGTTAGTTTTAGGAAAAATCTTATCTTCTATACAAACTCCGCCAATTTGACGTTGTTCCAACTTCCTCACCAATCTCCTCATATTGTTAAAATTCCCATAGCCGGTATCACCGTCGAGTAAGATTGGTATATTGGTTGCATCGCTCATGAATTCGAGCACTTCTAAAACTTGAGTCCAGGAAGCCTCATTATTATCCCTCACACCTAAAGCAGCAGATATCGATAAACCACTAGCCCAAATCCCCCTAAAACCGGCTTCTTCGACAATTTTAGCTGACAACCCATTATGCGCCTCCATAATAAAATCCAGTTTAGAAGAAACGAGCATTTCTTTTAAGCATGTGGTTTTCTTCATAGTCAGTTAAGCCCCTTACTAATGAAATTTTTATAGTGTTCGGTATTATGCAAATTAACTTTAAGGTACTCAATCCTCTTTTTGCTTTCAGAACTGGTAATTAAATTTTTTTCTTCATTTGGTAAGTGATAGTATTCTTCTGTACCATTCCCATAAAGTACGTATTTATCATTTATACCTCTTACTACGAAAAAACTATTTTTAAATTTTTGGCCTAGTGCTTTTAAAAACATTTCGTTTTGAGTAAATGTCGGATTCAACAATTCCTCTCTAAACATATAAATCAGTTCAGTATTGTTGTTTTCATATTTCAACTCTCTAAACAAAAACTCAGAAAGCTGCTCACTTAATTGTGACATACTAAACAAGTCCGTAATCTTTCGAGGTTCAATCTCTTTTCTGTAAAAGATCAACGGTACTTTAATTACTTCGTCATACCAAGTAAATATATGTCCAAATGCATTGTGCTCACCAACTGCTTGTCCATGATCACTGCATATAACTAAAGATGTTTCTGCGGGTATAAAATCCATAAAGAACTGTAGCTGCTTGTCTATGTACTCAACAGTTTCCTGATAGCGAATCCTATAATTATCTATTGAATATTCGCCATCACCCAAATTCACATAATACCTAACCGCACTATTTAACAGTATAGAGTTTGCGTGATATCCACATAAATGCGGAACATGAGCTTCACTTATATGAATCAGAGAAAAATCGTTGTTTTTCTCATTAAGTAAATCGCATAAATAATACCAAAAAACAAGTGATATAGGCAGATTAATTTTCCCATACTCTCTTTTCTTATTTCTTTTTAAAATCGCTTGTTCAGTTCTATTATCACTCCCAAAAAAGTCCAAAACACTATAATTCTTGATTGTATATTTTTTTTCGAATAACCCCCGTAAAAAACTACTATTATCCAACTCGAAACCATACTTTATTTTCTCATCTCTAATACTTGTATCTATATCTCCAGTGAACATTGAAACTACGCTTGTATGAGTGTAGGTAGAAGTACTATAAGCGTTTGTAAAACTTATTGCCTTTTCCTCCAAGGCTTTTAAATAAGGCATATCCTCCTGAACATCTTGATATCTAAGTGAATCAAGTATGAGAAAAGCCATATCTTTATTCTTTCTATGCTGTAAGCATTTTTTTAAATTCATAAGAAGTTGGTTCAACTCTATTAAAAACTTTTCTAATTTATCGCAATTTTCAAATTGGTTATTAATATATTCATTTATGAACTTCCTCGCATATACAAAGTCTCTTATGTTCAGGTATTGCTTTATCAACTCTAATAAATAACGTTCTTTCTCTGCTTTAGAAACTCCCTCTCTGTACTTACTTATTAAGATATTAATCCCGATTTTCATACCATTATGATCATAGAATGGAATTTGCATTTTAGGTAGACCTTCATACAGGTCAATAATTAGAGTACCTGAGCCGAGTATCATTCTTATTTCAGAACTTATCTCATCCGCATACGCTACAGAAGAGATAATGACTACAGAGGGCTTTATTATCTTTAATTCTTCTGGAGCCCCTATTGTGATTCCCTTTATACTCTGCCCTTGTAATTCGACATTGTTATCAACAATACAATACGTCTTCTTTGTTAATTCAGGAATAAAACTCAAAAGTTTTCGGGTATGTTCTCCCCCGCCCCAAACAACCAATTTTTGTTTATCAATATAAGGTATTTTAGAATAATTGTAGAAGACAATATTTTCTAAATAAGATAAATTGTTATTAATATTCAGGCTATATTTCTTTAATAAGTTAGTAATAATATCTTCAAAATCGGCTGCTTGTTCTACCATTGATATGACATCCCTTCATAAGTTGCTAACTAAGTAAATTCTCTTCTTCTAGCCACTTACACAGTATTGACTTTTTTACTACCTCAAACTTAAATAGATTATCATTTTTCATTTCAGTTCCTATTTTTTCACCTTCCATAATATGTCTATTAAAAACAGGCCTAAGGATATACAAATTGTTTGTTTCTATAGCAGTTATAACCTCCTCTGCCGATAGAAGTTTCTCAACCATCTTCTCTCCAGGTCTTAACCCAACAACTTTTATTTTAATTTCTTGCTTGATTTTATACTTTTTCTTCATGTAATTAATTATTACTTCCGCCAAGTCAGATATTTTCACTACTGGCATTTTCAAGACGAACACCTCACCCCCAGATGAAAGGGAGTTCGCTTCTAGAATCAACTCAATTGCTTGTCTAGGGGTCATCATAAAGCGTAACATATCTGGATCAGTAAGTGTTATTTCAGCTCTATTTAAAATTTGCTTTTTAAATAAGGGGATTACCGAGCCCCTAGAACCCATAACATTTCCGAATCTCACCGAAGCAAACACCGTGGACTTAGGCCCTTTCTGATACTCTGCTGCAGAAATAAGCTTCTCTGCAGTCAGCTTAGTTGCTCCATACGTGTTCGTTGGAGAAATAGCTTTATCTGTACTTGTAAACAGAACCTTCTTAACATGATTGTTAATGGCTGCTTGAATTACGTTCTGTGTGCCGATCACATTCGTTTGAACGGCTTCAAAAGGATTATACTCACAAGCAGGTACATGCTTCATTGCCGCGCAATGAAACACATAATCTACATCTTCCATTGCCCGGGACAATCTTTGTGAATCTCTTACGTCGCCTATTAAGAAACGCAATTGTTGAGCATATGGCTGAAGTTCCTGCGCCATTTCGAACTGCTTGAATTCATCTCTGCTGAAAATGCGAATAACACCTGGTTCTTCCTGCAACAAACGCCTAACCAGATGCTGACCTATTGTCCCAGTCCCCCCGGTTATCAAGATTTTCTTACCTTTATACATACTCACGGTTAATCCCCCTATAAATACAATTGATCCAACGATGGAGAGCAAGCCGAATATAATTGTTCATTTTTTAGTGGAATCAGTTCATCAATAACTCACCTAAGTACTTATCTTCTAAAAAAACGAATCATAATATATCCACTAAATTGATCAAACTGGAATTCGATTTAATGCATCATGTAAAAGTTTCTCTAATCTCGGAATAACCTCTATCATTTCATTGATGAGTTTCCCAAGATAAACCTCAAAAAGTTTTGCCTTCTGTACCAATTTTCTTTCTTCCACGATCAACGATAAATGGTTATCAAAGTACCGAAGTTCGGTTGGCAACAACGGTTCAAACAAAATTTTGAATAGTACACTGCTCACAACGGAAGACCATTGATCCTCAATGGACATCATGGTATTCGAACATTTCAATGGGTTTATACGACTAAGTCCGGCTAGTTTCCCTAATAGTTTTTGTATATTTCTCAACTTATGATAGATATCTTCAAGTTCATTAAATGTTTCCGTTAATTTATCCATCACTTGTTTTCTTTGACGTTCATTAATAGCAGTATCCCTCTTGCCCTCTACCACTTGTAAAATGCTGTCTGGCGATAACTTAACTTTTCGTTCCCATAGTTGTTCTAACTGCTCTAATGACATCCACTCAGTCCCTTTGATTATTGCTCCTATTTTTGAGGTATTTATAAAGTGAACATCCGAATATCGAGAAATCACTTCTTCCATATTACTTTGAAGAATTCTATACGCATAAGTGGTCCTATTCATTCCTCCATTTACGTTTTTGACTAATTCATTGGCACTACTCACTTTTTCATGAATACTCTTTTCACGAATATGAATCACACCCTCGGCATAATGCTTTTCTTCCGGAAAAGAAAAATCCTGTCCGGTCAGGGCAATCTCCCTGCACCCCATGTACACGGCAGCCTGAAGAGCTACCCCGCTTACTGAAGCGAGCGAACGAAATATCGGAGTATCTGTGTCTGATTCCATAAAAAATTTGGTGATTGGATCCGTATCACTATGGGCAAATAGTTTTATTGCATTCACTTTATCCGTTACCCGATAGTTTGTTGTTGGTGTATATAACATTGGAATTTCCAAAGATTCAGAAGTTCGAAATACATTCTCCATAACTCTCCCCCCATCAACAGCAACAACTAAGTGGGGACGGATTCCATGATGCAGCAATGCCTGGATACTGGAGCCCGCGGAAATTATTAAACAGCGGTTCTTCAATTTACGAATATTTTCAATATCTTGTTGAAGTGAAGGTCCTGAGCCAACAATGACAGCAGGCACCCCCGAAAAAGCATCCTTTAGCTTCGCAATGGAAGGTGAGGACAGATTGGTTGCTAAGTGATTCATTCGATTAAGCATCCAGATATCTTTAAATTGCTCTAGCGTCTTCTGATTCACTTGATACTCCGCCGCTATTGCGGGGATTTGCTCCTTTAGACTTCGAATACCTTCCGATTCTTGCTTTTGATATGAAGGTATCGTTAGCATTGCAAATGTATCTTTGGCGAGTGTACAAAGCGGATAGATCAACTGCCGTTTTTCCTCCATTGAGGGTCCAACGGCAACAGCTTTGACGTTTGGATGATCCAATAATCCTTGAAGGTTTTCAGTCATTAACATTGTTTTAAACAAAGAAATGTTAGGTTCATAAACATATATCCATTTATCCGGATAGTGCTCCAGAAGCAATCGGAGATGGTACCCTAAACCAAGCCCATACAGCAGAATGTGATTGTGTTGCTGCATTTGCTCCGCAATGGATTGAATCCACAAAGCCATCTGAAATAACGCATTATCCTTTTCATACAACCAATATTCTCCCGACATTTCAGAATGAAGCAGGACATTTCCCAGCCCGTTCGTCATCTCGGTACGTCGCTCTGCTTGTATATTATCTTGGGCTTGTAGCATTTGATAGATGTGTTCGTATTTATTTTTGAGTAAATTTAAATTCGTACTCGTATAGTCCATAGATCTTCTCCGTTCGCATACTCAACTTCTATATATTATATCGGTCACCTTCAGCCTTTCTATGATAACCAATAGTTGGTTATGATACAAAAAAAACCGGAGCAGTATCCCCTTTGAAGGAGATAGATTCCGGTTTTGAATTTAATTAGTTCTTCTTATCGAAAAAATAACTGTCAGCTGCATAATTATTTTGATATGCTATTTGTTGTCTTTTGATCTGATTATTTCGCTCTAACCAATCGCTTGCGTCATCTCGCAGTTGATACATCCTAGATAGAATAGGTTTATCCTCTTTCAATATCTCTGCGAGAGCTTTTTTTTGATTGGAATTTAGTGCAATGGATGCCCCTTCTGCAACGATTTTATCGACTAACTCTTGTCGTTCTCCAACAAAACGCTCAACTTCTTCAAACTCAAGGTCAACTGAATGATCCAGAAAATCTTTAGTTATTTGCTCCAACTGCTTAAGCAATTGATCTATCATTATATTTCACCCTTAGATTATATACTTACACGTTTACTCGCCTCTGTCCATGCTTCTTTCATTTCTACCAAATAATCATAAACTTCCTTCGCAAAGTGTGTGTTTTTCTTAACATTCGCTTGTATCAATTGGTAAAGCATATAATCATAAATTTTTAATAAATCATTGGCTATTTGGTAATCAAAATTAAGCGATGCAATGAGTTCATTAATTATGGCCTGAGCTTTGACCAAGTTATTGTTGGTTTTCTCATAGTCCTCCTGCTCCATGCCTTCAATCCCCAATTTCACAAAACGAATCGCTCCATCATACAGCATGAGCAATAATTTGGCGGAATTAGCTGTTTGGGCTTGGGTTTCTTTATATTTATCAAAAGGGGATATTACCAATTTCCTCACTCCTCTAACTTAAAAAGCTGGACAAACTGCCGGATTGAGCATTATATTTATTAATCGCCGTCTCCATTGCTGTAAATTGTTTATAATAGTTAGTTTCCAGTCGAGTCAATTTATTCTTCATATCCTTAATCCGATTCTCGAGATCCCTGCTCTCCATTCCCATTGTACTGGATGCCAAAAACGAACTATTCAAATCACTGCTGATTCTGGATGTTCCCGCTCTTTCTGCGAGACGATTAAGTCCATCATTCAGCAAATTGCTTAAACGGTTAAAAATACCCGTGTCCTCATTATATTGTATGCCTTTTTTCTTATCTTCCGATGTTACGGATGTACCGACCCCGGAGAAAAAGCTGATTACTTGATCCGCATTGAGCTCAATCATCTGTCTTAGCTGATCTTCATCCTCAATAACCAGCTTGCCGCCTTCATTCCATTTCCCCGTGGATATCCCTAAGCTAAAGATTGAAAAGTCGCCTTCCGCAGTACTAACCTTACTAGTTAAAGCCGTTCGCATTCCACTGACGACACTGGAAATAATATCGTCTCTCTTGAGCATCCCGCTCTGAGCCTTTTCTGTCCAGAGCTTAATATCGTCTTCCGACATTTCCGCCTTCTGGTCATCCGTCAATGGCGCATAATCACGATAACGCTCTTCATTTACCGCAGAATTCATTGCGCTGATCAAGGTATTGTAATCCGAAATAAAGGATTTCACTGCATCTACAAGTTTATCTGTGTCGGGTTTTGTTTGAATATTAACTGTACCCGTTCCTTTTAGAATGATCTGCATTCCGTCATAAGTAATCACGTTAGAATTGTTTGGATCTATTTTTACGGCACCGTTAGCAATGAGTTCCGTTGAAGAAACCCCGTTTATAGAAAACTCAGGATCACTTTGAGTTATATTCTTTACTTCACCTTTACTAAGCAAATTATCTGATATTTGAATATCGCTGCTAGCACCAACTATTTTGGAAGTGATGACCAGTTTTCCAGTCGCGCTATCAAAGGTAGCATTAACCTCGCTTCCGGCTTGTTTATTAATTTGAGTTACAAAAGATTGAATGCTCGTATTCGCCGGATCTGAAATAACTACATCTTTACCATTGATTACTATAGTAGTCGAATCAGTGGTTCCCAACACATCACTCATCAAACTATCACGCGTTTTTCCGGCAAACTTAATTTCTGTCCCTGCGGCCGTACCTACACTCGTTACTGTTACATCGATTGGCAAATTGCTTGCGCTATTCGAAGCCGAGACGCTGACTGCTCCAGTATCACCCGTGATCTCAGCTTTTTTAGCCTGCATGGAAAAGGTGCTTTTGAGACTGGAGAGCTTATCATTAATAAAGCTTACCATCTTGGTGCTTTGTTCACGATACGCCTCTCTTTTCCAATCCAGAAGTTGTTTTTGCTGATTTAATTTATCTAAGGGAGCGCGTTTGGCTTGCATTAACTCTTTTACCATACTGTCAATGTCTAACCCTGAAGAAAATCCACTAATTCTCACAATTTCCCCTCCTAATTATACCTTTTCGTCGATAAGAAGGCCGGCTATTTCCATCATTTTAGCGGCAAGGTCCAACGTCTTCTCCGGTGGAACCTCCCGAATAACTTCGCCAGTATCCTTATTCAGCACTTTCACCATAATGGCATGTGTTTTATCATGAACTGAAACTTCTAACATAGTGGAAGGACCCTGCATGGCTTTTAAAGCACGTTCAATAGCCTGAATCAGCTGCTTTTCGCCAATGGATACTTTGTTCCCCTGGTTGATCGCCGTCTCTACTTCTTTTCTGCTCATCTCGGATGTATTCAATGTAGGAACAGCATTTGCAGCTGCCGATATTCCGGTTTTATCAGTCTGTACAGGACCTGTTACCGGTGAATTCGAAGTTGCTGATCCCGAAATGTTCATCGATACAACCTCCGTTTACATCAAGATTAATTTACTCTATATATCGGCAGTTTTTAAATTCAATGTTATAGATAAAACGCAAAAAAAAGAGCCGCCCGATTGGCGGCTCTTAATGATAAGCGAAAAATTAACGCAGCAAGGAAAGTACGCCTTGCGGTTGGGAATTGGCTTGGGACAACATAGCTTGCGAAGCTTGCAGCAGGATGTTGTTCTTCGTGAGAGCAACCATTTCCTTCGCCATGTCCGTATCGCGAATACGGGACTCGGAAGCAGTCAGGTTTTCTACTGTAGTACCCAAGTTGTTGGATGTGTACTCCAGACGGTTTTGGTAAGCACCAAGCGTACCGCGAGCCGTTGCTACGCTCGTAATTGCTTCACTGACCGTAGCATGGTCGGTAGCCGACAAGCTAGTGAAGGAAAGAGCCTCAATAGCAATGGAACCACCATTGTCATTTGTAGTAATACTGATCGAGCTAGTAATATTAACACCGTTAAATTTTGTATTGCTGAGAATGTCGTTGATTTGCGACTGCAGTTGTTCCAACTCGGAATCGATGTTTCCTGTATCAGTGGATTGATAAGTTCCGTTTTCACTTTGAACGTTCAGTTCTTTCATCCGAACGAGCATAGCACTTACTTCGTTCAATGCACCTTCAGCGGTTTGTACAAAAGAAATACCGTCTTGCGTGTTCCGTTGCGCTTGTTCCAAACCGCGGATTTGGCCGCGCATTTTTTCGGAAATCGACAGGCCGGCTGCATCGTCAGCAGCGCGGTTGATGCGGAGACCGGAAGACAATTTCTCCATGTTCTTGCCTGCAGCTACGTTGTTCAGACCCATATTGCGATGAGTGTTCAATGCGTTAATATTGTGGTTGATAATCATTGATAATTTCCTCCCTGAAATTGGATTAGCCCACGTCCTTGTGGTGATCGGTTTAAAGGTCGGCCGCCCGGTTTAAACCTTTCTATTCGTTATATCGGAAGTCCTACTCGATTATTTTAGGGATTAACACATTTTTTTAAAAAAACTTTCGTGGTAAGGCAAAGAATCATTTAATTCCAAGCGTATGTTCAATAAAATCCAGTACCTTAGAATCAACGGATTCATCGAATTTTCTGGCAAATAATGCATCACTGTTAAACAAACTATACAAATAATCCATTGTTATGATTGCCGGTCTATATAAGGCGTGTTCATATTCTTCCATGTTAATAAATCTATGGTAATTATTAATATGCGTTGTTTTAAAGTCACTGTTTAAAATAAGCGTTTGAAAGAACGCTTCATCGGGAATAAGGGTATATCGGAAATAATCCTGCATATCAAATGATAGATAGGAGGTTGTCGCATATTCGGCAAATGAACGGGTAATCATTTTCCATTGGGAGCCGTAGTGAGGCTCAATATGAGGAGCAAAATATTCCTCGAAGGGCTTCCGTTTCCCCATATTCAGTATTTTCCCGCAATCTTCCACGTGATAGTGGTTCTGTGTCAACTCCAATTGTTTGGGGACCGATCTTGTCGGTTTCGATCTCAAATAGTTTGATCCTATCGATTTTGACAAAAAATCTTTAACTTGCTGCTGCTTGACTAATGGAAAATCTTGTCCACTTAGATTGATGTAGTAATCCCACTCCATATCCCAGTTGAGTAAGTATGTCATAGCATCAAGTTCAGCTTGTACCAGCGACCATCCGCCCCAAGACAGAAATCTGGGTGGGAGAATTCGAATATTGGGATTACTATCAGACAAATTATAAGCAAGTTGATGGAGCTCCGCATCCGCTCCCGAATCGATGTGAATAAGATAAATATTGTCCTCTGCATATACGGCATTTAGCAGCCTAAGCAGCATGTTAGGCTTATGGTGCGCCATAATGAAATAAGCAATTTTCACATTTCATTCTCCTGACAGTCACATCTTATTTTTCTTTCCAATCGTTTAATTTTTGCAACAGAGCTTTTCGGCCACTGGAGGCTTCAACATTACTTTTCTGAATGGCTATATAAATTTCTTTCCGGTGAATCTCGACATTTTTTGGAGCTTGAATTCCTAGCTTTACGGTATCCCCTTCTACCTCTAAAACAACAAGTTCAATATTATCGGATATTATAATCGATTCGCCTTTTTTACGACTTAGCACTAGCATGAACTGTCACCGCCCGCCGTTGTTCTTCCCCCTAAGTGAAGAAAATGCTTGGTTGTATAATTGCTCCTATTCAAAACAATTTGTTTACCAATTCTCTCCTCTACATTAAATACAAGAGGAGCCATCAAATTGGTTGTAACCTTGGTTAATTCGTCCCCCCAAGTTACAATCGTCCGCACGGCAACTTCACTCTCACTATTAATATGGAGTTCTTCTAGATCCGTATCGCTTAATTCAAACTCATAGTCAGGAAAAAATGAAAATGGGTTAATAATAATAAAGGCTACCTCTTCTTCCTCCATGGACTGGAGAAACGAAAAGTGCTCGTCGTGACGAAAAATCGTAAATTCTGAGTATTGTTCAAATCCGGGGATCCCTTTGCGGAATGTGTATACCTCATCTTCGCTTACCTTCACTTCACTTTGGGCTTGGGTGACCATTTATCTGGTTCCTCCTTATATTAAAAAAGCCATGAACCTTTTAGTTCATAGCTCCATTAATAAGCAGTATATAATGTTAGCTAATAAAATTCACCAGGCTCGGAGTAATAATTTTTGCACCGGCCGATAAAGAAGCCTCGTAAATATTAGAGGTTACATTTGCCTGAATCATCAGTTCGGCAATATCCGCATCCTCTGTTTTAGACTGGAGCTCAGTAAGACTTAAATTCTCGTTGCTTAACCGATTTTGCATCAATTCCACACGGTTCGTACGAGCCCCTGTTTCTGCATGTACAGATACCATAGTATTCAAACGGGAGTCAATATTCTCCAATTCACTGTTGATATCGTCAAAGCGGCTATTTTTCAAAGCATCGGATAATCTGTCTATAATGCTGAACACATTATCCGTATCATCCTTCCCGCCAAAAAAGTCATTTCCCGAGGTATTGATTTGGAAGGTAACTCCTTGTCCCACTGTGTATTCCACACCTTTGGGATCGGTAACTACGGATGCATAGGAATCCGGATTATTAGAATCATAAGGTTTAATATCGTAGGTTTGCCCGTTAAAAATATATTTCCCGTTAATTTGGGTGTTTCCCAAATCGCCCAATTGTTCTTTGAGTTCCTGAATCTCCGATTCGATACTGCTTAACGCACTTTCCGGATTTGTCCCATTACTTGCTTGGACCACAAGTTCTTTGAGCCGATTCATTACTTCTTCTGCCTGGGACATCACAGAATCAGTTGTATCCAACCATCCAAGAGCCGTATCCACATTCCGGCTATACTGATCGTTCGCTGACAATTCGGAACGATAGCGGAGGGCATAAGTCACTCCAACAGGATCGTCAGAAGGCTTGTTCAGTTTCCGTCCGGTGGATAGCTGATTCTGCTGTTCGGACATTTTGTACAAATTTCGATTCAAATTACGAAGAACCTGAGTGCTCATCATATTTGACGTAACGCGTAGTGCCATAAATTATTCGACCTCCTAAAAAATCTGAGAGTTAAACATCAACGTCCAACCATCCCGGTTCCGTTAATGAGTTTGTCCAACATTTCATCAAAGGTGGTCATAAAACGAGCTGCGGCCGAGTAGGCATGCTGGAACATGATCATGTTCGACATTTCCTCGTCAAGCGATACACCACTAACGGATTGACGTTTTGCGTTTACCTGGTCGGTAAGTATAAGTGCGTTGTCTGCCTGACGCTTGGCTTCATTGGCTTGCACCCCAACCTGGCCAACTATTGCTTTGAAATAATCATCAATAGTTGAGGTAGCCGTTTGATTGCCGAATGAAAACTTGACATCTTTTAAATCAGCCATAAGCAGAGCAAGACCATTATTCCCTTTTACCACGGTTTCTGATGTACCGGCTCCGGTCGTTCTGAGCGAGGTAGCAATCAAACTCGGATCGTCTATAATAGCCTGGCTTAGAGTAATATTGCCCGCCGTAATTGTTGTTCCGCCATCCTTCGCGGTAAAAAAGTCACCACCCGCAACAGGCGTACCATCGTTAGCGTTATATCCCAGTTTATGCAAGGCGTTGATACCTTTAATCGTAACCGTTAAATCGGTCGCCAAGGTACGACTGTCCCCTTCGTATCGTTGCCCGTTGAGTTCAGTACCTTCGGGCAGAATCGTACCTGCCGGAATAGTGACGGTGATGTCCCCGTTTACTAACGCATTCGCAAAAGTATCAAGCTGGGTCTGGTAACTCTTCACATAATTATCGCGGGAATAGATCATTCCGTAGATTTCGCCGCTATTTAAGTTACCTGCCGAATAAGCGTTTTGCAGCAAATCTGCTGTAACCGCAGTTGTTGTTTCCCCGGTAACAAGAAGTTGTCCACCCATTGTAATCTGATATCCATCCGGCAGCTCAGTCACCTCAATATTTACCAAACTGGATAACTGATCCGTCAATAAATCTCTTTGATCACGGAGGTCATTTGCATTATCGCCAAGACCTTCAATTCGGGCAATCTGACGATTTAAATCCGCAATTGAAGAAAGCATTGAGTTCATGTCCGAGGCATTAACCGCAATATTAGTTGTCAAATCAGAATTCAAATCATTGAGTTGTTTGGCGGTATGGTTTAAAGCATCGGTTAGAGCAAGTGCCGTTTCCTTAACGATTTTTCGGTTTGTAATATTTTCGGGGTCTTTACTCAAATCGGACCATGCGCTCCAGAATTTGTTCACCAATGAACTAATCCCTGTATCGGAAGGCTCATTAATAATCGTTTGCAACTTATCGAGCGTATCATATTGAATGTTCCATGCACCAAGCGCCTTATTTTCGTTTCGGAACTGCTCATCCAAAAACTGTTCTCGAATTCGTTCAATCGAATTGAATTCGACACCTGTACCAAGCTGACCGGCTGTGACGGAGCGGCTTACCCCGTATGCTTCCAATGGGCGGGCCGCGCTCATTTTAACCGTCTGTCTAGAATACCCGTCCGTATTCGCGTTCGCGATATTGTGCCCTGTTGTATTTAATGCGGCCGTCTGCGTAAACAAGCTCCGCTTCGCGGTTTCTATCGAGTGAAATGTCGATGCCATAAGTTCCTCCTTGTTCGTTTAAGCTCGGGCGTCGAAATAACCAGGTCCCTTCGAGCCAGAATATTTATCGGTCGGCGGCTTGTAAGTAGCCTCTTGCTCCGGCGGCGCGCCAAGCAGTTCGATAGAGTAATTCACAAAAGCAAGGGATTGCTCGATCAGCTTCTGATTGAGATCATTCAATCTCTTCAGTTCTTGCAGGGTCCAGGAGAGAGCGGCCTGTACATTCTTAAGAGCCTCTTTCTCCGCGGGATCAAACACAAGCCTGGTCAGCTCCGTAAGATTGAGATTTAGCCTGGACTTTATCCCCTTCTCTCGCAGGAAAGCCTGACAGGCATCCAGCCGCTGCTCTTCCAGGTTGGAGATTTGCTTCATAATTTTCGACTCCTGATTCATGATTCCGATCAGCGTCTCCATATCATTTGCCATAATGGCTTCCTTCTTGGACTCCCCGCATTTAATCATCGTCAGGTGAACTTCATTGAGCTCGTAAAGCGAGTCAATCAATTGCTGTATAGCCATAGCCGCCCCCTATTTATCGGTAAAAAAAGACTTGAAATACGGAACCAGCTTCTCGGCCAATTTCCCGGCATCCACATTATAAGTTCCCGAAGAAACCTGCTGCTTCAAGTCTGCGATACGCTCCAAACGCGAGCTGTCGATGGATCCTTCCTGGGCCTTCAAGAGCTCCTGGGCTTCCGTCGAGATGGATACCTCGTCCTTGCGGCGGGTCTTGCTGTCCAGGTCCTTGCGCTGCGTTTCAATTTGCCGCTGATAATTGTTGATGGCCCCGATCCGTCCGGTCTCATTGATTTTCATGGGTTTCACCTTTCCTTCCCAAATAAAAAAGCCGATAATCTTTACTAAGTTTATCGGCGTGTCTTGAATCATATTTAATAGCGAACCATTGGATTGTGAAGAATATTATGCCAATATATGAAGGTTTCTAACGCGACGGACCTCGGAATTTGTCGACAACCCCGTAGGCGCCGCCTCCGTTTCGGTCGTCATCCCTGCCTTGGGCCGATCCGTGTGCCTCTTCTCTCGCGGCTGCGCTCAAATCGCGGGTAAGGCGTCCCCGGCAGGAGTCGCACATATTGCCCTCGCGGATAAGAACTCCGCACACCTCGCACGGATACATCATATTGGGGTTATTCGCGATCGAAATACGGCCCTCTTTGATAAATTTGGTGATTTGACGAATGGATACTTCAGTGGCGTCAGCCACCTCTTGTATCGTGGCGGTCTTCTCCTCGCGTAAAAATTTGACGCATTTCTCATATTCCTGTTCGATCTCTTTTACGCAAGATGGACAGATGTCTCTGAAATTTTTGGCAAACAGTCTCCCGCAGCGCGGGCAGTTCCCTAGATTCATCTCCATACGGATGATCGTCCTTTCAAAAAAATAACATGTTCTGCAAATAAGATTACCCTATTTGGGGAAATTCGTCCAATGTTTTTCAGGAACGCGCCCAAGTCAGACTGTAGATTTCGGCCGGACGCCCAAGGGATAAGCACAATTTCCGAAGCACGGCGGAACACGCATTCACCGTACTCCCTGTAGTGTACACATCATCTATAAGCAGCAGTCTTACGGGACCTGTTGTGTAATCTTCGCTATAATCAAAGGCCCCGGTTGCAAAAATGGAAAAGGGAAATCCGCACCGTTTCGGATTATTCAACGCAAAAGTCAGCTTGTCCTCCGCATCCGGTGCAGAACCAAAAACACCCTGCAAATCCCGGAGGCGCTGCCAACGGTTTTTGAAGCTTTGCTTCTCGGTATGCTGCGTACGTTCGAGCAGCTCCAAGAGCGGCAACCCTAGCACGGAAGCCGCCCCCGCCGCGAGTTGTTCGGCCTGATTGAAGCCCCGCTCAAGCATCCGGTCATTGCTTACCGGCACATAAGTGACGGCATCGAACCGAGAGCTCCTTTGACGCTTTTGCTCGCCGAGTTCCCGAGCCATTTGCAGCGCAGCCTTCCCGGTCATCCGGGCCAGGATCGTCCCTAGCGCCTCATTGCCTCTGAATTTATACTGGGCAAGCCATTCCTTCATGGTCGCATTATAGGAAACAGCGCTTCGGTTCAACACATAATATCTCGGCGCCCTGCCTTCTCGGCTGCAATCGGGGCACCCGACATGCCGGCCGCAAATCTCGCATCGAGGATGCTTGATCCAAGGGATGGAAGCATAGCAGGAAGAACAAATTTCGGGATAGCCTTGGGTTTTGTTTGAAATCATCTTACCGCAGGTAAGACATGGCAGGCCGGGAGGAGCCAGCAGATTATGCAGCGGCGACAGCATTGCCTCTTTCGCGCTGTCCCAATCGATTCGGGAGTAGGGGGACACCACTAACTGTTCTTCAACTAATCCCACATCCTCCAAGCCTTGAGCGCTTTCGCATCGAGAGCCCCCACCATCATGGTCTACCGGCCGGTTCCGATTCCATATACGTCTCCGTTCTCTATTGATCTTCACATTTTCGTTATAACTGTACCGTGCGCTCGTCATCCGTTTACAACCTCCCCTTCTTCATTAAGAAAACCTTTCTTGCGCGCCGCAGCGTTCATCGCGCGGATCTGCCGTACGGCGCCCCGTTGGGACTTCGTCCACTCCGGCGAGACAAACACGATCGCACCTTGCGGATCATCCTTGGATCTGCCCGCCCGGCCGGCCATCTGGACTAATGAAGCCTCGTCAAAAAGCTCGCTGTCCGCATCGAGGATGTATACATCACTTTTGGGTACGGTCACCCCGCGTTCCAATATCGTGGTCGTCACCAAAAGCCTGATTGTTGTCGCCCTGAAACTCAGGACATGATCGGCTCTATGCTCATCCTTTGAGGAGGTCCCTTCAACGGGAACCCCCGGAAACTGCTTCCGCAGCAGTTCTACAACCGGATCGATGTGGCGAATGCGGGAAACGAAAACAAAAACCTGGGCGCCGCGGTGAAGCGAGAATTTCAGCGCCGACAGCAAAGGCCGAGGAAATGTTCGCCGTCTGAGGCAGGCTTCCACAGACGCCATGGCGATCCGGCTCGGAACCGGGAGCGGGTGACCGTGGAAGCGCGCCGGTACCTTGGCGTGAGGCAGAAGGCCTGTCCTGACTTCCCGCTGCATTTTTGCCGGCGGCGTTGCCGAAAGGAAGATGAACCTGCCGCCCGGCTTGCAGCAGTTCTCGGCGGCGTAGGCCAGCATCGGATCATTGTGGTAAGGAAACGCGTCCAGTTCGTCGATGATAACCAGATCAAATGCGTGATAGAACCGCATAAGCTGGTGGGTCGTCGCCAAAAACAGGCGGCTCTCGTGCCACCGCTGCGGGCTTCCTCCGTACAGAACTACGGCCGGATCGTCCGGGAAGGCTTTGGCGATCCGCGGCGCCAGTTCCAGCACGACGTCGCGCCGCGGCGTGGCTACAAGCGCCCGGCCGCCGCAGTCCAGCACATAACGCAGCAGCGGGAAGATCATTTCTGTTTTGCCCGCGCCGGTGACCGCCCAGAGCAGGAAGCGGGGCGGGCGGGGCGAAGCTTCCGCCGGGCCTGCGAAAGCTGCGCGCCGGAGCAAGCCGGGCAGCGGAAGCAGGCGGCGGAGCGGCGTTCGGAGCGGGCGGCCTGCCACAGCCGCGTCGTAAGGGGCAACGGCGGCGGAAGCGGGGCGCTGTGCTTGCATAGAGGGACGCCGCCGTGGGGGCTGCGGCTGAGGTTCCCGCGCAGCCGCCAGAAAGCGCAGCGCGGCCCCGGCCGCTTCGCGCTGCGCCGGGCTCAGGCCCCACCGGTCCAGCAGGGACCCGGTGGGGCTCTCCGCCGCGCCGCCTGCGGCCGGCGCGGGCATGGCCCCGGCGCTGCTGCCGCGCAGCAGCAGCGCGCAGGAGCGGCTGCGCCCCAGCGCGAGGCAGGCCTCGCAGTAGGCGCAGCCGCCGGAGCCGCACGACCCGCAGGGCGTGCGGCTTTGCACCGCGCTGCCGCAGCGTCGGCAGCGCAAGCCCGCGGCCCGCCCGCCGGCGCGGCGGGCCGCCACACCCGGCAGGGCGTCGCCCGCAGGGCCGACGCCCGAGGTGAGCTGCACGCGCCCTTGCAGGTGCGCGAGCTGAACCGCAGAGCGCCAGGCCGGGCCGAGCTCCGGCAGGCGCTCCGCAAGCAGCTGCTGCAGCTCCGCTTCCAGCAGCGACCTGCCCTCCAGCGCGTCCGCAATCCGCGACGCCCCGGTTAGCAGCGTTTGCGGGTCTATATCCGCAAACGCCACATCGGCTTGCTTCCCCTTCATCCACAGCAAGCGGGGCGTCTCCAGTTCAAGCCGCGCCTTGCGGTCTCTTCCCCCCTGCTCCGCTCCCGGCTCCCGCTTTAATTTCGCTTCTATGTACTCCAACCATTCCCGGGGACTCCACCGGTCCATTGCCGCCGAGCCCTGAAATCCGTCGCGGAGATAGACCGCCCGGCCGAGCGGCATGGAGGCGGCCAGCATAATAATCGCCTTAACCTCATTAAGCTCCCTCTGTCCGCCTTCATAGCTGTGTTTTCCTTGAAGCCACCACCAAAGGTCAATCTTGTAATCCAGGCTAATCCTTAATTGCCATCCCTTATCCAGACTGATCGCATACACGCAAGCTCTCATACTGCCCCTCCTTTTCAAATCAATAATTAATCTGATAAATCTATTATGTTTAAATATATCCCTGTTTTGGGAATATCCGTATGTGTCAAAAAAACAAAAAAGCACACTCCCGGCTCTCGCCGTTAAAGAGTGTGCTTCACACTTTCCATTGTTTCCGCATATGAAATTCAAACCGCCGCAAATACCGTTTACGCCTGTACATATGGAATCTTGGCCGCCTCCTGCGGGACGCGAAGATCGACATGCACTTTAACCTCTTCCTCCGCTAAAGCAGCAGAGTGCCTGGTTACCTCATCTTCGCCCACCGTCTTCAAGCCGATAGTTGTAAGCTCAATTCCCGCCTGATCCCGCAGCCGCTCGATGATGGCCAGTGTATCATCCCGGGACGCCTCATCCAATACCGTGACCTTGATGGACTCGCCATGCAGCCGCGCATACCATGATAAGGCTCTCAAATACCACTCCATTTGATTCCCGTGATTGTGGGTCACCAAAATATAATGCAGTTTCTTCCCGTTTTCCGGTCTTTTCCGGGGGAGGAAACCGTACATGAAATGTACGAGCACCGCCGCTGAACCGTAGCAGAGCAGAATCCAACCGACATAGGAAACCATGGACACCACCCTTTCCCTAGTAAGAAAGTCAATAGCAGGCGTACATAAAATCCCGCTTATTGAACTTTCCTTTTATAACGACAATATATGCCGCCATAGGGAACTCGGTTCCTGGCTCGCGCTCGCACTTCAATCAAGCCACAAATTTACACATCGATATGTAAGCAGCCCCACTGACTTTGTTTATGCAAGAGGTCCTCAAATTTCATGATCCAGTAAAAAATGGCATTCTTTTGCATAAAAAAGCCCTTGTTCGCCCGGAACACGAAATTGAATTCCGTTACAGGGTAACCCAACCAAATTTAATTGCGTTAATTACCGCCTGGGTACGGTCATCCACATCCATTTTTTGCAAAATACTGCTGACATGGTTCTTGACCGTTTTCTCACTGATGAACAGATGCTCGCCGATCATCTTGTTGCTGCGCCCTTCGGCCATTAGTCGGAGCACCTCGGCTTCGCGCCGGGTCAGCGGATTATCTTCGCCGGCCACAAATTTAACGCCGGCTTCGCGGATCGCATTATCCTCGGCAATCGCGCCCGTCTCGCTTAAATATTCCATCCGGCGAAGCTGTTGAATCAGCTTGCCCGTTACCTTCGGGTGGATAAAGGCATTGCCCTCGGCCACGGTACGAATCGCGTTGATCAGGGATTCGGCTTCCATATCCTTCAGCAAATACCCGGTCGCCCCTTTGCGCAAGGTCTCAAAAACATAGCTTTCATCGTCATGAATCGACAGGATGATGATCTTCACTTCGGGGAGCGTTTCGCGAAGCTCGGCCGTAGCGTCGACCCCGTTGAGGATCGGCATGTTGATATCCATCAGCACGATTTCCGGGTGAAACTGTTGGCAGCATTCCAGGACCTGGGCGCCGTCGCCGCATTCACCGACGACTTCGATATCTTCCTCCATATTCAATATTCGCTTCAGACCCTCACGAAATAATTGATGGTCGTCGGCCAAGAGTACTTTAATTTTTTGTCTGCTGTTAGAATTCAGGTTATCCATCCTGGTACTCCTTTCTCTTTTCTGCGTTAGTCGGAATGTGGATTATAACTTTTGTGCCCATATTCGCTGTTGACTCGATTTCCATTCTTCCTTCTAGCAATTCCACCCGTTCCCTCATACCGATCAATCCGAAATGGGTATGTTCCTTTGTCTTCTGCTCCAATTGGTCGACCTTGAATCCAAGGCCGTTATCCTGAACGACAATTCTGACCATTTGGGCTTGATAAGTGATATCTACACCGACATAGGTAGGGCAGGCATGCTTGGCTGCATTACTGAGAGCTTCCTGGACCAGTCTGAATATCGCTGCCTCCATAGGGGAAGACATCCGGTGCTCCTTACCTCTTGTTTCAAAGGTGGTCCGGATCTTGGTCTTTTCTTCAAAATCATGTACATATTTGCGCAAGGTCGGAATCAGACCGAGGTCGTCCAAAGCCATCGGCCGTAAATTGAAAATCACCTTCCGCATTTCTTCCAGACTGGAGCGGACCTGTCCCTTCAAATCTATTATTTCGTCCTGCACCATCTTAAATTCCTGCTTAGCGAGCATTCTTTCAACAATTTCCGTCCTAAGAACTAGATTTGCGAGCAATTGCGCGGGACCATCGTGGATTTCCCGCGAAATCCGCTTGCGCTCTTCTTCCTGGGCCAAAATAATCTTGAGCCCGATCATCTGCCGGTTTTTAGCCGATTCCAGAATCCGCGTAACCTGCCCCAATTCGCCGGACAAATACTCCAGCACGACTCCGAGCTGCGAGCTGACCGTTTCCGCGCGTTCCACGGATTTTTCGACATTGCGGGCCCGTTTCTGCAATTCATCGCGGCGGGCCTTCAAATACATTTCCTTTTCCCGAAAAATCAACAGATCCAGTTGAAGCTGGGTGGCCTTCTCGTAGGCTTGCTTGATGTCCTCTTCCTTATACCGCACAAAATCCCGGCTGACTTCCGTCAGCCGGATGCGGGATCGACGATAATTGATTTCAAGTTGATCGACCTTTTCCACGGTCTCTGCCGTCTCCTTGATCACTTGCTGCAATTCCTTATTGAGCGTATTCAGCTCATTGCGCGCAGCATCCAGGATCTCAAGGATTTGCAGCTTGCTGTTCTCCATGACGCCTACGGCGTTTTTGATAACACGGTCAATTGCATCAGCTTGATATTCTGCCACTTCAACCTTCTCCATTCCAAGTATCCATATATTCCGAGCTTATCATATCATGATTGAAGGGTGATAGTTTTGGTATTCTTCTCCCAATTTACGAGAATGCCCAATTGCTCAGAAACCAAACGGAGCGGGACCAAAGTCCTGCCGTTTACAATCATCGGGGATACTGTGGACTGTTTTGCCGATCCGTTTAACAAATATTGTTTCTTCCCTACCGTCAACTCCAGCACGGTTGTGCCGCGCGTTACCGTTATTTTTTTCGCGGTCGCATTCCATGTTGCTTGCCCGCCAAAGGCATCCAAAACATATTTTATCGGAACGTATGTGGTGTTGTCTTTCAATACTGGCGCCGCGTCAAGCGTTTGCTTCTTGCCGTCTACGGTCATGCTCTTCTGGCCGATCACCATCGTCGCCTTCACGCTGGGCAACCCGTCCCCGCCATCCGTAACGGGGGCCGTAAACCGGATATTATCAAAAGATACGCTTCCCGTCAAAGCCCGCTCGTCCTGACCGTCCTCCAGATTGACGACATACAGCCGCTTCAAATTGGCCGGATGCTTGATGGCACTGGACGTAAGATCAACGGTAATCGTTCTCCAACCGGTAAAATCTAACGGTCGGGCGAGGTCCACATACACGCTCTTGCCGTCGGCATCCGCGAACTCGGCCCGCAGCCAGTTCAGGCTGGCATCGCCCAGCACATCGATAGCCATCGATGTGGCGCCCTCAGGAATCGTTTTGCCCGTCGTTCCATTGAGCTGTGCGTATCCGAATTTATTGCCGGTGCCTCCCGTAAGATCATAATCCAGTTTCAGTACCTTGGATTTCTCGCGTTCTCCCGTCCCCTGCACCACTGCGGCCGTTCCCGCCGCTTCGGCAGGGAGCCCTGTAAACGATACCGGGTAGGTCACATTCTCGAAGCTCTCCCATACCTGCTCTTCCGAGGCGGACAGAACGATCGGCGTGCCGCTGAATCCGTCGTAGGTCGGCGTGGCATAAGCCACCTTGGCCCCGCTGTTCACGGACTCGACCTTCAGCACTCCGTCCTGTACGCTCGCCTTCATCCCGGTAAATTGCCATTTGATCGATTCATCCGGGACATCGACCGTACGGCCATCCTTCAGCTTGGCCGTTACCGGTACGGAAATGGTTGCCCCCGCTTCCAGGGAAGCGTAGGTCGTCACCGGCGTCAGGCTGCTTAAATCCGAACCGCCCAGCACAGTGACCTTCATGCTGTCCTTGGAATCGCCGCTGACCGCGGTAATTTGCGCCGTTCCCGCTTTAACGCCCTTGAACCCGTCTCCCGTCCAGGTTACGTTGCCGTTGTCGGCCTTCCAGGTCGCCTGAATTCCCGAGGCGTCCACCGGATTATAGTACGTGTCGTAACCTTTCAGGGTATAACCTTCGGTCTGTCCGATCATCAAGGTTGACGAACCGCTGACTTTAAGACCCTTCAGGGCGCCTTGAGGCGCCGTGCTGTATACTCCCAAACCATTGGCTACGGCCCGTTGCCCCGCCGAGCCGTTGGAGGTCGTATATGTCAGTTCCGCCTCCGTTTCGGCAAGCGGGCGGGTAACCATGGTCGTCGAGCCGCCGCCGTCCAGGTTGACGCCTTTCCAGACGCCGATGCTCGTCATAAACTTCTGCAATTCGGCCAAAGTCAATCCCGAGCTGGATTCGTTCTTCTCCGCCGTGACGATATAGACTTTGGTACCGTCCTGGGAATAACCGACCGCTGTCCGCGCGACCGCGCTGCTGCCGCTGATCGATGTCGTGGAACGCGTAAAGGACGACGCCTTCCCTCCATCCACCAGAAGGGTATGCCCGCCGATCATCATTTTGAAGCCCGACGGATCGACTTCCTGTCCGCTGGTTTGGGAAACCAAACGGTAAGAAGTATCTACCCGCTGCCCTACCTGCATATGGGACATAATATATTCGGCCGCTTCGCCGTGGGCGCGGAGGATGTACCCGTCCGACGGCACGGTGCCGACAATCGCCGATTTATAGGAAATTTGCTGAATAATCCCGCCTTGCACCAGCACCTCGGTCGGCGTCGTTCCGCTCGCTTTCGGCCGTTCCTCGGATTTCCATGCACTCGTATAAATAAACATTTTGTTTACGTGGCTGTAGCTGCCGTCTGGCTCCGTCTTGTAGGATTCCTGGTTGATCCCTGTAAGCGGGAATGTCGAGCCGTCCTCGGCCATTACCGTGCCGGAGAAGCCATAGCGGTCGATCACCGGCTTGTTGTCGGCGGTTACCGCAAAAGTAAACATGCCTTCCAACTGCGCCGGGCTGGTTACCAGTTCTCCTTGGGACACGGCGGCGCCCATCGGTACCCCTTGGCCGCCCGTGGCGAAGAAATCCCCGTTCACCCCGGCGACCGCGCCGGTCTCCTTGGCCATTCCCTCTACGGATTGCCGCGTCGTCACCTGTCCGCCTTTCCCGGTCATCACATCCAATTGGACGTAAGGGTTGCTCAAATCAACCTCGATCACATCGGCCAGCACCTTCACCTGCTTGCCCGAACGCGTTGTTGTATATTGATATTTTACCAGCTTCGCACCTGACGTAATATTCTCTTCACTTAACCGGACCGTCTGGCCTTCTGCCGCATACGCGGTTTGCGCCGACTTTCCGAAAGGTTCCAATAAAGCTACCGGCTGAATCCAGATCAATCCCGCCAAAGAGACAAGTATCAGCTTTTTCCCATGCTTTGCCGCAAGACGCACCACTTTCGCTTTGCTTCCGGCTTCCTCTCTTTTTACAACCATTTTTGTCTGCTACTCTCCCATCTTTATTGCAGTCTTTTATCCCGGGTTATGCGCTCCCGCGGAATCTAGTACATAATTAATAGACTACAATTAGCCGGAAAAGTTACGAAAAAAAGCAAATTTCATGAATAATGGGAAAGTCTGAGATGTTTAGCATTGACTATCTTATGAATTGGATTATTATATACATATTACTATAATTATACTTTACAGTGACGAAGAACGTCCTAACTTTCTGAATGCATGATTCAGAGGGTTAGGACTTTTTTGCTTGTTGGACAATTTTTTAGAGGGAGGGTTTTGTAGTATGAACGGAAAATTTGAAACCGCATACGAGGCATTTGTAAAATCCCACTTTTGCGGAGAGGCAGAAGAACGAAAGACACCGCATGCTAGAGGACGGGGACGCAAGAACTTGATATTTCTCAGAAATGTATGGTGGCCGCTGTTTAAAAGCTTGGAATATTTATGCCCGGAGTTTGAAGTTCGCGACTGGTGCGGGGAACCCTTTTCCGTGGACTTTGCTTATCTGCCGGGTCAGGTAAAATATGCGATCGAAGTCAAACGATTTGTTCCGGATGTTCAGGAAGATGGCCGCAGCCATTTCTCCTGCGGGCTGAGCCGGGAATTATACCTGCAAACGCTAGGATTCCGGGTCATTTCATTTGCCGAAGACGATGTCATCAACCGGCCCGAGCTATGCCGATACTTGCTGCAAATGTTGATCTGCCGATATCAGGCCAAGCCGCAGTCAGCCGAAACCCCCTTGTTCGCCGAAATGGAGGTGGTCCGTCTGGCGCTATGCTCATCGCGTCCGCTTCATCCCGGGGAAGTGGCTCATCACCTTAACACCGACGAGGGGACCGCGGTTTCCATGATGCAAGCGTTATGCACCAAAGGCTGGCTTCGCCCCACCCGGGTTGGCTTCGGGGATAAAACGCTTCATTATGAATTAGTCAGAAACGGGATCGAGAAAGGAACTATTGGGTCAGAGCTTACGCGTTCCGGCAAAAGGCAGGAGGTCGACGATCGAGGGGAAATGGTGTTCAAGCTGGACAGGGTCGTAGAGATAGCCGCTGGCCCTATGTACTCAGCGCAAAATAAGCCGGCGGATTATGGGGTTTCCTTGCACGGCGATTCGATGCAGCAGAAATAACCCTTTTGCTCGTGCTTCGCTCAAAAGGGATGCGCTGGATTGAATTTGAACGTTCGTTACATAGCCGCTCGTTTCATCTCGCGGATTCTCGTTTCCTGCTCCAGGGAACGCATAGCCAATGATTCGAGAATCCGGTCCTGGCGGCTGATATTCTCCCGAGATTGCGAGACAGCTTCTTTTAGGCTCGCCATATCTTGTTTAATGACGGTAACATCCTCTTTAACAATCGCGAGCTTCTCGTTGGTCGACTTCACGATATTAATGAGCTGCATAATCAAACCTTCGTGTCTGTCGAGCCGTTTGTTAATGCCATTAACTTCATCTTTCATTACACTTTGTCCACTTTTAATAATACCAAGTTCGCTTAAAATTAAATCCAGCTTCTCTTCCATCGTGATTCCTCCTTCTTACAAATTTAGATTTATTATACCATACCTTGAGCCAAGTCTTGTGTCTAAAAGAGAAAAGGATACCGTCTTCAACACTTGAAGTCGGTATCCTTCTATTTAAGTTGAACTTACAGCCCCGCTTGTGCTTTGAGGGCTTCTACCTTGTCCACACGCTCCCAAGGGAGATCGATGTCCGTACGGCCGAAATGGCCATACGCCGCCGTTTGGCGGTAAATCGGTCGGCGGAGATCAAGCATGCGGATAATGCCGGCCGGACGAAGGTCAAAATTACCGCGAACCAGCTCGACCAGCTTCTCTTCAGGCACTTTCCCCGTACCGTACGTATCGACATTGATGGAAACGGGATTGGCTACCCCGATGGCGTAAGCCAGTTGGATTTCCACTTTGTCGGCCAGCCCGGCGGCTACGAGGTTCTTCGCCACATAACGGGCGGCATAGGCTGCGGAGCGGTCCACTTTCGTCGGGTCCTTCCCGGAAAAAGCACCCCCGCCATGACGAGCATAACCGCCATAGGTATCGACGATAATTTTGCGTCCGGTCAAGCCGGCGTCCCCTTGAGGCCCGCCGATGACGAAACGGCCCGTCGGGTTAATGAAGTACTTCGTTTCCGCGTCCAACAGCTCTGCCGGAACGACGGGGAGAATGACTTGCTCCTTAATATCTCTTTGGATTTGCTCCAGTGTAATATCTTCGGCATGCTGCGAGGATACGACGATCGTATCGACACGCTTCGGCTTGCCGTCGATGTATTCAATCGTGACTTGCGTTTTTCCGTCGGGACGGAGATAGCCGAGCGTACCGTCCTTCCGTACTTCGGAGAGTCTGCGCGCAATACGGTGCGACAGGGCGATCGGAAGCGGCATCAATTCCGGAGTCTCGTTGGTGGCGAACCCGAACATCAAGCCCTGGTCGCCTGCGCCGATATTTTCCGTCTCCTTGTCCACTTGCGCCGGATCCCGGTTTTCCAAAGCCGCGTTGACGCCTTGGGCAATATCGGCCGACTGTTCGTTTAACGAGGTAAGTACGGCACAGGTGTTGGAATCGAACCCGTACTTGGCGCGGGTATAACCGATCTCTTTGATCGTATTCCGGACAATGGCCGGGATATCGACATATTCGGATCTTGTGCTGATCTCGCCGATCACGAGCACCAGACCGGTAGCGACCGATACTTCACAAGCCACCCGGGCGTATGGATCATTCGCCAGGAATGCGTCAAGAACCGCGTCGGAGATTTGGTCGCAAATCTTATCCGGATGCCCTTCAGTAACGGATTCGGACGTAAATAAGTGTCGTCCTTGGATGGACATGAAAATCAACCTCCCCATGATTAGTATGGCAAAACATCTAAGTATCAATCCTGAAAGTACCCTATGGTGAATGCTAAATAATCCGTCCGAGGATCACCGCAGTCGTGGTTTATCATAGCAAAAAATCAACCTTTTCCTGGGCGGAAAAGGTTTGATTGACAATCCTCAAAAGTCATATTATCGCATTTGGCAAGTCATGTCAAAATAAATGAGAAATTTTACACAATTAAAGCATAAAATTGCGTTCCGCCTGAGCTACCAAGCGTTTGGTGATTTCGCCGCCTACAGAGCCGTTTTCGCGTGAAGTCAAATGCCCCCAATATTCCCCATAACTTTGACCGGCTCCTAAAGCTCCAAGTTCCCCGGCAAACTCCGTGTCCGCCGATCCGGAAAAGCCAGCACCCACAGGCAATCCGAACTCCGAGGCAATTTCGTATTTCCATTGCTGCAGCACATGACGGCTTTCCGGGACGATCTTGCGGTTGTTTCTTGCCATAAATAGCACCTCCTGATGATCTTGATCTTCATCTTCAGGATTAGTATGGTGCCCGACGACCGTCGCTACGCATATTAATGTTTGTTATCGTTGGCAAAATTATACCCTGGCAGCCGCTTCTTTATTTAAGGATCCGGTATCCGCCGCGCACCATTACGGTTAAATTATGGGTGTCTCCTTCGCGAACCTGAATGCCCCGACCGTCCCGCGGAAAGGACAACAGATGATTGTTGTTTACGGTTCCCCCCGTCACAATGTCGACCCCATCCGTCAAATCCGCTACGCCGTTGGCATCCTTACTATATATTACCGCTTTCCCCGAGCGGACGATAAATTCGGCCCCCGCGGAAGCGATAAGGATCTCTCCCGGTTTCACATCGACAATTTCAATCCCTTCGGTTGAACCGCCGTCCGTTGAGCCCGCCTCTTCAGTCCCGGACGATGGCGTTGTAACGGTGCCGCCTCCGCCGCCTAAGGCTTGCTTAATGGCTTGGTCCACATAGCTTTTCGTCACGACCGGATCATCGGATGTCCCCGGCTGCCCGGACACCCCCGCGCCCTCGGCTTCGATGTTCAAAAGCGAGCCCGTCAAAATCCCACCGCCAATTGCCAACACCAATGCTGCCGTCTTCCAGCTTATTTTGCTCATGACACATCTCCCATCTAAAACTACTAAACTATTTATAATGATAGATGGTTTGATAGTTTAAGACAAGCAAAAACCCTCCTCATTATGGAAGAGGGTTTTGATGCATATAGATGTCGACCGTCGTTTAAATGATGAGCCCGTTTTCCATGGCTTCAACTTGGCGGGTTATTACAAAATACTTCAACTTGGTTAAATTCGCTTTGGTTTCGGCTTGCGTCAGCGTAAACTTCAGCTTATTCATATCAAAGGCGGAAATAAAGCCTTTCTCATACCGGATGTTATTGTTGTTATAGTCAAACAGGACATCCTGATACTCGTTATCGGCCGTTACCGCCCCAAGATAAGCCGTTTCCGCGTCGTTATAAATTTGATCGACTTTCTTCGCTTGTTCAACATACAATTGTTCACCCTGCAATTTGGCGATTCTCGTGCTTAATTCAAGGAAGTCCTCTCCGTCATCGCTGGCCGTATCCGTATGGGTTTCTTCCCACTTCGCTTGGTCGATTTCTTTATCTTTCATTTTAAGATCATAAGATTTGGCCAAAATCCTGTTGGTATCTTTTCTTTCCACCGGCTGTAATTCCGGCAAAGGAATGTCCTCAAGCACCAAATCCGGGTTGTATTCGATCCCCAAATCATAGCTTAACTGAACCAGGTCGGCCTGATATTTTTTCTCCAAAATATTCAACTGCTCGTTTTGTGTCCGAACGGCGCGCTCCGCCTTCACAATATTCTCCTTCGAGCCTCCGCCATAGCTTTCTAGGATTTGGGCTCTTCTCACATCGTTCTCAAGCAAAGCAACATATTCTTTGGTGGTTGCAATTTGCTCCTTCTCGGACAGCAGAGTAACATATTGCGAAGTGACTTGCAGGATGGCACCCTCTCTGGCTTTATCCGTTTCCAGCAAGGTCTTCTTTTTATTCGTATCCATTTGCTCGATTGCGACTTCCAACTGATTTCTTTGGGAGCGGACCAACTTGTTCATTCCGTCCACAATATCACTTATTCCGTCCATCATTCCGTTGATCACCGTATTCGCCTCAATCGTTGTCCCCAACCACAATAATTGGTCTGGAGTGGCGTCCTCGGGAATCCGGTAGGTCGGATCCGTCAAAATATCCATCGGATCTGTCGGAAGCTTGTATTTGTATACCGAACCGGTTACGGATAATTCGTCCTTCTGCGCCTCCAAATCCCCTTGTTTATTATCCAAAGCGCTAAATTTAAGTCCCAGCAAAGCCAAATTATAAGAATTATCAACAGCCATATCGATCGCG
Source organism: Paenibacillus haidiansis (assembly GCF_036553665.1). NCBI lineage: Bacteria > Bacillati > Bacillota > Bacilli > Caryophanales > Paenibacillaceae > Paenibacillus > Paenibacillus haidiansis. Next base: position 29,154 of record NZ_JAZHPZ010000012.1, on the reverse strand, counting down.
GAATTTAAACTTAAGCTGTCCACCCGTTTTAAATCTTTAAGCGGATTATTCGCCGCTGATACAAACTGACTAGAACCAAACAGCAGCGAAACCGCCAGCGGACCAATGATCCATTTTTTCATGACTCCGGCTTCCTCTCTTTCCTAATCCAAAAAGTATAGTTTATACCCATCCAGCTTCCTACATGGAGACTGTTGTCGTTGGTGCCGCACTAACCGGTTGAGCAGCAATCGGCAATGCCGGGGTTGTGCTCTCGTAATGCTCCTCGTCGTCCGTTATATTCTTAAATGAAACGAACCGGGAGTACAGCAATCCGGCCAATAAAGCAATTAATCCAATCACGGCCGTTGAAATACAGTCGTTCAAAATATGGGAGGTAGGCAGTCCCTTCAACATAATCGTACGAAGCGCTTCGAGAAAATAAGTCAGGGGCAACCCGTGCGCGATATTTGCCAAGACCTTGGGCATTGCCTCCATCGGCCAGGAATGGCCCGACAGAGAAAATGAAGGCAACGCGACCAGCATGGAAATCTGCAGCGCGGTAATTTTATTGGGCAGGATCAGGCTGAGCACATACCCTATCGCCGCAACCGTAAATGAGAAGACAACGGCGATCAACAGAAGCGACCAGACCGAACCGCGGAATGACAATTTATATACCGAAGTAAGGATGGACAAAACTACAAAGACATTTAGAATGCCAATCATCCAATACGGAAACATCTTCACAAAAGCAATTTTCCAGGGGCTTCGCTTCCAAACGGCAAACCTGCCCCATGTTTTTTCTTCTTTCTCTCTTGCGATCGTCATCGAGCCTGCCATAAGAATGACTTGCTGCAAGGTGGTGGCCGCCATCCCGATCACGAGAAAATCCTCATAGTCAAAGGTCGGGTTATAGAGCGTTCTGGAGCTAAAAGGAATACTTGTCATCGTGGCGCTGACCTGCTCATCCTGGAGCCCTTGCTGCATTAGCTTCTTGGAGGAAGCCCCGTAACTGTAGGTGGCTATAACTTCGTTAGCCCCTTTCAGCACGGAGTTTGTGATCATCAGATTTGTGCCGTCCACAAATGTAATTACCGGCGTTATGGTGCCATGCTTCAGCTTCGCATCCAAACCGGCCGGAATGACGACGGCCGCCCTTGCGCTCCCTTCATCGATTGTCTGTTGCAGCTCGGCTTCGGAATAAACTTCGCCAACAATCTTAATCGACATATGGGCGTCCAGCGCCTGTATGATCTCCTGGCTTAATTGGCTATGATCCTCATCGTAAACGACGGTCGAAACATCCGTAATCGCACGGTGGCTATAAAGTGACGCAAAGAAAAACGTATAAAAAATAGGGCCTATCAACAAGATCACCAATATTACGCGATCCGTAAAGATCTTTTTCCATTCATCCGCTAACGCGGAGCCTATGGTCATCCGGGTATTCACTTGGCTTCACCCGCTTTTTCGTCTTGAGCCGTCGCACCGCTTTTTCCATACCATTCTAAAGTCATTCCGGTTGGAACATCCGAAGGCAGATCCAGCAGCTCTATCTTAATTCCGAACGAGCGGATATCGAGATCGCCGGTATTCTGGGTCGCTTTTTGCGAGGCAAAAGTTGCGGCCTGAGCCACGGAAATTACTTTCCCCTTCAGCATTTTGTCGCCCGATACCAGCTTGATGTCGACATTATCATTCACTTTGATCCCGGCCATCTCCGTCTCAGGCAGGTAAAACTTTGCCGTCTTGATGCTGGCGGTTTCTTGAATCGTGAATACCGGGAAACCGGAGCCGACAATCTCTCCGACTTGCGCCGATTGCGAAACGACAAATCCGTCGGATGGAGCAATCAACTTGGTGTAGCCAAGATAAGTCTCAGCTTCCGTCAGTGCCGCCGAAGCTTGTTGTTTGCCGGACTCAGCCGTATGTAATGCCGCTTCGGCTTGATGAATGGCCGCTTCGGCCGTTTCAACATCCTGTTTCTTGATATCGATCTGCGCCTTGTTCGCTTCCGCCAGGGCCAACGCTGCCTTCGCCTGATTAAGCGTGGCTTCGGCGGCTTTAATCTCTTCTACGCGCGCCCCTTCTTTGGCCATGTTATACTGCTCTACCGCTGCGTTATAGGATGCTTCCGCCTGAATGTTGGTGGCTTTGGCTTTGTCCAGGTCCGCCTGACTGACCAGACCCTCGGCAAACAACTCCTCCGTACGCGTCAAAGTATCCTTGGCAATATCATAAGCCTTGCTTGCCGCATCCATTTGGATTTCGGCCTGCTTCAGCTCTTGCGGCCGGGCCCCGGCCTTTAAAGCGTCTACCTTGGCCTGTGCCGCATCGACAACCGCTTTGGCCTGTTCGATTTGTTTGTTGATCGTATCCGCAGTAAGCGATACGGCCCCTTCACCTTGCTGCTTTTTCGTTTTGGCCGCATCAATCGATGCTTCCGCCTGCCCGATCTGTCCTTCGGTCACGGCCACCGCCGCCTGAGCCTGGGCAACCTTGGCATTGATCTCATCGCTTTCGATCGTGGCGAGCACATCGCCTTTCTTTACTTGATCCCCTTCCTCAACAAAAATTTCGGTAATCCGCCCGCCTACTTTAAAGCTCGCACTCGCTTGGTCCGCTTCAATAAAAGCTGTCGGGCGGTTCACCTTCTCGCTCCCCGAAGTCACCTGGTTAGAGCTAACGATCCATATCCCTGCAACGATTAGCAGGCATAAAACCACATAAATTATAGCTCTGGGATTTAATACAGCTTTTAGTTTCTCCATGTTTCATTTCTCCCCCGAATTGGTTCTCTATTTTAGTCATAGTCTCTTTCCTTAATCCTGCTGTCTTACATGCAGCCCGCCCGCCAAAAAAACGCGAACGAATTCCTTAATTTGCTCTTTGGTTAGCGGCTCATGGAGATTGTTCCAATCCACGGTCAGCGCGACGTAAAGCTTCACCATCACGAAGGAAATTACTTTTGGATCAAAGGAGTGAATCTCCCCGTGCTCGCCGGCAATAGCGATCTGCCGCTCCAGATAACCAAGAATGGCCTCCTCGACTTTAATCAAGCCTTCATGGGCCTGCTGTGTGCCAAAATTGCGCACCTCTTGGATTAGCTTGTGAAGAAGCTCATGCTGGCTTCTGTATTCCAACAGCGCGTCCATCGTTTCATAAAGATTTTCAAAAAACGGCTTATCCTCTCTCACCGTCCGCTCAATAACGAGCTTCATATCCGCAATGATCGAATGAAGAATTTCATCAAAGAGCTCTTCCTTATTGGTGAAAAACGTATAGATTGTCCCCTTGGCAACATTTGCAATCTTGGCCACCTGGTCCATCGTCGTTGCTTTATAGCCGAACAGCGAAAAAGACCTCTCCGCCGCTTCAACTATTAATTCACGGCGATTCACCGCGCTTGCCATGAAATACGCCTCCTTTAACTTTAAATTGACTTTTGATACGAAATGACCAATTTGTTATTCTGGTCATTCGGTCATTAATCATGATATCATTTCCTCGATTGGATTTCAATTCATTGTGGAGGAAAATTTTTATTAGTTAGAAAAAGAAAAAGGCAGTGCAGGAATGGATCCTGCACTGCCTTAATCATCTTTACTTTAGTTTTTCATTAATTACTCATAGCCTACAGCATACGTAGCAATTTTTGTTTTCTCTCCGCCAAAGGAATCATACACAGAGAATTGGAATGCACCCGAACGATCTGTTTGATATATTGGGTCGGAGACGGTGTAACTAAACGATTGATTTGTGCCAATTGTAAAATCTTTCTCAAGTTCAATTTCCTTTTGGAATTTCAATCCGCTGGAATCCATGACTTCCAAAATGAACTTATGCCCGAAAGTACCCATATTGTAAGTTATATCCCGCTTCAAGTCGTAATCAAACGAGACTTCAAGGCCTCCGCTGCTTGTACGGCCTTCAATACCTTTGATACTCAAGCTATAAGGGAAGAGTTCAATATTGGTTAGGCCGCTTTTAATATCGCGGCTATCCAACATCAATTCCATAGCGTTAGCATTTACAAATCCGGTGGATGTTTCACCGGTTGCGGTTAATTTGCTGCCGTTAATTCCTTCGCCCACGATCAACTGCATATTCGAGAGTGTAAGGTTCTTCGGAACTTTCGCCGAGAACGTGACGATGTTGTTCGTTTTAGGGCTAACCGTTGTTTCCGGCTGAGTTACTTCAGCTTTATAATATTGACCGTCACTCGTCTTAAAGTATGCCTCTAGTTTTGACAATGCAACCTGCATATCCTCAAGATTTCGCATAATCATCTCAGTATAGAGGACATCCGAAGATGTACCTTTATACACATATGTTGCGTGTTCTTGCAGATCCGCCTTTTTCCCGGCCATATCCATATTGTAATACGACCCGTTAGTTGTAACTGCAACATCACTAAGTTTGCCAAGGTTCGTAAATTGAACCCAGTTGCTTGTTTTCTCATCCGCTTTCTTCTCAAGAAGCTGAACTTGAACCTGATTGAAATTCAAATTAGTAGGTACGGTTGTAACCACATATACGCTCGTTTTTTCTCCAGGGCCCAAGATGCTGCTGGCGCTGCTATTAATGAGTTGAGTCGATTCACTAACGGAAGAGCCATCCACTTTATAGGCACCGGCAAACTGCGGTAATTGAGCCGCAACCGATCCTCTATTCACAATTGTCAGTTTAGAGGTCAAGAGATTACTGTTATCCCATGGCAATTTTTGGACAGCGTCTAACGATACCCCGAATAATCCGGCATTATTTTTCACATACCGTTCCTCACCCGAAGAGTTGTACATCGTTTGAGCCTCCGGAAGAACAAACACGGCTACCGGATAGCTGGATGAGCTTGTCGCCGGCTCACCCTCGGTTGATGCTGAGCCGCTCGGCACTTTCATGACCAATTCCAGGTTTCCAAGCGCGGAAACAGGCATTGATGCATCTAATGAAATATTTTGTTCTTCTCCCGGATCAAGCGTCAATCCGGAAAACTGATCAGTAGTAATTGGATAAGAGGTCGAGCCGGATTGAAGCTGGAACGAATAAGCCGGAACGGTTACCGCCTCCGTACCTGTATTCGAAACCATTAATTGAACCGATACATCACTTTTGAAATTGCTCTGATTCAGATAGGCGCTCTGAATACTTGTCTCAATTTTAGAGTTCCCGACTAACAAAGTCTTTACTTTATTCGCTAAAGTCTTGGAGTTGTCGGCACTTGCATTAGCGAGTTTCATAGACACAATAGGATAATCCAGTTTCAACGTTTCATCCGTCTCTATAGCAATCAATTTTAAATTATTCGTACTTACATTCTTAGGCAGTTTTGCATTTAAATTAATCGTTCTATTATCTTGAGATTGAATTTCGTAGCCTGTGCTCGAAGTGTCTGGGGTCATCGTAAACGTAGTCCCACTGACCGTCTGAATGACAAATTTCAAATTTGGCTTACTAAGCAGACTTGAACTATTGTTCTGAATGTTAAGTGCCACATTTGCGTACTTATAGTCACCAACCGTTAAAACATCAAAAGAGTTCACCTTGAACTTAACTCCTGTCCCGTAAACATCCACTTGTTGGGAGTAGTTAAGCGGTGTAGAGATTGTATAGCTTGCCGGAATTTTAAAACTGCCCAAATTGCTTTCATAATTCGCCTGACTGAAATCCCATTTAATCAGTTGAAAAATCAAATCACTATAATTCAGATTTTTACCGATTCTGGCTGTATAAGTAACGCTTACTTCAGCTCCGGGAACCAGTTTCTTCTTGCCGCTATCTTTCGAGACGATTGAAACTGTATAAGCTGTCCCTGAATTTGTTTTAACCTTTGTCCAATAATCCGTCAGATCAATAGTAGTACTTCCATTGTTCTTATACACAAGCGTATAAGTTAATATATTCTGTTCATCTTGGGACAGAATATTAACATTGCTTAGTCGGACGGTGCTATTAGCCGCAAGCTTAACGGGAGCCAAATTGTTCACCGTATGTACTACCGTTGCCGCCTTATTGGCGGCAGCCGTAGAAGATGATGCAGCTTCTGCAGAATATAAACCAACCTGACTTATAAGAACGGTAGCCGCTAAAGAAGCAGCGAGTGTTGTTCTCTTATTCAACTTCAAACCTCCTAGATATTTGTCGTATACATTATATACGCATCAACTTAGGAAAAGTTTAACACAACAAGCTTAAAAGTTCCTGAAAAAATTAAATGACCCGTAAGAGTCACTTTTTTCAAAGTGGTCTTACGGGTCATTACTCACTCACTCAGAAGAGGGCAAGATGTGATGATTATTTGGCCAAGATACTGTCAGAGTAATCTTTAACAGTGTTACCATATGGATCTTGAATATAGCCTTTAGGGTCTTTGTATTCAATTTCAATATCGGTACCATCTGCAATTGCTTTAGTAGTTTCGATTTGAACTCTGATTACATTGCCTACTTTGTAAGTTACGCCATCGATTTCAACTTCTTCACCAACGATATCAACTCTCTTAACTGTTACATCACCAGCACCAAGTACATCGATATCGAAGAGGTCTCTTACTGCTTTAGCAGTAGGATCATTGTAATCTGTGAATCGAACATCTTGGTCAAGAGTAAAGTCCAGATAAGTTGCATCAGTTGTGGATACATATTTCACTTCATCAACTTCAGGATCAATTTCGTCCTTGAGTTCGATTGCTTTGTTTTTCAAATCGTTAGTCCATGTAAAGTCAACAGCATTTCCATATTGGTCTTGAGTATTGTCATCTACAGTAGCCAAGCTGTAGGTACCTTGCTTAAAGTTAGCGAGTGGCAGATCGCGATCCAAGGTCAGTACCAATTTCTTGTCCTTGTCTTTCAACTCATAGTCATCAACATAAGCTACTGCTTTACCAGAAACAGTATTGACGATTACAAAGTCGTCCTCGTCTACTGTGGAAAGCGCAGTTTTGAAGCTAATTTCCACAGTATCAAGAGCGGTAGCCTTTGCTACACCGTCTTCTTCAACTATTTTTGTGCTATTAACAACCTGTTGAAGAGTGTAAGGTGTATCGTCGCCATCCTTCAGATAATCACCATCAGCATCTTTAATGTAGCTTGCATAGACAGTGTCACCTTCTCCAATAGCTTCTTCGGTGTAAATACGGATTGTATCCTTGCCGATTGGAGCGATATCGTCGTCATCATCCGTCAATTCGAGCTTAGTGTTAGAAGCATCGTCTTTATCTGAGAAGCTGAATTTAGCATGATCATCGTTGTCGGCGGAAATTTCGGAGTTAAACTCGATGTAAACATAATGTCCTTTACTACCTTTTTCCTCCAACCATACACGAGCGATGTCGGCATCTTCAGTTCCTTCTGGATCAAGTGCAACGGAGTAAGGAAGCATTGTGTTCGCGATTACAGCGTCATCTTCAATGCCTTCAATTTCCAGAGTGTACTCATCGTCGAACTCTGTTCCGAAGTCGATTGTTACGATATTTTTCACGGAGTCGTATTCGATAGTACGAGTTGGATGTCCATCTTTGTTTACGCCGGCAATATCGGCTGGATCTCCGTCTTCATCAACAAGGGTGTAGTTGTCTTTGTCTTTAGCGGTCTTTGAATTAAGAGTTTCGCTAAATTCGATTTTGGCAATATAATTGCCATTTTTCTTTTCGAAATCAACATCTACAACCGTAGGACGAATCGTATCCAAAGTAGGAGTTACAGTTCCTTCGCGGTCAGCTTTGTTGCCGCTGTAGTCCGAAACACCGTTCAGATGAATAGTATTTTCGCCAGTGTTCAGCTTATCGTCAGAATCTTTAAATACAAGTGTTACTTTATTATCTTTAATTTTAGTAACTTTCAGATCCTTGGAAGAAGAGTTGGCATAGCCATCTTTTACATCCTTAATGGTTTCATTGAAAGTTACAGTAACTTCTTTCAGGTCATCAGTTTCGATCGAAACGATTTCAGGAGCTTCAGTATCAACAGCTACCTCAAATTCATTTTCAACCGGAGCAACTTGAAGACCGGCGAAGTCTTCTACTTCACTTACACGAAGAGTATGAGTTCCTTCAGCAAGATCTGTAACAACGATTACTGTGTCTGGATAAGCATATTTCACAGAAGCAGCGATTCCCTTACCATCAACACGATAGTTTGTTGCAACAACAGCTTCGGTTTTATCAACCGGTTCGCTGAAGACAACTTTGAACGCTTTTGTTCCCAGACCAACTACTTCTTTAATCGTAGGAGCAGTAACGTCAATTGGGGTGAATTCGACTTTTTCATTGAAAGTCTTCGTTCCGTCTTCATTCAGAACATTTTTGATTTCCAGCTTAGTTTGTTTTTGTTCTGCCAGTTCAGAACCTTCAGCCAACAAGAGCGTTACAGTTGTTTTGTCTTCGGACAACGTCGCGCTTTCGAAAGATTTACCGGAAATCACGTAGTTGTTTTCGTTTTCTGCACTTACTTTGTCAACAGTGCCGTCGAATACAACAACAACTTCCTTCAGGTTCTCAGCAGTTACGGATTGAACCGCTTGAGCAACTGTAGTTACATAAGTAACTTTTTCAGTGTACTCAACACCGTTGTGAGTGAATTTCACTTCAGTTTCTTTGTTAGCTACGAGTGGAGTTTCCAGAGCAACTTCAACTTTTTCGCCGTTGGACAGCGTGAAAGTTACGTTGCTAGGGTCAACTACTTCGTAAGAAGAAACTGTAGGAACTTGGTTAGCTTCGTATACTGCGTGAGCAGCAATTACTACTTGGGAGCGAGTTGCATTAGCTTGGTAGTTAATGCCTGCATCCAGGTAGCCGGCTTTAACAGCCGCTTCTACATAACCTTTAGCCCAGTCAGAAGCTGTGTTGTTAGTTTCTGTTGGAACTTCCAGGTCGAGAGCGATAACCAGAACTTTAGCCAGCTCTTGAACTGTTACGTTGCCAGTTGGGTCAAAGAGTTTCTTAACGGAATCTTTACCTTCCATGATGCCTGCTGCCGTAGCTGCTTCGATGTAAGGAGCTGCCCAGTGCGATGCAGTGTAGTTCTTGTCAGTGTAAGTTGCAACACCTGTAACAGGTTCCAGATCGATTGCATTTACGATAACTTTAGCAAGTTCAGCGCGAGTGATCGCTTTGTCCAGGCCAGCAGTGCCGTCTGGGTAACCAGTAACGATGCCTGCTTCTTTGAGGACATCAAATTTTTGTTGTGGCGTCAAGTTATTGTCTGCGCCGAAGGCTACAGAAGCAAACATAGAGAATGCCATTGCTGTAGACAAAGCCACGGATAAAATTTTCTTCATAACCTTTTTTTCTCCTCCTTGATTAACTATCACATGAGAGTTTTCTTTAAATGAATAGCTCGTGTTACTCATTAGCCATTGCACCCCCTTTCCAGAGCCTGAGCAGGTTTCCTATAAATTAGGTCTGCGGCTAAATCCGCAGAAACTTGTAACCAGCTTCATACATAAAAATAGAATGTAGAAATAGACTAGTTTCCTAATCCTACCTAAACATTATACAATGAGTCCCAAGTGCCGTAAAGCTAAATTTTCTAATAGATAGACAAGTTTCCCCATGAGGTACATGTTGGAATGTCTAAACTGGTCATCATTGTCAATGCTCTACATCTTAAACGCAGCAGGATTCAAAAAGTTGCGGGGTTTCGAAAAAAAATTGCAAGATTGTTACCTTTGCTAACTTTCCCCGATTTTGCATCAATTTTACTTCCCTGCCGCCTGACGGAAATTAGTATAACACCCCTAAAAATGTCAGTCATCAAGCAACTTTTTCCAATGTCCAATACCCTAAATGTATGTATGTCAAACGCAAATAAGACGTCCAATTTGGACGCCTTAATGCTTTTTTGCTTATGAAAGGGTTTTCCTCTAGCGTACTCTCATCGCCAGTTGAATGATCCGGCTGCGCATTTGCGGGTCGGTATTCAACTTCTCGTACATATCATCGATGGCTTTCTTGTTATCTTTATATGTTTTCTCGTGTTTCATCGTATTATGAGACCATTCAATTAATTCGTTCTCGGCCACTCTCAGCTCATTAAAGGCATCGTGGAAGCCGGTCTCGATAACCAAGCCTTCCATTACCTCCTGAGTCACTTCCTGAATCTTGGTGGTTTCTTCGATTCTCTTTTCTAGAATTTTGGATTTATCCTCAAACTTTCTCTTCGCTTTCGAATACATAACTTGCGGTTTCGATAAAATCGGTTTCATTTCTATTATTCACCCTTTTGCGAAAAAATCTGTTACCCAGCTATTGTAACGTAATTCCAGCTAAAATACAAAATGATGAAATTGGAAAGAGGGAGAGCCAACGATTGGCCCTCCCTCTTTCATAGATAAGCTCTTACATCTTAGGCAGCTTCTTCTGGTCAATCATCACTCTGGCAAGAATAATCGCCGCATCTCCACGCAATGTAGAAGCTCCTGGATTGAAATTATATCCTTTGGACTCGTCCTTCGCATCTACAGGAGAACCCGTAATAAAGCCCTTCTTGGCAATCGCCAAAACGGATGCCTGAGCGTAGTAATCGATCGTCGAATAATCCTTGAAATACTTCTGCAGATCCTTCGTGATCTTCGCACGGTCCGTCTCCAGCTTCAAATCGAGCGCTTTGGCAATGATAACGGACGCATCCTGGCGCGTAATAGGGCTATTCGGATCGAAGGCACCCGGCTGCGAGCCTTTAACAAAACCGGCGCGAGCCGCCGTTTCCACAAAGCGATAATCCCAAAGTGCGTCAAGGTCGATGACCGTCGTCTTCGGAACGTCGCCGAAATGGAGCTCACCGCTGTAGTTGAGCGCCAATTCTTTAGCTCTTACGATCGCGCGCACGAACTCGGCGCGGGTGATTTTCTTGTCCACGCCAAATGACGTGGAAGGATCGATCGGATTCATAACGCCTTTCGAGAAAATTGTTTCAATATAATCTCTGCCATAGGCGTGATCGATAATATCGGTGTAAGACGAGCTCATCTTGCCTACGACATAGTAGCCGAAGCGGTCAAACGGTATCGTAACGGTGTGCTTCTTCGCATCGACAACCCCGCCGATATTCTCCCACTCACGGTTTTCCGGATCGAAGTGGAATACTGTTACAAGGCGTCCCGCATCCTGGGCCACCGAAGCATCATAGGCCAGCGTAAGCTTTCCGCGTTTCGATGGAACCAATTCATTTTCCGGGTCGCGCTCATAGAAGCTAGGGATGTCCGAGAAATCGAACTGGTACGGATCGGCGCCTTGGGTAACCGGATCATATTCCGTTGTGGTAATATCGTCGGCAATCCCGGCGTCAATCCAGAATACCGGACTGGATTTGGCGAAGCGGTCCGGGAAATTACTGATGAAGTACTGTTCCCCGGCTCCTACCAAGTAATTGTAGTCGTCATAATTTACTTCGAATTCGTGCCGGTCTACAACCCCGTCTTCCTTGTTGGCGATGGCAAAACGGAGGTCATGCCCGGAAAAGACCTGGTTCTTTAATTGCTCCGGAATATTGAAATCGCGCCGGATCAGACTTGTCCCGGTCTCAAACGTCAGCGAAAGCGCCCCGTCAAATACTTTATGGGTCTTGGCCATTTCGGCCATGAATTGCGCCCCCGGAATATTGGTCGGAACATACTTGACCGTTATGGTTTCCTTCAGTTCATCGTCGCCTTCTTTGACGACAATATTAATCTTCGTTTCTTTATTGGCCTTCAAGCCCGTAACCACGGCCCGGAAGGCGTTCGGGTAATCCACATCGCCATCCAGATCGGCATCGTATTCCACTTTGACGGCTTCCTCTTTATCGACCGTCACGCTATCCGCCGTGTCCGAACTAATCACGACTTCCACAAAGTTCTGGTTGAGCGTCGTTTTTTCAGGCAATGGACGAATTACGTTGTAAACCGTACGTAAGTATACAACTTCGATACGATAGGTGGATGTAGCCCCGTTACTTGTTACAGTAAAGTTGTAAACAACAGGAGAACCGTCCTCCGGAATTTCCTGATCACGGAGGATAAAGCTAAAGTATTCATCATCCTCGTTATAGAACACTCGCAAATCGTCTACATCGTCGCCGGAATCATAGAAACCATAGCGGCTGCCGTCTTCTTCGGAAAACAGACTATTTTCCAAGGTCCAGGTCACGCCGTCGGAATCCGCGCTATCTTCGGAAGACGAAATATTTAGCGCATACTCATCCAGGCTACCATTATCGTCCAGGTCCTCCAGTGAGCTTCTCACAGTGTTCTCATTCCCGCCCAGATCAAGGAAATCAAAAGTCCCGTAAATGTTCATGGTTGTTTCTTTGGTTGAATACGTGGAACCTGTCTCTTCGAAGGCAGGGTCTTTCTTGTCGGGGATATCCCAGCCGCTTTCATCGGCATAAGGGAACACACCCAAGGTGTCCTCGACCGGAATTTCCGGCACATTCGTTTGGATAAGATTTACCGATACGCTCTTGGTGTAAGAGCTTGTTCCCGACTTGTAAACCAACTTGATCGTATTGCTGCCCGTGATCATGGCGCCGGCCGCCGTATCTTCGTCATCTTCATCCACTTTAAATTCGGTCTTGGAACCGTCTTGTTCCAGGTCGACCAATGTGTTGTTGACATATAAATAAACCGTTCTGTTGCCGCCGCTGTACACGATGGTATCCGTATTTGGAATGTTAAACAAAGTACCCGAGAAATTTCCGACGGCTTTCAAAATATCTTTCTTCATGTCCGTATTCGTCGTATCGATCGAGATTTGTTGACCGTCATACAGCTTGTCAAACTGTGCGTACGGACCGTACAGCAAGGTTATGGCAACCGTCTTCTTGCTGTCCCCGACGGACAGAGTAATCAGTTGCGATCCGTCGGCCGGAAGCTCGCTCATTTCTACGATAATGCGCATGACATCGGTTTGTACCCCGTTAATCGTTTGTACGGACGATTTCCGCGTGACTACATCCAAATCTCCGCCGGTAAGTTTATTCCCTTTAGAATCGGTAATACTATCAAGCTCAACGTCCGTAGAATTGGTACCGTTAATCACCAGGACTTCAAAGCCCGCAGGCAGGGAATAAACATCCGTATATTTCGTAGGGCTTGTGGCCGTGCCTGTCAAATTCAACGCTTGGGAAGCCGATGTATTGCCGCTGTAGCCATCCAAATAGTTAATGGCGTAAATATACGGCTCCGAATTGTCCCGGAGCGTGAAGTAGGCGGTATGTTCTCCAACGGTGTTTACAGAACCGTCAGGTTGCTCATTATTCACTTCCAGTTGAACCTTGACCGTGTCGTCAAAAGCGGCAGCAGGAACGTCAATCTCATAGCTGATTACGGTATATCCGCCGTCCGCATCCGTCGACTCCACTTCGGCATCCACCGAACCGGTGCCTGTCGCCCCTCCCGAGAAGGTGTAATCCACTGTAAAGTCTCCATCCGTAACCGGAACAATGGCTTTACCTGTGAGAACGATATCTCCCGCTCCGACCGAGCTGACGCTAAAATCAGGGGAAGTAGCCAAGTCCGGGGACTTGGTATTGTCGCCATCATGGTTCAAGTACAAATCATAGAACGTCGATTCACCATTATTGAAAGCGAGCTCCCGGGTCGTCTCTACCGACTGGTCCCCGTTGGTAGCCGTAATCGTAATCAGATTCTTGCCTTCGTTGACTTTGATCGAAGAAGCGGTAAATTTGTAGTCATTATAGCTAGACACCTTATACGTCCAGCTCTTGTCATTTACGGTGACCATAACGGACTGCGCGTTTTTGGCGATACCGCTAATGATGATATCGGCGCTGTCCTTACCGAAGTTGGCCGATTTCGGAGCAGCCGTCAACACGGCGGTCGAGCCTTCGGACAAATCCACTGTCTGGCCGCTCATGCTTGCTTGCAGGTTAGACAGCGTAGGGCCGTTGCGGAATTCGATATAAATCGTATCTTCCACCGATTTGGCGCCGTTGGTGCCTTTGAATGTAATTTTGTTCATCCCGGAGTAGAGTTGCACATCCATAACGGTCAGTTTAAAACCGTCCAGCGTGATGCCTCCGGTTTGACCGACATTGGAGTTTACAACCTCCCAGTCATTACTGGAATTTTGGGCTATTTGATAAACGCTGTAGGAGATATCCCCGTTCACATTATTAATGGTACCGGTCAGATTCACCTCATCCGTATTCACTACTCTAGCCGAACCCACGCTGTAATTCTCGTTAGGAAACACAAAAAATGTCCCCGTGGAAGCGGCATTTGCCGTCCCGGCCAACCCGGCCGGTATCAAGCCAACCATCAGCATAGCCGTCAACAACAAGGATAATACTCTTTTCAAAATCAAATCCCCCTTTAAAAGAATAGCGAAAATATGCCTATGGCTACCTTTCACAGTTTTGTACCATTTATATCGGCTTTACCCGGGGATAAATTTAGAGAATTTGAAGAATAAAATAAGCTCCCGGAGTCTTTGATCCGGGAGCTTGAATATCTGAAAAATATATTTAGTTTGATATTATAGTGCCCGCCGTATTGCCGAGATGTCCGTCTCCTGCTCAATCGAGCGGAGACACAGCTTCTCCAGAATCTTCTCATGGCGTGCTTGTTCCTCTCTGATGGAATTTTGTTCGCCGTGCCGCTTGTTCATGTCCATGCTAAGCGCGTCAAGCTTGGCATCCGTCACATCCTGACGGTCGCTAATTGCTCTAACGATGGCATGGGTCTCGCTTAACTGCGTTTGCATGAGTCCTTGCGTTCCTTTAAGACCTTGAATATCCGACTTCATCGACTGCATTTCCGATCCCATGGATTGCATTTCCGATTTCATGGACTGCATGTCCGATTTCATAGACTGTATGTCGGATTTCATGTCGTATTGCTCTGTCTCAATATGATCCAGCTTCTGCAAAATCTGATGGAGTAGTTGTTCGCTCATATCCGAATTTACTCCCTTCCGTAATGTAAAAATCATACCTTATTATACCCTTTTTCGAGGAAACGTGTCGAGCAAAAAACAACCCACTGTTGTCTTCCCGAGACACAGGGGTTGTCCTAAACAAACGTATAATTGCGGTAATCTAAGCTAAAATATTGCAGTAGCGTTACTTGGAGCCGCGCTCCGTGCCGACTTTCATGCGCAGACGGGCGAAAAAGTCGAGCAGCGGCCGCTTCGTCTTGCCGATCAGACCGATGACCTCCGCGCCGATTTGCAGGAAGAACACCATGACGCAGATGACGACGAAGGTGACCCAGTTGGCGTTATACATCGCCGCCGAGGATTGGATCACGGCCAGCACGCCGAAGAAGGCGGCGATGCCGTAAATAATCAGCACCGTCTGGCGGTGGCTGAAGCCAAGCTCGCGCAGGCAGTGGTGCAAATGCCCTTTATCCGGCGAGAAGATCGGTTTCTTCTGCATCCAGCGGCGGATAATGGCGAACAGCGTGTCCGACAAAGGCACGCCGATCAGAATCAGCGGCGTCAGGAACGAGACGATCGCAACCTGCTTGAAGCCGAGCAGCGATAGAAGCGCCAGGCTGAAGCCCAGGAACAGGGCGCCCGAGTCGCCCATGAATATTTTGGCCGGGTGGAAATTGAAGTACAGGAAGCCGATAATGCCGCCGAGGAGCAGCAGGCTAAGCAAAGCCACCACGATATTGCCCATCAAAAAAGCCATGACGGCGATCGTGCCGATCGCAATCGCGGATACGCCCGCGGCCAAGCCGTCCAACCCGTCGATCAGATTGATCGCGTTGGTCACGCCGACAATCCACAGAATCGTGAACGGAATCGCGATCCAGCTTTCCACCGACGCATACGTATGAAAAGGAATATTGGCAAATTCAATCCGAACGTCAAAACCGAATACAACGACGCAAGCCGTAGCGATCTGCACTAGAAATTTCAGCTTGGCCGGCAAATCGAACCGGTCGTCGAACGCGCCGAGCAGGATCGTCATGGTCCCGCCGACAAGAAATGCTTTAATAAAGTTGATTTCGCGCACCGAGAGGCTTTCCGGAAGAAACGGAAGCAGCAGGAAGAACGTAATCACAAAAGATAAAAAGATAGCCAATCCACCGAGTCTCGGCATAATTTTCGTATGCACTTTACGGGCATTGGGCACATCCACCGCGCCGACCTTAAAAGCGAACTTCTTTACCAACGGCGTAAGGCCGAGCGCCAGCGCCAACGAGACGATAAACCCGATGGTATAAATCATCCACATGTGTTATTTCAACCCCCATTTATTCTGCCGGAATGAATTATACTCCGATTCAGCAGGAACACACAAACCTCATACTTGAGCAATAATACGCTGTTTTGCGCAAAAATTCAATCACTTAGCTCATTTTTGTAAGGTTTTCGCCTGCGCGGAGCACCCGAACCATGAACTTCGGCAGGACTAGCATCCGCCGGAAACGGGTCGGTTCCGACAGCAAACGGTACAGCCATTCCAAACGCATCTTCTGAAATGCTTTGGGCGCACGCTTCGATTTTCCGGAAATAATGTCGAAGCTTCCGCCAACACCCATCATCACCGGCACGCCGAGCGCTTGCTTGTATTTCCCGATCCAAGGCTCCTGCGTATCCGCGCCGCGGGCGACGAACAGCAGATCCGGCGACGCGGCCACAATGTTCGCGATGACTTCCGCGTCCTGGTCCGGTCCGAAGTAACCGTCCCGGAAGCCGACAATCTCCGTCCCGGGATATTGGATGCTTAACCGCCGGGAAGCTTCCTGAATCACTTCCGGGGTCGAACCGAGCAGATAAACTTTCCAGTGCCGCCGCTCGCCCTCTTTCATTAATTCATGCAGCAGATCGAAGCCCGCCACCCGTTCGGTCACCGGATCGCCGGCCTTCTGCGCGGCCCAGACAAGACCGGTGCCGTCCGGGATGACCAATTCGGCGTCCTGCATAATTTTCTTGTAGGCGGGATCTTCCAAGGCGGCCATAATCATGATCGGATTGGCCGTAATGATCTGATGCGGCTTGCCCGACTCCACCATGCCGGCCACATGGGCAAGCGTGTCGTTCATTCCCCATTTGCAAACGGAGATGCCGAATACCGATACGGTCGGCACCGCTTCTATATGCTTCGTCTCCAACTTCCCTCACCCTTTGCTCCGTAGAAATTCGACGATGCGCCGCGCGGGGGTGCGGGCTTCGCGCTTCAGCTCCGCTATGCGCGGAGCGTTGGCCGCGCGCCAGGCGTCGCCCTCCAACAGCAGGCGCTCGGCCTGCGAGGCCACGATCCGGGGATCGAGCTCCTCGGCAGTGCCGACGGGCACGCCGCCGAGTCGCCCCAGAAAATGGTCGATCTTCGGATCGTACGAAACGCCGAGCAGCGGCACTTCCTGCGACGCCGCGTAAATGAGGCTGTGCAGCCTCATGCCCACCAGCAGGCGGCAGCGGCTCACTTCGCGGAGCATCTCGTACGGATGCTCCGTCTCCGCCGCGATGCTGACGGTGCTCCCGTGTTCCGCCACATTTCCCAGACGGTCCATGACGAAGCGCGAAGCTTCGTCGTCGCCGGGGAAATGAAACGGCAGGAACCGGATATGCACCGGAACGCGGCGGCTGAGCGAAGCGAGGCCTTCGGCCAGCTTCGCAAGCTCGGTCCGCTCGGGATTCCAGAAGCGGACCGACACGCCCACCACCGGCAGCTCAGCCGAGCCGGAGCCTTGGTCCGCCGGATCCGGTGCCACCCCCGGTCCATCCTCCGGCAGCGCCAGACCCATCACCGGGTCCGGCACGACCTGGACGGCCGTTTTGCGGATGCCCATGCTGTCCAGCAAGGCGGCCGACTCGGCGTCCCGGACGGAAATATATTCGCAGCGGCGGAACACCGCGGCGATCAGCGGCCGGAACGGTTTGCGGCGGACAGGCCCGATCCCCTGCGCGTAAACGAAGGTCGGCTTGCCCATCCACTGAGCGATTTTGATGATGCCGAGGTAATACGGAATCGAGCCGAGCCCGGTGGCGTCCTGCAGCAGGCTTCCTCCGCCGCTGATCAGTCCGTCGCTGTTCTTAATAGCGTTCCTTACATCGCCGAGTTTCATCCGGTGCACGGCCTTAACGCCGTAAGTCCGGCTGGTCCACTCGGGGTCGATGGACAGAACGACGGGCGTGATCGCGATGCCCGCCGCCTTTCCCTCTTCTTCCAACGCGGAGAGAATCGATTGCAGCACCGCTTCGTCCCCGCTGTTGCGGTATCCGTAATATCCCGACAGAACTATGGTTTGAGAAGACGCGGCGACCATTTATCCCAGCACCTTTCGATAATATGCCAAACCAGCACGGCGATGAGGCCGACGATGAGGCCAAGGGCGAGTCCGAGTCCGCCGCGAATCAGCGAAAGCGCGGCAGGGGTATGGATATGGGCGAAGGTGTCCACCATCGACAATTGCCCCATAACCGCAATAACCATCGCGTACAGCGCCCAGCGGTAGCGGAAGGCGGCAAACACGGCGACGATAAACAGCGGATGCGCCAGCAAAAATTCCTTGTTGCGCGGACGAACCCCGAACGTATTTTCCAAGAAAGAACGGAAGGCGGCTTCACCCGGAAGCAGCGTGCCGGCATTGCCGGTTCTCGACAAATAATATAGCGCAACTACGCCGAGTATGCCTGCGGCAACGACCCATACCAGCGTAATCGGCATCCGCAGCCAATTCCGCAGCTCCTGCCATACCGAGGTCCCTTGATACAGGAAGACATAAATCGCAACCAGCAGAATCGGCCCCAAATGAAGCAGGCTGACGCCGCGGAATTGATTCAGGACCAGGCTGTAGGTAATGTTGTTCAGCAGCGAAATAACGAACGGAACGGCGGCCAGCGAGATAATCGCCGTTTTCACATACAGGATGATGCTGTGCGTCAACCTCCGGCCGGCCGAAATGCCGGGATGTGCTTGGCCGATCTCTTTTACTTTGCGGATCGCAAGAATAGTGGAAATCGTCGGAGCGCTGATGGCAACCCCGAGTGCCAGCGCCTGTTCCAGCAGCGTCGGCTTCAGCACATATAACCCGGCCGAGCCGATTAAACCAAGAATAAAAGCGATCAAGGTCAGCGGCGCGATAAAATAAGAAACAAGCATCGCACAGAATGCTACACCGCCGAGGACGACGAGGGCTTTCAAATATTTTTGCCAAGAAGCGTCATGAATTTGGAATGCCTCCGCCTGTCCGAATTCAAATCCGTTATTTTCGATGCGCTGAACCGCTCCTTCCGGCCCCTGCAGCGAATCGATCAAATTGTTGATCGGATTCGTGATCGCCGCTTTGGCCGCATCCTTGGACGGCGATGCGTTCAGATAGATCATCCGGATGTTGCGGTCCTTGGTGGCCAGGACGAACCGGTCGGCCAGCGTTTTGGCGTCCTGGCCGGCTTCGGTGTCGGCCAAGGAATGCAGGCGTACGATATTGTAATCCGTCAGATAAGCCAGCTTATTCAGGCCCTTTTGCGGAGCCTTCAAATTCTCGATCGCCGCGAGGCCGATCCCGTGTTTTTTGAGCAAATCGGCGAAGCCCTGCAAGCTATTCATAGCTTCGTTGTCCTTGAATCCCGTTACCGCTTCCCCGTCAAACAGAATTCGCTTTACGCCGTTCGCCGCAAAGAACGAAAGCTGCTCATCGAGCGATTCCTGATCGTAAGGGACATTGTCCGACAGCCGCGGCAAAATATTAAATCCCTTTTCGCGCAGCATGTTAAAGGCGATCGGGTCCAACTGCATCGGTTTCATGACCGCTTCGTCCATGCCCATGCCGATAATCAGACCCGGATAATTCATATACTCCCAGTCCGTCACGGAGACGTCCAGATTCCGGAACGTCTCTTCGATCATCGGCCGGAGCTGCTGTTCATTCTCCGGGCTAGTAAAAACAAGGTACGTATAATTGCTCTCTGGAGAAACAACGGTTTGTGTCATCTTTGCCGCATCCAGCGCATTAAACACCATAATCCGCCGCGCCTTCGACAATTCATCCAGCGTGCTTTCAAACATCGCCATGGTACTCACGCCGGCCTCTTTCAGCCGGTCCAACTGCTCATCCATGTAAGCCGCCGGATCGGCCTGATACGAAGCCACATCCAGCAGTCCCCGATAATTGAAAACAATCTCCACTTTATTTGCAGACGACTCGGTCTGCACCCGCTGAACGATCACCGGTATGGAAGCTACAATACCAACGACGACCAAGATCCACAACCATTTGCGGGAAGCGTCATTCCACCGCTGCCAACTTCGAATCACAAGGGTACCTCCTCAAAAGTAAAAAATAACTGGTAAGTCCATTAGCCGTCCACGCGGGCCAGCACATCTTCCTGCAAACGGGCGAGCCGGGCTTTGGCATCCTCGTTCGACGTTCCGCGGACCGCGAAGTAAAACTTGATCTTCGGCTCCGTTCCCGACGGACGAAGGCAGAACCAAGAGCCATCCTCCAACCGGAATTTCAGGACATTTTCCTTAGGCAGTCCATCGAGACCTTGCGAATAATCGAGAAGTTCCTTAACCGCAATGCTTGCCACGCTCTTCGGCGGATTGGTACGGAAATCATTCATCAAGGCGCCGATTTGCGCCAGGCCGTCTTTGCCTTTCAAGGTCCGGGAAGCCAGCGCTTCACGATAGTAGCCGAAGCTTTGATACAACTCCTCCAGCACGTCGATCAGCGTTTTGCCCTGACGCTTGTAATAAGCGACGGCTTCACTGATCAAGGTCGAAGCCACGATCGCGTCTTTGTCGCGGGCATAATTCCCGGCCAGATAACCATAGCTTTCCTCATAGCCGAACAAATAAGTATAATCGCCCGTTTGCTCGAACTCGTTCATTTTTTCGCCGATATATTTGAACCCGGTCAGCGTGTTGAACACCGTCGCGCCATAATGGCGGGCGATCTCCGCACCCATCTCGCTGGTTACGATCGTCTTCACGACCGCGCCGTTTGCCGGAAGCTTGCCCGCTTCCTTCATTTGTCCCAGCACATAATGTACAAGTATAGCCCCCGATTGGTTACCGGTCAAAATTTCATAGTCGCCGGCCGCCGTTTTAACGACCGCGCCCATCCGGTCCGCATCAGGGTCTGTGCCGATCAGAATGTCCGCGCCGACTTGCTTGCCCAGCTCGATCGCCATGGCGAAAGCTTCCCGCTCTTCCGGGTTCGGGGACTTCACGGTCGAGAAATTGCCGTCGGGAAGTTCTTGTTCTTTAACGATATGCACCTGGGTGAAGCCGATCTTCTCCAGGGCCCGTCGCACCGGTAAATTCCCGGTTCCGTGCAGCGGGGTATAAACGATCACCAGGTCCTTCGCCGCACCCGAGGCCATCAATTCACGGTTGACGCTGGTCTCGGCCACCGTCTCGACGAACGCCTCGTCTTCGGCTTCGCCGAGCCATACGAGCAGTCCTTTCGTTTCGGCCTCTTCCCGGCTCAGCCGTTTCACTTCGGCCAGTGAGGTCAGATCCTGAATATTCTTGATCACGCGCTCCGCTTCATGCGGCACCAACTGTCCGCCGGAGGCGTTGTATACCTTATAACCGTTATATTCCGGCGGGTTATGACTCGCCGTTACGACAATACCGCCGGTTGCGTTCAAACTGCGGACGGAGAAGGACAACTGCGGCGTCGGACGAAGCGACGGGAACAGCTTGGCGACGATGCCGTTGCCCGCCAGCACGAGCGCGGCCTCCAGAGCAAACTCCGGTGAGAAATGCCGGCAGTCGTGTGCAATGACGACGGAAGGCTGACCTTCCTTACCGCCATGCTCTTCCAAAATATATTTGGCAAAGCCCTGCGTCGCTCTGGCCACCGTGTAACGGTTCATCCGGTTACTGCCGGCGCCGATGACGCCGCGCAAGCCGCCGGTGCCGAACTCCAAATCCCGGTAAAAGCGGTCTTCGAGCTCAGCCGGGTTATTTTCCAGCGCGCGCAGTTCCTGTTTGGTCTCTTCATCAATGGAAGCGTCGTTTAACCAGCTATCCACTTTTTCTCTAATGTTCGAATTCAATTCAGCCATGGTTTCAAAAATCCTCCCAACGCATAATAGTCTTGGAATTGCAACTAACTCAGGATAACGCAAACATAATTTCGCCCTCTGCGACAATTTTATCATCGACCTTAGCGACGGCATGTCCTTTACCGATGGAACCTTTCATGCGGGTGATTTCCACTTCCAGACGCAGCGTATCCCCCGGCACGACTTGACCGCGGAAGCGGAAGCCGTCCAGCCCGGCGAGGAAGCCGATTTTCCCCTTGTTTTCCTCGACACTCAGAAGAGCCGTAGCGCCCACTTGGGCCAAAGCTTCGGTAATCAGCACCCCCGGCATAACCGGGTATCCGGGAAAATGCCCCGTAAAAAACGGTTCATTTACCGTGACATTCTTGATCCCTACCGCTCTTTTGCCTTCTTCCATTTCCACAATCCGGTCCACCAGCAGGAAGGGCGGGCGGTGCGGAATAATTTCTTGAATTTGTTTGGTATCGAGCATTATGTAATACCCCTTTCTGATTTTCATAAAATCGTTCCGGTCCGTTGTCACATCATAAACAACACGCTAATTTTCGTATAAAAGATCAGGCGAACGGTCACACTGAAATTATCCTTCGCGTCTGCAGAAGCGAGGGTTAAGATAAGGGGCTTATCCGTGAGCGGTCCGATACCGCAAACGGGTAACGCCCTTTTGATTTCTTTTGACGCGCGACAGTCCCCCATCATTATACATTTTATGACCCTAAAAAGAAAACTCCCGATACCGGGAGCGAAAAAGCCATTACATTCAGTTTCTTCCATTATATAGATAATCTATTGTGCTTGAGAAAGCCGCGCCGGTTAAGGTGCAAACACGAGGTCGAATACATGCTTCCAGGTACTCCATTGCCAAACGCCGCTGATATCCTGTTTGCCCAATACCACATAACCCACGGCAGTGCCGCAGATCAGGGCAATCGCAAGAAACAGAACAATCAGCACAATCCGCAGGAGGGTGATCCAACCGGACCGCCGTTTTCCGTCCGGTTTATGCTCTCGGGTCATGATTCTCCACCTACCCGCGTAAATTATTGGCCAAGCCCGCCATCGTTTCGCTGGAGGTAAGCGCACGTGCCGCAAGCTGATAAGCGCGCTGCACCTGGATCATCTCCGCCATTTCTTCCGTCAGGCTGACATTGGAGCCTTCGAGCGCCCCTTGCCGGATCTGGGCTTGCTGTTCCTGCGGGAACAGTGACGTATCGGCGACCACCTCATCCTCGATGGCCCCGTCGGCGAGCACGAACAGATTGCCGTCAACCTGCTGCAGCGCATCCGGTCTGATCGGGGTCCGCAATTGAATCCGCCCCGCTTCGGTCACTTCTTCCCCGGTTACGGCAAGGACGTTGCCCTGCCCGTCGATTTGCAGCTTGGCGCCGGCAGGAAACGATATCGGATCACCATCCGTATTTAAAACAAAATGTCCGGAACCGGTTACCAGATAAGCGGATTCCTCATCGGCCGGGTCCGGCTGGATATGGAAGTCTCCTGCCCGGGTATATGCTTTGCCGCTTTCGGTAAGTACCGCAAACAGGGCGTTGCCTTCAATCGCCAAATCAGTCGGATTGCCGGTCTCCTTGATCGACCCTTGGATGAAATTGTTCGATATGGATGTCATTCTCGAACCGAATCCGAGATTGAATCCGGACGGCGTTGCCCGCCCTTCCAGATTCATCTTGGAGGTCTGCTCCTTCACCCGTGTGAGCGTATCCTCAAATGAAGCTTCCTTGCGTTTGTACCCCGTAGTGTTTATGTTCGCGATATTGTCGGCAAGAAGGTCCAGACGCTGCTGAATCCCGCTCATCGAAACCATGGCGCTGATCATGGAATTGTTCATGAGGCACCTCCTTCATCTAACTTAGCCTAGACACGGCCGATTTCGTTGACCGCTTTGTCCAAACTTTTATCGTAATATTGTATCATTTTCTGATTCGATTCATAGGCCCGCTGGGCGGAAAGCAAATCCACCATCGCTTGGGCGGTATCCACATTGGAGACCTCCAGATAGCCTTGGCGGATTTCCGCGCCGTCGCCGGCTTGCAGTTCCCGGATATCCGCGGCATCAGGATCATCTGCCCGGTAAACGCCATTGCCGTCTCTGACCAATTGCTGCGGCCGGTTTACAACGACAATCCCCAGCGTAGCGATCGCGTTTCCATCGGAAGCGACAAGATTACCCTGGGCATCGCTCTTCAGCGAGTCGATCGATTGCCCGGCCGGAAGCACGATCGGGTTGCCGTCGCTATCCAATACGCGCTGCCCCTGCGATGTCAGCAAATCGCCCGCGGCATTAACGGTGAAACCGCCGTCCCGGGTATAACGCACTTGATCGTTATTGTCCATGACCGTAAAAAAGGCCTGCGGCCGGTAGATCACTTCTCCGTCCTCGTTCACATATTTACCCGATGCGTCGAAGGGAATCGGATCGCCGGTAGCCGGGTCGTTCAATCCCAGATTGGACAGCAAAGCAAAATCGGATCCCTTGTGTGTTTCTTTCAGGTCCCCCTGTACGAAAGAAGACATGCTTTCCTCCGCAAACACCCCTGTCGCCAGCTTCCCGATCCGTTTGGGCGTCGGGCTTTCCTTATCGCCTACAAGCGAAACCAGCATTTCGGGAAAGGAATGCTTCACCGAGTTCACCTGTTTATAACCCGTAGTATTGATATTCGCTATATTCTGCGTCACCGTATCATGGCGCCGCTGCTCTGTCATCATCCCTGAAGCCGCAGTGTAAAGCCCTCTTAACATAGGGAACCCTCCAAACCAAGCTTTCTTGACTCTCTTCTATATTATATCGGCGAATCAGAATTTTTTCTTAGTTACCCGGTCCAAATTATCCAGCATGATGCCGGTTCCCTTAACGACACAATGCATCGGATCTTCCGCGATAAGCACCGGTACGCGCAGCTCTTCGATCAGAAGCTCGTCCAATCCGTTCAGCAAAGCGCCTCCGCCGGTCAGAATAACGCCACGATCGATAATATCGGCGGACAGCTCCGGCGGAGTGCGCTCGAGCACCGATTTGGCGGCGGTTACAATCGATGAAACCGGATCAGCCAAAGCTTCTTGAATCTCCTTTGAAGTAACGGTGACCGTGAGCGGCAATCCCGAGACCATGTCTCTGCCCCGGATATCCATTTCCGCCACCAGCCCGGAAGGATGGACCGTCCCGATGTTCACTTTGATATCCTCCGCGGTCCGTTCCCCGATCAGGAGCTTGTACTTCGTTTTAATATATTTAATAATGGCGGCATCAAATTTGTCGCCGGCGATCTTGATTGACGAAGCCGTGACGATGTCCCCCATCGAGAGCACCGCCACATCCGTCGTACCGCCGCCGATATCGACAACCATATTGCCGCTCGGTTCAAAAATATCCATTCCCGCGCCGATCGCCGCGGCCTTGGGTTCTTCTTCCATGAAGACCTCTTTGGCTCCGCTGCGCTCCGCGGCTTCGCGAATCGATTTCTGTTCCACGGAAGTAATATTGGTAGGCGCGCAGATGAGAATACGGGGGTGACTGTACCAGCTTCGGCCTCCAATCCGGTCAATAAAATACTTGAGCATCGTCTCCGTAATCTCGAAATCGGCAATGACGCCGTCTTTGAGCGGACGAATCGCAATGATATTACCCGGTGTGCGGCCCACCATCTTTCTTGCCTCTTCGCCGACAGCCAGCACGCGCTTGGCGTCGCTGTCGATCGCCACAACGGAAGGCTCGTCGAGAACTACTCCTTTTCCTTTGACATGAATCAGTACATTAGCGGTGCCTAAATCAATACCAATATCCTTGCTCATCATCAAATGCTCCCCCAAAATGGTTTTTATTGACAAAATATGGTAAAGGCTTCCCCGGTATCGCGGAGCCGGACTTCGACAAAATACTGCAAAACCCCTTAACAAATCGGGATAATGAGATAAAATCCACAATCTTATACCATATTTAAAAATACCATACTTTGGGGGAGGTATTCAATCATATTCCTCTCCAGGGATAATCTTATTGTTTACCCATTCGTGCGGCGAGCTAATCACCTTCCGGCCGAGCTGATCACCTCCCGCTTGTTTTGGCCTTTTTTCTTATACTTGATTTTCGTCGCCTCGCCTCCCCGAAGGTGCCTGATCGACTTATGGTATTCGAGAATGTGCTTGACCTGGTCCGCCAAATCCGGATTGATCTCCGGCAGACGCTCGGTTAAATCTTTGTGCACCGTGCTTTTCGAAACGCCGAATTCTTTCGCTATGGTCCGAACCGTATGCCGAGTTTCCACGATGCAGCGACCTATTTTAATCGTTCGTTCCTTGATGTAATCGTGCACGCTCCCGCCTCCCTACTCGAGATAGTTTGGTACATTATATGAGGGGCGGGCCCATATATTCTTTGTTTCCAAGCCTGACAAGCCCGGGCAAAGCCAAATTATTTTGACAAGGGGAGCCTGTCCGGCGCAAAAAAAGCGGAGAGCCCGCGCTTTTCGCGCTTTGGCTCTCCGCTTGATAATCGTTATTGTTGCTTGGGCAGAACGCTCGCCGGGTTGACCAATTCGCCGTTCTCATATACGGCAAAGTGAACGTGGTTGCCGAGATCCTTTTCCATCTCGTTGCGGCCCGCAGAGGCGATCGCGTCGCCTTGTTTCACTTGATCGTTCAATTTGACTTTGACATCCGCAAGACTTTCGTACACGGTTTTCAAATTGTTCGCGTGCGTGATTTCAACGACGAAGCCAAGCAGCGGCACTTCTTCGACCCGGGTCACTTTACCGCCCATCGCGGCCGTGACATCAAACGTCTGGCTATCCTTCCGCGCGATGTCGATCCCCGTATTGGCGATAAAGGTGTCATTATACTGGACCAGCGCGGCTTCGTGATCTTCGGCGCTGCCCTCGTTGTCATAGAACGGCTTCACCACGGAGACTTCGGAAAGATTCGCTACGGGCCAAGCCAGATCTTCTGAGACGGCGACGGTTTCATCCGTTTTGTCTTCGCCTTCTACCTTCGCGGTATCCTGACCCAGCAGATCCTCGCTTGAAGGCTGTTCTACGGCGTCCGTCACACTGGCGGGCGTGGAATCCATCGGCTTTTGGCTGGCATCCTGGTAGACCCACACTAAGGTTAGTATAATTGCCGCTGCTGCCACGTAAACCGCCGGGTAGACCCATCTCTTCGACAATAGTTTCTTCCATGCGGACACCGGTACGGCCGGTTCTCCCATTGTAATTTTAGGAGATTCCTCATGGGACTTCGTTTTGTTGTTTTGTTCATTCATTAGCTCATCACCTCAATAACCAGTGTTACCGGGGCGAAAGCTTTTATACTTCGCTTATATCAATTTTCCAAAAAATTTAAGAGACATCATTATTTCACGAACTCCGTTTCAATAGGTTGGAGGTTTGCTGAAAGGATATGCCCGTGTAATAGTGTTTGAGAATCTGGGTGGTGGTGTATCCTTTTTGAGCCATGCCGTTGGCGCCCCACTGGCTCATCCCCACGCCGTGCCCGTAGCCGTAGGTGGTGATTTTGACATTCGTCCCGTCCAGCTTGACGCTGAACTGGCTGGAGCGCAAATCCAGCTTCTCCCGGATCTCGCGGCCGGTGTAGGTTTGGTCTCCTATCCGGATTCCCTTGACCCGTTTGCCGGAAGTGAACGAGAGAATCTTCACCAGACTGTCGGAAAGCCCGCTCCCGCTGGCACCGGCCAATGCGGTTTGAGCCGGGGCCTTCTGACCAAGCCGCTCAAACAATTCATTGACGGAAAGGGTTACGGTCTCTTTATTATGCGGATTAACTGTACTGTCCCATGGGCTGGGTACGCTGCGGAGATAAGGGATGCGAAGCGACCAGTATTCCTCCGAATTTTCAGTGTACCCCCCGCTGGACGAAAAGAACGCCGCCGTAATCGGCTTCCCCTGGTAGGTCATCACGATGCCGCGCGTTTCCCGAACCGCTTGCTCCAGCTTGGCGAGCTGTTCGCTCTTTCCGCTCCCGGCCCACCTCTCCAGCGTCTCCTTGGAGAGGTAGGCTTGATGGTCGACGGTATCGACCACATCCGCCTGGCGGCCGGGGACGCCGCTCGTATCCCCGGCCGCCAGGCGGCGGATGATAAAGGTACGGGCCGCGATCGCTTGCGCTTTGAGCGCTTCAAGCTCAAAGTCTGCCGGCATCTCGGCGGCCAGCACGCCGGTCACGTACTGTTCGAGCGGTACGGTCTCTACGCTGCCGGTGCGCGTCAGATAGACGCGCACTTCCGGCTCGTCCGCGGGCGAGGCCTCCGCCGGCTCGAGCCGCTCCCCGCCCGCGGCGACCGCAGCGCCTGCGGCGGGCCCCTGCCCCGGCGCCGTCTGCGCCGCCGGGGCGGCCGGCGGCTGCGGGCCGGTGCTGCGCCCGGCGAGCAGCGCGGGCAGCAGCACCGCGAGCGCGGCCAGGCCCGCCAGCGCGGCGGCAAGCGCCCAGCCCCTCCTCCCGCCACCGCGGAAGGAGGAGGGCCGCGTCCGCGCGCCGGGCGCGAGGCGCAGGCGCAGCGGCTGCGGCGCGGGTTCCCGCGCAGACGCGGGCGCAGGCTGCCCGGCGCGGAGCGGGGCAGCGCCGTTTGGGGCCGCGCCGTGCGGGCCAGGCATGGGTCGGGCGCCGGCACCGCCCGCCCCGGTGCTGCCTCGGCTTTCAATACATACGCCCCCACCGACCGGGCCTGCATTGCCTGCTCCCGCCTCTCCAATATTCCCTGCCTCTGTATCTCGCACCCCCATACCAATTTTCACGGTGATTCTATGATTTTTATCATTCATTCCGCCGTTTACCTCCATCCGGATTCATGCTGCTCCCAACCGTTAAGCAGCGGCTTTTCACTCCTATCGTTTTTAAGCCTTATATTTAAAGCTCGCTATACTTATAGATATGAGTTTTGTCCAATCGCTAGAACCCTCTATAACAAGAAGGTCGACAAACTCGGCGGCAGTGCAGCAAATGTATCCATTCCGGGTTGGCGTTATCATTCGGGCTACTCCAAACGAAAAAAACTGCAAATATACATGTATTGTCAGCCGAAAGGCGGATTTTGAGAAAAAGCCTGCAAAAACGGCTGGGCCCCTTAAATCCGGAGTCCTGACCTACAAGTTTATTGTAAACGCAGTATTGCTTATTTTCTTACGTGTTTACATCGATTTATGGAACTTAGTGGTATCCTTTAGCGTCTTCACCCATGA
>NZ_JAZHPZ010000011.1:0-166463 GCF_036553665.1 Paenibacillus haidiansis | reverse complement strand
CAGTGTGGCCGTTCACCCTCTCAGGTCGGCTACGCATCGTCGCCTTGGTGAGCCGTTACCCCACCAACTAGCTAATGCGCCGCAGGCCCATCCGTAAGTGACAGATTGCTCCGCCTTTCATTATCTCGCCATGCGACAAGATAAATTATCCGGTATTAGCTACCGTTTCCGGTAGTTATCCCGGTCTTACGGGCAGGTTGCCTACGTGTTACTCACCCGTCCGCCGCTAAGTTAATCAGGAGCAAGCTCCCGATTAACTCCGCTCGACTTGCATGTATTAGGCACGCCGCCAGCGTTCGTCCTGAGCCAGGATCAAACTCTCCAATAAGGATCGGAAGGAGGCTCATGCCTGAAGGTATGAGGTGTTCCATCCGATGTTTGACTTGCTCATTTCAAAACTGACGAGAAATTAATTCTCATTTTAATACTCACTCGTTGTTCAGTTTTCAAAGATCAACTTCATTTTCGTTACCGCCGTGTTTCAGCGGCGACTTAAATAATATATCATATTCAATCTAAGAAAGCAAGCATTTTTTTGATAGAATTTTCAGTCATCAACTTGAGCCGGCTTTCATCCAATGAACAGCTCGTTCATCGGGATATTTACTATATCATATATTCGCACCATGCTCAAGTAATTTAACGATGGTAAATGCCGGAATTTGTCTAATATGCCGAGATTTCCTCATAAAAAAGGCAAAGCTAAAGCGGAGAAACTCGCTCTCCACTTTAGCCTGATTACCGTTTTATTATCTGATCCATGGATTGCGTTGGTTGGATCTTTTTTGGCGCCCGGAGTTCTGCCGGCTTTTTTTCGCCGAATTCCCCGATACGGATACCGGTTTCTTCTTTTCTGTTTTTTCCGACGCCGTCTCTGAAATCTTTACCTCCTTCTTGGCTTTCTTTTCACTAGTCTTTATCTCTGCCTTTTCAATATTCTCTGCAGCTTGCTCCGGAATAGATCCGTTCGCTTCTACGTCCACCGTATCGCGATCGAACGGCACGGGTTCCGGAACGCCGAACCCTCCAAGCGGAGATCCGGGAACATAGGAATGAACCGGGGCGCCCCCCGCCCAGCCATATGGTTCTGCTTGAGGATAGCCATAATCGGACATCCCGTAGGGATGAAACATACCGTACTGTTGTTGATGAGGATAATAGTAAGAATGATGGTAGGAATGTTGATACAACGTATCGGGGTTGCAGCAATGGGACGGTCCATATGGGATTGGTCCGCCATATCCTTGCGGCGAAACTGCGGTCGGATACGCTTCATTAGGATGTGGAGCGTTTGCCGGATAATTTGCCCCCATCACGGCCTGCTGCATCGGAGCTTTAAACGGTTTATTTTCCTTCGGATATTCATAGTAGCCCGGACTTATATTTTCCGACATTTGAGCCATAGGAGCGTTGGAAATGCCCGGATATTCCCCGCCGCCGTAAGAGTGACCGGCAACCATTGCGTTTTCGTGCGGTATTTGCGGGAAGTCATAATAAGAAGCCACCTGTTCAGCAGGCATTTGGTATTGATAAAACAAATTTTCATTCTCCATTGGTTTTATATTTTCCATTGGCATTACATTCTCCATGCCCATAGGCGCTATATTCGACATTGGTGCCATATTCGACATTGGTGCCATATTCGACATTGGTGCCATATTGGATAGCGGCGCTACATTGGATATTGGCATTATATTCTCCATGTGATTTGCATATCCGCCGGAACAACCGCACGGAGAAGGGTAAGCTGGGGCCGGAGCGATGTACGCCGGCTCAACCTGATAATGTTGCGGCGAAGGAAGCACAGGGTACTCAGCAATCGGCGGACACTCCGATTTTTCCGCTTTAATGGCTTCCGGTTTGACATTCTCTGATTTAATCGTTTGGTAAGTAATTTGTTCAACGCCGATTTCAACCTGGATCGGGACAGGTGCGGCCTTTGGAGGCGCTACATTTACCGGTGCCGGGACTTGCGTTTGAGCCGGTGCCTGAAGATTGACATTAGGCTGCTTCGGTTTCGTTTCCTCGGCTTTCACATTTTCGGGCTTTACATTTTCGAATTTCGGAGCCGTGTTTTTCTTTCCGGCGGCACCGGACACGTTCGGGGCTTTATTCTCGTTTTCATAGCCTGCCGACGGATTGGCCGGGTCTTGGCCTTGAACCGGAATATTGACGATCTCCCCGACCTTCAGGACATTGGGATCACTAAGCCCTGGATTGGCCTCAATCAGGGTTTGTAACGGAAGCCCCCAGGCCTTGGCCAGTTTCCATAAGGAATCCCCTTGTTTGACTACATGCTTGTAGACATTGCTCCCGTCATTATCGACGGGTACCGCAGCCGCCGGGATTTTGACCTTATCGCCCAGGTTCAATTGATCAGGATTCGTGATTTGCGGATTGGCTTCAATCAGCTTCTGAAGAGGCACATTATACTTTTTTGCAAGATCGTACAGAGTGTCTCCCTTTTTTACAATGTGAATTTTCACGCGCTAAAGACCTCCTAGATATCTTCTCCGGAACGCGATTCTCCCGCCCGGGGCCCAATTAATACATCCTATGCAGGAGCCCAGCTTTTTGACATCCAAGACAAAATAAAAAATCCCGCCCCTCTCTTCCGAGAGCAAGCGGGATCCCTTGAACCCTAATTACATTTACCAAACCTTCAAGCCGTCTTTATCGACGATGCTGCGGAATTCTTCAAGCAGATTGAGCGTGATCGGGCCGGCGTGGCCTTCGCCGATGATTCGGCCGTCCACTTCCCGGACCGCGATAACTTCGGCCGCCGTTCCGGTCAGGAACACTTCGTCGGCGACATACACGTCATGAAGCGTGAATGGTTCTTCTTTGATGCTGTAGCCTTTTTTGTGGCAGATTTCTATGATCGCCTGGCGGGTAATCCCGTCGAGCGCACCCAGATAACAAGGCGGCGTGGTGATCACTCCGTTTTTGACGATAAAAATGTTATCCCCCGAACCCTCGGTGACATATCCTTGAGCGTTCAGCATGATTGCTTCGCCCGCTCCGGCCAGATTCGACTGGATCTTGACCAAAATATTGTTCAAATAGTTCAGAGATTTGATTTTCGGATTGAGCGCATCCGGAATGTTGCGTCTGGTGGAGACGCTCACCGTTTTCAAACCAGTCTTGTAAGCCTCTTCCGAATAAATGGCCAGCTGCTCCACGATGATGACGACCGATGCCTTCGGACAGCGGTTCGGATCGAGCCCCAAATTGCCGGCCCCGCGCGATACGACCAAACGGATATATCCGTCCCGAAGATCATTGCGGCGCAGCGTTTCCACAAGCGCTTCTTCCATTTCCTGATAGGTCAGCGGAATATCGAGCATGATCGATTTGGCCGAGTCGTACAGGCGATCCAGGTGGGCCTTGCATTTAAAGATATTGCCGTTATAGATGCGAATTCCTTCAAAAATCCCGTCGCCGTATAAAAAACCGTGGTCAAAAACCGATACCTTTGCATCTTCTTTTGTTACGAATTGTCCGTCTAAGTAGATCCATTGCTGTGCCACTACTTTTGCACCTCCGATTTTAGTCCTTCATAAGTGTAGCTGGGATAAGTGCCCAGAATTCGCACCTGGCAGCCCAATGCTTCGATTTCGCCGATGGCGGAAGGGAGAAGCACCGAATCCAGGGGAGCCAGCACATCCATGTAAAAATAGTAACTTCCAAGCCGTTTCTTCGTCGGCCGGGATTCGATCCGCGACAAATTCAGCTTGCGCCAGGCGAATGCCGACAGCACCTGATGAAGCGCGCCCGGAAAATCCTCGGGCAAGGTCACGAGGATGCTCGTTTTGTCTTCGGATTTCGGGGCCGGAATTTGCACCGGATCCGAGCCGATCAATACGAAGCGCGTATAGTTGTTGTCGTGATCGGTCACTTTCTCCGCGAGAATGTCCAAACCGTGCCGCTTGGCGCCCAAGGCCGTTCCGACAGCGGTCCAGCCTTTGCCCGGATTCTGCTTCACCAGTTCAACGGCTTCGGACGTACTGCCGACATGCTCTAGCTCGGCGTTCGGCATGTGTGCGCGGATAAACTGCAGGCACTGGGCCATGGCGACCGGGTGGGACAGCACCTTGGCTACTCGTGAGTAGTCGATATCGCCATCGGAGGACGGAGCGAATTCCTCCCGCCGGCCGACGAGGTTCTGAATTGAAGGATACACCCATTCGATTTGCATCGGAATATCCACCTCGTGAACAAGCCAATCCATATGCAAGCTTACCGAGCCTTCGATCGTGTTTTCTATCGGAACTACGCTGTAATAGGTTTTGCCGCTCGCGGTCGCCAGAAACACATCGGAGATTTGCTTGAAATGAATCAGTTCCACCGGTTCATCGGCAAACAAATGCAGTACCGCTTCGTGCGACACCGAACCTTCCGGCAGCAATGCAATTCGTTTCATGCTTTAACTTCCCCTTTGATCAAATCCAATAATGAAATCTCATTTACCATAGTAAGCTCGGTAACGCCATCTGTGCAAGGTTTAAGCCAAATCGTCTTGGCGGTGATTCCCTCTTGCCCGAGCGTCTTCAGCAAAAATTGCTTTAATTCCTCGCGCCGGTTGCTCCGGCGGTCCACGAGCGCCAGCAAGGTGGGACCCGCGCCGCTAAGCGCCGTGCCCAGCGCGCCGTTCGCCGTCGCTTCGTCCAGAATACGAGCCATTCCCGGGACGAGAGCGGCCCGGTAAGGCTGATGCAGCCGGTCGCGCATCGCATCCTTGATCAGATCCAGCCGGCCGGAGGCCAGAGCCGCCGTAAGCAAGGATGCTCTGCTGACATTGTAAACGGCGTCGCTCAGTTCAACCTGCCGGGGCAGGATCTCGCGCGCCTTGGATGTCGATAGCTGAAAATCTGGAATCGCGACCAGCACTTCAAGATCGGCAGGCGGTTCGATCCGCAGCGCCGCAGCATGGGAACCGTCCCAGACGGCGGTGATAATTCCGCCGAACAGCGAGGCTCCCACATTGTCGGGATGGTTCTCCAGCGTCGTGGCCATGTCGAACAGTTTATGTTCATCTAACGGCGAACCGATAAGCAAATTGGCGGCGTACAGCGCGCCGACAATCGCCGAAGCACTGCTGCCCAGTCCCCTGGTTAATGGGATGTCGGAATACATGCTGATTTCCAGTT
Source organism: Paenibacillus haidiansis (assembly GCF_036553665.1). NCBI lineage: Bacteria > Bacillati > Bacillota > Bacilli > Caryophanales > Paenibacillaceae > Paenibacillus > Paenibacillus haidiansis. The sequence continues at coordinate 161,313 of NZ_JAZHPZ010000011.1, read as the reverse complement.
CGGGAACAGAAACCCCCGCTTCCTTAAACACAGATTGGGCGACTTTATAAATCAGGTTGCTCTTGTCTTTCGGCAAACCGTCCAGATTGTCTCCATACAGATGAAATACCGTGGATTCGGCCGGTTTCATCTCGATCCAAGCATAGAGGGTGAGCGCCATGCCGAGCGTATCGAAACCCGGGCCCAAATTCGCCGTACTGGCCGGGATTCTCACCCGAACTCCTCTAGTTGCGATCATGGCGGATCCCCCCTCCATATGGTTTTAAGTTTATAAGCATATCAGTGCCATTCATGGGATGAAACTCCTTTATGCAGGTGGAATTCTAAATGTTATGGACGTAAAGACTAATATTAAATTAATTCTAGCCTTCCACCCGGTATACGCTCTTAATCCGGCGGATGGCATCCATGTCGCCGAAATGGTTCAGCACTTGTTCCATACTGGCTTTGCTCGCGTTATGGGTCACAATGATGATCTCCACGTCCGGCGTATCCGCATTAGGCGACTGAACCACCGATTCCAGGCTCACTTCATACTCCGCAAAAACCTGGGTAATCTGCGCCAGTACCCCGGCTTTGTCGGCCACCTGAAGCAACAAGAAATTTTTATAGGCTATTTGCTCGTCGCTCTTCAGCTTTTTCTGCTTGTAAGGTACGATTGCCTTCAATCCGTTGACGCCGAGCTTCATATTTTTGACGACTTCCACCAAATCGGCCACGACGGAGGTCGCCGTCGGCATCTCTCCGGCTCCGGCCCCATAGAACATCGTTTCGCCTACGGCTTCGCCGTAAACGTAAACCGCATTGTAAACGCCGTTCACCGCCGCGATCGGATGGGTTTTCTTCACCAAGGTGGGCTGTACGCTGATGCTGAATTCATCGTCCTGGCGGTCCGCGATGCCGAGCAGCTTCATTTCATATCCGAGCCGCTTCGCAAATTGGATATCCTCCTTAGTAACCGAGGAAATGCCACGGACCTCCACATCCTGAAGCTCCACATTCGTCCGGAAACCGAGCGTCCCCAGTATCGCCATTTTGCGCGCGGCATCCAAGCCCTCTACATCGGAGGTCGGATCCGCTTCGGCATACCCAAGCTCCTGGGCCTCCTTGAGCACGTCCTCATAAGAAGCGCCCTCCTGGCTCATTTTGGACAAAATATAGTTCGTCGTCCCGTTCACAATGCCCATAATCTTCATGATCCGGTCCGAGGAGAACCCCTCGATTAAAGTGCGGACGATCGGTATGCCGCCGGCAACGCTGGCCTCATAGAAAACATCGCACTGCTTCTCCTGCGCCTTGGCCAAAACTTCGGACCCGTAAAGCGCCATCAAATCCTTATTGGCCGTTACGATATGCTTGCCGCGCTCAAGGGCTTCCAGTATATATTCTCTCGTACCGCTAATGCCGCCCATCACTTCAACGACGACGTCGATTTCCGGGTCGCGGATGACCTCCCACGGATCCTCCGTCAGCTTGCTGCGGTCGATCTCGATATTCCTTTTTTTGTCCAGACTTTTGACCGCCACTTTCTCAATCACGATCGGCGAGCCGACTTGACTGCTAAGGTCCTCCTGATGCCCTTCCACGATCCGCACGACCCCGGTTCCGACCGTTCCTAACCCAAGCAATCCTACCTTAACGGGTTTCACCTTCTAACCCCTCCCAATGATATACTCCAATTCCAATATCGCATTCTTACCGCTTACCGTTTCGCTCGATCCGCCACTTATCCTTGCCCGACAATTTGTATCTTTCTTACGCCGGGAATCCCCTGCAGTTGTTCGAGCATGGTATTCAATTCTTCCGTCAGCCGGGAGGTCTCCACCGAGATGACCACATTGGCTCTTCCCTGCAGCGGAATACTCTGATTGATCGTCAACACATTGCCGCCCGAACTCGCGATGAAACCCAACACTTTGGACAGGATGCCCGAGCGGTGTTCCAGATCGAAGGATATCGTCACAATGCTTTCCCGTTCAATCTGGTTTAACAGATGAATCCCATCCTTGTATTTATAAAAAGCGCTGCGGCTCAAGCCTACCTGAGCCACCGCCTCATGCACCGTCTTTGCGTCTCCTGCCGCCAAAAGCTGCTTGACCTGCAGCGTCTTGATGACCGCTTCCGGCAAAATATCCTCACGGACCAAATAATAGCGTTCTTTCACGAACGTCCTCTCCTTAAAGACCCTTGTTTTTGTATAGTGGACATTATAACTGAAACCTTACATGCAGGCAATCCATATTTGTGAATTAGACGCGCGGATTTTCCCCAATATGCATAAAACGGGCCACAGCATCCTGTATGAGGACGGTACCCGTTTCATGATGTCTATCCGTTATTCCATTATTAATAGTAGCTGCTGCCTTCCACGAATTCGAATTCGAAATCACCGATTCGGACGATCGTGCCGTCTTTGGCCCCACGGTTGCGAAGCTCGTCGTCGACGCCCATGTGGCGCAGCGTACGTGCCAGCTTCAGGATCGCGTCATGCGTATTGAGCTGCATTCGCTTCATCATCCGCTCGATCCTCGGGCTTTCGACGATAAAGGTTTCATTTTCCCTGCGGATCGTAAAGCTGTTGTCTTCCGTCTTATCCAGCGTATAAATTTTACGTTCCGCAACCTCGGTCACTTCCTCGATCGCCGGCTCTTCCGGGATTTGATCCAGCATGTCGGCGGCGCGGTAGAGCAATTCCTGCACGCCTTCGCGGGTCAAGGAGGAAATCGGGAGCACCTCAAGATCCGGCCTTACCTCCTTCACCTGCTCGCGGAATATCTTCAAATTCTCCTGCGCTTCGGGCATGTCCATTTTGTTGGCGGCCACAATTTGCGGGCGATTCTCGAGATCGACGTTATACAGCTTCAGCTCGTCGTTGATTTTCAGCCAATCATCGAACGGATCCCGCCCTTCCGAGCCGGCCATGTCGACGACATGGATAATGAGCCGGGTCCGTTCCACATGGCGCAGAAATTCATGCCCCAACCCGACTCCTTCATGGGCCCCTTCGATCAGGCCGGGCAAGTCGGCCATCACAAAGCTGCGCCCTTCGCCAACATCGACTACGCCGAGATTCGGCGTAATCGTCGTAAAGTGGTATGCGCCGATCTTCGGCTTGGCCGCCGATACGACCGAGAGCAGCGTCGACTTGCCGACGCTGGGGAAGCCGACGAGGCCGACATCCGCCATTACCTTAAGCTCCAGCACAATATAGCGCTCCTCGCCTTCCTCGCCGTGCTCGGCGAGTTCGGGCGCCGGATTGTTCGGCGTGGCGAAGCGGATGTTGCCGCGGCCGCCGCGGCCGCCTCTGGCGACGACGATCTGCTGACCATGCCGCGTCATATCCGCCAGCACCTCCTGCGTATCGTCATCGATGATCACCGTTCCCGGCGGGATACGGACGATCATATCTTCCGCATTCGCGCCGTGCTGGCTTTTGTTGCGGCCCTTCTCGCCGCGCTGCGCCTTGAAATGGCGCTGGTAGCGGAAGTCCATCAGCGTCCTCAGGCCTTCGTCGACCCGGAACACGATGTCCCCGCCCTTGCCGCCGTCACCGCCGGCAGGACCTCCTTCCGGGACGTACTTCTCCCGGCGGAAAGCGACGATGCCGTCCCCGCCGTCGCCTCCTTTAACATAAATCTTCGCTTTATCTACAAACATGAATTCACCTCATTTTATATTGCGGATAGCCGCCCGGATTCTCATGGATGAGGGGCCCGAATCCGCCCGCTCCGCAAGCACGCTCCTGCCGGAATGCCATTCCTCCAGATGCCGCTTCAAGATATCCGCGTTGTCCGAAGCCCCGTCTTCCCGTTCAAATACGGCAAGCACCTCGCCGCCCTCCCGGCCGAGGGACAGTTTGAGCCGCAAGGTTTCTCCCCAGGAAGAGCGCCCGGAAAACTGATAAGCCCGGATCGCCGCGGTGATCGCTTCGGTGAATTCCTCCGCGTCCTCCGCCGCAAGCAGATCCCCCAGCTGCAAATCGTCCTCGACGCAAACTTCCAGTTGAACCGACTTGTTCAGCTCGCGGAAGGAATGCAGAAAGAAGACGAGCGACGGTATCCCTAGCCTGGAAATTTTGCTGTCTTCGGCCATTCGTTCTTTTATTCTTTCCACACAGCCTGCCAGTTTATCATATTTGCCCAACCGAATATAACCGTATAGAACTTGCAGATCGTTCATCCAGTCATGCCGGTGATGGCCTAGAGTCGCCGTAGCCGTTCTTTGCACCGACTCAAGCAGTTGCCTGCGCTCGTTCTCCGCTTGTCTTTGCACATATCTTGTATAACCGAAGAACAAAGACAGTAAGCACAGGCTAAGAATGATGTAGCCCGCCGGAGAATGAAAGAAATACATTAGGAATAGACAAGCTATGGATAGAGCCGCCACGATCGCCGGCGCCACGAACCGATGTTTCATGCGTTTCCCCGTTCCTCTAACAGATTGGGTGGACCTTCCACCCTGGCATCAATACCCAGTATATCACAAACCTTGTTCAAATAATGATTCAAAATATAGGCGTATCGATTAAAAAAAGCCCCCGGCATTCACATGCCGAGGGCTTTATAAGCCTCGCTTAAAGCAGCTTGGCTCTTAAGCTTCTACTGCAGCCGCCACTGGAGCGGTTTCTACCGGGTAGACGCTCACTTTTTTGCGGTCGCGGCCCCAACGTTCGAATTTCACAACGCCGTCCACTTTTGCAAACAGGGTGTCGTCGCTGCCGATGCCCACGTTGGTACCCGGATGAATTTTCGTGCCGCGTTGACGAACGAGAATGCTTCCGCCCGTAACGAGTTGGCCGTCAGCACGTTTCACGCCAAGGCGTTTCGCGATGCTGTCGCGTCCGTTCTTTGTGGAGCCTACGCCCTTTTTCGAAGCGAACAACTGAAGATCCAATTTCAACATTGTCCATCTACCTCCTTCTTCAAGTAGTTACGTCTTTTATTTGAATATACTTCCCGTATGTGCCTTCGATACTCTCAAGCATGACGACCATGGAAGAAAGCAGCAGTTGCACCTGCCCGGCCGCCTCGGGAGATACATCGCCGGGAAGGACCGCATTAAGAAAGCCGTTCTTCATCTTGGCAATCATCACGGTTCCCGTCAGCGCTTCGATGGCGTTCACCGTACCTACGGTAACGGCGGATACGCCGGCGCATACAATATCCTCGCCCCGATCGGCATAGCCCGCATGGCCTGACACTTTAAATCCGGTTATGTCGTTAGCCTTGTTGCGTAAAATGGAGACGATAATCATTATCGTACACCCGCTTACGCTTCGATTTTCTCGATGGTCACTTTTGTGTAAGGTTGACGATGACCTTGCTTTTTGTGGTAGTTCTTTTTAGGTTTGTATTTGTAAACGACCACTTTTTGGCCTTTGCCGTGTTTTTCGACTTTCGCCGTTACACTTGCGCCGGATACCAATGGAGTTCCCGTTACCAAACCTTCGCCTTTCAATACCGCGAGCACACGGTCGAACTTCACGCTTGCGCCGTCTTCAGCGTTCAATTTCTCGATGTAAAGAACATCGCCTTCTTGAACACGGTATTGTTTACCGCCAGTTTCGATAATTGCGTACATTTTGCTTGCACCTCCTCATGTCTCAGACTCGCCTAATCCAGGTGCCGCCGCCTAAAAGGATAGCGGTCTTCCCAACCCGATCGGAGCGGTTACAGCATGTGTACAAGACCAACTCATAACACATACTTCAATATATTATCACGGGGCGGCCCAGAAATCAATCATTACCTTGAAAAACAGGCTGCTCCCTAATTCTTTTCCGCGTCATTTCGAGCAGTCCCAGCTTGGTCCAGCCCAGAATATGATGCTGTGTCCTGTCGCCGGTCAGCCCCTCCTCCAAAACGTCCCATACGGCCGTGCGATGCTCCTCATTAATCATATCGATGAAATCGACGATAATGATGCCGCCGGTATCCCGCAGCCGCACGAGCCGGGCGATTTCCCGGGCCGCTTCCAAATTCGTGCGGTACACGGTATCCTCCAGATTTTCGCCGCCGGTGAACTTGCCCGTGTTGACATCGATCACCGTCAGGGCTTCGGTCGTGTCCCAGACAAGATATCCCCCTCCGGGCAGCCACAGCTTGCGCTGAAAATCCTTGTCCAACCGCTGGTTGATCCCATAATAATCGAACAGAGGCGTATCCCCTCCGTAAATCATGATATTCGGTTCTTTGCCGTGCAGCATGCTCGCCAGGAAAGCGGCAGCCTCTCCGGCTTGCTCCGGACAGTCCATAATCAATTCGTCCGTCTCCGGGCTGTATACATCCCGCATCAGGCGCTGCACCATGCTTAGGTCTTGATGCAGAACGGAAGGAGCCGAAGCGCTCTCCCGGCCTTTGGCCCGGATCGTCTCCCACTGTTCACGCAGCTGGGCCAGATCCTCCGCAATATCTTCTTTATGGGCATGCTCCGCAACCGTCCTCAGAATTAGTCCTTCTTCCTCGGTCCGCAGCTCTTCGCCGATTTCCTTGAGCCTTGCCCGCTCCTCCTCCCGGCCGATCTTCTTGGAGACGGCCACGTAACCGGCCGACGGCATATAGACAAGCCACCGCCCCGGGAGCGAGTAATGCGTCGTCACCCGCGCGCCCTTGTTGCCGAGCGCTTCTTTTACAACCTGGACGATCAGCTCTTGACCCGGTTTAAGCAATTCCGAAATCGCGGGCTTCCGCTTCGGCTGCTTCTCGAGATGGGGATGCAATAAATCATCAATATAGAGAAACGCATTCTTCTTCTGCCCGATGTCGACAAAAGCCGCCTGCATTCCGGGTATCACGTTCGTTACTTTGCCTTTGAAAAAACTGCCTGCCAATCCTCTTTTTTCAGAGCGCTCCGCCGCATACTCTACTAGCTTGTCCCTCTCCAGCAGCGCTATCTGGGTGGAATCAGGGCCGCAGTGAACAATCAACTGTTTCATTGATCTCACCCTCATTCATCGTTGTCTATCGAACATTCATCTACATTATATCACGGCTAAAGAGAATCAAGCTCCGGGATCGCCCCGCAAATAAGAGGATACGACCCGCTGCTCGGGAACCACGGCCACAATTTTCCCTCGAGAGTTCATAATATAGATGAAATGGTACTTTTCCCTCCTAAAGAGACGTAAAATTTGATCCAAAGGTTTCATTTTATCGGTTACGATCGGCTGAGCCAAGCTTCCGCGCAAAAGGTGGAGAGTAAATGCATTTTCCCGGTTCACCAAAAAGCGCACGAAACGGTATGGAATATTCCGATAGTCCATCAGATTGGAATACAGCAAAAACGCGCCCACCAGCAAAAGATTAAGCTGTACGTCTCCGAATCCGGACAAAAGCGGGACGACCGCATACACAACCACAAGCAAGCTGAAAATCAGACTGATCCTGAGCGACCAGACCAGGGTCGCATGGTACGGAAGAACCCAGCTACATAGTGCCTGAGCGACTTTCCCTCCGTCCAGCGGCAGGATCGGCAGCAGATTAAACATAGCTATGAGGAAATTGCTCTCCACAAAATAAGAAAAAAAAGGGCCCTCCCATATCCCGGCGGCATGCAGAACCCAGGAAATTGCGATCATGAGCAGATTTTGCGCCGGTCCGGCCAAAGCGATGGCCAGCTCCCGGCCGGCCGTCAATTGCCCGGTATCCTCCATTACCGCAACTCCGCCAAAGGGGAGCAACTGTATGGACAACACGGGGATGCCGAACAATCTCGCACATCCGACATGGCCAAGCTCGTGCACAAACACGATCGCGAACAAGGCGAGCAGCTCCAAAAAGTGACCGGTGAACACGGAGGCCAGCATAATCAAGACGAACAACGGATGAAAGGATATGCTCATGCCGCCCCATTTAATCAAACGGAATCACATCCGCGGGATCGATATACCGATCGTTCTTTTTCAGGGCGAAATACAAGGTCGGACGATCGGCATCTTGCCGCGACGAAAGGTATCCGAGGAGATCTCCCCCCTCGACCCAATCCCCTTTCTCCACCGCGGCTTGGTCTAAGTGACCGTAAACCGATTCGTACCCCTCCGCATGCTGGACAACGATCGTCATTCCGGTCAGCGCGTCGCGGGTTACGCTGAGAACCCGGCCCGTCTCTACGCTTTTAACCTGTTCGGCGACGCCCGAATCGCCGGAGGGGATAATTTCCACGCCGCCGAGTGTGAGAACAAACGACTTGGCCAAACTGCCGCTAAGCGGAACCGTGAACCCGCTGGCCGCACCGACTTTTAGCCCTTTGTCCTCGCTGTGCTTAAAGATCGGAATGAAGGACGGCGGGCCGCCGAAGTTCCGCTCGTACCACGCCTCAGCTGCGCTAAAGTCCATCTCCTCGGTAAGCGATTGGGCTACGAAAGCCCTGATGGGGAAGGACCATGCCGGCTCATAGCGGTTGATCCCCCAAATAAAAATAAATAGAAGCGCGCTGACGACCAGGCGAAAAAACAGCATCGTCCAAAACGAGGCCCGCTTCCCCTCCGGGCCGCCGCCCATGCCGGGCGAACCCGGATCCGGATCGTTCCAGCGCCCTTGCCCCCGCTTCCAAAGCAGCTCCGGGTCCGGCTCCGCTTCTCCGGGCAGGGGCCGCTTGGGTAAATAGATGCCGGCATGTCCTCCGCCGGCATTCCCCCCGGGTGAATCGCCGCTTCCGGCAGGAGGGTCACCCACCAAATCCCCCGCCGTCAATTGTCTGATGCGTTCCTCGCGCCGCTTTCGCACATTCGATTTCACGTCCATCGTTAGGCACCCTCCCGATCACATCTCGTGATTTATATGTATGAGGGGCTTGGCCGGAATATGAAAAAACCGGCACTCCCGGCGCCGGTTAATCTTCCACTTTATACTTTTCCTGATGCAGCATAATGCTGAACACGAGTCCGATGCACAGCATGTTGATAAGCAGCGAGGTTCCGCCATAACTTATGAACGGCAGCGTAATGCCGGTAATCGGCATCAAGCCGATCATCATCCCGACGTTCTCGAAGATCTGGAACAAGAACATCGCGGCGATGCCGACGATCATGTAGGCGCCCCTTTTATCGATGCAATGCATGGCAATGAGGATCATTCTATAAATAAACAAAAAATAAACCAGCAGCAGGAAAGCCGATCCCAAAAATCCGAACTCCTCGCCAATTACGACGAAAATCGAGTCCGAATACGGATAAGGTACGAATTTCTTGTTTTTCAGTTCCCCCTGCATATACCCGTCACCGAGCAGTCCGCCTGAACCGATCGCGACTTTGGCATAGCTCGACTGGTGCTTCTCATCGCTTGAGGCCTGATCCGGATTGATAAATGTGTTGATCCGCTGATACCAGTGCAGCTTGTTATGCTGGTCCAAATAATCGCGGATATCGGCATTATACGTATTAAACAAAGTGACAAACGCGATCAAGGCCGCAACGACGGCGGTAAGGCCGATCAACACATGGCTGTATTTCACATTGCCGATCCACAGCATCGCGATCAGCACGACCAGATAAATAATCGCGTTCCCTAAATCCGGCTGGATCAGGACGAGCAGGAAAGGAACCAGTGTCACCGCGCAAATCGGAATGACATCGCGCCGGAAACGCAAAAGTTGTCTTTCGCGCTGCCCCAGCAGGTATGCGGTCGTCAGAATCAAAATCACCTTTACCAGCTCGGCCGGTTGAAATTGCAGCCCGCCGGGGAGCTTAAACCAGCTGCGGGCACCGTTGATTTCGGGGGCAAACAGAAATACCAGGACGAGCAGGAAGCAGCCTGCTCCGTATATATACCAGCTATATTTCAATAATGTCCGGTAATCGACCAAGGCCATACCGAACACAACGACAAAGCCGGCGAGATAAAATCCGAGCGTCTTCAGATCGTAGGCCCTGAATTGATTCTCATACGGAGCGATGGCGCTTCGGACCATCAGCGTGCTGAACACCATAAATAGGACCAGGATGCACACCATCAGCCAGTCCAGTTTTTTTAATTTAAAAAACAACGAAAATCAGCCCATTCCAAAAAACTTCTTAAAGCGCGTAAATACTCCTTGCTTCTGATCCAGCTGCATGAGCGGGACCGTATCGCCCAGAATCCGCCGGGCGATGTTGCGGTATGCGATCGCCGCCCGCGAATCCGGGTTCATTACCGTCGGCTCGCCGTTGTTAGCAGCCTTGATCACTAGCTCGTCATCGGGAACGATGCCGATCAAATCAATATTTAATACCTGGAGAATGTCCTCGATTTCCAGCATGTCGCCGGATTTTACCATATTCGCCCGGATCCGGTTGACAATCAGCTTCGGCGATGAGATATGCGAGCTCTCAAGCAGCCCGATGATCCGGTCCGCATCGCGGACGGCGGCATGCTCGGGCGTAGTGACGACGATCGCCTGGTCCGCCCCGGCGATCGCATTTTTGAACCCCTGCTCGATGCCCGCCGGACAGTCGATGATCACGTATTCGTGTTCTTTTTTAAGCTCCAGAACGATATCCTTCACCTGTTCCGGCGTTACGGAGTTTTTGTCCTTCGTCTGCGCGGCCGGCAGCATGTACAGTTCATCAAAGCGTTTGTCCTTAACGAGCGCCTGATTCAAACGGCAGCGGCCTTCGGCCACATCGATTAAATCGTAAATAATCCGGTTCTCCAATCCCATGACGACATCCAGATTGCGCAAACCGATATCCGTGTCTACGAGACATACCTTTTTGCCGAGCAACGCAAGCGCCGTGCCGATATTGGCCGAGGTCGTCGTTTTGCCCACGCCGCCTTTACCGGATGTGATAACGATAGCTTCTCCCATTTGTTTACACCCCTTTGAACGCGTTAAAATTCGGCCTGATCCGGAACAAATTTCCGATTTTATCAATCTGCATCTTGCCGTTATGCAAAAAAGCGAATTCCATGCTGGTCTCCCGGTTTTCCCATTCATCGGGAGGGCGGCTGATCACCTCGGCGATCCTCAGCTGGGTAGGCGCCAAATAAGAGGCCGCGATCACCGCCTCTTCATTGCCTTCAAATCCGGCATGCGCCATTCCCCGAAGGGAGCCGAGAATGAAGATATCCCCCGTGCAGGCGATCGTGCCGCCGGGATTCACGTCTCCGAGAAACAGAAGATTACCTTCATGATGAAGCACTTGGCCCGAGCGGACAATCCCGCTTAGCGTCGTGATGGACTGAAGCGGATCGAAGCCTCCCGGCGGTTCGGGAGATTCCACCGAACGGATCAGCAGGTTTCCCTTTTGCCGCAATATATCAAGAATCATTTCTTTTTGATCATCCGTTACGATCCGCGTCCCCAGCTTCACATCGACATGGACAATCGGACCGGTCAAAATTGTTTGGTGACTATGCTCCAACTTGTAACGCAATTCTTCCAACAAAGTCGTAAGTTCGCACTTGTCGTCAAGCAGGAAAACCAGGCCATCTTTGATGCCCTTGATCGTAACGTAATTGGGTTTTACCGTCATATGCCTGTCCCTCCTCCCTATTCAATTCGTGCAGAAGGCGGAAAGTTCCTGCTTGTCCCGGAAGGAAAAGACGACAAATCAGTTCTTTTCCTCGGGGGAACGACGCTTAGTGATAATCTCTAGCTGCCGTCTTAGCGGCACATAGATGATCAAAGCGAACAGAAATTGAACGAATACATTGGGAATAATATGATTCATCAAGGCCCAGGTATAAGGTTCATGGACCAATCCGAACAGCGAATAGGTACCGAAAATGGTCGAATCGAGCAACAGGCTGCCGATCAGCACGAGGATCATCATTAGCGGAAGCGGAGTCTGACGGCTGCGCGGCAGTAAACCCAGCAAGTAACAGCAAAGCCCCATCGCGAACGAATAAGCCCCGATCAAGGCCCCGTAATAAACGACATCATGCAGCAATCCGAAGCAAAGTCCGAGCACGAGGCCCGTATGACGGTTTTCGTAAACGGAGAAAAATATAATGGCGATATAAACCAAATGAGGGACGATTCGGGTTTGCCAGGCCGTCGGGATCAGCCAGGGAAGGATCGTCCCTTCCACAATGAACAGAAGAAACAGCAGCAAAATCAGAATAGATTTGCGTCTTCTCACTCTTTCTCAGCCTCCGGTGTAAACACGATGAACAGCTCTTTCCAATCGGTAAAGCTGGCCGCCGGTTTGATCGTCGCCGTATAGGTCAAGCCGTACTCGCCTACCTGAATGTCGGTAACCTCCCCGATAATCATCCCGCGGGGGAAGACGCCCCCGATGCCTGAGGACACGATCGTATCATGTACGGCAAGCGCCTTCGGGTCTTCAATCCGGCTCATGAGAAAAGTGCCGCTCGCTTTGTCATAGGATTCGATGACTCCGAACACCTCGTTCGCCTTACCCTCCGCCGTTACGGCGATACCGTTGGAGTTCGGGTCAAGCGCATCCATCGCCGTTAAAAGCTTCACCGTGGAAGTGAAATTGCTGACATGACTGACGACTCCGACCAGCCCTTCCGCAGAATGAACAGCCTGGCCTTCCTTGACACCTTCCCGGGCTCCGATATTGACAACCACGGTCCGGTTGAGCGGATCGTCGTTTACGCTGATGACCTGAGCGATCTTCCAGGTATAGTTATACATTTCTTTCTGCTCTAAAGTAAAATTCAATTCATCCTTCAGCCATACGTTCTCCTGCTCAATCCAGTTGTAATGCGCTTTATCCCGTGTATAGTGAGCCAGCGCTATTTTCAATTGTTCATTTTCCTCCTGCAGCGCATGCAGATTGGAGATATCTTCAAAGAAGCCCGCTATATAGCCAGCGGGCTTGTAAAACACATTTTGCACAAAGCCGACCGTATCCTTGACGAATTTCTCCGGCCAGGACAGATTGGTTCTCGATCCGAGGGTGAAGCCCATTACCGCGATAAAAAGAATGAGTCCGATCAACAAAACAAACAATCTTTTGTTGCCAAGCAGTTTAAACAGTTTTAGCACCCTCCAACCTTACAGTTTTCTCCCAAGTAAAGAAAAACGGCCAGGCCGCCCGGACAGGGCGGCGCCGCTTAATAGTGAAGATCCGAATCCTTCAATATTACCGTTTGGAACGAAGCGCTGAACTGCTCTTGGATTTAAACAGATGGATGTTATCCAGGGCTTTGCCTGTACCGATCGCAACGCAATCCAGCGGATTCTCGGCAACGATAACCGGCATGCCCGTCTCTCCGGCGAGCAGCTTGTCAAGGTTACGCAGCAGCGCGCCGCCGCCGGTCAGTACAATGCCGCGATCCATAATGTCGGCGGCAAGCTCCGGCGGGCACTTCTCCAGCGTCACCTTAACGGCGTCGACAATGGCATTCACCGTATCGGCCAGCGCTTCGGAAATTTCGTCCGACGTGATGGTGATCGTTTTCGGCAGGCCGGTCACGAGATCGCGGCCGCGGATTTCCATCGTTTCAACCTTTTCCAAAGCGAGGGCGGAGCCGATATCCATTTTCAGTTGTTCGGCGGTTCTTTCGCCGATCATTAAATTGTATTGGCGTTTGATGTATTGAATGATCGATTCATCCATCTCATCCCCGGCAACGCGCACCGATTTGCTGGTGACGATGCCTCCGAGCGAAATGACCGCGACTTCCGTCGTTCCGCCGCCGATGTCCACAACCATGCTTCCCGTCGGCTCCCAGACCGGAAGATCGGCCCCGATCGCCGCGGCGAAAGGCTCCTCGATCGTATAAGCCTCGCGAGCACCGGCCTGCTTCGTCGCGTCTTCAACGGCGCGCTGTTCCACGGCGGTGATCCCGGAAGGAACGCAGACCATCACATTGGGATGACGCTGGAACAGCGAACGCTGTTTCTGTGCCTGGCGGATGAAATATTTGATCATCGTTGCCGTCGTATCGAAATCGGCGATAACGCCGTCTTTCATCGGACGGATCGCCCGAATATTCCCCGGCGTTCTGCCGATCATTTTTTTGGCCGATTCGCCGACCGCAACAATGTTTTTATTATCAGTATGAATAGCGACTACGGAAGGCTCTCTTACAATGATTCCTTTGCCCCGGATATAAACCAAGGTATTTGCCGTTCCCAAGTCGATTCCCAAATCTTTCGTAAAGCCACCAAACATGCTGTATCTCCCTTTCCTTCTGTATCTAATCTATTATATTACATCAAGCCTTGCTCCTTCAAACTGACGAATTTGCCGTCCCCGATCACGATATGATCCAGCACGTCGATTCCCACGATTTCCCCGGCCTGGCACAACCGGGCTGTCATACGGATATCCTCCGGGCTTGGCGCGGGATCCCCGCTGGGATGATTGTGGGCGAAGACGACGGAGGCGCTGCCGTGCTTGATCGCGGCGCGGAATACTTCACGCGGGTGAACGATCGAGGCGTTCAGGCTGCCCATCGACAGTGTTTCTTGAGCAATGATATGATTTTTCGTATTCAAAAACAGACAAACAAAATGCTCCTTTTGCAAATATCGAAGCTCTTCCATCAGCAGGTCGGCGGCATCCTGCGGCCTGCGGACGACCTGCGCTTCCGGCAGACGGGTTTTGGCCAGTCTTTGTCCCAGCTCGATGCCCGCTTTAATCTGCGCCGCTTTCGCCGGACCGATCCCCTTCATCCTCGTCAATTCGGCAAGGTTGAGATCCATGATCCCTCGAATCCCGCCGATCTCGCCCAGCACGCGCTGGGCCATATGAACCGCCGATTCCTGGCGAGTCCCCGTCCGCAGCAAAATAGCGAGCAACTCAGCTTGGCTAAGCGCGCTTGCTCCGTATTGCAGCATCCGTTCCCTCGGCCGTTCTTCATTTGGAATATCACGCAGCATATAGGTCGTCTTATTCAACTTATTCCCTCGCTTCCGAATGGTTTTGGCAAAACCTTAAGCAGGTATTGCGGGCAAAATTCATTGCGGAAGGATATGCTTTATCTCTTCCTTATTCTCTTAAAAAACGGCGATTCCAAAGGAATCCAGCATTTCGGCCAGCAATGACAGCGGTAAGCCGACCACATTAAAATAGCAGCCTTCGATTCCGGTTACGATCGTTGAACCAAGGCCTTGTATGGCGTAAGCCCCGGCCTTGTCCAGCCCTTCCCCGCTTGAAGCGTAGGCCGCGATTTCCCGTTCGCCGAGCGGTCTCATCGTAACCAAGGTCATGCGGTAATCTACGCGCCGCGTTCCGGTAAGACTGTCCACGCAGGCAACTCCGGTATATACCCGGTGGCTTCTGCCTTGCAGAGAACGGAGCATGGAAGCGGCCTCCTCGACATCTTTCGGCTTGCCCAGCACCGCGTCGTCTCTGACAACGATCGTATCGCTGCCGACGATGATGCCGTGACGATCACAATTTTCCAGACTTCGGTACACCGCATCAGCCTTGCGCATCGCAAGTTCTGTCACGATTTGCTCCGGAGTCCATCCTGCCGGCGTTGTCTCATCGGCATGGCTTGGCACGACATCGAACGGAATATGTAAGGATGCGACAAGTTCGCGGCGGCGCGGGGAAGTCGATGCAAGAATGATATGGCGTGAGGCTGAAGATTCCAAGGGTGTATACTCTCCTTTACAGGGCCCGGCTTACCGAAAAAGGAAGCCTCTCTTCCTTGAAGTTAATGCCGGACGCAAGACATAAAAGAACAGAATAAGATTCGACAGCTTTTCGCTGTCAACCTCGCCATTTTTTGACACCTCATTATTATAAGGTTTATTCAGCGGCAATACAAATACAAAAACGGCATGGGGAAGTATTACCAATCCCATGCCGTATTATTCCAAACGAAGGCGTTTTCGCCTTACCCGTTCAAATTCGCTCCGAGCATTTTTTGCTCCGCCATAATGAAGCTCATGACCTCGTCCTGAACTTCCCAGAGCAGTGTTTTGGCGCCCTTTTTGTTGTATTCGGTCATGGCCTCTATCGCGCTATTCATCGCTTTTTCCATCTCGACCGCTTCCGCTGCGAACGGTTCGGGCTGCTTTCCGCGGACCGCCGCCGCGCTTTCCGTCCACAATTGATGCTTTTGCTCCAACTCGGCGATCGCGTCGGCATCCAAAGCCTGCGGAGTGACCTCCGCCAGCCTCGAAGCCGAGAGGGAGCTAAGCAGCCCGATCAATTCGGAGCTTTGGGCAAAATACGCCTCCAGTTGTGCCGCATCCCCGTTGAAAGCTACCTCTGCCGATGCGGGCAGCGTAATTTCATGCAGAATCAGGTGGACTCCTGCGGTCTTGAGCTGGCTGCTGAGCAACTTGGCCTGCTCTCGGTCGGTGGATACGCCGGCATATACCCTTTTCTCGTCAACGGTATCTCTGGCCGCGGCAATGCCGGAATCCTGGAGCTCCTGTTGCGCAAGCTGGACTCCTTGCGCGGTGCTGAATACCCCGTATTGCAGAAAATGATAGGTTTCTTCCGGAATGGCGATGCTGACCGTTTTTCCGCCGGATGCCGGATCCGCCCATTCCTCTTCATAGACCGGGGCCAATACGGGGATATCGGCGGCGGGCTCCACGGGGGAGGTTTGGCTGGGCATTGAAATTCCGGGAATGGGGACGCTCACTTGTCCATTAAACATCGACAGGACCACAAAACCGAACAAAGCGCCCGTGACGATGGCTCCCGTCAGCGATCCCGCAACCTTCCACCACGAAGTGCGGGGACTTCGGACCTGCGTATAATGAGGCAGGATCGTTCCGCCGGTTCCGGTGTAGTCGGTAAACGGATCCCCCCAGTCTTCCGCCGCCAGTTCAACGGCGCGGTAGGTTTGAGCCGAATACGGATCGGTTTCATTTGCTTCCGTATGGGAATTTTCATAATGACCCGTATCGGTCTCCGCCAGGTCAGCCTGCTCCGTTTGCTCCATAACTGTCCGGGGATCTTTATAGCGGTCATTATATATAAACCCGGTTGTTTCATGCAGCGGTGTTTCCTCCACCTCGCTCCGGTCGGCGGCAGATGCCGGGAAAGGCTGTGTTTCCCGCGGAAGTTGGCGGCCCTGTCCATCAAAGCGGAATGTCATTTTGGCGTTGTTCACTGTCCGCACGCTCCTTGTCCATTCTTCTAGAAATACCATATGAACCGGACAGGGGTTATATGCCAGAACATGCGAAAAACCCCGCGGCTACGCGCGAGGTTTTTTACATCAAATCAATCGGGCAATTTGGTGGCAAGCTCTTTGCCGACCTTCCAAATGTCTCCGGCGCCCATGGTCAGTACTAAATCCCCCGGCTCAAGGCGGTCTTGAAGGTCGATGAGGACGTCCTGCTTCGTCGGCAAATATCTTGCTCCCGCATTGCTGTTCTCTTTAATCAGCTCAACCAGCCTGGACGAGTGAACCCCCTCAATCTGCTTTTCTCCGGCCGGCGAGTAAATATCCGTAATGATTACTTCGTCGGCTTCGCCGAACGCCCGGCTGAACGCATCCAGCAGGAAGAACGTCCGCGTATACCGCTGAGGCTGGAATACGGCGATAATCCGTTTGCCCGTCGCTTTGGCCGCCGCAATCGTCGCTTCGATTTCCGTCGGATGGTGGGCGTAATCGTCGATGACGAGGATTCCGCCCTTCTCTCCCAATACCTGAAAGCGGCGTTTGGCTCCGTGGAATCCGGTGATCGCGGCCGTGATTTCGGCAAAAGGAATCCCCGCCTCCAAACATACGATAATCGCGGCCATCGCATTGCATACGTTATGTTTCCCGGGTACGGACAGTTCTACCGTCCCCAGCTCCTCTTCCCCGCGCTTCATCGTAAATGTCACGTGACGGTCGCCGAGATTGATTTGCTCCGCCGTATAATCGCTTCCCGGCAAGAGGCCGAAAGTGATCGTTTGGCAGCTCAGCTTCGGCAGCAATTCCTTAATATTGGCGTCGTCGCCGAAGACGACGGCTTTGCCGTCCGGTTTGATCTGATTCAGATATTGGACGTAAGCTTCTTTGAGGCGGCCGAAGTCCCCTCCGTAATTCTCCAAATGATCGGCTTCGATGTTCGTTACTACGCCCAAAGAAGGATGATACTGAAGGAAGGAGCCGTCGCTTTCATCCGCTTCGGCGACGACGAAATTCCCTTGTCCCGCCTTGGCGTTCGTGCCGATATCCATGATCTCTCCGCCGATAATGTAAGTCGGGTCGGTTCCGCACTGCTCCATAATCAGCGCGATCATGGAAGAGGTCGTCGTTTTGCCGTGCGCGCCCGCGACGGCGACTCCTTGCCGCTCATTGAGGAGTCTCGCCAGCATCTGCGAGCGGTGCAAAATCGGAATCCCTTGTTCCTGGGCTTCCAGCCGTTCCACGTTGTCCTGCGGCAGCGCCGTGGAGTAGACGACCAGATCGGCCCCGTGCACATGCTCCGCGGTGTGTCCAATATAAATTTTGGCTCCTTTGGCCGCCAATTTTTCGGTCAACTCCTGGGAGGCGACATCGGATCCGGTTACGGTATAGCCCATCTCCAGCATCACCCGGGCGATGGCACTCATCCCGTATCCGCCGATCCCGATAAAATGCACATGTTGTTCAGTCGTATTTAACAATTTATAGTCACCAGCCTTTTTCAGAATCGGTTTGATGCAAAAGGGTTGCCCGCACATCGGAAATCATATACAGCGTGCCGGTGACCACCCCAAGATCCTCCCGTTCCGTCCGTGACTCCAAAAGCGACAGCGCCTTCCTCCAGTCACGTTCCACAATGATTTCTATTTCGGGCTTAGCAAAGCTGCCCTTTAGCTCCAGCACCAGGTCGTGAAGTGCTTCGGCATCCAGTTTGCGGCGAAAATCGGGCTCGGTCAGTATAAGTGTATCCACTATAGGTAATATATGCTGCAAGTAGCCGCGATGATGCTTGTTAGCTAGCATCCCCATCATCAGATTGAGTTTACGGTAACTGAACGTTTCCCGGATGCTCTTGGCCAGCATTTCCGCACCCTCCGGATTATGTGCCCCGTCAAGAACGATGCGAGGCTCGGCCGATACCTGCTCCAGGCGTCCGGCCCACCGGGTTTCCCTGAAGCCGCGTACGACGTCTTCATCCTCCAGTACAAAAGCCATATACTGACGCAGCACTTCGAGCACCATCATCGCACCGGCCGCATTTTTGCTTTGATGTTCCCCCAGCATCGATATATTCATTTCAAATTCCCGGAAAGGGCCGCGAAAAATCAAGGTCTGACCCATATCGCCGACCTGCAGTCTCTCGAATGAAAATTGTTCGCCCAGCAAATAAAGACTGCTGTTTTGACGCTTCGCCGTCTCTTTCATGACCGCGATCGCCTCAGGCTGTTCGACACAGCTCACCACGGGAACGCCGGGCTTGATGATGCCGGCTTTTTCACGGGAAATCTGTTCGACCGTATCCCCCAGCACATCCGTATGATCCATTCCGATATTCGTTATCAGCGAGACGATCGGGGTCACAATGTTGGTCACATCCATCCTTCCCCCCAGGCCCGTCTCCCATACTACGACATCGGGATAGCATTCCTCGGCAAAGTAGAGGATGGCTATGGCCGTGCTCACCTCGAACATGGTCAAGGAACCGTGCTCCGTTTCGGCCATTTCCGCGACGTAAGGCCGAATCCGGTTGGCCAGATTCAGCAAGGTTTCTTCCGGAATATCCTGTCCGTTATACTGAAAACGGTTCGTAAATTTGGTGATATAAGGGGAGGTATACGTCCCCACACTATATCCGCATTCCAACAGGGTACGGGTTAAAAAAGCGCAGGATGACCCCTTGCCGTTCGTCCCGGCCACATGAATAAATTTCAGTCTGCGGTGCGGATTGCCAAGACGGTCCATCAGCAGAGAAATCCGTTCCAGGCCCGGGCGGATGCCGAAAGCTATCAGCCCGTTTATCCATTCTACCGCCTCATCATAGCTTTGCAGCGCGCTATCATTCTCTCCTTCGTTAAGAGCCCCCATGCTTTCACCTTCGTTATAAATGTTGGAATAGCGGCTGCGGTTTTCGTATCTCTTCGAAGAAAACAGAACCGCAGCCAACTTGAACCTGATCCGGCGTGTCTAGCTTTTCAGTTCGCTGATCCGTGCCAGAACCTTATCGCGTTTATCGGCATAATCCGCCATTTTGGCGCGTTCTTCTTCAATGACTTTGGCCGGGGCTTTGGATACAAAGCCTTCGTTGGCCAGCTTCTTCTCCACCCGTTCCACTTCTTTGTTCAAGTGGTCGAGTTCTTTCTCAAGCCGCACGATCTCCTGGCTAATATCGATCAGACCGGCCAGCGGCAAATACATTTCCGCGCCGGTAACCACCGCGGTCATCGCTTTGTCCGGCACGGTGATATCCAACGACGCCTCGTAACGGGACGTGTTGCCGAACCTGCGGATATAATGGCTGTTGCGCTCCACGATCTCCAGCAATTCGGACGATGCCGGTTTGACCAATAGCTCGACCTTTTTGCTCATCGGTACACCCACTTCGGCGCGGATATTCCGCACGGAGCGGATGATGTCGACCAGCAGGTTCATTTCCTGTACCGCGTCGGGCGCTTCGAAGGCGGGATCGTATTTCGGCCATTCGGCCAAAGTGATTGTTTCGCCACGATGCGGCAAATGCTGCCATATTTCCTCGGAAATAAACGGCATGAACGGATGGATCAGCCGCAGGGTGCGATCCAGCACGTAAGCGAGTACGGACTGGGTTTTGCGCTTGGCCGCGGCGTCCTCGCCGTACAGCGACAATTTGGCAAACTCGATGTACCAGTCGCACAGATCGTCCCAGATAAAGTTATACAACTGGCGTCCGGTTTCACCGAATTCATAAGCATCGATCAAGCGGGTAACTTCCCGCGCCGTTTCGTTGAACCGGTGGAGAATCCAGCGGTCGGCCGTGGTCAGTTCTCCGCTGATATCGATGTCATCGGCGGTGACGCCCTCCAGATTCATCAGGGCGAAGCGGGACGCGTTCCAGATTTTGTTGGCAAAGTTCCGGGCGCTTTCGACACGTTCCCAATGAAAGCGCAAATCCTGCCCCGGCGTGCTGCTCGTGGAGAGCATATAACGCATGGCGTCGGCGCCGTATTTGTCGATCACGTCGAGCGGATCGACCCCGTTGCCTAGCGATTTGGACATTTTGCGCCCTTCGCTGTCGCGGACCAGGCCATGCATCAAAACATCTTTAAACGGCAGTTCGCCGGTAAATTCCATCGAAGTGAAGATCATGCGCGCAACCCAGAAATAAATAATGTCATATCCGGTAACGAGCAGATCCGTAGGGAAATATCTCTTGAAATCGGCGCTGGCTTCGTCCGGCCAACCCAAGGTCGAGAACGGCCACAACGCCGAGCTGAACCAGGTATCGAGTACATCCTCGTCCTGTTTGATGTCATCCCGTCCCAGTTTGGCGCGGGCTTCCGCCTCGTCACGCGCAACGACCATTTCCCCGGTCTCTTCGCAGTACCAGGCCGGAATGCGGTGTCCCCACCACAATTGCCGGGAAATGCACCAATCGCGGACGTTCTCGATCCAGTGCAGATAGGTTTTCTCAAACCGGTCAGGAACAAACCGAACTCCCTCGCCGGATTTTTGCGCGGCGATGGCGGCTTCCGCGAGCGGCTTCATTTTGACGAACCATTGGGTCGACAAATAAGGCTCGACAACCACGCCCGTACGTTCACTGTGTCCTACTTGATGGACATGGTCTTCGATTTTGATCAGAACGCCCTGCTCTTTCAAATCCTTAACGATCTGCTTGCGGCATTCGCTGCGGTCGAGCCCCAGATATTTTCCCGCCTCTTTGTTCATCGTGCCGCTCTCGTCCATCACGGTGATTTGCGGCAGATCGTGGCGCAGGCCGACTTCGAAGTCGTTCGGATCGTGGGCCGGAGTGATCTTCACGGCGCCGCTCCCGAATTCCTTATCGACATATTCATCGGCGATAATCGGGATTTCGCGGCCGGTAATCGGCAGAATCAGCATTTTGCCGACCATATCCCGGTAACGCTCATCCTCCGGATGAACCGCTACGGCCGTATCGCCGAGCATGGTCTCGGGCCGGGTCGTGGCCACCGTTATATGCCCGCTTCCGTCTTTAAGCGGGTACTGCAGATGGTACAAATGACCATTTACTTCTTTGTATTCAACCTCAATATCGGAAAGCGCCGTACGGGCCGCCGGATCCCAGTTAATGATATATTTGCCGCGATAGATCAAGCCTTTCTCATAAAGCTTGACGAACACTTCGCGGACGGCCTGAGAAAGCCCTTCGTCCAACGTAAACCGTTCCCGGGAATAATCGAGCGAGAAGCCCATCTTTTGCCATTGTTCATGAATGGTCTCGGCATATTTGTCTTTCCATTCCCATACCTTCTCCAGGAATTTCTCGCGCCCGAGATCATACCGCGAAAGCCCTTCTTCCCGCAGCTTTTGCTCCACCTTGGTCTGAGTGGCGATCCCGGCGTGGTCCGAACCCGGAAGCCAGAGCGCATCGTATCCCTGCATCCTTTTTGAGCGAATCATAATATCCTGGAGCGTAAAATCGAGCGCATGCCCGATATGCAGCATCCCCGTTACGTTTGGCGGCGGAATCACGATGGTATACGGCTTTGCATCGGGCTTTTGTCCCGCTTTGAAGTACCCGCCTTCCATCCAGTAGCGGTACCATTTCTGCTCGGCCGCTTTCGGGTCGTATGTCGTCGGCATTTCTGCCGACAGGGATTGCTCATGATTTTCAGTCATTTGTACCAAACCTCCGTCACAAATAAAATCACTTTGGTGCAAAGAAAACACAAAAAGCCCCTCGTCTCAAAGGACGAAAGGCTTTACTTTCGCGGTACCACCTTTGTTTCGCAGATTTGGTTCATTCGCATCCGCAAGAAACCGGCGCTCCAAACCTGACGACACTCATGCAGATAACGGCTGCGGCCGGCCCGTTCTAACCTAACGAAGGTCTACGGATCAAACGGGCGACTCCCGGGCGACTTCGGCCAGCTTCACTCCTGCGGAATCTCCCAGCGCTGCAATCCCGCTCTCTGAAGGGTTCACTGCCTACTCTTCCCATTCCAAGTCTTTGCATCAAAATTTTCTTTAAGTTTATCTTTACCATAATAGCTTGAAAATTAACATAAAGTCAACACGGATGGTCAAAAATGGACACTTGTCCACGATATGCGAACAAAGATGGGAAGAAGAAGGCTTTACGGCTTGGAATTTGTCAAAAAAGCACAAAAAAACCGCACGACCTTCGTGCGGCTTTGAATAAGAACTTACGGGATGTAAAGCACCTGTCCTTCGGATAAATGATGTTCCGAAAGCCGGTTGTATAGCTGCAGTTCCCGGGTGCTGAGCTGATACCGTTCCGCGATTTCGTCCAATGTCTCTTCCCGCTGGACAATGACAAGCTTAACCTTGCGGAAAGGGTTTTGCTCCTCGGCATTGCGGATAAAGAGATTTTTCCAGCGGACTTCATCCCCGTCCTCCTGTTGGGCCTCGGCCTGGGCGGGCTCCTCCTCCTGCGGGTCCAAGCCCGGCTCAACCTGCCGTTGCTTGGACAGCAGCTTGCTGATTCCGTATTTCTTATCCTGTTCCTTGTCTCCGCTCTTCTTGCTGCCAAGCGCGATTTTCAGTTCCTTCTTTTCTTCGGCCTCCGCTTGGTTTTCGCCTTTTACCGCATTTTCTACATCTTCCGCTGCTTCCTGATTCTCCTTGACTGCCTCCTCAATTGCTTCGACTTTCTCGGAGAACACACTTTCCGCCGTCCCGAAGTCTGCGGATGACGGAACCTCCGTTTCAAAGGAATACGGAGCTTCGGCGCCGGACACGGATGCCTGCGATTCTCTTTCATTTACGGCGGCGTCGGAACCCAGGTTGCCCAAATTGATTTCCGATACAATGACCGACTGCTGGTTTCCGCCCTCTTCGTCGCCCGGCCATTCGGGATCCCGGGCTTCTTCAACATCCGGGAATCCGGCCTCCTTGTCCGCCACAACGGATTCCGCAAACAACGGCGACGTGCTGTTATTCCAAGTCAAAATCGCCGGCTGCTCGTGCTCGTCCGCATCCGCCGGCTCCGGTTCGGACTGCTGCTCCCAAGTGCGGAAGTGCTCGGTGTAGCTGCGTTCCAGATTTTCCGGATTCAGCCGGCCTTCCCAGGCCGCATCGTCTTCCTCGTCGTCTTCTCCGCGCAATTCCGATACGGGCTCATGGGCTACGACAAATTCCCGGTCCTTCCATTCCTCCGTATCGGCAGCCAGCGACGAGGTTTCAATCCCCTGCAGGGATAATACCCCTGTAATGTTCAGGCTGCGGGCGCTTAGCAGATCGACATCGAAATTTTCGATTTCAACCGCAATGTCCTCCAGTTTGCCGACCCGGCTCAGCGGAATCGTAATCTCCACCGGAATCCAGTGCTCCAGCTCCTGCGTTTCCCCGTCGCCGCGATAGAGGCCCGACAAGAGTAAATGGCCGCGCAGGGAAGCGTACTCCTCACCGGGAATCACCTGGATTTTCGGATAAAGCTCAATTTCCTCCAGCTCATCGATGCCGATCACATTCTCCGCCAAATGCACGCGTTCATAAATATCAAACCTCAGTCCGTAGGATTGATCCGCCAAAAATATAGCCTCCTTTCAGCATATCCAAACATGATTTTCCATCCGATAAAATGCATGGTCCAAATCATCGCTCGTTTTTATCTATATGCTTGAAAAAAGAGTGCATGCCTGCTTTTTCGCGGCTTTCCTTCCTGAAGTTGCGGCCAGCCGGACTATGAACTGCCAAACTTCGTCTATGGCTCAAGCAGTTTGGCGCGGAGCGGCTTCCAATGGTCCGGCCACGGATCCTCCACCAAAACGGTCTCGCCCGTAAGCGGGTGCGGAAAAGCCAGGCTCTCGCCGTGAAGCGCTTGATGCGAAAGCAGCCGGGTGCTACCTCCGTACAGGGCGTCACCGATCAGCGGATGTCCGGCATGGCTCATATGTACGCGGATCTGATGCGTTCTGCCGGTCTCCAGGGTGACGCGGACGAGGCTTGCCCGGGGGAATGTCTCCACGAGCTCCACCCGAGTTACCGCATTTTTGCCTCTGGGCGATACGCGCCGCCGCGAAGCGTGATGACGGTCGCGTCCGATCGGCTCGTCGATGACGCGAAGCGAAGGATCGACGACTCCTTCTACCAGCGCAACGTAGACTCTGCCGATCTCCTTCCGCGCCATAGCCGCATCCAGCTTCAGCCGGGCAAAGGCGTTTTTTCCGTACAGCACCGGACCGGAGGTGAATTCGTCCAGGCGGTGGATATGCTCGGGAGCAACCGGCTCACCCCGCTGCGAATAGATCGCGGATACCAGATTCGCCAGCGTCGGCTCCCGGCTTTCTCCGTCGGGATGAACCTTGACCCCGGCGGGTTTATGAACGACGAGGCAGAAATCGTCCTCGTAAAGTATCTCTACGGGCGGGCAAGATGAATCCGGCCTGCCCGAAGACACTGATTCCGAGAGCGTAAAGGCGGGCGGATACTGCGAATTTTCCGGCGGAAACAGACGGAGGCGTAGGCGGTCTCCGGCCAACTTGATCCCGCCCTCGGCATCGAGCGTACGCAGCAGTTTGGCGGGGAAGACAAGCTCGCGCTCAAGCCAAACGAGGGCCGCTTCATAGCGGCCCCCATGTTCCGGCGGATTCAGCTTGCCGGGCATCAGCTCCAGCCATTCTCCGCGCCTCTGTCCGGCAATTCCCTTGCTCATATTCTTTGCAGCGCACGGCGGTGCGCTTCGATCGTGGCGTCGATATCTTCTTCGGTATGCACGCCAGACACGAACATGCCTTCGAATTGGGAAGGCGCAATGTTGATGCCTTCCTCGATCATCGCCGTAAAATAGCGGCGGAACAGATCCAGATCACTGCTCTTAGCCGTGTCGAAATTGATAACGGCCTGATCCGTGAAGAACGGGCAAACCATCGAGCCCACGCGGTTAATCGTGCACGGGATGCCGCGTTCTTTGGCATTGGCTGCAAATCCGGCCGCAAGCCGCGCCGACAGCGCTTCGAGCCGGTCGTACACCTCCGGCGTCAGCAGCGACAGCGTCGAGAAGCCGGCCGTCATCGCCAGCGGGTTGCCGCTGAGCGTCCCGGCTTGGTAAATCGGCCCGCTCGGGGCGATCTGCTCCATAATCTCGCGCTTGCCGCCGTAGGCACCAACCGGCAAGCCGCCGCCGATGACTTTGCCGAGGCAGGTCAAATCCGGCGTCACGCCGAAACGGCCTTGGGCGCAGTTGAGATGAACGCGGAAACCGGTCATCACTTCATCAAAAATAAGCACGCTGCCGTACTCCGTCGTCAAGCGGCGAAGGCCTTCCAGAAAGCCGGGCAATGGCGGCACAACCCCCATATTGCCGGCTACGGGCTCGACGATCACGCCGGCGATTTCCGCTCCAAAGCGCTCAAACGCCAGCTCCGCCGAAGCCAAATCGTTGTACGGCACGGTGATCGTATTGGCCGCAACACCTTTCGGCACGCCCGGACTGTCGGGCAGCCCCAGCGTCGCGACGCCGGAGCCGGCTTTGATCAGCAGGCTGTCGGCGTGGCCGTGATACGAGCCTTCGAATTTGATGATCTTGTCCCGTCCCGTGTATCCGCGGGCCAGCCGGATCGCACTCATCGTCGCTTCCGTGCCGGAGTTGACCATCCGGACGATATCGACCGACGGTACGCGTTCCGCAACAAGCTTGGCCATCTCCGTCTCCAATAGCGTCGGGGCGCCGAAGCTGGTCCCCTTGGCCGCCGTCTCCTGCAACGCCGCAACCACTGTGGGATGGGCATGGCCCATAATGAGCGGCCCCCAGGAGCCGACATAGTCGATATACTCGTTGCCGTCGATATCGTACACCCTGGAGCCCGCGCCGCGCTCGATATAAATCGGGGTCAATCCGACGGATTTATAGGCGCGCACCGGGCTGTTCACCCCGCCGGGCAACACCTTCTTCGCTTCTTCAAAAGCGCTTCGCGACCGCTCTTCGCTGCGGCGTCCGATCGTTCCACTCATACAATCCTCTCCTCTATGATTACTTGCCCTCGCGCAGCCAGCGTGCGGCATCCTTGGCAAAATACGTAATGATGATATCCGCGCCGGCCCGCTTCATCCCGAGCAGCATTTCCGTTACGATCGCCCGCTCGTTGATCCAGCCCATTTGCGCCGCCGCTTTGACCATCGAATACTCCCCGCTGACATTGTAGGCGACAAGCGGCAGGTCAAATTGATCGCGCAGCATGCGCAGCACGTCCATAAAGGCGAGCGCCGGCTTCACCATCAGCATGTCCGCGCCTTCCTGTACGTCGGACTCCGCTTCTCTGAGCGCTTCCCTCACGTTTGCCGGGTCCATCTGGTACGTCTTGCGGTCGCCGAACTGCGGAGCCGAATCCGCGGCCTCGCGGAACGGGCCGTAAAAAGCCGACGCGTACTTCACCGAATATGACATGATCGGGATATTGCTGAACCCGGCTTCGTCGAGCCCCGCGCGAATCGCCTGCACGAACCCGTCCATCATGTTGGACGGCGCGATGATGTCGGCGCCGGCCTTCGCTTGGGAAACCGCGGTCTTCACGAGCAGGTCCAGCGACTCGTCATTCAGCACATCGCCGCATACATGCCCGTCCCGCTCATAGGTGTGCACCATGCCGCAGTGCCCGTGATCGGTAAATTCGCATAGGCAGGTATCCGCGACGACCAGCAGATCGGGATATAACGATTTGATCTTGCGCGTCGCCTGCTGCACGATGCCCTCCTCGGCGAAAGCCGACGAGCCGATGCTGTCCTTGCTCTCCGGAATGCCGAAGAGCAGCACGGCCGGAATGCCGAGCTCCACGATTTCTTTCACTTCTTCTTCCAGCGTATCCAAGGAAAAATGATATACGCCGGGCATCGAAGAAATTTCATTTTTGACTCCGGTACCGGATGCGACGAAGATCGGTTGAATGAAATCGTCAACCGTCAATACCGTTTCTCGCACCAAACCGCGGATACCGACCGATTGCCGCAGCCGGCGGTGTCTTACTGCTGGAAAACCCATGTCTAGTTACCTCCCGGATATTTGTAGTTAGTAATAGTTATTATAGCCTTCCGGCTTATTCTTCACTTTAAAGGGCTTGGTTTACTTCGACCGCTTCCTTGTTTCCAATCGCACAGCGCAGCCACAAGGCTGTCGATCGTCGCTTCTTCCGCCAGCGTGCCGACGGTAAGTCCGGCGTCCTCGGCCGTCTTCGCCGTAACCGGCCCGATGCAGGCGATTTCGACGCCGTCCAAAATCCCGACCGGATCGTCAAACCCCATCGCCTTCAAAGCGGCGAGGAAATTCGTGACCGTCGAGGAGCTGGTAAAGGTGACGGCATGAATGCGTCCCTTGTTCAGCATATTTACGAGCGGTAAGTCCTCTTCTGCGGCAGACACCGTCGCATACATGACGGCGTCGGTCACCTCCAGCCCCTGCCGGAGTAGCGCTTCCGGCAGCCAGGAACGGGCCAGATCGCCGCGCGGCAGCAATACTTGCTGGCCGGGCTTGAGCTCTTCGCCAAACGCTTCAAGCAGCCCTTCGGCCTGGAATTTGTCGGGAAGCTCTTCCGCGGCGATGCCGTATTCGCGAAGCGCCTCCTTTGTCGCCGGGCCGACGGCGGCAATGCGCGCTTTATGCAGCGACCGGATATCCTTCCCCAGCCGCTCCAAATGCTTGAAGAAGAACTCCACCCCGTTGGCGCTCGTAAAGAACGCCCAGTCGTACTCCTCAAGCCGGCCCAAGGCCTGATCTGTATGATTCAGCGTGTCGCCCGCCGGCATTTCGAAATCGATAACGGGGAACTCGTACGGCTCGCCGCCGAGGTCCTCAATTTGCCGCACCAGTTCGCTCGCCTGGGATCGGGAGCGGGTGACGAGAATCCGCTTGCCGAACAGCGGCAAATTTTCCGCCCATTTAAGCGCTTCGCGCTGATTCACGGCCTCGCCGACCACGATAACGGCCGGCGGCTTGAAGTTCGCTTCCTGCACCTTTTGCTCGATGTCGGCCAAGGTGCCGGTTAAAGTGTCCTGTTCGGCACGGGTCCCCCAGCGCACCAGCGCGACCGGCGTTTCCGGAGGCCGGCCGTGAGCGATCAGCTGGCTCGCGATATAGCCGATTTTGGCGACGCCCATCATGAATACCAGCGTGCCCGTGGCATTGGTCACCTTTTCCCAATTGATCGATAGATCCAGCTTGTCCGGGCTTTCATGCCCCGTAATAATCGACAGGGAGGATGCCATATCGCGGTGGGTCACCGGAATCCCGGCATACGCCGGAACCGAAATCGCCGAGGTAATACCCGGGACGATTTCGTAAGAGATCCCGTGTTTGCGGAGCAGATCCGCCTCCTCGCCGACACGCCCGAAGATCGTCGGGTCTCCGCCCTTCAGGCGTACAACCGTCTTCCCCGTCAAAGCCAGGTCGACGAGCAATTGATTGATCTCCTCCTGCTTCATCGTATGCCGGTCCGTCGTTTTGCCGACATAAATTTTCTCCGCGCCCCGTTTCGCTTTCTTGAGCAGACTCGGATTCGCGAGACGGTCGTATACGACCACATCCCCTTTAGCCAGGCAGTCCAGCCCTTTCACCGTAATCAGCCGGGCATCGCCAGGGCCGGCCCCGACCAGGTATACTTTCCCCTTCGCTTCCGCCATCCCCGTCACTCCTCCGCCGCCGCTGCCAGAATTTTGTCCGCACCTCTTGCGATCAGCTTATTCGCTACCGCTTCACCCAGTAGGACCGGATCATTGCCGGACATCGTTTCCTTCAAAATAACCCGCCCGTCCGGTGTGCCGACCATTCCGGTCAGGTTAATCTCACCGGCCGAATCGGTTTGCGTAACATCCTTGACGGGATCGTTCAGAACGGCATGCCCTCCGATCGGAACCTGGCAGCTTCCCCCGAGAACGCCGAGGAATTTCCGTTCCGCCGCCACCGTGAGCGCCGTCCGCGGATCGTTATATAAGGACAGCAAATGGCGGACCTCTTCATCGCTCTCCCGGCATTCGATGCCGAGCGCCCCTTGCCCTACCGCGGGCAAACTGATTTCCACCGGAAGATAGGACGTTATCCGGTCTTCCCAGCCCATCCGAAACAATCCGGCCGCCGCCAAAATAATCGCGTCAAAGCCTTCCGTATCGAGCTTTCGCAATCGGGAATCGATATTGCCGCGAAGCGGCTCCAGCACAAGGTCCGGACGGTATGCGGCAAGTTGACTGGATCGTCTTAGGCTGCTCGTGCCTACTTTGGCTCCCTGGGGAAGCTGATCCAGCGTAAGGCCCCGGGAGATCAGCGCATCCCGAGGGTCCTCCCGCTTCGGCACGGCCCCGTTCACCAGACCTTCCGGAAGCTCGGACGGCATATCCTTCATGCTATGTACCGCCAAATCGATTTCCCCGTCCAGCATCGCCTGCTCGATTTCCTTCACAAACAAGCCTTTACCGCCGACTTTGGACAAGGTTACGTCCAGAATCCGGTCGCCTTTGGTCACGATCTTTTTGATTTCAAAATCATAGGGCAAACCGTTTGCCTCGCAAATTGCTTTCAAGGCGTCTATGACATGACCCGTCTGTGTCAAAGCCAGCTGGCTCTGTCTGGTTCCGATCACAATGGTTCGCTTATTCAAGGTTCATTCCTCCCGCTGTCTTCATCCACGCTATCAGTTCATCCTCGCTCCATGGCCGGAAGCGGCCTTCCCGAATCGAGGCCAATATATCCAGTTCGGATAATGCCCGGAAAAGCCGGGCCCGAAGCTGTTTGTCCTGAACCCGCGCTTTAATTCCGGATCTGGCAAAACTCAAAAAATCGATATAGGTTTCGTAATCGTCGCCGAAGCTCTCCTCAATTTCGCGGCATAATTCCCGCGTCGCCCCCGGGCCTGCTCCGGAAGCGGACACGGCCACAATCAGGCTCCCCCGACGCATCACGCTGGGGGTTATAAAAGATCCCCGGCTTCCTTCACCGGCATGATTCGCCGGTATGCCGTGATCGGCCGCCTCTTTAATGACCGCATCATTGACCTCGGGCCGGTCCGTCGCGGCATAAACCAGAAAGGCGCCGCGAAGATCGCCGTTCTCGTAAGGGCGCCGCTCCCAGACGATTCGCTTCTCAGCGTGAAGACGCTGCAGCCCGGTTGTCACGGCAGGGCAGATCATCACCACTTCCGCTCCCGCCTCGATCAAGGATACAGCTTTGCGCTCGGCGACGGCGCCGCCGCCGACAATCACGCACCGGCGCCCATTCAGGTTCAACATCACGGGAACATAGTACGGCAATTTCATCCCCCCACGCCCGCCGGGTTCAATCGGCTGCGGCCTTCGTTCAACAAGTCATGTTTACCACGTATTGTGTATAGCATACTGTACGTTTTCGTTTTTTTCCAGCGGACGCTTGCGCCGCGGCTGCAAATAAGCCCCGTGCCAATGGCCCGGGGCGTGTGCTTAGACGGGTATCTCTACAAGCGGGAGCGCGGGTTGTTCCCGGGTCTCCGGCCCTTGTTCCGGCAATCCCTGTTCCGGCAATTCCAATGTCTCGCGAGAAGCGCCGCATTCTTTGCCTGAGTCGGTAAGCTTCTCCATTTGTTCCTCCAGCGCGAAGATTTGAGTGAACCAGTCTAGCGCCTCGGCGCCTTTATCTTCACCGGCCAGCTCCTTGATCCGGTTGATCGGATCATGCATCATTTGGTTGACGATGCTTTTCGTCAAACGCCGGATCACCTTGCGCTGATGGTCGTCAAGCTCAGGCAGCTTGTTAAACATACTTTCCAGCGTGTTTTCGTAAATGGCCGAGGATTTCTCCTGCAGCGCCCGGATCACGGGCTTTACGCCCAAAGTTTGGACCCAGGTTCCGAATGCCGCAATTTCCTCTTCAATCATTGCTTCGATTTTCACGGCTTCTCCGCGCCGCATTTCCAAATTGCTTTCGACGATCCCTTCAAGATCGTCGATATCATACAGGAAAACATCGTCCAGTTCGCCGATGGCCGGGTCGATGTCCCGGGGAACCGCGATGTCGATCATAAAGAGCGGCCGGTTCTCGCGCCCCTTCATGCTCTGGGCGACTTGGGAAGAGGTAACCACGTATCCTTCCGCCCCGGTGGAGCTGATCAGAATATCCACATCCTTCAGCCGCTGCATCGCCTCCTGCATGGAGCAAGGAGTGCCGTTAAATTTGGACGCCAGCTCCTGGGCGCGGGCAAAGGTGCGGTTGGCGACATAGACTTCTTCGGCTCCCGCATCGCTTAAGTGCTTGGCCGTCAGCTCGCTCATTTTGCCGGCGCCCAGAATCAGCACTTTCTTGCCGCTGAAACTGCCGAAAATCCGCTTGCCCAGCTCAACGGCCGCGTAGCTGATGGATACGGCGCTTTCCCCGATCGCCGTTTCCGTATGGGCCCGCTTGCCCAGCGTGATCGCCTGCTTAAACAGCATATTAAACCATTTACCGGTTCCCTTCTCGCTTTGCGAGAGCAGGAACGCGCTGCGAACCTGACCGAGAATTTGCGTCTCTCCGAGGACCATTGAATCCAGTCCGCATGCCACCCGGAAAAGATGGCGTATCGCCTGATCATCCTCGTACATATATAAATGTTTGGTAAATTCCTCGCGCGGAATCCCAAACCATTTCTCCATAAAATTCCGGATGAAGTATCCGCACATATGCAGCCGGTCCACGACGACATAAATCTCCGTACGGTTGCATGTTGCAATAATAACGCCTTCCAGAACGCTTTTGGTGCGTTTAAGCTCTTCCAGCGCCTGCGGCATATCCTTCTCCGCAAACGAAAACCGTTCTCTCACTTCCACGGGGGCCGTCCGGTAGTTCAACCCCACAACGGCAATGTGCATTGCAAGTTCACCTGCCTCCAAAAGATGTCCATTTCATCAATCGCAAACAAACTATGTTAATTATATCACAGAGGTAGTCCGTTCCCTTGCAAATTCTATGAGTTTTTTATGAAACATTTATGAAGTGCGCGTTTTTGGCCCACAAAATAAATAACCATGAATTTCTCCATGGTTATCATAAGTTTACCCTATTTTTCTAAAAATTAAAAATCGGCGTTACACGAGCTCCGCTTGATTCACTACAGGCGTTTCCACTTCGAGCTCGCCCATGCCGCGAATCAGTTTCTTCGCATACCATTTTTCCGGTTTCAACACAGTCACCAGGTAATCAATCGCCAGCTGCGGATCCACCATTTCTCCGCAGGTGTAACAATCAATCGCAGCAAAACCTCTCTCAGGATACGTATGAATCGAGAGATGGCTCTCCGACAGCAAAACAAGCACCGTAGCGCCTTGTGGTTCGAATTGTCTCGATTGCATGGACAGCACCGTGGCTCCGCAAGATTCGGCGGCTTCCACCAAATGAGCTTGCAGCAGCTCCGCGTTGTTCAGAACCTCAAAGTCGACGCCCCAAGTATCAACAGCAACGTGTCTTCCGAAAGTTGAATATTCCATCTTTCGGTTCCCCCTTCCTAGGAATAAAATGTTTGAAAAAATTTCATCCGCTAGGACCTACGTCATTCACTTCCCGAGGGAAAAATCTCTCGCAACATCTCCATGTCCTGAGTGAATCCTGGTTCCTATATTCTTTTCAACGAGATTAAAAATAACATCTATCCATCACAAATGCAATACTTTTTTGATCCCAGCTAAATATTATTCTTCCAATCCGCCAATGGTGCGTGAACCGATCCTTTTCCTGAACAAAAATTGATGTTTTTGCGCAGAAAAAACCCACCCTTAAAAGATGCCTTAAAGGTGGGCTTAGCCGCTTTAAATTTGGTTGTTATGCTTCCAATACGAACAATCGGCGAGTACATTCGCGGAGTTCATCGTCGATCAGGGTTACGGCTTCGGGGTCTTCGGCGATAATGCGCTTGTCGAGCAGGGTATTGATACTGCCGTGAATGCGTTCAATCTCCCGTTCCACATCATTATTCCGGTAAATCCGGTGAAGTTCCCCTAACGTATCTTTGAGTTCGAACACCAATTTGTACGAATCCCGGGAGTATTCGACGATTTTGCGGACCCGGCCGTCTTGATAATAATACATCATCATGAATCCGTTAAAAATTCTCGTGACCATTCCGCTGCCCTTGAATGCGGCGAACAAAAGCCTCATGACGTTCGTTAAATGGGGTTTTTCCAAGCGGAAAGACAATTCACAGACGTAATAACCGTCTCTGCGGTCAAAAGGCAGATGGACTTCTTCACCGCCGTCATCCTCCAGCACTACCTCTTGACTTCCGTTATCCAGCACTTTGACCATCTGGCGGACATGAGGATCATACACCTTGTGAACAAACTGCGACATCTGAACTTCCGACAACCGCAAACTAGCATTAACATACTCTGTGGCTAACCGCTGAGCCATAAAAATCTCCTCAATTCTTTTAACAATCCTTTTAAATAATTATACACTACTCCTTAAATTGTTTGCTCAGCGGCCAAAACGTGAAATCCTGCCATTTTTCAGAAAAAACCGGAATAAATCGTTTTTAGCTGTAAAATTCCCCTTGCATGCTCACTTTCCTGCTAACCGTTCTTCAAATCCCTTCTCGATCCGTCGATTCGGGCATATTCTCGGGCTGGTCCGTCGTCCCCTCGGGATAGGCAAGCCGTAAAATCTGCCCCCACAACTCATCCCTTCCGATGCCCGCTTCGGACGAGAACATGACGATCGGGTCGCCGGCGCGCATCACGAGCGCCTCCTTGATGATCTTCAAATGCTTCTGCCAGCGGGATTTCGGGATTTTGTCGGCCTTCGTGGCGACAACGCACACCGGCAGCTCGTAATGCTTGAGCCAGTCGTACATCAATTCGTCGTCTTTGGACGGCGGGTGCCGTAAGTCGATA
Source organism: Paenibacillus haidiansis (assembly GCF_036553665.1). Classification (NCBI taxonomy): domain Bacteria; kingdom Bacillati; phylum Bacillota; class Bacilli; order Caryophanales; family Paenibacillaceae; genus Paenibacillus; species Paenibacillus haidiansis. The sequence continues at coordinate 126,535 of NZ_JAZHPZ010000011.1, read as the reverse complement.
ATGAGCAGCACAAGCCGAAGCGTTTCGCGCTCCAACAAATACTTCTCGATCATTTTGCCCCATACTTCGCGTTGGGATTTTGATACCTTGGCATAGCCGTATCCCGGAAAATCGACAAAGTAGATCTCATCATTAATGCGGTAATAGTTTAAGTGCTGGGTTTTCCCCGGAGTCGAGCTCGTCCGGGCCAAATTTTTGCGATTGATCATGCGGTTGATCAGCGAAGACTTCCCCACGTTGGAACGCCCTGCCAGGGCAATCTCCGGCAAGGCGTCCTCAGGATATTGATTGGGTCCAACGGCACTGATCACAAATTCTGCGTTGGTTATTTTCATCGTTCCAATCCTCTCTAATGCAGCCCGGACTGTTCCACAAGCGCATGCTCCAGTACCTGGTCCATATGGGACACCGGCACAAACACCACGTCTTCCTTCACACTGTCCGGAATGTCGCGCAAATCGCGCTCATTGTCTTTCGGCAGCAGTATTTTTTTGTAGCCGGCCCGATGGGCGGCGAGCGATTTCTCCTTCAATCCGCCGATCGGCAGGACCCGGCCGCGCAGCGTGATTTCGCCGGTCATGGCCACGTCCTTGGACACGTGACGGCCGGTGAGCGCCGAGATCAGCGCGGTCGCGATCGTAATTCCGGCAGAAGGACCGTCCTTCGGAATGGCGCCTTCCGGGATATGGATATGAATATCGTTCTTCTCGTAAAAATCTTCCGCGATTCCGAGCTCGGCCGCTTTGGAACGCGTATAGCTGAAGGCCGCCTGAGCGGATTCCTTCATTACGTCGCCAAGCTTGCCGGTCAGGATCAGCTTACCGCTGCCCGGCACGACGGTGACCTCGATCACCAGCGTCTCTCCGCCGACCTCGGTCCAAGCCAGCCCGGTCACCGTTCCGACCTGGTCTTCCAGTTCGGCGACGCCGTAACGGTATTTCGGAACGCCGAGATAATCCTTGATGTCCTCGGGCCCGATTTCAATGCGTTCCATGCTGTCGGAGACGATCATTTTCGCCGCCTTCCGGCAGAGGGCCGCAATTTGCTGCTCCAAATTCCGGACGCCGGATTCCCGGGTGTATTCCCGGATCGTCTTCAATACGGCATCCTCGCCAAGCTCAAGCTGCTCCGGCTCCAGGCCATGCTCCCGCTTTTGTTTCGGCAGCAAATAGCGGGTCGCGATTTGCAGCTTCTCCAATTCCGTATATCCCGGAATATAAAGCATCTCCATCCGGTCCAGCAGAGGGCGCGGAATGTTGTGAACCGCATTGGCGGTCGTAATGAACATGACGTTCGACAGGTCGAACGGCACTTCGATAAAATGATCGCTGAACGTATTGTTCTGCTCCGGATCAAGCACCTCCAGCAGCGCCGAAGACGGATCGCCGCGGAAATCGGAGGCCATCTTGTCGATTTCGTCCAGCAGGAACACCGGATTAAGCGTTCCGGCCGTCTTCATCCCTTGAATGATACGGCCCGGCATGGCACCGACATAGGTGCGCCGGTGCCCGCGGATCTCCGCTTCGTCCCGTACGCCGCCAAGGGAAATCCGGACGAATTCCCGGCCGAGCGAACGGGCGATGGAGCGGGCCAGCGAGGTCTTCCCGACCCCCGGCGGTCCGACCAGACAAAGGATAGGGCCTTTTAATTTTTTCACCAGTTTCTGAACGGCCAGGTATTCCAGCACGCGCTCTTTCGGCTTATCGAGGCCGTAATGATCTTCATTCAGGACCTGCTCCGCCTTGGCAAGATCGAGGTCGTCCTCGGTCTTGTTGCTCCACGGCAAACCAAGCAGCCAATCCACGTAATTGCGGATCACTCCGCCTTCGGCGGAAGTGGTGGGCATTTTCTCGAGCCGGTCGATTTCTTTCTCCGTCTTTTCGCGGACATGATCCGGCAATTCCTTCTCTTCGAGCTGAGCCCGAAGCTCCTCCACCTCGCCGGCGCGGCCTTCCTTCTCGCCAAGCTCCTTCTGTATCGCCTTCATCTGCTCGCGCAGATAATATTCCTTCTGCGTCTTCTCCATCTGCTTCTTGACGCGCTGGCTGATTTTCCGTTCCAGCTCCAGCACTTCACGCTCGTTGTTCAAAATATCCAACAGCTTCTCCAGGCGCGCCCGGACATCGATCGTCTCGAGAATCTCCTGTTTGTCCTTGATTTTCAAGGATAAATGGCTGGTAATGACATCCGCCAGCCGGCCCGCCTCCTCGATATCGGACACAGCGGCGAGCGTCTCCGGCGTAACCTTCTTGGATAAATTGATATAATGCTCGAATTGCGTAAGCACCGTACGCATCAGGGCATCGATCTCAGGATCGGCGGTATCTTCTTCCGGCCGTTCCTTGGCGATGACCTCGTAATATTCCTCGTTATCCAAATATTCCATGATTTCGGCGCGTTCCATGCCTTCCACCAGCACGCGGATCGTGCCGTTGGGGAGCTTCAGCATCTGGCGCACTTTCGCTACCGTACCGATACGAAAAATGTCTTCCTGGGTCGGCTCTTCAATGTTCACTTCCGATTGAGAACAGAGGAGAATCAAATTGTCGTCGACCATCGCCTTTTCCAGCGCCTTCACCGATTTTTCCCGGCCTACGTCCAAATGCAGCACCATACTCGGGTAGACGAGAAGACCGCGCAAAGGCAGCAAAGGAAAACGACGGCCTTTGGATTTATGGGGTCCCATCGCTTTCGCACCTCCAAACGTTCTCGTTAGATATCATTCCCATTTTAGCAAATCTTACATGAAAACACCAATGAAGAGCGGCTGCACAAGTGCAGCCGCTAGGGAGAAGCGGTCTTTACATGATCCCGCCGGGAGGCGGCGATTCCGCATGAAGGAAAGGAGCCGGCGCGGGAGCAAAGAGTTCTCCGCCAGCGACAAATCCGAAATCCTTCTCGGCTTCCGGACCGAATACATGCCGGAACACTTCGCCTACCGACTCCACCGGGATCACACGCAGTCCTTCCAAGCCTTCAAACAGGGTCTGCCAGTTGTCCTTCGGAATCAGTACGGTGGTGGCGCCCGCCTGGAAAGCGGCCTCGACTTTCGCAACGACTCCGCCCACGGGCTTCACCCTGCCGTAAATTCCGATCTCGCCGGTCATCGCAACGCGGTGGTCGACCGGTATCCGTTTGATGGCCGAGGCGATCGCGGTCGCGATGGCAAGACCGGCCGACGGGCCGTCGATCGGCGTTCCGCCCGGAAAGTTAATGTGGAGGTCAAACCCGGAAGGGTCCAAACCGATCCGTTTGAGTACGGTCAGGACATTCTCCACAGAGCCCTTGGCCATACTCTTGCGCCGCAGCGTCCGGCTGCCTCCGCCGATCTCTTCCTCATCCACCACGCCGGTAATATTATATGTTCCGGTTCCCTTTGCCACCGGAACGGCCGTCGCTTCAATTTCCAGCAGGGTTCCCATATTGGCCCCGTAAACGGCCAGCCCGTTGACGACGCCGATTTCCGGCTGGGCCGGAATTTTCCGTTCAGGGCGCGGGGCAAGCTGACTGCTGGTGGCCACCCACTCCAGATCGGAGGCAAGCAGATGGTCGCGCTTCTCCGTCAGGGCGAGGCCTGCCGCAAGCTGTACCATATTGACCGCCTCGCGGCCGTTCGTTGCGTATTTCTTGATCACATCCACCGCCTCGGGACAAGGCTCGAAGCCGATACGGCTGACGGCATCCTCGGCAATTTTGGCGATCTCCTCGGGAAGCAGCGGCCGGAAGTAGATTTCCATGCAGCGCGACCGGAGCGCGGGCGGCAATTCCTGCGGCGATCGCGTCGTCGCGCCGACAAGCCTGAAATCGGCCGGCAATCCGTTCTGGAAAATATCGTGAATATACGCCGGCGTCCCGGTATCTTCCGAGTTATAATAAGCGCTCTCCAAGTATACCTTTCGGTCCTCCAGCACTTTCAGCAGCTTATTCATCTGAATCGAGTGAAGTTCGCCGATCTCGTCGATGAACAATATCCCGCCATGGGCTTTCGTGACCGCCCCCGGCTTTGGCTGCGGGATTCCGGCGACGCCCATCGCCCCGGCTCCCTGGTAAATCGGATCGTGCACCGACCCGATTAACGGGTCGGCGATGCCGCGCTCATCAAATCTGGCGATCGTCGCATCGATCTCCATAAATTTCGCGTCGGTTTTAAACGGGGAGACCGGATTCTTCTTGGCCTCCTCCATAACAACACGTGCGGCCGCCGTCTTGCCCACGCCGGGCGGACCGTAGATGATCACATGCTGCGGGTTGGCGCTGCAAAGAGCCGCCTTCAACGCGCGGAGACCATCCTTCTGGCCGACAATATCGTCGAGGGAAGCCGGACGCGTCCGCTCCGCCAGCGGCTTGGTGAGCGATACGGCCCGCAGTTTGCGCAGTTTCTCCATTTCTTTGCGGGATTCGCGATCCACCGCCGTCCGGTTTCCTTTCTGGCTTCGCAACTGGTTCCAGAAATACAGACCGATCACAACGGCAAAAAACATTTGAACGGCCATCAAAATGACACTTAGTTCCATAACACAAAGCCTCCCCACTTTGACTGATACTTGGTAGTATAGCCTTTTCGCTCCATCATAAAACGGGGAGTTTAAAAAGTGATGGGAATCGCCGTTTGGGTATCGGAGATTTTCTGTCCTTAGAACGGATTAGCAGCAAAAAACCGCAAGCTGCATCTTCGCAGCTTGCGGTCGAAAAAAAGGCGTTTAATTTGACATCGCCCGGTGCTCCTTGCGCCCGGGAATTTCCCCGGTCGCTTCGTAGACCTCGACGATATGGTCGATTTCTTTTTTCAATTCGGAAACCAATTCGGCTTCCGGAACCTTGCGGATCATTTCTCCATAACGGAACAGCAGCCCTTCGCCTCTCGCTCCCGCAATCCCGATATCGGCTTCCCGCGCTTCGCCCGGCCCGTTTACGGCGCAGCCGAGAACCGATACTTTAATCGGCACTTTCAAATTCGCGATGTAATCCTCCACCTCATTTGCGATGGAAAACAGATCGATATCCAACCGTCCGCAGGTCGGGCAAGATATGAGCGTTGGCGCGTTGCTGATCAGCCCGAAAGTCTTCAACAGCTCGCGGGCCACCTTCACTTCCTCCACCGGGTCGGCGCTAAGCGAAATGCGCAGCGTCGAGCCGATGCCCATCGACAGCAGCGCCCCGATGCCGGCCGCGCTCTTGACGGTGCCCGAGAACAGGGTGCCGGCTTCCGTAATTCCTAGGTGCAGCGGATACGGAATGACTTCCGCCGCTTTGGTGTAAGCGGCGATCGCCATCGGCACATCCGAAGCCTTTAACGAAACGATAATATCATGGAAGTCCAGTTCCTCAAGGATGCCGATATGATACAAAGCGCTTTCCACCATCGCTTCCGGCGTCGGATAACCGTATTTCTCCAGCAGATGGCTTTCCAGTGAACCGGCGTTGACTCCGATCCGGATCGGAATGCCGCGCTCCTTGCAGGCCTTGACCACGGCCTCGACTTTTTCCCTGCGGCCGATGTTTCCCGGGTTGATCCGTATTTTGTCGATCCCGTTCTCAATGGCGAGAAGCGCCAATTTGTAGTTGAAATGAATGTCTGCTACGAGCGGAATATGAATCTGCTTCTTGATTTCCTTGATCGCCGCAGCCGCTTCCTCATTATTTACCGTCACGCGCACGACCTGGCAGCCCGCTTCCTCAAGCCGGAGGATTTCGGCTACCGTTGCGGCGACATCCGCCGTCTTGGTCGTACACATGCTCTGAATAATCACTTCGTTGCTGCCGCCGATCGTCAGATTGCCGACCTTGACCGGCCGCGTATCTTGTCTCAAGAACATCTCAGTTCTCCCCCCATCATGCCAAAGCCTCCTAATCTAATAAACATTCCCTAACATGGGAAAAGAAAGGTCCCATCAAAGAGACCTTTCCGCTGCAAAGGTGGTAATTTGGCATCTATATTGTCACGGATTGGCCCAAGGGCCTTACGCGCTCTCTTCTTGCTTCTTGTTCTTCTTGCCTTCCAGTTCGGGCGACGTTTTCTCCAGCACAACCTTCTCGGTGATGACGCAATCCGTAATATCGTCGCGGGAAGGAACTTCATACATCACGTCCAGCATAATGCCTTCAATGATGGCGCGAAGTCCGCGGGCGCCGGTATTTCGTTTAATCGCCTCACGGGCGATAGCGTCCAACGCTTTCGGCTCAAACGTCAAATTAACGTTATCCAGCTCGAGCAGCTTTTGGTACTGCTTCACCAGAGCGTTCTTCGGCTCGGCCAAAATACGAACCAACGTCTTCTCATCCAAAGGCTCCAATGTCGAGATGACCGGCAGACGGCCGACGAATTCCGGGATAAGCCCGAATTTCAGCAGATCCTCCGGCAACACCATCGACAAATACTCGCCGGGCTTCAAATCCTTTTGTCCATCGCTGGCCGCATTGAAACCGATGACCTTTTTGCCGATCCGGCGTTTGATCATTTGCTCTAGGCCGTCAAAGGCGCCGCCGCAAATGAACAGGATGTTCGTCGTATCGATTTGGATAAACTCCTGATGCGGATGCTTGCGTCCTCCTTGCGGCGGTACGGAAGCGACCGTACCTTCGAGAATTTTCAGCAAAGCCTGCTGTACGCCCTCACCCGAAACGTCGCGGGTAATGGACGGGTTCTCCGATTTGCGCGCCACTTTATCAATTTCGTCGATGTAAATAATGCCGCGTTCGGCTTTCTCCACATCGTAATCGGCGGCCTGGATCAGCTTCAGCAGAATGTTCTCCACGTCTTCACCGACATATCCGGCTTCCGTCAAGGAAGTCGCATCGGCGATCGCAAACGGTACGTTCAAAATTTTAGCCATCGTTTGCGCCAAAAGAGTTTTCCCCGAACCGGTAGGACCCAGCAGGAGAATATTGCTCTTTTGCAGCTCGACGTCTTCAATTTTGCTTTGCGTGTTGACGCGTTTGTAATGGTTGTAAACGGCAACGGAGAGCGACTTCTTCGCTTGCTCCTGGCCGATTACGTATTGATCGAGAATATCGCGGATTTCCTTCGGCTTCGGAATCTCCTTCAGATCGAGCTCTTCTTCATGCCCGAGCTCCTCTTCCACGATCTCCGTGCACAGTTCGATACATTCATCGCATATATAAACGCCCGGTCCGGCAACGAGTTTGCGGACTTGCTCCTGCGATTTGCCGCAGAACGAGCATTTCAATTGCCCTTTTTCATCGTTGAATTTAAACATGTAAACACCCCTTTAGGATTTAATCGGCTTCTCAATGACCTGGTCGATGATCCCGTAGGCCTTGGCCTCTTCCGCGCTCATAAAGAAGTCGCGGTCCGTATCGCGCTGGATTTTATCAAGGGGTTGCCCTGTGCGGTCCACATAGATTTGATTCAGCTTTTCCCGCGTCTTGATAATCCAGTCGGCATGGATTTTGATATCCGCCGCTTGCCCTTGTACCCCTCCGAGCGGTTGGTGAATCATCACTTCACTGTTCGGAAGCGCGAAACGTTTACCCGGGGCGCCTGCCGTCAGCAAAAGCGAGCCCATGCTGGCAGCCATTCCCACACAAATCGTTGATACATCAGGCTTAATATATTGCATTGTATCATATATACCCATGCCGGCGGTAACAGAACCACCCGGCGAATTGATGTAAAGATGAATATCCTTTTCCGGATCCTCCGCTGCCAGGAACAGCAGTTGGGCGATCACGAGATTGGCTACCTCATCATCAATCGCGTTGCTCAGGAAAATAATGCGATCCTTAAGCAGTCTCGAGTAAATATCGTAAGACCGTTCTCCCCGGTTAGTTTGTTCTACGACCATAGGAACCAGACTCATGTGACCAACCTCTTTTCTTTTTCAATTTCTCTGTTCCTAGAATATTTTATCACGTTCAAAGCGTCATGTCATTTTTCACACAATACAGTTTATGTCTAAGGGAATACATTATGTAACCGGCGGATTTTGCCAAAACCCATTGGAAATAAATGTATGTCCACAGTGACAAATTAAGGCACGCATTTAATTATACGTGCCTTAACATTTTGCCTTGTGTTATATGCCCGAAACTGCTTAACCGGAGGTAAACCGATTATTCTTCGCCTTGTTTGTCTTCAACCGCAGCTTCTTCGGCATCCGCCTTAGGTTCCGCTTTGGCCGCCTTCTTGGTAGACTTCTTAGCCGGTTTGGCTTCCTCGGATTTGCCGGCCTTTTCGGCAGGAACTTCCTTGGCATTATCAACCAGGAATTGAACCGTCTTGCGGATCATCACGTCGTCGTTCAAGCTGCCCAGCGAACCGTTCGAAGCGAGAATGTTGCGGATCTCTTCAGGAGAACGGCCGTAAGCTTTCGCCATATCCTCAAGCTCTTGCTCTACTTCTTCCTGGGACACTTCGATCTTCTCGACTTTGGCGATTTGCTCCAGAACCAGGTTGTTGCGGACGCGTTTTTCGGCGTCACCCTTCATTTGTTCTTGCAAATCTTCAACCGTTTGTCCGGAGAAACCAAGGAACATGTCCAGGTTCATCCCTTGAGCGCGAAGGCGGACATCGAAATCGCGGACCATGTTGTTGACTTCGCCTTGCACCATGGCTTCCGGAATTTCAACTTCGGCGTTTTCGCCGGCTTGATCAACGACAACTCTTTCGCGTTCCGCTTTGTTATCGGTTTCCTTGCGGGATTGAAGCTGTTTCTTCAGGTCTTCCTTGTACTCGTCAAGCGTATCGAATTCACTAACGTCCTTCGCAAACTCATCGTCCAATTCAGGAAGCTGCTTGCGCTTGATTTCATGAACTTTTACTTTGAATACGGCTTCTTTGCTGGCCAATTCTTCGGCATGATAAGTTTCAGGGAACGTAACGGTTACGTCCTTGAAGTCGCCGGTTGCAAGTCCCACCACTTGCTCTTCGAAACCAGGGATGAACGTGTTGCTGCCAAGCTCCAGCGAGTAACGCTCCGCTTTGCCGCCTTCGAACGGAACGCCGTCCACGGATCCGTCAAAGTCGATAACGACGGTATCGCCGTTTTGTGCCGCTTCTTCATCAATCACAACGAGTTCGGCATGACGCTCTTGCATACGGTTCAGCTCTTCGTTCAGTTCTTCTTCAGATACTTCGGTGTCGGCTGCAGGAACTTCGATTCCTTTGTAATCGCCGAGCTTCACTTCAGGTTTTACCGTTACTTTTGCTTTAAATTTGAAAGGTTGTCCCTTAGCGAATTGTTCCACGTCCACTTCCGGGCGGTCTACCGGGAAGATATCCGTTTGATCAACCGCTTCGGTATAAACTTCAGGAAGCAAAATATCGATGGCGTCTTGGTACAGGCTTTCCACGCCGAAACGGGATTCAAAAATCACCCGAGGCACTTTACCTTTGCGGAAACCAGGTACGTTTACTTTCTTTACTACCTTTTGAAAAGCTTTATCCAGTGCAGCGGCTACACGTTCCGCTTCCACTTCGACCTCAAGAACGCCGAGGTTCTTCTCTATTTTTTCCCAAGTTGCTTTCATTTTATGCTTTCCCCTCCAAATATCACATATACTTAATATACTGAAACCAAATCGCGCGATAAAGCAGCTATCTTGGTTCCAGTATAGCTGTCCTTAGTCCACGATCAGAATAACCACTATATTATAAACAACAATACGCCTTTTTACAAGAGTCGTTAAAGAACCATACTTGGACATGCTTCCCAACACGCCAAAAAATCTACATGCCCAACCCGGCCGTAACAAACTGGCGCATCGATCGGTAAGCCTGTTCGTAACGCAGACGCATGCTGTCGGTTATGCCGTAAAGGCCGCGGATTTCCTCCTCACTGATTCCCGTAGGCAGCGTATCTGCCACTGTCTGATGCAGGACTGCCGCCCATATATCGATAATGGCATCTTCTTCGCTTAACAAGGAATTGTAATCCATCGTGCCGTAAATGGCCATCACAAACTGATTCCAGAGCTCTTGGGCAAAATAAAATAGGGTCGGTTCGTGCACCTGGGTCTGATCTCCGACGCGTTCCAAGACGGCCTGAACAGGCGGCGGGAAATCCTCCGGCTTGATGGGGACCGCTTCAATCTCGATCTCCACAGGCTCGCTAAATCGGGTAAAAGATACCGTGCCCTGGGTTCCCCGGCGGCGCAAGATTTGCAGCACCCGATATTGTAAAAGAGGATGCAGATCTTTGTGCTGAAGCCAATCGATCAACGCTTCATCGACTTCGGGCCTGTCCAAATAGGCGAGCTGTTCCAGCGCCAAGAAGGTCTGCTCATTCAGCGGTTGTTCCGTTACTTTGCGCAGCAGCTTATCAGCATAGTCCGCATCTTCCGCCAGCTTCGCTTCCACATGCCGTCTTGCCATGGCCTCCTCGCCCTCTTCATCATCCTCGGAAGGCCCCGCGCCATCGCTCTGCAACATGGGAAAAGCGTCCGTCAACCAATCCAGCAGCGCCTGCCATTCCTGATAAAGCCGCGGGTCCTGACCTTGGCATTGCAGCAAAAACTTCAACAAATTCGCCGCTTCGCCGTATCGCTCCGTCTCCAGCATTCTTGTCAGCTCTATTTGATAAAAATCCAATGTTTTTGGAAATAAAACGATGTTGTCCTTGTCGCTTGGATGATTACCTTTGCTAATAAGGGCACCTCCTTGTCATCCGGTCGAATTCATCTGAGATTATAGCATAGAGTAGAAAGAAGGCAAAAATCGGGCTTATAAGGAAGAACTGAGCGCGGAAATGAAGAGGAGCCCGGACGCGGACAGAACCGGGGGAACAAGGCCCGAATGTGAAAAACAAATTTAGTAAATTATCATGCAAAGGCTGTGGCGATCGCTGCAACCGAACCAATTACTTATGTACCTTAAATTAACCTATTGCACATCCTGGCTAGCTGTGATAAAATATTTTTTGCTTCTGTTTTTTATATTTTTTATGTCCCAGTAGCTCAGCTGGATAGAGCAACGGCCTTCTAAGCCGTCGGTCGGGGGTTCGAATCCCTCCTGGGACGTATGTATTTGAGCCGGTTCAATGAACCGGCTCTTGTTACGTCTAAGGGAAGAGAACCCCGATGGGGTTCGGCGGAGTGAGATGGACAGCGCAAAGCCGTCCTGGGACGTATATTCAAAGCTCTCCTGTAAGGAGAGCTTTTTTTGTGTCTCAGAGAGTGAGAGCCCCCGTGGGGGGCGGCGAAGCGAGACGGAATGCGCTAAGGAAGGTCGCATAAAGTGCAATATTTTTATATGCTAATTGGCCGGAAACCGAGAATCTTGCATAATGTGCAACAAAATGGACGAATTCGCTTAGATAATTTTGAATATGTGCAGAAATATTATAAAAGGTACAGCATTTCCTTCAACTTTGTTCAATTTATCAGAAAATGTTGCATTTTTTACAATTTGGGCTGTCCTTCTTGAGCGGAAATTTGTAAGGGACATGAATGACCATTAGAAGTGATTTTTCGCAGTTTTGGATCATTAACGGACGTGTGTGACCGTTAGAAAGAAAATCCCCCTTTTGAAACCACGCTTTTTGTATCTAATGGACATTAGTGACCGTTAAAAGTTGCAGGGATTAATTTTGACCCTTTAACGGTCATTAATGACCGTTAAAGGCCTCGATATTTAGTAGCAAAGAGTGACCGTTCGTTAGCTTCTCAGTCTTCTCAGGCGTATAGCGTCGTCTGAATATATCTCTGTGCAGAAGGAATAGCCGATTACCCGAGACCGGGCAGGCTCTCGATCGCGCGGCGCAATATCACACAGGAGTGATCGAACTTCCGTTGCTCCTCCGGCGTAAGGTTAAGTTCGAGCACTTCGAGGATGCCGCCTTCCCCGATGATGGCGGGCACGCCGACACAAACGCCGGTTTGTCCGTATTCCCCTTCCAGAATGACGGAGATCGCGATGATTTTGTGATCATCGTTCAAGATCGAACGCACGATATAGGCCAGGGCGTTGCCGATCCCGAACTGTGTGTTGCCCTTCCGCGTAAAAATCTCCCACCCCGCATCCTTTGTTTTTCGCGCGATTTCGTCCAAATCGACATCCTTGAACCGCTCCTTATGCTGTTCCAATATTTGCAGCATCGGTTTGCCCCCGATGGTTACATGGGACCAGGCGACGAACTGGGATTCGCCGTGTTCACCGAGCGCATATCCGTTTACGCTCCGCGGATCGATGGAGAAAACGTCGGACAACAGGGTTTTCAGGCGGGCCGAGTCCAGTGAGGTTCCGGTGCCGATGACTTTATGGCGCGGGAAGCCGGACACTTCCCGGACGATATAAGTCACGATATCGACCGGATTGGCCGCGACGACGAATACGCCGTCAAACCCGCTGTTCATGATCCGGGTGACGATGTCTCTGGTAATTTTCTCGGCTTCCTCCAGCACATCGAGCCGTGTCTGCCCTTGCTTCGGGTTCGCCCCGGCGGTGAGGACGACGACATCCACATCGCGGCAATCCTCCAGATAGCCGGCATGGACTTTCGTGCGAGTGGACGTAAAGTCCATGCAATGCGACAAGTCAAGCGCCTGGGCGACCGCTCGATCAAAGGTGCGGTCGACCATAATGATTTCGTCGCAAACCGACTGATTAATCATGGAATATGCACAAGCCGCGCCGACGAGGCCGGAACCGACGATCGTGACCTTTCTGGTTTTTCTAGCCATTTTCCGCCTCCAATTATCAAATTCTCCCCAAATTATAACCGCATTCGGGATGTACATACCAATGATTTGCTTTCAAGTTTTCAAGCTTTCAAGCTTTCATACTTTTGCGCTTTCACGCCTTCAAGCTTTTACACAATACGTCATACGCAACACGGTTTGCACAACACAGTTTATGCAATACCTTTTACACATCCAACATAACTAATATGAGGGTTACCTATCGATAAATTTATTGCCAAGCAGATCCTTTTCTCCAGTTAAATTGAGTTCTGCCCGAGATATCAGTTAAAATTGTAAATATTGAATTTTAAGGAGGCGGAAGCTATGAACGAGACGATCTATGATTTCAAGGTGATGACGATCAATGGCGAGAACACTACGCTTGCGGATTACAAAGGCCAGGTTCTGCTTATCGTCAATACTGCCAGCGCCTGCGGCCTGACACCGCACTACAAAGGGCTGCAGAGCCTTTACGACACTTACAAGGAACGGGGATTTACCGTACTCGGATTTCCATGCAACCAATTCGCAGGCCAGGAGCCGGGAACCGAGGAAGAAATCAAAACCTTCTGCGAGTTAAACTATCAAGTGACTTTTCCGATGTTCAGCAAAATCGATGTCAAAGGGGAGCATGCCCACCCCCTCTACAAATACCTTGTGGAGAACGTGCCGGAGCCGTACCGGACGGGCGATATTGAATGGAATTTCGTGAAATTTCTCATCGACCGGGAGGGACGTATCGTGAAGCAATATAGCGCCCGCACCGAGCCGGAGCAGCTTGAGCCGGATATCCAACAATTGCTGAACAAATAAGCCAAAAAGGGCCATCTCGGCTATTTTCAGCTTAATCCTGACGCCCAGAAATCGTTGCACCCAAACAGCAGAACGTGTTTATCACGTCGCTTCGGGTTGCGGCGATTTTTGCGTATATTTCCTATCGCGGAGGAGCCGCTATTTACAGGGGAATAAGTGAGGCATATAATGATAGTGAGTACTCACTCATTTTTTTATAAAAGGAGGCAGTTCCATGTCTCGAAATATTTCGGTAATCCAAGCAACCCATGTCAGTAAGCGTTTTGGAAAAAAGACCGTGCTCGAGGATATTTCTTTGGAGGTCCGCCCGGCGGAAACGTTCGGCCTGCTGGGACCGTCCGGCTCCGGCAAAACGACGCTGGTCAAGCTGCTGACCGGCATCGATACCGTCAGCGGCGGCGAGGTTCGCGTGTTCGGCACGGTGATGCCGAAGCTCGGCATGATGCGCAGCATCGGATATATGGCGCAATCCGACGCGCTTTACAATGAGCTCAGCGCATGGGAGAATCTCCAATTTTTCGCCGCTCTTTACGGGTTAAAAGGGGCGCGCCGGAAGATGCGGATTCAGGAGGTCATGGAGATCGTCGATCTTAGCGGTCATTTACACAAGCGCGTGGATCAATATTCGGGTGGCATGAAGCGCCGGCTGTCGCTGGCGATCGCGCTGCTGCACGAGCCGCCGCTGCTCGTCCTCGACGAGCCGACCGTCGGGATCGACCCGTTGCTGCGGCAATCGATCTGGGGCGAGCTTAAAGCGCTGAACGAGAAAGGCACCACGATTCTGATGACGACGCATGTGATGGATGAAGCGGAGAAATGCGACCGTCTCGGCATGATCCGCGGCGGATCGCTGCTGGCCGTCGATACGCCGGAGGCGCTGATCGCGCAAGCGGGCAAGCGCTCACTGGAAGAGTCATTCATCCACTACGGAGGAGGAGAATCATGAAGATCTGGGCGATTATTCTGCGCATTCTCCGGCAATTCCGCCGCGACAAGCGGACGCTGGCCTTGATGCTCATTGCCCCGCTCCTTGTGCTGTGGCTAATGGATCTCGTATTCAGCGGCAAGGCTTACGAACCGAACCTCGGCGTCGTGCAAGTTCCCCAGCCGATGATCGCGAGTCTGGAGCAGCACGGAGGGAAGATTTTTACTTATCCGAATAAAAAGGAAGCGGAAGAAGCCCTCGACAAACGGACGATCGATGCGATCATTGCTCCGGAAAACACGGAAAATGGTATAGGTCTCGCCGTGGAGCTGGAGGGCAGCGAGCCGTCGGTCAATAAAGCCGTGCTGATGCTGCTGCAGCAGGTCGGAGAAGCGTTCCAGCCCGACGCGGCGGCCGGGGGCAAATTTAACATAACCTATCTGCACGGGTCGGCGGATATGGCGAGCATCGATCAGTTCGGTCCGATCCTGATCGGGTTTTTCGTCTTTTTTTTCGTGTTTCTCATCGCCGGCGTATCGTTCCTGCGCGAGCGGACGACCGGCACACTGGAGCGCCTCTTGTCGACTCCTTTGAAACGTTGGGAGCTCGTGGTCGGATATGTTGGCGGCTTCGGCATCTTCACCGTGCTGCAGGCGCTGCTGATTTCCTGGTTCTGCGTTCAGGTGCTGGGCATCCTGATGACCGGCTCGTTTATGTTCGTGCTGCTGCTTACGCTGCTTCTGTCGATGACCGCGCTGACCCTGGGCATCCTGCTGTCCGCCTTTGCGGGCAACGAGCTGCAGATGATTCAATTCATTCCGCTCGTTATCGTGCCGCAATTGTTCCTGTCGGGGCTGTTCCCGCTGGATACGCTTCCCGAGTGGCTGCAGCGGCTCAAAATCATCATGCCGCTGACATACGGCACCGATGCGCTCGGCGACGTCATGATCCGCGGCAAGGGATGGGATGCGATTGCCGGCAACGTATTCGTGCTTATCGGTTTCTCGCTGCTGTTCATGCTTTTGAACGTGCTCGCCTTGCGCAAGCATCGCAAGATTTAAGGATAACCCGTACGTTATGTTAAACTGTTGATATAGTAGAATTACGCCGTGCAGGAGGAATCATTGTTATGCCGCAGCAGGAACCCGTCGATCAATGGATTCAGGAACTGATCAATATGGGCGACGAAAAGATGACTGAAAAACAGCTCAAAATCGTGCAGGCCGCCGTGGAGGTTTTCGCCGAGAAAGGATATGCCTCCTCCTCGACCAGCGAGATCGCCCAAAAGGCTGGAGTGGCCGAGGGGACGATTTTTCGCCATTACAAGACGAAGAAGGACTTGCTGATCTCCATCGTATCACCGATGATGAGCAAGCTGCTCGCCCCTTTTGTGCTGAACGACTTCAAGGAAGTATTGGAGGGCGAGTTTCCGACGTTGGAGGGTTTCCTGTATGCCGTTGCGGTCAACCGGCTCCATTTCGCCCGCAAGCATCTCAAAATCATCAAAATTTTGCTGCAGGAAATTCCTTTTCAACCCGTACTTCAAGAGGAGTTCAAACAGCATATCGCTCGGAGAGTCATCGGCCGGTTTACGGAAATTATCGAGCATTTCAAAGCAAAGGGCGAGGTGATCGACATGCCGACCCCGGTACTGCTGCAGTTTGCCATATCGGCCATGATCGGGCTGTTCATCACTCATTTTATAATTTTGCCCGATCAACCATGGGATGAGGAACAGGAAATCCGCCATACGGTCAACCTCATTCTGCATGGCATGAGCGCTCCGCAATTATGAAAATATTTAAAATTTGGGGCGATCGAATCATGACTTTCGCCCCTTTTTTAGGTATAATTTTTCAAACATCATGATTTAGCCGGAGGTTTCGTTCATGCCGACAAAAAGAAAAGACCCGTTTCGCTATACTCTGAAGCAGCCGCTATCCTGCCGGATCGAAATCAAAACGATTGATCAGAAACCGGTAAGCAGCAAGCCGGCCGAGGCCGAATTGATCGACATCAGCAAATCGGGATGCCGGATTCGGACAAATTTGAATTTGCAGGCGGAAAATTACCGGATCGAAGCGGCCGTTCACGTACAATTAAACGAAAACATGCTGGTATTCCCGGGGGAAATCCTATGGCAGCAACAATTGGCGGATTCCTTCTTTCATTATGGAATGCAATTGGAGCTGAACGCCGAAGAAAAAGAGAACCTGAACGCGGAATTGCGGCTGCTTGCCGGGGCTCAGCGTATCATCGTTATGTAGCCGGCGGGCCGTCGTTTTTAACACGGAGGCTTGAAATTATTTTTGAACGTGCTATAATAAAAATCTAGCCAATGCGGGTGTAGTTCAATGGTAGAATGCCAGCTTCCCAAGCTTGAGGCGAGGGTTCGATTCCCTTCACCCGCTCCATATTACATAATCAACCCTTTGGAATCCCAAAGGGTTTTATTTTTGTCCGAAAAAGAACCGCCGCTTCCGCTGTTCCGAGGTTCGGTGTGTGAAGCTCTCGGGCACGAGAAATACCCTTGAGCCTCCTTCTGAATATTACCATCACCGACCGGACCGACCGCACTAGCGGCGGTCAGCGCCTCATCTAGATCGCACTCTGGAGATATACCTGAAACCGGTGAGGGCAATCCTGAAGAACCGGTTAAGCTGTTTCAATAGCAGCCTTACGGGCCTTGACCTTAAACATGAACAAAACCGCTAACATGGCAATGAATACTCCGGCGACACCAAACCAGGTGATGGAGCTCAAGGAGACATGGGTGACAGCGATCCCGCCAACTCCGGCCCCTGCAGCCATGGAGAGCTGCATGGTGGACTGATTCAGGCTGAGCATAACCCCTGAGGACTCCGGCATCACGGTGACCAGGTTGTACTGCTGAGTCGGACCCGTACTCCAAGCGGCAAAGGACCAAAGAATCAAAAATAGGAATAGCATCGGGATGGACTGGGCGACAAACGGCAGCACAGCCAATGAAAACAAATGCAGCCCCATGCCTCCAATCAGAGTTGCAGCTATGCCCCGCTTGTCGGCACTGTAGCCCCCTACCTTCGATCCAAATAAGCTGGCGATCCCGAAAGCAAGCAGTGCTGCGCTTAACAAACCCTCCGGAATTTTAGCGAATTCGAGCAAATAAGGCGAAATATACGTATAAGCAATCGAATACCCACCGAGCCAGAAGAAGGTGATGGTAAGACCTAGCGCCACTTTAGGATTCTTTAAAAGGGCAAATTGCTTAAGCAGAGGAACCGGTGCATCTCCCTGCACAGGAGGAATGGCTAAAGCAAGAATTAACATTGCCAGAAGTCCGGCTAATCCGATACCAAGGAATACTGCCTTCCAGTCCAAAGCGGATGCTATGATCCGGCCAAGAGGAACGCCGATAATCAGCGAAGCTGTGAATCCCATTGTGACCGTCGCAATCGAGCTCGCCTGTTTGCCCGGAGGGGCGATTTTTGCAGCAATGCTGAGCGCGGTGACGACCACGGTCCCTGCTCCGAGCGCCATAACGATCCGTGCAGCCAAGAAGAGCTCAAAGCTGGACAGAGCAAAGGACAATAGGTTCCCTACAATGAATAGTCCGAGCGCATACAGCATGAGCTTGCGTCTATCCAGCTTTGCTGTAGCGGCCATAATGATAGGTGTGCCGATCGCATAGGCTAAAGAAAATACCGTAATCAGCTGGCCTGCGACGGCAACGCTAACTCCCATCGCAGCGGCAATCTGGTCCAAAATACCGGAAATGATATATTCCGAAGTACCTACCAGAAAGCTGACCAGTGCTAACACATACACTTTCCATACACTTGCCATGAACTAAAACCTCTTTTCCTATAAGTTTTTATATTTCTACAAATATCGAAATTAAAGGCAAAAAAAAGATGTTATTTAAGCAGATAAGAGGCATATTTCTCTGCAACTTCGCGATCCAGGCTGTAGTAAATAAACGTTCCCTCTTTCCGTGAAGTCAGCAGTCCGGACTCTGCCATTTGCTTCAGGTGATGGGAAAGTGTAGATATGGCCACAGACTTCAATTTGTCGCCCAGCACAGAACAGCATTGGTCGCTTTCCTCTTGTAGCAGCAGAGCGATCTTTAACCGGGTTGGTTCTCCAAGTGCCTTATAGACCTTTACGGCTTGCTGCATATCGGCTTGTTCATTCATCTTGGGTGCGCTCCTTCCTGCATGGCTTTAATTTCGATATTTATCGAAATTAATGTAACACAGCCGGATAGAAATGTAAAGGCGCTTTTCCCTATCTTTTAGATAAAGGAGGCTTAAGGAATTTTCCTCTATCAGCTCTTCATAGCTCAGGGAAATGAAAAAAAAGCTCTCCGATGACGGAGAGCTTTGCTACGTCCCAGGAACGATTCGAACGCTCGACCGACGGCTTAGAAGGCCGTTGCTCTATCCAACTGAGCTACTGGGACATATGATATGTAAAAAGGATGCGTTAATTATTATAACGCATCCTTTGTATTTTTCAAAGGGGTTATATTTGACGAAAAATAACCTCTGCCGAAAGGTTACCGGGGTAATTCGCGGCGTAACCGCGCGGCGATCCCTTCATGCGCCAGCAGGCGCTGTTTGAACTCTTCCCTCTGCCGCTCCGGCGCGGGCCAGCCCGAATCGCAGAAATCCTCCTCGGCGACGACCGCGGTGGCTTGATGCATATTGTTGTCGAACCAGTCCGTCTCCAGGTCGGCGTCGCTGCGGATCATGCGGATTATTTCGTAGCCGTCGCCCGCCTCCTCGCCCGTTCCGGCAGCCGTATCCCCGCCCAGCCCCCGGCTGGAGGCAGCGATATAAACAAACAGATCGGGATCGTTCACCGCTCCCGGCCTGACTTGAATCTCCGCGCAGGGAATTCCGTTATATTCAGTCATCCTTCTAAACGTAGCATCTTTTATATAATACATCTTTCGTTAAACGCCCCCTCTTATCCTTGCTCCGTTTCCAAACCCAAGGAACGCCCGAGTTGGCTTCGCGTCTCTTCCGTTCCGAGCCGGTAAATCTCCCGATACAATTGATCGATATTGCTCTGATAGCTCGCATTGACATCACCCTCGGGCGAATCCGGCCATGGCCAAGTATAGGCCAAAAAACCGCTCACTTCTTTTTCATCAATTTGCTCCAACATATGACTTATCGTGTCAGCTTCCTCCGGCGTCGCCCGGATCGTCCACTCGTATCCCGATGCGCCCTGCTCCTCCAGCAAAGAGCGTCCCTGCAGCGAGACATAATACGTTTTCTTTTCCATTCTCCAATCCCTCCTTATCTGGGGAAAGTCCCTCTTTTCATTATAGTTTTCGTTTGGGGACAGACATTTTATGCCCATGCCAGGCATAATTTGTTAATACTTTTCACATGAGCGAAAAGAGCGCGGAAGCCAGCATAGAGAGGAGAAACCCAAGATGTGCGGAATCACCGGATTTATCGAATGGAATCGAGATTTGACGACAGAGCTGGACCTGGTGCTGTCGATGACATCCTGTCTTGAAAAAAGAGGGCCGGACGCCCAGGGAACCTGGATTTCCGGCCCCTGCGCCTTCGGCCACCGCCGCCTGAGCGTCATGGATCCCGAAAACGGGGCCCAGCCGATGATTATCCAGGAGGAGGATGCCACATATACGATTGTATATAACGGAGAGATTTACAATGCGCCTGAATTAAAAGACGAGCTGCGCAGACGAGGCCGCCATTTCCGGACGAATTGCGATACGGAGGTGCTGCTGCAGGCTTATATCGAGTGGGGGCCGGATTGCGTCTACCGGCTGAACGGAATCTTTGCGTTTGCGATATGGGACAGCGACAAACAGCATGTGTTTTTCGCCCGTGACCGGCTCGGCGTTAAACCGCTGTTTTACAGCGAGGTCGGCGGGGGGCTCATCTTCGCCTCGGAGCCGAAATCTATGCTCCAGCACCCCAAACTGGAAGCCACCGTCGGCCCGGAAGGACTGGCGGAAATCTTCGTGATCGGACCGGCGCGTACGCCGGGGCACGGGGTGTATCAAAACATAAACGAGCTGCGGCCCGGCCATGCCGCGATCTTCAGCCGTTCGGGCTTCAGGCCGTACGCCTATTGGCAGCTCGAAGCCGAGCCCCACGGGGACTCGGTCGACGAGACGGCCGCGAATATCCGCAGCCTGCTCCAGGACACGCTGGAACGCCAACTGCTGTCGGACGTTCCAGTCTGCACCCTGCTGTCCGGCGGGCTGGATTCCAGCGCCCTGACGGCGCTGGCCGTCGAATATTACCGCCGGACCGGCCAGGGTCAGGTGCATACGTACTCGGTGGATTACGTTGACAACGATAAATTTTTTCAAGCCCACAGCTTTCAGCCAGGCGCCGATGCGCCCTGGATCAAGCGCATGGTGGAAGAGCTCGGAACCGAGCATCATTGGATCACCTTCGACACGCCCGAGCTGATCGGCGCGCTGCCGGACTCCACCGTCGCCCGCGATCTGCCCGGCATGGCGGATGTCGACGCCTCGCTGCTGCTGTTTTGCCGGGAGATCAAGAAAGGGGCGACCGTGGCCATCTCCGGGGAAGCCGCCGACGAAGTGTTCGGCGGGTACCCATGGTTCCACCGCGATGAGCTGCTCCGCTCCGGCACCTTCCCCTGGTCCGTGGCTACCGGCCTCAGGGCCGGCCTGCTGTCGCCGGAAATCCGCGACTGGATCAAGCCGGAGCAATACGTAGCGGACCGGTACAGCGAAGCGCTCGGCGAGGTGCCGCATCTGGAAGGGGAAACGGAAGAGCAGGCCTTGATGAGAACGATGTCGTACCTGAACATCACCCGGTTCATGCCGACCCTGCTCGACCGGAAGGACCGGATGAGCATGGCCGCCGGACTCGAGGTCCGCGTCCCGTATTGCGACCACCGGCTGGTCCAGTACGTATGGAACATTCCCTGGGAGATCAAAACGACCGGCGGCCGGGAAAAGGGCATCCTGCGTAAAGCATTGGAGGGCGTCCTCCCGGACGATGTCCTGTACCGCAAAAAGAGCCCTTATCCGAAAACCCACAACCCCGCCTACCTGGAGGCGGTAAAGGGGCAAATGCTGGAGATCCTCGACAATCCATCATCGCCGATCCTGCCGCTCATCGACGCGGCCCGGATTCGCGAAATCGCCGCCTCGCCGGAATCATCAACGAATCTGCCCTGGTTCGGCCAGCTCATGTCCGGGCCGCAATTGTTCGCCTATCTGGCCCAGGTCAACCATTGGCTGACCACGTACCGCGTCGCGATCCGGTGACAAGGCCTGGCGTGACGGCCCGGCTACTCACTCTTCGCGCTCCGGAAAATAGCGGCCTTTTGGGCCGCTATTTTGCCCAGAGTGCCTCATTCCGCGGAAATAGCGCCCTTTGGGGCCCTTATTTCCTCAATAGTCGCAAAATAATGGCCCTTTTTTCACGTTCCTCACGAAATAAGGGCCTTTTGGGTCGCTATTTTGCCCAGAATGCCTCATTTCGCGGAAATAGCGTCCTTTTAGGACCTTATTTCCCTAATAGTCGCAAAATGTTGGCCCTTTTTTCGCGCTCCTCACGAAATAAGGGCCTTTTGGGTCGCTATTTTGCTCAGAATGCCTCATTTCGCGGAAATAGCGTCCTTTTAGGACCTTATTTCCTCATAAGTCGCAAAATGACAGGCCCTTTTTTCACGTTCCTCACGAAATAAGGGCCTTTTGGGCCGCTATTTTGCCCAGAATGCCTCATTTCGCGGAAATAGCGCCTGTAACGGCACTTATTTTCTAACAAAAAAACCTTGGCCCTCCCGTTCAATGGGAGGGCCAAGGTTTTTGCTTTAATGACGGGCCGCCGCATTCAGCTTGGCGGACAGTTCCCGCAGCGCCGCGCCGCGGTGGCTGACGGCCTGCTTCTCTTCCAGCGTCAGCTCGGCGAGCGTCTTCTCATACTCCGGCATATAGAACAGCGGATCATACCCGAAGCCGCCGCCTCCGGCCGGCTCTGAGGTGATCCAGCCCTCGACCGTGCCGGTCGCCTCGGTAAACTCGCCCGTGGCCGGGTCGTACAGGGCAAGGTGGCACACGAACCGGGCCGTGCTCAGCAGCGGCTGTTCGGTGTCTTCCCCCTGCTGCTGCTTCTCCAGCTCCGCCAGCAGCTTCCGGTTGTTGTCCTCGTCGGAAGCCCCTTCGCCGGCGTAGCGGGCCGAGTAGACGCCTGGGTCCCCGCCGAGCTTATCGACGCACAGCCCGGAATCGTCCGCAAGCACGGGCTGACCGAGCAGATCTCCGGCGGTCTTGGCCTTTTTGCGGGCGTTCTCGGCGAAGGTCGTCCCGTCCTCCACGATCTCGGGCACCTGCGGATAATCGTACATGCTTTTAACCGGTTTGCCCAACGGCTCCAAGGCATGGGCAAATTCCCGCACCTTGCCCTGGTTCCGGGTGGCGACGATAATTACGGAATTTTCTGCAGCTGCAGCCATTAAATATTCGCCCCCGTTTCCCCGCTGCGGATTTTAAGGGCGATCGGCCCCAACGCTTCGCGCTGCTGCGCGATCATCTCGCGGATTCCTTTTTCCGCAAGGGCCAGCATGCCGTCCAATTCCTGCCGCGAGAACGGCTTTTCTTCCCCGGTCCCTTGAATTTCCACAAATTGTCCCTGTCCCGTCATCACGACATTCATATCGACTTTAGCTTTGGAATCTTCCTCGTAATTCAGGTCGAGCAGCATCTGCTCCCCGACGACCCCGACGCTTACGGAAGCAAGATAATCCGTAATCGGGAAGACCGGCAGGGAATGCTTGACCGCCAGCTTATTCACCGCCATGGCCAGCGCGACGAACGCGCCGGTGATCGACGTGGTCCGCGTGCCTCCGTCCGCTTGCAGCACGTCGCAGTCGATCGTAATCGACCGCTCGCCGAGCGCCTGCAAATCCACGACCGAACGCAGGGCGCGGCCGATCAGACGCTGAATCTCCATCGTTCTGCCGCTCAGCTTGCCGCGGGCGGATTCACGCTGGTTGCGGGTTTGCGTCGCCCGGGGAAGCATGGAATATTCGGCGGTGACCCAGCCTTTTCCCTGCCCCTTCATGAACATCGGAACCTTCTCCTCCACCGTGGCCGTGCAGATCACTTTCGTGTCGCCGACTTCGATATAGACGGAGCCCTCCGCATATTTATTTATGTCCACGGCCAATTTCATCGGCCGCCGCTCATCCGCTTCGCGCCCGTTTATTCTCATATATACTGCCTCCTACGTTTCATGCTGTCTTGATACTTTCCCTATTCTACCAAAGTGTAGGCATAAAAGCACCATTCCATTCCTCCCCGCGCGCCGCGGAGAAGCCCAAAGCACACACAATTTTTGGAATGCTAAAAAAGTAAGGCCTGCTTTGCGCAGGCCCGCCTCATCCGGTCAAGTTACAGCGGAATTTCGTTGATCGTTTCCGGCCGGAGTACCGGCTCGCCGTATTGTTGATTGTCCATGCCGATGACGTCCTTTTGCCCGTTGAGCCAGATCCGCACCTTCTTGTCCCGCGCGTTCTCCGTCACCGTAAGCACGAGGGATTGAAGCATTTGTGCAGGTGGTTTTTCCCCCGGTTCAAACATATCATCCTCCAGCGATACCGTGATTATTCCGTCCTCCGACAATTCCAGCGCCTTCAGCACCGTATTGTCCGTCAGCACTCCCATAAGGCCGTCGCCCCGCTGCGGCCCCTCAATCAGCTCTTTCAGGGCGCCGGTCACCGGATTGTTCTCTGCGGACACAAACCGCGTCACCGGCACGAAATATTGAACTCCATCTGGCGTGGAAGCGGAGAAGAACACCGTCACCGGGCGGGTTTGCGACAAGCTTGCTCCGTCGCCAAGCTCCAGATTGATGCCGAGCGTACGGTTCAGCGGGCGGTCCAGAGGGGTTTTGTTCACCGGCATTTCATTGAGCTTAGCGCCGTCCATCCATAGCTGGACATTTTCGATATCCTGATTTCCGAGCAGCGTCCAGGTTACGGCCTCGAGAATTTTCCGCTCGTCGGCGGCGGCATAACTGCCGAACGATTGGTTGAATTCCACGATCGCCAGCTTCTCATCGCTTTTTACCGTTACGGCCTTAACCTCGGTTCCCTCCGGCAGCACCGCGCTAAATCCCGACGGAACGGCCCCCTGATACGGTCCGCCTTCGACGAGCATCTCCAGCATCCGGTTCAGCTTGCCGGCCTCGTCCCCTTTGGGCAGGTGGAGAGAAACGGGCGCAAGCAAGCCCTGCTCGTTCTTGAGGTAAACGGTCGAAAGCGTGTCCTCCGTTTCAAGGCTTGTCTGGCCCGAGGACTCCAACGACTCCAGCATCTGCGCCTCGACATCGCTCGGGGGCGGATCGATTTGTGCCGAGGGGCTTACCCCGAACAGGCTGCAGCCCGACAGCAACAATGGGATCGCCAGTGCCCCGGCCGCGGCTGTATTGCGTAAATGACGGTTCCATCTCATCACTTAGTTGGCCTCCTAACCATTCTTGAAATTTGTCCAATTTGTCCAAAAGATGACTTTTTGAACAACCTCTATTACTATGTATACGAGCCCTTTTGCGAAAAATAACTATATTTTTGGGCAAGATGGACAGACTCAATCATAGCTGTGTTTCGCTTGGCACATGCGGAATTTGCCGCAACAAATTGCGCTTCAAAATCGTGAGGAGTAGGTGATGGTGATGGAGATGGAACAACGGAAGGCCAAAGCGCCTTACAGCCTGAACAGCAAAAAGGTGGCCGACGCTACCAAAGCATGGCTGGATAAAAGGGGCGTAAAGATCGAAGAAATCGCGGAACTGGTAATGCTGCTCCAGAAAAAATATTACCCTAACCTGAGCATGGAAGAATGCATTCACAACGTTGAGCAGGTGCTAAGCAAACGGGAAGTGCAGAACGCCGTACTGACCGGCATCCAATTGGATATTCTCGCCGAGCAGGGCCTCCTAATCCCCGAGCTGCAGGATATGATCGCCAACGACGAAAGCCTGTACGGGGTTGACGAGATTCTCGCCTTTTCCATCGTCAACGTTTACGGCAGCATCGGCTTCACCAATTACGGCTACGTCGATAAATTGAAGCCGGGGGTTTTGGAGCGGCTGAACGACAAAACGCTCGGCCCGTGCAACACGTTCCTTGACGATATCGTCGGGGCGGTGGCCGCCTCCGCCAGCAGCCGGATCGCCCACCGCAAACAGGCGGAACGAGAGCTGGAGCAAGGCGAAGAAACGCTCGGCAAAGACATCGTACGCTAGGTGTTGCGAAAGGCCGCACCATAAATGAAAAGCAGCCTCGTTCCGGTATGCTGCCGGGAAGAGGCTGCTTGGTTTATCAGGCTGTATGATTCACGGCCTTGTTTTTTTTCAGGATCGATCTGAAAATCGCCTTCAGCGCGGCGGGGGCCACGAAGAAGATGAACAATGTACGGAAGAGCTGATAACAGGTAACGACCGACAAGTCGGCATTCACCTCTTTGGCGATCAGCGCCATCTGGTCCATTCCTCCCGGCGAGAGGCTGAGAAACGAGGTTATCCAAGAGACGGCATGAAGCCGGGTCAGCAAAAAGCTCAGCCCGACGGAACAAGAGATGAGGATCACCCCGCTCAGGATCGCCAGCAAAATCATCTTTAGTTTATGTTTTAAATTTTCGGGCTTTAACAGCAGCCCGATGTAACTGCCCATCATCAGCTGGGATACGTTCAGCACGACCTTAGGCAGCGCCGGCCCGTGGAATCCGGATAAATTCAGCACGATCGTGGCGATCATCGGTCCGAGCAGAAACGCCGTCGGGAATTTGATCTTTTTGCCCAGCAGGGCACTGGCGACGCATACCACCGCGAACAGCCAAATATTCGGGAACAATCCCGGGAAGGTCGCCGCATTACCCGACAAACCGCCGGTTAGCGCCTCGGTCCCCGCGGCGCCGAACAACGGGCTGAACACCAGGAGCGGCACGCAGACGATGATCATGATCAGCCGCGATACTTGCAGGAATACGACCACCGTTAGGTCAATCCCCTCCACTTCCTCCGCCAGGAGTAC
Organism: Paenibacillus haidiansis; assembly: GCF_036553665.1. Lineage (NCBI taxonomy): Bacteria > Bacillati > Bacillota > Bacilli > Caryophanales > Paenibacillaceae > Paenibacillus > Paenibacillus haidiansis. The sequence continues at coordinate 100,119 of NZ_JAZHPZ010000011.1, read as the reverse complement.
CATTTGACTCAAGCCGCCGGGGATACTGCCCAGCAGAATCGTCGGAAAAGGAATCCCGGAAAGGAAAGAGATGAGAAAGGCGATTACGGCGGCACAGACCATCAGCAAAAACGTGAACAGTACCATGGTCGGAAACTGGCGGCCGATTTCCGTCAGGGTGGATGCCGTAAACGAGAGCCCCATCGTATAGCCGATAATAATCATGCCCGTATTGCGAATTTGCCCTGGCCAAAAGAACCGGATATTTTTTCCGCACAGTTTGGAACCGATGAGTACGAACACCATCGACCCCAGCATCCAGGGGATCGGCGTTCCGATCAGTTGAAACACGTATCCCCCCAGAACGGCAAAGCCGGCGGTGATCAGCAGCCTTACCCCTTTTGCCTCGGTTCGAATCTTCATGAAATCACTTCTTTTCTTTGGCTTGCGAACCGTTCAAATTAAGCCTCGATAATTTCCTCAATGCGCTTGCTGACATCCCCTCGATAAATACCGCCATGATAGCAAACGACCGTTTCGATCGGATAGGCCTTCAGCTTGCGGAGCGATTGGAGCGCGAGCGGCATATCCGGGGTCATAACCGGGTTCGGCCCTTGCAGCATACCGTCTTGTACGATCATCGCATCGCCGGCGATTAACGTCTTGCTCGGCTCGTGATAGAGACTAATATGACCCGGCGTATGTCCCGGGGTATGAATTACTGTAAGCCCGCCCCCAAACGGAAGCCGCTGCCCATCCGCTAGCACATGCGTGACGTTTTCCGACGAATCCGTGGAAAAGACGGCCTCGAATTGCTTGGCAAGCGGCTCGGGCAAGGCTTGGAGCAGCGCTTCTTTTCTGGCGGGACTAAACTTGATCAGCAGCTTCTTTCCGTCGATATAAGGCTTATCCTCGGCATGGGCGTATACCTTCGGCTTCCCGCCGTTCCCGGAGATGAATTGCGGAAGGCTTCCCACATGGTCGATATCCTGATGAGTAAGAATAACGGCATGGAGCGCGGCGGGATCGATCCCCGCTTGTGCGATTAAATCCATAATCCGCCGATAGCAGCCCGGCATGCCGGTATCCACCAATACGCAACCATGTTCATCGCGGATAACCGTAGGATGAATGGTCATTTGCCCTTCCCCGGCCGGGAGGGTCAATTCCAACACTTCAATATTCTCGGTAATCTTCATTTGCGCCAAAGCCGGATCGGCTTCGGCTCACCTCCTTGGACTGTTTTCTTCCGAAAAAACTCGCAGGTTCATTATATGACTCGCGGGTTTTCTGTGTCAATTCCGCTGTTGACCGGCATTTAAGGGCATGTCAGAATGTGAGAGGGTGGTGTTTCCGATGGAAGAAATCAAAAAACGGCAAATCCTGAAAACGGCCATGGATATTTTTAAGGAAAAAGGGTATTTCGCCGCCTCGATGCAGGAGATCGCGGAAGCCTGCGGCATGGCGAAGGCCAGCATCTATAAAGTGTTTCCGTCGAAGGAGGATTTATTTACCGGGGTATTCGCGGACGTTCACCGGACGATGTTCGAAGAGGCGCGCGAGCTGGACCGGGTGCTACGACTGGAAGGGGAACCGCCGAAGGAAATATTGCGGAGGAAAATTGAGTTTCAGCTTCAATACATGCTGGAGAATTATTTTTTCACGAGCGAATTTAAAGAATTGCCTGTTACGGAAAATGAAAATTTTCAAAACGCATGGAGAAAAAAACGCGCGGACCTTCTGTCGTGGCACCGGGACTGTTTCCGGGAGGCCTACGGCGAAGCCGTCGCGCCTTATCTTTGGGACGTTGTCGCCATCTTCAGGGGCATGTTGAAGGAGTATTTGTCCCATGCCAATCAACATGTAATCGGGCTGCCGATGTCGGAGCTGGCCGGCTTCCTGGCCGGCCGCATCGACGCGGTCGTGAACGAGCTGCTGCAAAGCAAGCCCGACCCCGTACTGAAGGAATCGGGCGTTTATTTTAACGATATCAATCCGGCCGACTTCATGACGAAGCAGGAAAGCCTCAAGGAATTCCTGCATTCTTTCTCGCGGCGGATCGCCGGACTCCAAAGCCCCGAGCCCGTCCGCCGGGAGCTGCTTGAGGTCGTCTCGCTGCTGCAGCAACAGCTGGATGGGGAGGAGAGCCCAAATCCGACGCTGGTGAAGGTTTATGTCTCCTATCTGGATTCGGTCAGTGATCTAAGCCCCTATGTAAGACAGCTTAACCTGATGTTAAGCCAGATGGAGCGTTAAGCTGCTTCCGTCCGCCCGCGGCCCCCTAGGCGAGTATCCGAAAGACGCGGCTCCCGCCCGGCCCGGCGATCTCCGCCGCCCGTTCGCGGCGGACCAGCTCGGTGAGATGGGCCAGCGTCTCCGACATGGCGAAGCGCATCTGGTGAATCCCGAGCTCGTTGCCGAAGAGGGCGGCGCAGACGTCGAAGCCGGAGCGTTCCCGCTCCGAGAGCAGCGCTTCGATCGCGGCCAGCCGCTCTTCATGGTGCGACAGAAGCGCCCTGACGCGCTCCGAAAAATGCGGGAACGGGTTGCGGTGCCCGGGGAACGCCATCGCCACCTCGTACGCTTCCAGCTTGCGGAGCGAATTCAGGAACGAGCGGAGCGGCTCGGGGTCGCTGCCCGGCAGCAGGCTGACATTGGGCGAAATCTGCGGCAGCACGGCGTCCCCGCAGAGCATGAACCCCCGCTCCGCATCGTAAAACGACAGATGCCCCGGCGCATGCCCTGCGGTCTCGATCGCGACCCAGGTCCTGCCGCCCATCTCCACCCGGTCGCCGTCGGCGAGGTAGGTGACCACCGGGGCGGGCGTCACTTCCGGCAGGAAGCTCTCCATGTGCGCCGGGAGCTGCTCAAGCCAGGCGGCGGACAGGCCGTGGCTGCGGTAGAGCGTGTACAGCGCCTCGTTCATAACGCTGTCCTCTCCCCACATCCGCTTCGTTTCCTCATGACTCCGCCGCGACATGTACACCCGCGCTCCGGTAATCGACTGTAAATATCCCGCCAGTCCGTAATGGTCGGGGTGATGATGGGTCAGCACAATCGAAGCGATGTCCCGGGGCGATATGCCCAGCTCGCGCCAAGCCGCATCCCACTCGTCCTCGGACCGCTCGGAGCGCGGGCCGGGATCGACGATCGTGATCCCTTCTTCGCCGCGGAGAATGTAGCTGTTGACCCAGCGCAAGGGCGGTCTCATCGATATCCGGACCCGAACCAGTCCCTCGCGCTCCATGACTTCGATGCCCTCTCTAGTCATAGCGGTCTGTGCCCCACCATGATCATGCGAGGCGAGCTCGCCGGATCATAATCTTCTTCATTATAGTCCCCGTGGATATTGTCCAGTGCCAGGTCCGCCTGCGCCAGCATCCCGGCAAAATCGCCGCTCTCGTAAAGCCGGATACGCTCCAGATAATGTCTGGGCTCGGCCGTTACGCCATCCTCCCCCGAGGCCGGGCTGATCGTGATCCGCTTCTTGACGTATCCTTCCTCGATCGCGCGCTTCTCGACGATCAATTGCCCGCCGTCCATCCGCCGGGAAGCCGGCACCAAATGGACAGCCGTATATTCCGGGTTAAGAAAATCGATGATGAACCGCCCCCCGGGCTTCAGCATCCGGTAAATTTCCCGCAGTACTTTGACATGCTCCTCATCCCGCTCGAAATAGCCGAACGAGCTGAACAGGTTGACGACCGCGTCAAACCCGCCGTCAAGCGGCAGCTTCCGCATGTCCGCCTTCAGCCACCGCACCCGGCCCGCGGGGTCGTTCTTTCTCGCTTCCCCAAGCAGCACCTCGGACAGGTCGACTCCGGTGACCTCATACCCCGCTTCGGCCAGCGCCATCGAATGGCGCCCCATTCCGCAGCACAAATCCAGCACCTTCGCCCCCGGAGGCAGATCCAGCCAGGTCATCATCCGCCGCACTTCCCGCTTCGCGCCTTGAACGTCGCGGTGCTTATACACGAGTAAATAATCTTCGCCGAAGCTCTCTTCATACCATTCCGCCACGATTGATTCCTCCCCGATCCTACCCGATAAGCTTCTATAAGAATCTTAACTTTCATTGTACCTTCTGTAGGCGGGTTAAACAAAGGAAAAATGTCATTTTATGGAGCCCGTCATTCCGGCGACGAATTGCTTCTGCATGATGAAGAAGACAAGCGCGGTCGGCAGCGTCGAGATGACGATCGCGGACATGATCAGCCCGTAATCCGGCGCATAGCCCGAGCCGAGATTGGAAATCAGGAGCGGCACCGTCATATTCTCCGGCGATTGCAGCACGATGAGCGGCCACAAATAATTGTTCCAGCTGTTCAAAAAGGTAATGATCGCCGCGGCGGCATAGGTGGATTTCATCGTCGGCATATAAACGCGGAAGAACAGGCCGAGTTCGGACAGGCCGTCGATGCGGCCGGCTTCCAGTAAATCTTTGGAGAACATCTTGGTGCTTTGCCGGAAAAAGAACATCAGGAACGCCGTCGTGAATGTCGGCAAAATGACCGCGGCCGGCGTATCGACGCCCGCAAATGGCAGTGCGACCGACAATTTCGCAAACATCCGGAACAAAGGCACCATGATGGCCGCAAACGGAATCATCATCGAAGCCAGCAGGATGTTGAACACGATATCCTTGCCGCGGCTGCGGAATATTTCGAAGCCGTAGCCCGCCGCGGAGGCGGCCAGCAGCGACAGCAGCGTGGTCACGACGGAGATTTGCGCGGAATTCCAAAGCGCCTGCCACATGTCCACCGTGCCGAACAGATTGGCTAAATTCTCGAACAAATGAAGGCCCGGCAGAAGCGTGCCTTTCGTGACGTCGACCGACCGGTTTGTGGCGCTTACGACCATCCATAGGAAGGGGAAGATGGAAATCAGGGCGGCGGCCGCAAGAAACAGGTAAATCGATGCGCGTTTCGTTTTCATCATCGCTTATCGCCCCCAATTTTGTTCTGGATCATCGTCAGAAGAACCACCATGATCACGATCGAATAGGACACTGTCGCGGCATACCCGAAGTCGGGCGTATATTCGAAGGACAGGTTGTAGATATACTGGGAAATCGACATCGTCGCGTTGCCCGGCCCGCCCTTGGTAATATTGACCACCTCGTCGAACAACTGCAGCGTGCCGATCGTCGAGGTAATCGTCGTAAACAAAATAATCGGCTTCAGCAGCGGAATCGTCAACTTCCAGAACTGGGTGAACGCGTTCGCCCCGTCAATCCGCGCGGCTTCATATACCGATTTGTCGATATTTTGCAAAGCGGAAAGATAAAAAATCATATTGTATCCGGTAAACCGCCAGGTGATGGCGATAATAATCGTCGCCTTGGCCCAGAACGGATCGGTGATCCATTGAATCGGGGCGCCGACCAAATGAAGCTTGAGCAGAAACTGGTTGACGATGCCGTCGGCCCCGAACATGTACTTGAACACGACGGAGTAGGCGACCAGGGAGGTTACGGTCGGCAGAAAGATCGCGGTGCGGAAGAAGCCCTTGAATCTCAGCCTTTCGTCGTTTAGCAGCACGGCGATGAAGATCGCCAGAATCAGCATGATCGGCACCTGAACGATCAGGTAGATCAGTGTGTTTTTAACGGAAGTCAAAAAATTGGAGTCGCTGAACAGCCGGATATAGTTGTCGAATCCGACGAATTCAAGGTTGTTTCCCCGGCCCGATTGAAAGGACAGGATGAGCGCTTGAACCATCGGATAGAAATAAAAGATACCGATCATCACGACCGGCACGATAATGAACAGCCAGCCCGTCAGTTGATGCCGCCTCCGGTGGCCCAGGCCTTTGTGAGGCCGGGGAGCTACCGCGGCATGAACAGAAGTTTTCACAACACTCCACACCTTTCTGGATGGCAATTTGGCAATTTGGAATTTTTTTCTCAAGACCGGAAAAACCCCTGTCCTTCTCCTCCTTCCGCGAATGAACCGCTTGAGAAAGATGAGGAAGGAGCAGGGGGTTAATCCGTGACGCACCGTGAAGCATAAACCTGGTTTAGTGGATTTGCGTCTCCGCCTGCGATTGCGCGTCGGCCAGCACGCTGTCGACGTCCTTGCCGCCCAGGTAGTCCTGCATCGCCACCACCAGAATATCCTCGATGGCATACGTGTTCATACCGTAATTGACGTTCGGAATTTGCTCGGTCCATGCCGCAAAATCGGAAACGACTTTTTGCCCTTGGAAATAATCGTCCGCCGCGCTGTATGCTTCCCCTTCGGCTGCGGCCTTCAGCGTGGCGATGACGCCGACCTCCGTATTCAGCGTTTGGTACATCTCCACGTCGGAGGCAAACGTCTTGGCCAGGAATTCCGCGGCCGCTTCCTTGCCGTCGATATTGAGCACGTACCACGAGCTGCCGCCCAGGTTGGACGCGTGCACCGAGCCTTCCGTGGCCGGGAGCTTGGGCATCGGGGCCACTGCCCACTTGCCGGATTGCGACGCTTCGGCCTTGATCGAAGGCGTGATCCAGTTGCCGGTCGGCACCGTGGCCACCTCGCCGCTGTTGAACGCGCCCACGAATTGGCTCCAGTCGGAGACGATCTTCACGATGCCGGAATCCATCATCTCTTTATAAAGCTCAAAAGCTTCCTTCAATGCCGCATTCCCGGCAATGGCCGGGGTTTGCCCGTCTTGCTCCGTATACCAGGCCCCCGCGGTCTGGATCATCATCCGGATCTGCCCCAGATCGTTGGGGTCGAGAGTGAGCAGGCTTTTGCCCGTTTTCTCTTTCACCGCTTTGCCGATCTCGATGTATTGCTTCCAATCGATGTCCTGCATATCGTCCAGGCTGTAGCCCGCCTGTTCGAGATAATCCGTTCTTACGTACATCCCCGTGACGCCGGAGTCGAACGGAACCCCGTATTGTTTGCCGTCGATGCTCGTCGGGCCGATTTTGTAATCGGCGAAGTCGACGGCCTTCACGACATCCGACAGATCGTAGAAAGCGTCCGGATACGCCTGCAGGAAGCTCTGGGCGCGATAATCCTCAATCAGGACGATATTCGGCAAGCCTTTTGTCGAACCGGAGTTCAGGCCCGTGTTCAGTTTCTGGACAATATCCGCCTGCGCATTTTCCACGATATTGACGGTTAGATCCGGATTTTCCTTCGCGTACGTTTCTTTCGCGATATTCATCGCCGCGATGTTGAAGGCCGGATCCCAGGCCCATACGGTAATTTCTTTGGTCGAACTTGCGGCGTTTCCGCCGCTCGCTCCGCTCTCTTTTTGGCCCGAGGAACAGGCCGAAGCGGACAGAAGCACGAATCCGGCAAGCAATACGGTTACTAGCTTTTTCAAATCGTAATCCCCCTTCTGTTTCCGAAATCAAAAAAATGGAAGCGCTTTCCGTTACGCCTCCATCTTAGCATCTTGCATTCGTCTTCTTTTGTATTTTATTTGCAGGCATTGGTGCGAATTTTGGATCCTGTCTGGGGGTGAATTACGAGTATTTGAACTTTTATTGGATTTTTGTAAAAATTTTAGCTTTTATTTAGCGGAAGCGCAATCTTCACCTTGGTACCTTCCCCGGGCTTGCTTGTAATCTCGACGCCGTAGTTATCCCCGTACATATACTTGATCCGGTTGTCCACATTCCGTATGCCGATGCCGGAGAACAATTGGCGGTTCCGCCTGGTTGCGGGCAATTCCTCCTGTGTATCCGAACAGTTATCCTTGTATTCCCGCGCATCCATGCCGTCTCCGTTGTCCGCCACTTCGCAGACGAGCCGGTCTTCGCGGACGGCGATCATGATCACGATGCTGCCCTCCGCTTTCTTATGGAACGCATGGAAAAAGGCATTTTCGATAAACGGCTGGATCATGAGCTTGGGCAGGCGGTAATCGAGGCTCTCGGGCTCGACGAAAAAATGGACGCGGATTCTTTCGCCGTAGCGCACATGATTGATAAACACGTAGTGCTTTAAAGTTTCCAACTCCTGTGAGACCGGGATGGTCGAGGCCGGATCGCTGACCGTATTTTGCAGCAGCGAAATCAGGGCGTTGATCGTCTCCGCCGCTTTCTCTTTGTTGCCCTGCTGAACGAGGAATTTGACCGACGCGAGCGTATTATACAGGAAATGCGGATTGATCTGCATCTGGAGCGCCGCCAGCTCCGCATTCCGCTGCTGTTTCTCGGTTTCCATCAGCCGGTTCACGTAATCGTTCAGCTCCTCCAGCATGAAATTGAACGCATTGCCAAGCTCCCTGACCTCATAGCTGCTGGCGGTGACATCGACATAATGGTCGAACCCGCCGAACGGAACCGCCGACATCTGATCCACCAGCACCCGCAGCGATTTGGTCATTTTGCGGGTGATCAAAAATACGGGGATGAGGGAGACCGCCACGATTCCCATGATCGTCAGCGTCACCGCTTTGGCGTTCACCATTTGGCCGATGGCGGCCCGCTTGTCGATCAGATTGACAAGATAGAAATTCAATTCCGGTAAGTATTCGGACAGCAGGATCGCCTCACGGCCCTGAACATAGGAGGATGCCGCCTGATTGTGGTCCCTTCGGGCTAAGGCAGCCTCCCGCAGCAGTTGCGGATCACTCCGGCCGATCAGCCCGTCCCGGTTGCCGGAAATAATCAATCCCTCGTTATTCAACAGCAGCACATCATTGCCTTCGCTGGTGAAGTTGGCGTATAGCGGCTTGAAATTCCGGTCCCGGATCGCCACATACGCCAAGCCGTAAGTTTTGCCGCCGACGCGGTCGAACAGAGCTTTGGAAGCTACGAGTACAGGTTCCTCCTTATTTCCTTCGCGATCCTTGCCCATATAAAGCTGGTACATAATTTGAGCCGGATGCGCCTTCGTCTTCTCCGTAAGCGGATGATTCTTCAGCATGTCCCCGGTCACCGGCCAATACCAGGGATCCGTCGTATAGCTCCGGCCGTTCGCGCCGACGATCATGATCGCGACATCATAGGCGCTTAAGTTGGAACGGATGGACTTCATCCCTTGGGTCATATTGTAAGTCTGTATAGCCAGCGGTACGGCCTCCGTCTCGCCGCTCGACAAATAACTCCGGATGGCTGCATTTTGCGCGATCGCCGTTACGCTGGTGGCGACGGCATTGTTGTAGCCCTCCAAATTCGCCTTGATCTGGCTTAACAGCTTGCCGTTCGTAATGCTGAACGTTTCGACGAACAGCTTCTCCGACATGCGGATGGTGATGGCCAGCGTCAGGAGAGATACCGTGACAATGCTGATCAGCGTTACCAAAAACAGCTTCAGGAAGAGTCCCTGCTTCCTCAGTCTGCTCATCATGCCGCTTATCATGATTCCCCCATCCCCGCCGGGCCCTGTCTCCGGTAGCTGCTCGGCGAAACCCCGGTGAGCTTCTTGAACACTTTGGTAAAATAGCTTTGATCCGCGTAGCCCACCTTTTCGCCGATTTCCGCAATCGCGGCGTCCGTCGTCATCAGCAGCTCCTTAGCTTTCTCCACTCTGACTTTACTGAGATACTCGCTGAATCCTTCATGGTTATGCGCCGTAAAATAACTGGATAAATAAGAGGCGTTGAAATGGAACCGCTTCGCCGCCTCCGACAGTGTAATCGGCTCGGCGTAGTGCTCCTCAATGTACCGCAGCAGCGCCCGCACATTCGGATTCGCCGTTACGTCCGCCTCGCCGATCACCCGCTCCGCTATCATAAGGAACTCTTCCGCAACCGCGACCGCGTCTCTGGCGTAAAGCGCCTCGTCTATTTTCCGGAAATAGCCGTATTTCGCCTCCTCCAGCTTCCCGGCATCGAAATTCAGCTTGCCCAGCGCCGTCGTGACATTGAATATAAAATTGCCGAGCAGCGACTTGAACTCGAAAATATCGCTGCGGTAATCCGCGGAACGAAGATCAATGTACTCGAGAAATCCGTCAAACGCCTTCCGGAATTGCCTGCGCTTCAGCAGCTCCGTCAATTCGGCCATGTCAAACTCCCCATATGCCGCGGGAGGGCCCGGCAAATGACCGTGTTCGATCAGCTTGCGCTCCGGCAAGTAAAAGCTGTACCTGGCCAGCTTCAAATAATTGTCCCGGTACACTTCGCCGAGCTGACCGAAACGGGAGAAGCTTCGGCTGATGACAAAATGCGCATATCCTTCTTTCCCTTGCGGCAGCAGCGACGCCAGCTGCCTCAGCCCCAGGAGAAGATCGTCCCAGTGCTCCGGATCGCCGTTGACCAAATAAAGCGACCGTTCCGGGGAATGCCTCACGGGGATGCAGGCGGCCTTCTCCAAACCAAGGCGGGCAAATTCGCTTTCTATATTTTCCGTAAAACGTTCCCTGTTCCCCTTATCCTTCAAATGATTTAATTCCGCCCCAAACCACATGTACCGCCCGTACGGAAGCTTCGCCGCGAGCAAAGCCGGATCGATCTCCGCTTCATACCCGGCGAGCAGACTTTCAACGGCCCGCTCGAACCGTCCGGCCGCGGCCGCATTGTCTCCGGCTCCCGGCAGCCCGCGTAAACGCGGTATTTTTTCGACGGTTTTGTTGAGTACGTTTAGGAGTGTATCCGCTTCCAATTTCGGCTTCAAAATATAGTCGGCCACGCCGCTTTGAAACGTCGACCGGACATAGTGGAATTCGCTGAAGCTGCTAAGCACGATGACTTCGATTTGCGGATGCTTTTCCTTGACGATTCTGACGAATTCCTCCCCGCCCATGACCGGCATAACGATATCCGTCATAATGATATCCGGGTGAAGCTTCTCCACCAGTTCCAGCGCTTCGCTTCCGCTCGCCGCCTCGCCGATGATGCTATAGCCCTCGCGCTCCCAATCCAGAAGGTGCTTGATTCCTTGTCTGACGAGCATTTCATCATCAACGATAATCACCTTGCACAATGGTCTCATCGCATCGCCCTCCTTGAACCAACGTTTCCCAACTCATCATAGCACTCGGGAATCCGGTTAGACCACCCTAAGTAACGCTTCAAAAGCAAAAGAACATGCCCGGACTTGGCCGTCGCAGCGCCCTCGTCCGATCATGTTCTTACCCGCGGAACATTTTCAAATCCCCTTGTAGCTCAATACAGTTTGTCCGTGATGGCTTTGGCCGTCATTTCCCTGAATTTCAGCGCCTCGTCCTTCATTCTGAACGCGACGCCGGTATGCAAAATGTCGACGATCGCCAATTGGGAAATTTTTGCGGACATCGAGCTGCCTTGCAGCGGGCTTTCCCGAGCCACCATCAGCAGCACGATATCCGCCAGCTTGGTGATCGGGGATATCGCGTTGCTTGTAATGACCAAGATGTCGGCTCCGGCTTGCTTCGCCAAAGCCAAGGTTTCCATCGTATCCTTCGTGCTTCCGGAAACCGAAATTCCGACCGCGACGTCCCCTTGCTTTATGAGTGAAGCCTCCATCGCCTGAAAATGCGGATCTGTTACCGCCTGACTGCGCTTGCCGATCCGGGTGAAGCTGTGCGCGGCCTGAAGGGCCGTCAGCCCGGAGGAGCCGACTCCGAAGAAGTTGATATTTTCCGCGCGGTGAAGCAGAGCGATCGCTTGCTCCAGGCGCTCGGAATTCACCAGCTCCGAGGTTTGCTCCAGCACTCCGACATGCATGGAGATAACTTTGCGGTTCAACGCCGAAGCGTCGTCGTTCTCCGTGATTTCATGCGATATCCGGTCGGAAGGCTTGACCAGATCCTGGGCGAGCGTAAGCTTGAAATCCTGGAATCCGTGAAATTTCAATTTGCGGCATAAGCGCAGCACCGTCGTTTCGCCCACATCCGCCTTTTCCGCCAGCTCCGTAACCGAGTAATAGATGACATCCTGGGCGTTGTCCAGAATGAAACGGGCCACTTTTTGTTCCGTCTTGGTCAAACCGTTCAAATGGCTGCGGATCGATAACAGCGTTTTTCCCATGCCTTGTTCGTTCGGCAATCCGATCTCCTCTTTCAATCCGATTTGATAAAATACCCCGCTACCGCTCCGATGACCCCGCCGTCATTGCCGAGCGCGGCCGGAACGATCGGGATTTCCTCCGCGGCATCTTTATAGACCGGAAGAAGCAGCCCGGCAACGGCTCCCCGCACCCGGTCGAACAGGAAATCTCCCTGCTGCGTAACGGCTCCGCCGATCACGATGCCCTGCGGATTAAACAGATGAATCAAATTCGCCAAACCGATGGCGATATAGTTTGCATATTCGTTGACAAGCGTTAGCGCGGGGCCGTACCCTTCTCTGGCGCTGCCGAAAACTTTGGTCGGCGTGGCCAGCAGCTCCGCTTCTCCCTTGATCTCCCGCGTCATCCTCATCAGCGCCGTCACCGAAGCGTACTGCTCCCAGCATCCGGTCCGGCCGCAGTTGCATGGAATTCCGCCATGTTCGACGACATGGTGTCCGAATTCGCCCGCGAAGCCGTCCCTGCCCCGGTAGGGCTCGCGGTCCAGGATCAAACAGCCGCCGACCCCGGTCCCGAGCGTGACGCAGACAAAATCGCGCCACTCGCGGCCGGCGCCCGCCCAAGCTTCGCCGAATGCCATCGCATTGGCGTCATTGTCAACGGCAACGGGCAGCCCGGTGCGGGACTCCAGGCGGACCGCCAATTCCATGCCGGCCCAGCCCGGCAAATTCGCCGTGGCCCCTATGACGGCCCCCTTCTCCCGGCTGACTTGCCCGGCGGAGCCGACGCCGACGCCGCGGATGCGCCAGTCGTGCTTCATAGCATGCTCCCGCAGGGCCAGCACGATTTCGGACAGGCGGTCCATCAGCGCCTCCCCGCCTCTGTGGGCTTCGGTGGGCAGGCTGAGGCGATGGATGACGGTTCCGTCGCGGGCGACCAGCCCCGCCTTGATATTCGTCCCGCCGAGATCCAGACCGATTGCCGCTTCGCCTTGTGAACTCATATTGGCAACACACTCCCAACCTTAGGTTTGTCTTCCTTAGCGAAGAGATCATTCATCAATAAATTGAGCCATCGCTTCGGTGTATTTTCTGGTGATGGTATCCGGTCTTGTAATCGCGCCTCCGACAACCACGGCAAAGGCCCCTTCCCGCAAACAGCGGACCGCTTGCTCGGGAGTATGAATCCGCCCTTCGCCTAATACCGGAATGGACACGCGGCGGCTAAGCTCGGCGATCAGCTCAAAGTCGGGATCGCTTGACTGCGGACTGTAGGGCGTGTAACCGGACAGTGTTGTGGAAATGAGATCGAAACCGGCCTGCTCGGCGGCGATTCCCTCCTCCGTCGTCGATACGTCCGCCATCAGCAGCACCTCGGGATGGGCCCGTTTGGTTTCCCGAACGATCGTCTGCAAGGGGACGCCGCCCGGACGGTCGCGCAGCGTCGCGTCCATGGCCACGATATCGGCTCCGGCGGCGATGACCTCCTCTACTTCCCTAAGCGTAGGCGTGATGTATACTTCGTATCCGTCGTAATCCTGTTTCCATAGCCCGATTAACGGCAGCTTCGTTACGGCCTTAATCGCTTTGATGTCGGCCGGGGTATTCGCCCGGATCCCGACCGCGTCGCCCGCTTCGGCGCAGATCGCGAATTTGGCCATGTATTCGCCGCCGTAGAACGCTTCGCCTTCAAGCGCCTGGCAGGAAACGATCAGCCCGCCCTGAAATGATGCAATAATGGGATTTTTCATGATGGGATATTATCTCCTTTTTATAATAAAAAAGTGGTTATTTTCTTCAGTATAGCTAGAGGCATCCGATCCGTAAACCCCCATTTCCGGGTTTGCTCCGCGAAAAAGAAAGATTCCCTCGCTCCTAAGCCTTGCGGCCAAACGAAAAAAAGGGAAGCGCTATGGCTTCCCTTTGTGCATTCCTGCGATATCTTATTCGGCGGTATTCGCTCCGCTCTCCGCGTCGGCTGCCGCTCCGGTATCGGCTGCGGCACCGGCTGCCGCATCGGCGTCGTCGGCCGTGTCGGTCAGCTTATTCGTGATATTTGCCTTACTCTTGATGTCCTCCATCCATGTTCCCGACAATTGGGATACTTGCTGGGCGACCAGCCCTTCGCGGATTTCATCCTTCTTCTCTTCCAAGGTGGCGGTATGGGCTTCCTTACGGTCGGTCAGCTTGATGACCTCATATCCGGCGCTCGTCTTCACCGGTTCGCTGATTTCATCCTTGGCCAGTTTGAAGGCCGCTTCCTCGACCGCTTCCTCCATCTCGCCGCGGGCAAAGAAATCGGTGTCTCCGCCGTTCGCTTTCGTCGCTTCATCCAGCGATTTGCTCTTCGCCAGTTCGGCAAAGTCCTTGCCGGCCTTGAGCTCCTTAATGACTTCCTGGGCTTCCGCTTCCGTCGCCACCAGAATAATCGAAGTACGTACCTGCTCCGGCGTATTGAAGGATTCTTTGTTGTCTTCAAATGTTTGTTTGATCTGGTCGTCGGTAACCGTCACTTGCGGTTCGAGCAGCTTGGTCAAGAGCGCGTTCATTTGGATATTTTCACGCAGTTGCGCAAGCGTCATGCCGTTGGCCACCAGCGCCTGATTCAAATTGTCCTCGGAGCCGAAAGACTCGATATATCCTTGGATCTCCTTATCGACGTCGGCTTCCGTAACCTCGACATTGGCCTTCTGAGCTTCCTGGCGAATGAGCTCTTTCGTGATCAGCGTGTCGAGCGCCGCTTCGCCGCTGCCGTATGTGACCAGTTCATTATAGAGCTGATCTTTCGTAATTTCGATGCCGTTGACGCTGGCTACGGCCTCCGCTTTCTTCGCGGCAAATGGAGGATTGATCAGCGCTGCAACCAGCAGTACGGCCAGTACAAGCGATACGATCGGCCACACCAATTTGGCCCCCGGCTTCCGGCTTGCCCCTTCCTCCGCGGAATCCCGGTGATCGGGATCCAAGGATGATACGGAAGCGATGTCTTGATTTTTATCCTCGGCGGTTTGATCGTCAAGGACGGCATCGGTATCCTCAAAAGAGGCCTGTCCGCCGTCAGCCTTGTCCTCGGACGTATCCGGCTGGTCCTGCGGCCCCTTAATTTCTTGTAAATCCTTATTATCTTTGTCTTCCATTTGTCTACATGACTCCCTTCATTTATAAAAAGCTTTCTACTTTATGACTTTAACAGAATTATGTCCGGCTTACCTTAAGGAATTATAAAAAAAGGTGAAATATTTTTAAGTTTATTTTAAGGTGCCTGCTCCGATTCATGACAAAATAACGGGCCGGCCATTCGTGTTATAGGCCAAAAAGGTGTAAAATAATGGGGAGAACATGTTCAGGAGGAACTGACCAAGATGGATTATCAAGCATATTTTCAAAAAAACAGGGATGTGCATCTGCAAGAACTCGGCGAATTGATCCGCATTCCGAGCATTTCCACCTCGTCCGAGCATAAGGGCGACGTTCTGAACGCGGCGAAATGGGTTGCCGATTCCCTGCGGCGCGCAGGAATGGAAAACGTTGAGGTATATCCGACGGAAGGTCACCCCGTCGTTTACGGAGAACATCTTCATGCTCCGGGCAAGCCGACCGTATTGGTTTACGGCCATTATGACGTGCAGCCGGTCGACCCTGTCGAGCTGTGGGATACCCCTCCGTTCGAGCCGACCATCCGGGACGGCAAGCTGTATGCCCGCGGTGCCACGGACGATAAAGGCCAAATGTTCATGCATGTCAAAGCGGTGGAAGCGATTCTGAGTCAGGAAAAAGAACTGCCCGTCAATATCAAATTCTGCATTGAAGGCGAAGAGGAAATTACGAGCCCGAATCTGCCCTCTTTCCTGGAAGCTAACCAGGACAAGCTTGCGGCCGATGTGGTGCTGATCTCCGACACGCAGCTCCTCGAACCCGGCAAGCCGGCGATCTGCGTCGGGCTGCGCGGCCTCTGCTCGCTTGAAGTGACAGTACGGACCGCCAACACCGACCTGCACTCCGGCACGTTCGGCGGCGGCGTTCCCAACGCGCTGCACGCTTTGGTCGCTTTGCTGTCCTCGCTGCATGACGACCAGGGGCGCGTAGCGGTCGAAGGCTTCTACAAAGGCGTTCCCGAGCTGACGGCGGATTTGCGGAAAGAATTTGACAAGCTGCAATTCAATGAGGAGAAGCTGAGAGCCGACCTTGGGCTGGATACGCTCTTCGGGGAGGAAGGCTACAGCTTCATCGAGCGGACCGGCGTTCGCCCGACGCTGGAGCTCAACGGGGTGTACGGGGGCTTCCAAGGCGAAGGCACCAAGACGGTCATTCCGAAGGAAGCCCACGCCAAAATCACCTGCCGGCTGGTCGGAGACCAGGATCCGCAAGATATCCTGGACAAGATTGAGGCCCATCTCAACAGCCGGGTGCAGCCCGGCGCGAAGCTGGACGTGAGACAAACCGAGCGGGCACGCGCCTTTACGATCGATCCGTCCAACCCGCTGTTGCAAAAAGCGGCCGACGCCTACGGACGGGTTTACGGCACCCGTGCGCTGTTTACGAACGACGGCGGCTCCATCCCGATCGTCGCGACCTTGTCCCGCGTCTTGTCGGCACCGGTCGTCATGATGGGCTTCGGCCTGCCGGACGAAAATCTGCACGCCCCGAACGAACACTTCAACCTGGAGAATTTCGACAAAGGGCTCTTGACCATCGTGGAGTATTTGAAATCCCTGTAACAAAACAGTAACAAGCAAACAACCGTCCTGATCGGAATCAGGACGGTTGTTTTATTTTGGATACTGAGGCACTGGAAAAATATCCTTGCCGCTTTTAATTAGTTCGAATATAATATAACAAAAGTTTAGTTCTATAAATATAGAACACAATAAAGCGAAAGGAATTGTATATCCGTGATGAGTTATAAAGTGGAAGTCGATTTCGCCCCGGTTTATGAATGCATCGCCAGCCTGACGGCTTTTGCCAGCAAACAAAACCATCATGCCATGGATGAAGGGAAGCTGTGGGTCCGTGAGGTTCAAGGGCATTTTGCGCCGATCGTGCTGCAAAAAATGCGGAGTTCCATGAAGAAGCTCGAGGACTTCAGCCTTTCCCCGTATGTATGGAACTGCCCCGGCGAGCGTTCCGTGCCGGAGTTTCTGGATTGGCTAGACGGATTGTCAACCGGTCAGTTATACGACATCTCCGCGAGCTGCGGGCAATCCGTCCCTTCCAATCTTCCCGAGCTGCGAAGTCTTGCTTTGGAGGTGCTGCGGGAATGGGACACCCATTATTTCAGCGGCATTAATCCGGACATTATCACAGGATTGGCGCAGGCGGCCGCTTCGTTAAGGGCATCGTTGGACGAGTCAAACGGTATGGACGTCTGCGAGAAAGCTACGGGAGGAATGAGGTTTTATCCGGACGGCGCCCTGAAGCGCATCGTCCTCGTCCCCCAATACCATGCGCGCCCCCTTGTCACTTCCAGCATCTATGATGAAATTATTTTTTCCCATTATCCCTGCGACGCCATCCCTCCGGCACCCGGACATCCCGCGCCGGGCCTGCTCAGACTGACACGCGCCCTGTCGGATGAAACGCGCCTGTGCATTCTGCGCCTGTTATCGCGGAGCCAGATGACTTTTACGGAAATTGTCAAGGAAATCGGGTTGTCCAAAAGTACGATTCATTATCACTTGATCGCTCTCCGGGCGGCGGGGCTGGTTATTATACATTACCGTTCCGTTAAAAATGTGGAATACAGCCTGCGTTTGGAAGCCCTGAACGGTCTCCCGTCCCAAATCGGAGATTTCCTGAAAGGTTGATGCATCGATGAAAAACCGCAGTTATTCGGGCCTGCTGGCTACGATTACGCTGAGCGGCTTTGGCGATACCTTTGGCCTCTTGGCCATGGAATGGATGATTTACGAGCTGACCGGCTCCAAGCTGGCGATGGGTACGCTCGCCCTTTGCTCCGGGATTCCCGAGCTGACGCTGCGGCTGCTCGGTTCGCCGCTTGCTGACCGGTTTCCCCGCGAGCGGTTCATGGCCGCCCTTGCCGCCGTGCGTCTGATCGCCATAGCCCTGCCGCTCGTAGCCGGCCTGACCGGCCATTTGCAGCTATGGCACTTGTTCGCCGCCGCGGTGCTTAGCGGTTCCTGCGCGGCCCTGTTTATGCCGACGGCGATGGCCGTCGTACCGAATGTGGCGGACGGCCGCAAGCTGGTGCGCGCCTTCGCCGTGATCGACGGCGCCAGGAACGCCGCCGCCCTGCTCGGCCCCGCCCTCGCGGGCGCCGTCACGGCGGCCAAGGGAGCGCTGCCCGCGCTCGGGGTTAACGCCGCTTGTTACGCCCTGGCGATCGCCACGCTGATGTACCTGCCCAAAAGCCGCGATCAAACCGGCCGAACGGCCGCATTTTCCATCCGGGCCTATGTCCGGGAAATCGCCGAGGGCTTCTCCTTCTATAGGCACTTTCCCGCGATGCTGGCCATCATGGGAATGGTCTCCGTCTCCAATATGAATTCGATGGCGGTCTGGACGATGATGGTGCCTTATGTACGGGAAGTTTTGCATGGTGACGCGGCGGCCGTGGGCACCATGACGACTTTTTCCGCTTTGGGGACTTTGGCCGGACTCGCGGTCATTTCCTTAATCCGCGAAATCGAGCGGCGCCGCGCGGTGATGCTGTGCAGCCTTGCCGCAATCGGCCTTTTCAACATCATTCCGGGAGTCATTCCGAATTATTATGTTGCCCTGGCCGCCTTTTTTGCCGCCGGTGCGGCCGGACCCTTTTTCGGCTCGCTAAGCTCTTCGCTGCACGGAAAGCTCGTTCCCGCCCATCTTCAGGGCCGGGTCAATTCGATCCGCTTTCTGATCGGAGGCAGCCTGGCGCCCGTCGGGGCATTTGCCGGCGGATTGCTTGCCGAGCTATACGGCGTCCCTGTCTTGTTTGTTTCCGCGGGCCTCCTGACGCTTGTATGTTCCTGTATAGCTCTGCTCATTCCGGGATTAAAGGCGCTCAACGGAAGTTTGGCCGAGCTTGAAGGGAAGCTTCATTTCCGCCCCGCCGCCGACAGCAATGCCTTGGCGGAATAACGGCCGACTAATAAACAAAAAACCTTCTTTCCTCTCCGCCGAAGCGGACGAAGAAAGAAGGTTCACGGTTCGTCCCCTAAAACCGTCAAATTTTCAATTCCCCAAGCTTGATCAGCTCAACAACCGCCTGCGCACGACCTTTGACGTTCAATTTCTGCATTACATTTGAAATATGATTCCGAACGGTTTTCTCGCTGATAAACAGCTGGCCCGCAATGTCGCGCGTCGTTTTATCCTGCACGAGGAGTTCGAAAACTTCCCGCTCACGATGAGTTAACAGAAATTTGCTGTTACGATCGCTGCTCTTCAAATGCGTCACCCCTCCTTGCTCGGGTTTTATGGTTTAACAAGGTTAAGGGATACAGTCAACACATCTTATGAAGAAACAGAGGCGATGGTGCCGTAAGAAGCCAAAATGGGCGGCCCCTATTTAAAGGCCATTGCAGCGCGGACCGCCTTCTTCCAGCCGCCGTAAAGCGCTTCCCGCGTAGGCGCGTCCATGCTTGGCTCAAAGCGGCGGTCGAGGCTCCAGGTACGGCATATTTCGTCCCGGTCGTTCCAATACCCGACGGCCAGTCCGGCCAGGAAAGCGGCCCCCAGCGCCGTCGTCTCGCGCACGACGGGTCGCTCCACCGGAACGTCGAGAATGCCGCTTTGAAACTCCATCAGAAAGCCGTTGGACACCGCTCCTCCGTCCACGCGCATTTTGCCGACGGTAAATCCCGAATCCCGCTCCATCGCGGCGAGAATATCTTTGGTCTGGTACGCCAGAGACTCCAGCGTCGCCCGGATGAAATGCTCCTTTGTCGTCCCGCGCGTCAGCCCGAATACGGCACCGCGTACATCGCTGTCCCAATACGGGCTGCCGAGGCCGACAAAGGCGGGAACGACATACACGCCTTCCGTCGAGGTCACTCGAGAGGCGTAAATCTCGCTGTCCTTCGCCTCGCGGAACATTCTGAGCCCGTCGCGGAGCCACTGGATCGCCGAGCCCGAGATGAAGATGCTGCCTTCGAGCGCATATTCCACCTTACCGCCGATGCCCCAGGCGATGGAGGTGACGAGTCCGTGCTCCGAGGCCACCGGCTTCTCACCCGTGTTCATCAGCATGAAGCAGCCGGTTCCGTAGGTCGTCTTGAGCATGCCCTCCTCGAAGCAGGTTTGGCCGAACAAGGCGGCTTGCTGATCCCCGGCCGCGCCGGCGATCGGAACCTCCTCTCCGAAGAAATGGTAAGGCACCGTTGTGCCGTAAATTTCCGAAGAGGAACGGACTTCCGGGAGCATCGCCTTCGGCACGTCGAGCAGCTTCAGCAGCTCGTCGTCCCATTCCAGCTCATGAATATTAAACATCAGCGTCCGCGAGGCGTTGGAGTAGTCCGTGACATGCAATTTCCCTCCCGACAGCTTCCAAATCAGCCAAGTGTCGATCGTCCCGAAGAGGAGCTCGCCCTTCTCCGCGCGCTCTCTGGCGCCGGGGACGCGATCCAGAATCCATTTCACCTTGGTGCCGGAAAAATACGGATCGATCAACAGCCCCGTCTTCGACCGGAACCGCTCGCCGTTCCCCGAGGCCGTCAATTGTTCGCAAATGTCCGCCGTCTGGCGCGACTGCCAAACAATGGCCGGATAGACGGGGTTGCCCGTCTCTTTGTCCCACACTACCGTCGTTTCGCGCTGGTTGGTAATGCCGATTCCGGCAATCTGCCTCGGTTTGATCCCGGATTCCGACAGGCAGGCGGCGATGACGGCAAGGATGGATCCCCAGATTTCGTTCGGCTGCTGCTCCACCCATCCCGGCTGCGGGAAATATTGCGGGAACTCACGCTGGGCGGAATGAACGACGGCTCCCTTCCGGTTGAAAATAATCGCCCGTGAGCTGGTCGTGCCTTGATCCAGTGCCAACATATACTTTTCCAATCGCGATTCCTCCAATACTCGCTTCTTTAGCTATTCATATGATCCAAAACCAATCTTCCTTCTTCTTAAAAAAAAGCTTGCCACAGCGGCAAGCTCTTTTTTAACTCTCTCTTCGACAGTCACTGTCCCCTTGGGATTGCGAAATATCCGTATCCCTGTGCGCAAATTTCTCGATGATGTTCAGCAAAACCTCTTGCTCATGCGGGGTCAAGTCGGCCAGATAAGACTCGAGGACTTTGCGCGACCGTTTTTCGGCTTTACGCAATACCTCCGCCCCAAGCTCGGTCACGGACAACAGGACCGACCGTCGATCCTGCTCGTCATGCCGCCGTTCCACATAACCGCTCTGCACCAGGCGATCGGTCATGACCGTAATCGCGCTTGGTTTGACCTCAAGCCGTTCCGACAGATACCGCACATTGCAGCATTTTTTCTTGGCGATGATGGTCAGCATATGAAATTGAGGTCCGGTTAAGCCGAGCTCTCGATGATGCATGATTTGGCTTTGCATTTTGCGGGATGTCTTCGACCAATTGCTCAGAAGCCGCTCGATATACCCGTCAAGATTATGATCCACAAACCAGCCCACCTCTAAAAAAATCATAGGATGCTTACCCTAAGTGTAGTATTTACCCGGCGAAAAGACAAGGATTCCGTCCATTTCATGCGAAAATCCCTTGCTTTCCCAGTGAGAAGGGCTTATGATGAAATCGAAATAATTTTCATAATAATCACAAAATATATAGAAATAATTTTCTTATATGATTTGGTAGGTGAATTCAATGCCGACTCCGATTTTGCATGCCGTTTCAAGCAATCTGGAAACACTCCCTCCCCAGGAGCGGCGGCTGGGAAAATATATACTGAATGCCCCCTCCTCCGTCATTCATCAAGGCATCACGGAATTGGCCAATATTTGCGGCATTAGTCCGTCGACGGTGACGCGGTTTTGCAAAACCTTTCATTTTAAGGGCTTTCCCGATTTTAAAATGAAGCTGGCCGGCGAGCTGGCCCATCAAACGCCGCAAAACCAATATCAGGACGTTATCGCGGGCAACGACCTGGAGAAAATCGTCCAGGCTATGGAAGCCAACCATCTCGCCTCGATTACGGACACCACCCGCCTGCTGGATATGAACGAGCTGCGCCGGGCGGTGGAGAGCCTCTGCCAAGCGGGCCGCATTGACCTGTACGGGGTGGCGACTTCTTCGATCATCGCACAGGACTTCTATCAGAAGCTGATCCGGATCGGGAAAAATTGCACGGCCTTCGCCGATTCGCATATGCAAATCACCTCCGCCTCCTCGCTTGGAGCGGGCGATGTGGCATTGGCGATCTCCTACAGCGGCGAAACGCCGGAAACGATCGACGCGCTCCGCTGCGCCAAGGACAGCGGCGCCCTGACGATCTCGCTGACCCAGTACGGCAACAGCAGCCTCGCTTCGCTGGCCGATATAGCTTTATTCTCCTCATCGCTCGAGGAAGGTATGCGCCGGGGGGATATGGCTTCGCGGATCGCGCAGCTGCACGTGGTCGATATTTTGTTTACCGGTATGGTGAGCACGGAATTTGAAGATTTTATCCCCAAGCTGGAAAGTTCGTACCAAAATGTCCAAATATACAGGAAGCACAGGGAGGTTTAACAAGGATGCTTAACATTATCAAGGTAAAAGGGGAGCAGTTGTTTAACGAAACCGGAGCAGGCATTATCGCCAGTCTTCTGCAATCCAATCCCCGGGCGGTGTTGGGGCTGGCCACCGGCAGCACTCCCGTAGGCGTTTATCAAAAGCTGATCGAGCTGTATCGCGAAGGCGTGGTCAGCTTCAAGCAGGCCAGCAGCTACAATCTGGACGAGTATATCGGGCTATCCGCGGACCATCCGCAAAGCTACCGTAAATTCATGAACGAGAAGCTGTTTAATCATATCGACATTCCGCTGGAGAACACCCATGTTCCTTCCGGCACCACGGCCGTTCCGGAGGAAGCCGCCGCCGAATACAACCGGCTGTTGGGAGCCGTCGGCCAAATCGACCTGCAGCTTCTCGGATTGGGTCACAACGGCCATATCGGATTCAACGAGCCGGGCGAGGAGCTTCAGGGGCCGACCCATATCGTGGAGCTCGATGAGCGGACCCGGCAGGCGAACGCGCGCTTCTTCCGCTCGATCGACGAAGTGCCTACCCATGCGATCACGATGGGAATAGGCTCGATTTTGCAAGCCAAACAAATTCTGCTTATGGCCAAAGGCGAAGATAAGGCCGAAATCGTCGCCCGCGCGCTGAAAGGCCCGATCACGACGAAATGTCCGGCCTCCTTCCTGCAAACCCATCCCAATGTCGTGGTTGTGCTTGATCAAGCGGCAGGGGGGTTAGTCTGATGACGGATCGGAGCGATCGCAATTTCCGGATACTTCACGGCGAGGTCGTAACGCCGCGAGGAACGTTCCATGACGGCGCCGTAGCGGTCCGGAACGGGATCATTACCTATGTCGGATCGACCGCAGGACTTCCCGAGGGAACCGGGGAACAAGCCGAAACGATCGCTGCCAAAGGCGGATACGTGTTGCCCGGCTTCATCGATGTGCATGTGCACGGAGGAATGCTGGAGGATTTCTCCGTACCGAGCAAGCAGGCGTTTGACGCGATCACTAAACTGCACTGCAGCCAGGGGACGACCTCGATGCTGGCCACAACGATGACGCTGCCCAAAACGGTTATTGAAGAAGTGCTGGCACAGGTTCACAGTTATAGGAGCGGTGATATGCCTTATGCCAAGCTGGCGGGGGTTCATTTGGAGGGGCCTTTCATTAGCCCGAAATGGCCCGGAGCGCAAAATCCGGCCCATATCGTGCCGCCGAACCGGGACTGGGTGGAAGCGTGGGAAGAACGTTATCCCGGGCTGATCAAGCAGGTTACCTTCGCCCCCGAACGCGAAGGCGCCCACGACCTGATCCGGTATTTGCGCAGCAAGGGTATCGTGGCCGCTGCCGGACATACGGATGCGACTTATGAAGAAATCATGGCCGCCGTCGAGGTCGGTCTGCACCATGCCGTGCACGCCTTTAACGCCATGACCCCGTTCCATCACCGCAAACCGGGAACGGCGGGCGCGGTTCTCAGCTCTCCGGCGATCAGCGCGGAAATCATCGCCGACGGCATTCATGTCCACAAGGCCGGGATTCAATTGCTTGCCGAAGTCAAGAAGAATCATAACCTTCTGCTGATCACGGACGCGATGTCGGCGGCGGGCCTTGGCGACGGAGAATATATGCTTGGCGACCTTCCCGTCGTCGTCAAAGACAATGTCTGCACGCTGAGGGACAGCGAAGGAACGCTGGCCGGCAGCACGCTGACCATGATCCGCGGCTTCCGCCACCTCGTCCGGGAAATCGGGCTCAGCGTGGAGCGGGCATCGGAAGCAGCCAGTCTAAATCCGGCCAAGCTGATTCGAATCGATCATCTCACCGGTTCGGTCGAAACCGGGAAACAGGCGGATTTACTGCTGCTTGACGGCGAGGATCTTGAATTGCATAAAGTTTGGGTAGAAGGCCGTTTGTTCCGGGGATAAACAAAACAAAGCGTGGTTCGAACAAGTTGTTGTCGTCTTGTTCGCCACGCTTTTTTTGTTCAAATCAGCGGGTTACGCCGCCGGAATATCCGCCCGTTCCGACTCCGGTACGGTTAATACCCGTCGTTCCGGTAGTGCCGTTCGTCGTCGGCGCATAGCCGCTCGGGCCGGTCATCGTGCCGTTGCGCGATGGGAATACGCGATCGATCATTCTTTGAAAATCGGCAATATATCCGTGCAGGGTTGCTCCTCCACGCGTTTGGGTAGCATAAGTGCCCACTTGGCTTACGAAATCGGGATTGCCCGATACATATACATTGCGGATATGCGGAGCGGTCTTTTTAACGATATTGGACACCTCGTCCTTCACATGCTGCGGCACATTGTCCGTTACAGTTCCGGCTACGGTTCCGTTCCCAACGCCGTTAAATGTTCCGGTCCCTGTTCGGGTCCCCATAGTGCCGTTGGTTGTACCCAGTCCCCGAATATTACCGGTGCCCGTCACGCCACCCAGTCCCATGCCTCGGTTCGTACCCGTAACGGTCCGGCCCGTCAGCCCGGTTGTTCCATCCAGTCCCATGCCTCGGTTCGTGCCCGTAACCGTATTCCGGCCCGTCAGCCCGGTCGTTCCACCCAGTCCCATGCCTCGGTTCGTTCCCGTAACCGTATTTCGGCCCGTCAGCCCGGTTCCGCCGCGTGCCATATCATACAGGCTGCCGGCCACGCCGGAACGCCCGCCCGCCAGGTTGCCGGCAAGGCCGTTATCCCCGGCGCCGCGGGTGCCGTAATTGGCTCCATAAGGGCCGCCGAAGTTAGTCGTTCCACGACCCGCGCCCATTCCCGTCGACATGCCCGTAACCCGGCCATTCGTACCGGTAGTAGTACCGATATTGTTGCCATGAAGCGTCAAAGCTACATAAGCGTCGCGATCCGTCACCACAACATGAGCGGTTTGCACATCCTTCAAGCCGGCCACCTTGTTGCTGAGCGCAGGGCTATACTTTAAAGTGCGAATTCGTTCGGCTTGGCCGTTGCCGGCGCTGCGGGTAAACATACGATTGCCTTGCGGCAACGAATTTACGTCATAATTCCGGCCATTGTTATTGCGCACATTCTGCGTCCGCACATTATTGTCCGTAGTACAGCCCGTCAGACCGACCAGGCCGGCTACCAGGGCTGCGGATAATGACAAGCTGACGAATTTGGCTCTTCGCATGTAGTCATCCCCTTATTTATTATTGAATTGATGATGAACAGGATTTAGGATGCGCCGTTTCGACTACCGGGATACAGGTAAACTTAACCGATCACGTCTTTTGTCCAATGCCAAAGAACCACAGCCTTCATAGGATACGTATTATGCGTGTTATAAGGGAGGCCATGAGAAGTGAAGACAGCGGTCGTAACCGGCGGGGCCGGATTTATCGGCTCCCATCTTGTCGGCATGTTGATCCGCCGGAACGTGGATGTTCATGTCATCGACAATCTGAGCACGGGCCATAAAGAAAAGGTGCCTCAAGAAGCGGCATTTTATGAGGAGGATATCCGAAGCGACAAAGCACGGGATCTTATTCGGGATATCGGACCCGATGCGGTAATCCATCTGGCCGCCCAGGCCGATGTGGGGCAATCGGTCAACAATCCGTGCTTTGACATGGATGTCAATGTTCGGGGAACGATAAACCTGTTGGAGGCTTGCCGCTTGGCCTCGGTGCGGAAATTTATTTTCGCCTCCACATCCGGAGTTTACGGCGATTTGGATAAAGAAATCCTTACCGAGCTTGACCCGGTTAAACCGATATCCTTTTACGGGTTATCCAAGCTGGCGGCCGAGCACTATATTCGGATGTACGATAAATTTTTCGATATTCCTTATACGATCCTGCGTTTTGCCAATGTGTACGGCCCCGGCCAGAATGCGCACGGAGAGGGCGGGGTCATCGCCATTTTTATGGATCGAATCAGCAAAGGTCTTTCGCTCCCGGTCAATGGGGACGGGATGCAAACCCGGGATTTTGTTTATGTGGAAGACGTGGCTGAGGCGATTGCGGCGGCCGTTCAATTTGGAAATCGGGACACGATTCATGTAAGTACAGGGGTGAAAACTTCAATAAATCAATTGATCCAACTGCTTGGCGATATTCATCCCTATTGGTTTGAAGTCACCCACCGGCCGGCGAGACCGGGGGATATCATGCATAGCTGTCTGTCCAACTTAAAGGCCCGCAATCACTTGCAGTGGAACCCGGTTCATTCGGTACGGTCTGGACTGGAGAAGACGTACTCGGAATGGTTGTCCTCACCTGCTTCAAATGGATAATCGAACAAAAAACAAGCTGACATCGCGCTTCCTGCACGATGCCAGCTTGTTTTTTATAAAGCGTCGTGTTTACTCCACCGGGAAAACGGAGCCCTGCAGCGAATAAGGTCCCGTAATGATTCCTCTGCTTTCGGAAGAACGCACTGTCAAATAATAATGCTGGATTGGAGCAACCCCGACATCCGTTACGGTTTCCATGGAATAGGCTCTTTCAAAGCAGGTTTCCAAATTCCAGTAGATCACCGGCCCGTCCGGTGTGTCCTTGCGGATTCTGAATTCCATTTCTCCCGTATCCCAATGGATCGGCTTTTCCCAACCGACATCCATTCTCAGCACCAGCCGGTCCCCGGGGTTAATGTGCATCATGGTAACCGAGGTAAGTACGATCTCGTCCGCTCTTACCAAAAAAGGAGGAAATGTTCCCGCCGCCGTACCGACCTTGTGGATATATTTCATTTCACTTCCTCTCCCTTCCTCAAATTTGACCAAGCATACCGATAAAGTTACGGCAATAGACATCGGCATTGAATTCCGTTTGGACATGCAGCAGTGCCCCTGCCTGGATATTCCGGCGCAAATCGGCGTTTTCGATCAACTCCACGGCTTCTTTGACGGCATGCTCGATATCCCCCAGCCTGTAATTTTTGCCCGTAATATTGTGTATGACCGAAGAGTAAACCCCGTCGCAATCGCTCGCCAGGACCGGACATCTGCAGCTCATGGCCTCCAACACCGCAAGCGGCGAACCCTCCATTTTGGAGGTGGAGCAGAGAAAGCCGCCGGAATCCCCGATTGCGGAAAAATGCCCCATCATTTCCTTGTTCGGCACATTGGAACGCAAAGTCAGGCGCTTCTTCAACCCTAGTTGATTGATTATTTCCGCAAACTGTCCCCTTTCCGCCGCGTTCGACAGGTTGATATCCTCGAACATCCATAAACGGAGCTTGGGATAAAAATAACTTAAGGCGTGGCCAATGTATAAAAATTCGCGCCAATTTTTATTGTCTTCGATTCTTCCCAACCAGGCGATAATCGGCGAGTCCGGAATATTTCCTCGCTGGGTCCGATAAGTAAAACGAATGGAATCGAAGCAATTGTTAAATTGAAAAAGCGGGATTTCCGGATACAGCTCCTGAAATAAAGAGGCAATATGAGGGGTATTCGGATTCAGCAGGGCGGAGGCATGGGCTTTGACATATGGTTCGGCGATCTTCAATTGTTTGCGGGCCACTTCTTCCGGTCCGTACCCCTGAATTTCCAGAATCATTTTGCCTTGGTACCCCAGATTTCTGAACCGTTCGAAACAAGTATGGTCGGTCGTCACGACCACGAAATCGTAATTTCTTGACCGTAAAATAAGGCTGGTCTCGGCATCGTTCCGCGTCACATAAACCGGAAAGTCTTCAAAGTCCTGCAGGCCCGCACCCCAATCGTAATACAGGCAATCCGCTTGAATTCCGTAGCGGCGCAAGGCAAGGCAGCGCTGACGGTTCAAGGTGTGCACGCCCCCGCTAGGCAGATAAAATACGAATAGGACTTTCACCGTCTTCACCCCGGCGTATTAGTATTCTCGGATCGCATCCTCCTGCGTGAAGATGGCCACATGCTGTCCATCGTTCCAGGCAAATAGCGTCAATCCGGTATGTTCGTAAGTTGGAGCATTCGTCACGATAATCAGATCAAACGGATCATACTGGGTCATAATCCGCGAAGAGGAGAACGTACCGCCTTGTTCCAGATAATAGAGCCCCCGGTAGATCGGACCTTGTGGCGCATAGCCAAGCAGAAGAAATTCAAAGCTTTCCCCATAATTGGTTAGCTCCAACGTAAGAAATTGAATATAACGCGGATCGATCTTGCTGTTTACAGCGGATTTAATACGCAATATGGACATGTCAATCCTCCCGCAGACCTTAGTCTTTTGTGTCATGATATGCTTTTCCCATCCAAAAGTACGGGCGTATTTCAGACGGAACGGCACCCAAATTCATAAAGGAATAAACGTCTATCCAAACAAAAAATTCCTCTCGGCATTTAATAGAACATGCCCCTGCATTCTATGCGTAGAAAGGTAGTGCTTTCCATGCGTCTATTCGATATCCAAAAGCCCTATCATGCGATCTATAGTCTAGGAGATCTTTGCACGGTCTCGATCCAGTTGGAGAGAAACGGGCTCCGCCCTTACGCCGGTCCGCTGGATTGGATGGCTTCCTACAGCCTGCCCGATGTCATTCGGCTGCTTGGCAACCGGTTCGCGGGATTTATGGATTATGACCATTTGGTCGTCGAAAAGCAAGTAAGCGACAAACTATATCTGGTCAAAGAAACCTATTATAACGTTTACTCGAACCATGATTTCTTTACCCATAACAACACATCGCAGCATTTGGCCGCCTACCCTGAAGTCAAAGCCAAATATGACCGACGGGTTCAGCGTTTCCTGGAAAAAGCGCAAACTTCCCCTTCGAATCTATTTATTCGGACCGGCGGAACGTTTGCGGAATTGGAAGCTCTTCGGGGCGTGCTGGCGCAGCTTGTTGCCCATTCTTTTGATATTTTGCTGGTAAATCACACTTCCGTTCAGGGCATTGTCGAAGAAGCTTGTCCGGTGGAGAATTGCTGTTCCATTCAGCTTCCCGACGGCGAAGTTCTGAGAGGGAACGATCATTTATGGGAAAAGGTGCTGAGCGGAATCCGACTGGTGGAGGAAGCTTGAAAAACGGCCTTTTGAACGGCGCAGGGCCTTCCGTCAGGAGAGCCCTGCGTTTTTGTTTCACCGTTTCGCACTTATTTCACATGGCAATCAGTACGGGACAGCACGGGCAAATCCGGCAATTGATAGTCTTTGGGTAATGAAGCAACAATCTTGTTCCATAACGCATAGTCAACAAGCAGCTCGGAATGGGAGACTTGGGTGGCAAAAATCCGGTTATACAAGTCTCCGGGGACTTGGTACGGTTTGGGAAAGCGGTCCTCCATCATTCATACCTCCCGATCGGGTTATATAGCGCGAGATTATATATAGAAAGCAGCCGCGAAATCATCGCGTCCAATGACCAGTGAACACTGCCCCAGGCTTGGGCGTTCCTCCCAAGCTCCTTCCGCGAAACCTCATTCTCAAGCAGAATATTCAATTGTTCCGATAAGACCAGAGGATTGTTGACGGGTGAAATCAGACCGGTTCTTCCGTGTTCCACCATTTCCGGCAGTCCGCCGGCCGACGAGACGCAGACGGCCAGACCGGCGATCTGGGCCTCCATCACCGAGAACGGTTGATTGTCCTGAATGCAGGAATGGACAAAAATATCGGAGTTCAAGAGCAGGGCCGGCACATCCGATCGTTCCCCCAGAAACAGGACATCCTCCTGCAATTGCAGCCCTGCGGCCTGATTCTCCAATTCGGTCCGCTGCTCCCCATCTCCCACGATCCAGCAGACCCAGTCCCGGCGCTTGCATTTCAACAGTCCCAGTGCGGAGATCAAGACATTGATTCCTTTCACTGCGGCCAGCCTGGCCGGAAAAATGATGACTTTCTTACCGGAGGGACGCCGGAGCGAAGTACCCTCGCCGGCCTTTCTCCAGAACTGATCCATATCGAGCCCATACTGAAATGCGGCCACACGGGAGGCGGGAACTCCGAACTCACGGATCAGCATATTTCTCTGGGCATGATTGGCCGTAATCGTCAAATTCCCGGACATGGCGCCGTAATGCTCGATCGACTCGAAATATTTCCAGGCGGGGGAATCCTCGTTTATATTGAGCTGCGGGTTGCTCCGGAAATGATTCCTAAGCTCGGTAGCCACCGAACCGTGAAGATGAGCGATAAGCGGAATATGTGCCGGTTTCACCCGGCTCAGCGCTCTGGCGGAAAAAATATCCTGCGTATGGATCAGGTCATAGCTTTCGAGTCCGAAATAAGCGGCGGATAATTCCATTAAGTAGCGGTCCCGCTCATAAAAATCGATCAGCGGGTCTCCATGCAACAACGGGGCGTGCTCCGCATCCAGCTTGGCGGCCAGCAAAGGCTGGAGCCCCGCCTTTGGCAGTTCCATTCCCCGGTTCCAGATATGGAATCTGCTGTAATCCGGGCTGTTGCCCAGCAGATCGACTTCATGCCCCATCGCCTCTAGGCGCTCCTTGATCTGGGTCATAAATTTCCACACTCCGCCGACATGGGGGATCAGCCAGTAGGTTGCAAGCAGGATCTTCATGCCTTCTCCTTCCTATGCGCTCCGTCTGATCGGCGGAAGCATAACTTGATACAATTCGAACGATATTACAATATATTTGGCGTCAATATCTCAGGACACGTCAAACGCCCTGCGCATAGAAAAACGACGCCGGATGTACCGGCGCCGATTTACTGTAAATGGCATTATACGGATTCAATAGACGGATTAAACGGCGGGTTGGGAATAAGCGGCGGCGATAAGAGCTTCAGGGCCTACCCGGGTCGGAGTAGCCGTAGTGGAACTAGCGGAAACAACGGCTTGATAGATAAGGAAACCATCGGGATTCGGCGGTTGGAAATCGGCTCCTGCAACCGTAAAGGCGAAAGTCCCACCTTCTCCGGATATATTAGGGAACCCTTCAGTAACCGTGTAAATGGGAACCGTCCCCAGCGACGAAATACGGTTGATCGTAATAGTAATATCAGTTGGGGCCGTAGACGTTACGGAAATGGTAACCGTTGCGGAGAACTGGACCTCCAGCTGCGGGCCTGCGGCCGCAGTATTCAATCCCAGAGTGCCAAATACGGCCGGCGTTGTTGTGACCGCAGTCCCTCCCACCGAGTTAACCGCTACTTGGCTGTCAAGAAATTGAGTTGGCATCTAAATCTACCTCCTTTCATAGTATCATATGCACTGCGGAAGTTTCTGAATGGACGAACATTCCTTTATACGAAAAAAGGCAATAGTATAATAACTGCGAAATAGAGGGCAATGCGTGCTGAGCAGAGTTAGTGTTCTTTAGATAACCGGGGCCGGCGTATCGGAATAAGCCGTGACCTGGAAGCTTTCCGGTCCGACCCGGGTCGGAATGACGGCAAGTCCGGCGGGAATGCTGACAAACGCCTCATAGGTGATGGAGTCGGCCGCCGGCGGAACATCGATCCCGCTGATCGTGAACACATCCGTCGTCAACAGCAGCGTCCCTATCGGAAGGGACGTGGTGGCCGTATAAACCGTTGTCGCCACGGCACCGATCGTTCTGACAATCGTAATGGTGACCGGGGCGAGAATTGTGATCGTTGCGGACAAAGTGACTGTTGCGCTGAAATGTACTTGCAGAGTTGTTCCGGCTCCCGAAGTGTCCAAAACGACGGAACCGAACAACGCCGGCGTGGTCGAAGCCGGAATCGAGATCGATCCCGCAGTCGCCGCATTCTGATCTTCCTGGCTGTCTACCAAAAAGTTCGGCATGTTTGATCTACCTCCTTTCTAATTCTATGCTATGCCGCATACTAGATTCGGCTTGGACGAATCCTCGTAAAATATGAAAAAAGGCGGCTGCAAATAGACTTCAAGCTTACCGGTAAAAGACACCGCCAGGACACAAAGTCCCGGCGGTGTACTCCGGTGGATCAAACTTCGTCGGCGAGCGGAGCGTCGGAGTAAGCTACGGCTTGCAAGCTTTCCGGTCCGACCCGGTTCGGGATGACGGCCAGGCCTGCGGGAATGCTGACAAAAGACTGGTAAATGATGAAATCGGCTGCCGGCGGTACATCGATGCCGCTTATCGTAAAGACATCCGTGGTCAACAGAGCTCCCCCAATCGGAAGGCTCTCGGTAGCCGTATAGATCGTTGTCGAGACTCCGTTAATAATTCTGACGACCGTGATGGTGACCGGAACGAGAACGGATACGAGGGAACTCAAGGTGACCGTCGCGCTGAAATGAACATGCAGATTGGGTCCGGCATCGGCCGTATTCAATCCCAGAGTCCCGAACAGCGCCGGCGTTGTCGTCGCCGGAACCGAGAAGATGTTGGCAAAGGATGCGCCCTGGGATACCTGGCTGTCTACCAAAAAGTTTGGCATTGTTCATCCACCTCCTTTCTAATCCTATTCTATGCCGCTTGCTAGAATCGGCATGGACAAATACTCGGATTATATGAAAAGAGGCGTTAGTAGATAGACCGTTCTCTATGAAAGTTTGTGTCTTACATATTGGTTCTCGCTAGAATCTCCAACATGAATCCTCTCCCCCGGCTCTGTGTTTGCTCGTATTCCACTTGAATCTTCTCCTGATGCCGCAGGGTTCCCATCCCTTCATGCCACCGGTATGCGGTCAAAGTAGCGTTCAGAAACGGAAAGTGGGCCCCGCTGCGGATGGCCCGGAACCAGAAGTCCAAATCATGAGTATAGGGAAGGTTTTCGTCAAATAAGCCGACGGTCTGGAACAGCTCCTTCTTGATCATCACGGTGCATCCGTTGACCGGATTCGCGTTCAAAAAGCAGCGATAGAAATCAACCGGGTTCGTCACAACCGAGAGGGGAGCGACATCATATTGCGTAACATTGCCGCCGCTGTCGATATAGTTGAAATTCGTATGGGATATACGGGCATGCTGTTCCATCATAAACGACACTTGACGGTTGATCTTGTCGGGGTAAAACAAGTCGTCGGAGCTGAGCCAGGCGATGTATTCGCCGGCGGCATTTCTGATTCCGTGGTTAAGCGCGGAGGCGGTGCCTCCGTTCGCTTTTCCTAGGTAATTGATATAAGGAAGGTAGGGAGCAAGCCGTTCGGCATGCCGGGTGGACCCGTCGTCGACGACGATGACTTCGATCGGACTGTACGTTTGATTAAGAGCGCTCTGTACCGCCTGATCGATATAGGAACAGTTATAGAAAGGAATAATAATCGAAACTATCGGCCGCATCATATCCCTCCTTTCGCAGTTCGGTAATAACGGATTACGTCTTCAAGCGAAGACTTGAGCGGAATGCGCGGAGCCCATCCTATGCCCGTCAAGAACTCGGGCTTCAGGCAATCGACAACGGAATCGGCGGAGCGATTCTCTCCCCATTCTACGGGCAAATTGCTGCCGGCCAGCTGCAGCATGGTCATAGTTACCTCTTCGAGCGTCTGTTCCTCTCCGGAGCATACCTGGTACACTTCGCCGCAGTTTCCCTTGGCGAGCAGAAAACCGTAAGCGCGGACGGCGTCCCGGACATCAAGGAAGTCGCGCCGTTCGTCGCGGGAGGAGACGCGAAAGGGGGAATCCCCCTCTCCTCTCTCCTCCCGAACGATCCGCCGGCCGAGCAAGGAGCAGAACCCGGTGGAGCGGCCCGGTCCGATCAGGTTGGACGGCTCCGCCAGCATGACATCCTGACCGAATAGTTCTTTCCAGGAAAGCGCGGCGATTTTCTGCAAGCTTTTGCTTAAGCCGTACGGATGATGCGGACGATAAAACGACGCTCCCGGACGAAAAGATAGACGCGATCCTACGATGAGCGCTCGGCAGGCCGGAAAGGCCCGGAGCGCATCCAGCAGGTAAAGCAGCGACAGAACATTGGACTCCATGTATAGGAGCGGATTATCCCACGACTCGGGTACGGAATTTTTGCCCCCCAAGTGCAGCACATAATCCGGAGCGATCTCCTTGACGACGGCCTTAACCTGTTCGGGGGCAAGCAAATCGCAGGAATGGTATTTAGCCCCGGAGACTTCCCGGTCCGAGGAAGCATCCCGGACGACCGCGGCCACACGCATGCCTATGGATGAGAAATACCGGCAGGCGTGCACGCCGGTGAAACCGCCGGCTCCCGTGATGAGGATTACTTTGCCTCGTAATTTTTTCTTTCGTTCATCCATCTCTTTAACTCCTCCAGCATCTCACGATAATTCGGCACTGCATAATGCCAATCGCTGCGGGTAGAGATTAACGTCCGGTCCTGATGGGGCTCCTCGCTGGGAATGACCGTAATATGTTCAAGCCCCCATATTTCCTGCATCATCAGCAGCAGATCATGCTTGCAGACCGCCGGCTCATGGGAGAGATGGATCAGCCCGGACAAGGGCGAATCCATCAGAGTATCTATGGCCTTGGCCAGCTCCAGCGTGGTCACGCCGTTCCACATGACATTTTTATATCCGGAAACTTCACCGCTGCTGTTCATAAACCAGTTCATCAGCCCGATACCGCCACCGCGGATCTCCGGGCCGATGATCGACGTGCGGATGGTTACATGCCCGGGGGCATGTACCTCTCCGAGAGCTTTCGTCACTGCGTAGACGCTCGTGCCGTCCGGCTCGTCGTCCTCGCGGTAACTCCCTTTCGTTCCTTCGAATACGCAGTCCGTGCTGATATGAATCAGCCGCGCCCCGACCGTATCCGCGACGCGCTGCAGCCGATGCGGAAGAAACCCGTTGATATGATAAGCGTTGATTTTGTCCGCCGCCGCAAATTGGTTCAGCACCCCGACCGCATTGATGACGATATCCGGCCGGACGATCTCCACGACCTTTTCGACCAAGAAGCTGTCCGCAGCGTCAAGGAAGAGGCCTTCCGGATCACGGGGGTCCCGGCTCGTATAGAACACATGGTGGCGGCCATGCCGTCTGAAATAATCGACCAGTACATGGCCGGCCATGCCATTCCCCCCCAGGATAAGCAGCTTCATGACAGGAACCCCCCGCGCCGTAAAATGTTGCGGATCTCCTCTTTCGACATCAGATTGTGGGCCGAACTGAAGCTGCTGAACGAGACCGGCGGGCAATGGCGGTAGCGTTCCTTAAGATTCGGAATATTGAGCGTCGGCAAAATGACGAGGTATTGCTCGTCATAAACGACGGTAGTCAAGCTTTCAAAATCGCTCATGAGAATCTCATGGATTTTCTCTCCGGGACGAATTCCGCTCTCGACGATTTTAACGTCCTGGATTCCCGAATCCTCGATCAGCACATCCGCAAGATCGACGATTCGGCAGGTCGGCATCGTCATGACGAAAATTTCCCCGCCCACGCTTTCGACCGAGGCCTTAAACAACAGCGAAATCGCGTCGCGCAAGGTCAGGAAGAAGCGGGTCATGTTGAAATCGGTGATCGTGACCTGATTTTTCTGCCGGATTTGATCCTTGAACAGATGGACCACGCTGCCGTTGGTTCCGAGCACGTTTCCGCCGCGCACCGTCACAAACCGGGTGTCGCTGTGGAGCAGATTCGCATATACAATCAGCTTCTCGCCGATCGCCTTGGTCATCCCGTAGAAATTCGACGGGTTGGCCGCCTTATCCGTAGAGATATAGATAACTTTTTCCACCTTGTTGGCAATGGCCGCTTCGATCACGTTTTGCGTTCCGATCACATTGGTCTTTAAGGCTTCGTACGGTTGATCCTCGCAGACGGGAACATGCTTCAACGCCGCGAGATGGAACACGTAATCCACCCCTTGGCACGCTGCCGTTAAAGCCTCCTTGTCGCGGATATCCCCGATGCAAAATTTCAGCCGGTCATCCTCGAACTGGCGGCTCATCGCGACTTGGGAGGATTCGTTCCGGGAATAGATGATAACCTCCCTCGGCTGTTGCGGCAGTAGTTGCGCGACCAATTCGTGTCCCCAAGAACCGGTTCCGCCGGTTACCAAAATTCGTTTATTTTCAAACATGCCGTTTCCCTCCAAGCAGAAATTTAACGACCTTCTCCGAAACGCGGTCCGCCAGGTAGCCTTCCGGACATTCCCAATCGCGGCTCAGCCCGGTCATCAGAAGGGTCGAATGAAGAATGCTGTCGCTATCGAGCCCGGACACGATATTGCTTCCGCAGTCCACCGTCTCGGGACGCTCGGTCGTCTTGCGCAGCGTCACCGTCGGAACATGCATGATGCAGCATTCTTCCTGTACGGTACCGCTGTCTGTCAAAGCACAGCATGCTTGACGTTCCAGTTGGACAAAATCAAAAAATCCGAACGGTTCATGGAACTCGACGAGCGGATGCATCTTCATTTTCAGATCGGTTGCGATTCTCGACTCTGTCCGAGGATGAATGCTGCAAATCAGCCGGCGCCCGTAGGCCTCCGCCACCTTGTTCAATCCTTTCATAATTTCCCGCAAGTGCTCGGGGCGGTCCACATTTTCCGCCCGGTGCGTCGTCACCAGGAAATATTCGCCGCTCGTCAGGTTCAGACGTTCCAGAATGCCACTCGAAGCGATTTCCGGCTCGTAATGCTTCATCACTTCATAAATCGGATTGCCCGTAAGCACGATATTGCGGCTCGGAATGCCTTCGGCGAGCAGATGACTTTTGCTCTGTGCCGTGTAAGGCATATTAATGGAAGAGACGGCATCGATGATTTTCCGGTTCTTCTCTTCCGGTACATCGAGATCGAAACAGCGGTTTCCGGCCTCCATATGAATGACGGGAATCCCCATCCGCTCCGCCAGAATGGCGCATAGGGCACTGTTGGTATCCCCCAGCAGCAGCACCCGGTCAGGACGCTCCTGCTCCAAGATCGATTCCACTTGGGAAAACATCGCCGCCAGTTGTCCGCCTAACGAAGCCTGGCGATCCTGCAAAACATAGTCGGGCGTCCGAAGCCTCAGCTGCTCAAAAAAGATCCCGCTCAGGCTCGCCGTGAAGTTTTGCCCCGTATGAACCAAAATGTGTTTATC
The DNA here is from genome assembly GCF_036553665.1 of Paenibacillus haidiansis. Lineage (NCBI taxonomy): Bacteria > Bacillati > Bacillota > Bacilli > Caryophanales > Paenibacillaceae > Paenibacillus > Paenibacillus haidiansis. The sequence continues at coordinate 62,767 of NZ_JAZHPZ010000011.1, read as the reverse complement.
CGCATACCGGTCCAGCAAAGGAATAATCAAGCTTAAGCGAATGATTTCCGGCCTTGTTCCCAGGATTGTCATTACTTTCACGCTGGTTCCCACCCCCTGATGCAAGAATAGTTTCCTTTGCGATTCTTCCAGATTGGAGCCGGGCTACCGCGCCCGTTTACGGGCGCGGCCACTGCCCCGCCGGCTTCTTTTCCGGCCGCTTCGTTTCCTTGCACGAATCGGCCGTCTTTTTCTCCTTAGCGAAGCTCGGCGCTTCAGTTTATGACCAGCCCGCCTTAGGCTTCTCGTTCTTCTATGCCCGCGCGCTCCCCTCGGAAGCGCCGGAGCCGCAGGAATAGCGCCTTCGCTCGCCTCCGGAGGCGAGTACAATGCTTCCTCGATCGGCACGAGGCTTCCCGAAAGCGAAAAGATATAGCCTAAGATGATTAGCAGCCTGTTCTCGTAAGCCTCCGATCCAAAAATCGCTTCCACGCGCTTCTGATTTTCATAACCAATAACTTCCAAAGTATCCGGCGTCTCGATCAGTTCGGAAATTTTGGCCTGCAGCCCCTCTTTATCCCCTGTCGGAACCAGAAAACGCTCATTGCCGGTAAATTGCAATATCTCTCTCAGCCCGCCTGAGGCGTAAGCTACCACCGGCTTGCCGAAGATCATCGCTTCCATGGCCGTCATGCCGAATCCTTCGCTTAACAGGCTCGGAATGACGACAATGTCCATGGCGCAATAGGCGGCTTCGATGTTCTCCTCGTATTCAACGAAAATAAATTGGCTGTTCCGGCCGGAATCAATGAGCTTCCTCTTGAGCGACTGGTAGTAAACCCGGTCCACTTCGCCGCCGATCACTACGAATCGCAAGCCGTGGTTTTGTTTCGCCAGCGTTATGGCCGATTCTATAAAGTGATCGGCACCCTTCTCGGCGATCAGGAAGGACGAGATGTAGCCGATCACCTTCGCATCGGCGCCGATCCCCCATTCCTTGCGCTTGGACTGGCGAAGCTGGGACCAGAGTTCGGGCCGAAATTCCTCGGCTTCCCAAGACGGATAGAGCAGACTGACTTTATTTTCCGCCGGGTGGCCGCGGAAAGGAGTTACGGCCGTTTCGGAAATCCCCACGATCCAGTCGCTGTATCTGTCGATAATTGCCACCGAGCTGGCCGCATAGGGAGTCGGCTGAATAATCTCCGTGACGTGCCACACCACCGGGATTCCGAGGGATTTGGCCGCGAATGCCGGAATGATGTTTACGCTCGTATTGACGAATACATAATCGGGACGTTCCTCAGCCAACATAGCGGCCATTTCGGCCGTAGCCGCATGACTCTTCAGCTTTTGGGCGTCCTTGTTTAAATTTTCATTGGGGGCACACATGGTATAGAGCAGCGGAGCTTCCTTGAGGATCGTGCGTATCCCGCATTTTCGCGCCAATTTGGTCAACTTTCCATCCTGGGGGGCGACGATGATGCACTCAAAATGGCGGGACAGCTTCTTGGCGAGAAAAAACAGCAATTTCTCCGCCCCCGTTATGCTCCGGGTATTGCACACATGCGAAAAAAGCATCAGCTTTTTTCCTTCCGACATCATCGATCACCTCAGAATCGTTTTGGGGAAGCCCCTTCCCTTTGGCCTGCATTTCCGTTTCTTCCGGGCAGAAATCAGCCAAAAATGACGCGGAGCAGCTCGTCAATCCGGTTGCTGTACATATGATCCCGATATGTTCGCTGCAGGGCGCGGAACACGATTTCCTGTCTTTCTTTTTCGTGAGTCAGGTAGAAGTCGATTTTCCCGATCAGTTCCTCCGCGGTCGTAAATGTTTCAATCTCCATCCCCGGCGTGTAGAAGGAAGCCAGGTCGCCGCGGGCATCGACCAGTTGCAGCGTGCCGCTTGCGGCGATTTCGAAGGTCCGCGGATTGGGCGATACGCCGGTAATGCCGGCCGAGTTTTTGTTTGCCGTTTCTTCGAAGGGAGAGCGGTGCAGATTGATTATGATCTTCGTGCTGCCGTATACCTCCGCCGTTTCCGCCGGTCCCATCCATTTGCCAAGATCGATCCGGTCGGTATAGGCCGGATATTCGGGAAGGCGATCCCACCAAATTCCGTTGATAGTGAGCCCCCGGTTCATGAGCTGCCCGATAATCGGTTGAAAAAATTGCACCCGGTTCCAATAAGCCGAGCCGATGAATCCGACGGTTCTGCGCACGGGAGCCTGAGTGACCGTAGGACGGTAATGCTCCGGATACGCCGCAAAGGGCAGATAATGAACATTGGCGCAGCCGAGCGAGCGGTAAAGATCGATGCAGTTCCGCTCCAGCGTAAATACGTAATCATAATGCGGAACCATCGTCATCGTGATATCCGTGTAGTACGGATCGTCCGTCAACCAGACGGCCGTCCGGGTTCCGCCCGCGCGTACGGCGTCGACTTGCTCCAGAGGCAGATCCATCCCGTCCAGTACAAGCAACAGGTCAGGGCGTGTCGAAGCCGCCAGTTCGGCGAGCGGTACTCCCGGTTCACAGATAATGGTTTCCGCGGTCATCTGGCGCAGGGTCGCGATGACCGCCTCGTCAATCGGCGAGTAAGGAAACCCTTTGCCGGATCCCACATACAAAACCCGGACTTGCCGCGCCGGAAATTGGGGTCTTGGGGCCCCGGCGATCACCTTGGACCGGCCGCGCAAGTATCCTTCGTAAAATCCGTCCCTCAACCCTTCCTCCCGGCCTTTCAGCGCTGAAGGATGTCCTCCCGCCCCTCCTCCGTCCGGGGAATAGGCAATCTCCGGTATGCCATTTGTGATCATCTCGTCACTCCTCCAAATCATGTTGGCGTTTTGATCCGCGGCTTCATACGGCGTCAAGGAGACGGCCTACGCGGTCTAGGAAGTTGTGATATTTTCTTGTGGTCCAAAGCGATCTCCAGGCAATAGCCAACCGCTTTTCTTCATGCTGCAGGTAATAATCGATCTTGGCCTGCAACTCCTCGACATTCATAAAGGTCTCAATGTCGTATCCGGGCCGGTAATAAGAAAACAAATCCTGACGGATATCCGTAATTTGCAGAGTGCCGCATCCGCTGATTTCATACGTCCGGGGATTGATCGAAGCGCCAGACACGTTGTGGCTGTTCTTGTTGTCGTATCCGGCCGTGGTCGGCCGGTGGATGTTGATCACGATTTTCGCTCCGTTATAGTAAGACACGGTCTCCTCGACGGGAATCCAACCGTGGCGAATGAACGGAGACAGCTCCTCGTATTTTTGCAGGCGGTCCCAATGACCTCCGGCAATCAATACCTTTTTGTCCTGCAGAAAAGGGGCTAGACGGTCGAATAATTCCGCTCTGTTCCAAAAGGCGTTGCCGATAAAGCAAATGTCGTACCGGTATTCCGGCGGAGTCTTCAATGGGCGGAACAGATTCGGATCCGCGGCCAGCGGCAAATAATGAACCTGGCGGCATCCCGCTTCCCGGTAGAGGGGCACGCACTCCAGCTCGTGGGTAAAGACCGCGTCGTAATACTGGGATAACCGGACGGTGTCCTCCGTGAAATAAGGATCGTCCACGAACCAGACCGCGGTACGAATACCCATTTGCCGGATCTGCACGATCTGATCCCCGTGGTCTTCCGGAAATACATGCAAGGCGTTCATGACGAGCACGAGATCGGGACGAAATTCGGCCGCGGCCTGCAGCATTGTTTCCGGCGAAGCTGTACGGCATTCCGCCGTCAAGGTCCGAAGCGCGTCGGATACGCCGCCGTCGATCGCATCGAATCCTTGAGGTACGTAAAGTACACGGAGCTTGCGCTTTGAAACGGAAGAAGCCGGAATGCGGTCCAGAACAGCTTGGCATCCACCGTAGCGATACCCCTCGTCGTATCCGGCCTTGAAGTCTCCGCCGGATCTCACATCCATCTCACTGTTCAAGGCATTCATCCTATCTTTTTGTGGTTTTCCTAAAGTCCCTATAAATATATGCTCAGCGGACACATGCATCATGGACGACTACCCGGGAGCCTGATAAATTGGCGAATGCCTTAAAGCCGCCGTTGAAAACAAAAAAACTTCCATCCCCTCATGGGATGGAAGTCTCTGAATATTATAGTAGATTCAATCTCTCGGTTATTAAGCGCGCTCTTTGTAGGCCAGCTTATGCCCGTCCTCGAATCCTTTGGCAAATCCGGTATTGAAGCCTTCCTGATATGCATTATTGTAGGCTTGCTCGTAAACGGCCGGATCTTCCGGGATCGGCTCGGGAGCTTCAACCGCCACCGGTTCAGCCGGCTGCTGCGGTTGCGGCGGGTCGGGAATCGGGAGAGGCTCCAATACGGGAACGGGTACCTGTGCCTGACGAAGTCCCGATCTCCGCCGCTGATATCTTTTGCGGGCTCGTTTAGTCCCAAGCCGGCGGCCCCGCCGCAAATACACTTTGCGCTTTCGCGGGCGGACTCTGCCGATCTTTTTGGATTTAAGCCGGCGGCTCCGCCGGGTTTTAGTCAATGTCATCGGTTAAGATCCTCCTGTTCTCCTCGGGCGGCGTCAATTGCCGGATAGCACGACTTCATGATCCAGGGCGATGAAGGAGTTCCGTAATGTACGCGATGAACGGAGATTCCGCACACGGTCCGTGCGATCGCGTCTTGATATTTCGACAGAACGGTAATATTTTCAGCAAGATGACGGGCCGTTGCCCCGGAATGACCGGACACATCGGCCAAACTGTCCAAAATGCGCGCCATTGCCATCTGGCTTTTCGCAATCGATTCAATCAGCTTTAATTTGGCTGTCTCCACGGCTTGCAGTTCGGGAGTCATTTGTCGGAATCCTCCAGGTCAAAGCCTCCGCCGAACATGTCGCCAAAGTCTCCGTCATCACCTCCAGAATCCTCGCTTTCCGGCGGAAGCAGGGTTTTCAGATTGCTGCACAGCCCGTTTTGCAGCTTGGTCAGCCCCTCTACCAGCTCCACCAGTTGTTCATGAACATCCAGCGGCTCGGATAGCTGCTTTTCATGATCGTCAAAGCTTTCCGCATGGATATGGTTCAGGATCCAGTTCCGTCCCTTTTCCGCTTCCACCGCCTTGGCCTCAAGAATCAAGGCGACATTCCACTGGATTTTCACGGCAGCATCCAATATTTCCATATATGCCTGTTCTCTGCTCATGTCCATCTCCCCGCTGTCCCTAGCCTACTCTTCATCCAGGCCTCTCATTTCCTTCACCACATACCCTAAGTTCTCAGCCATAGCCTCCTGAAGGTCAGCGATGGCATTTAGATAAGAAATCACGCTTTTGTTGACGCGGCCCGTATTTGCCAGCAGACCGGACGTCCCCTCGAACGCGGGCTCTTGATCCGGAATGGCATGAACGATCTGGGCCATGCGGACGGCGACCTGCCGCTCGGCATCCATCACCCGCGCCATTTGCTGATGGGAATGGGACATATGAACAATAATTTCTGTAATTTTCTGCTCCATCCTGATTCCTCCAAGCTCATTTAGGATTAACCCGCAAAGAGCGGCAGCCGGCCACGGGTATGATCCTGTTTCCAGCATATGCACCATGGAACTATGCCGTTCCTCACGATACGGCTGTTCATAAATCTTCCGAAAGAATCCGGACGGGCGGCAGGATCGGCAGTCCCTCCGGGAGCTCCGCATGCTCGGCGAGCGCATTTTCATACTCCGGATACGAATAACACCAGGCCCGGCAAGTATATTTTGAAATCAAATATCTGCGCTCGCCCCGATCGGTCAAATACAATTGTCCCGCGGCATCCCGGTATATTGTTTCCACGTCGTCCTTTCGGCGTTTCATCGCGGTCAGCTCCTGCGAGGCCGTGATTTCCGGTCCGGTGGGAAACTGCACCAGATCGACAACCGACAAGCGAACGGCTTCATTTCTAATATCATCGGTTACAAGCTGCCAGGCGACGGGATACTTCATGCCGTAGGCCATTCGATACACCCGGCCGTTGCAGTTTTGAACCCAGCGCTCCGGCGGGAAAAAATCCGCCATCCTGCGCGATCCGGCGGAAGCCCGGAATTGCGACTTCATCCGCTGAAGAGCTTCGTGGGGCGAACCCCATTTGTCGGTAAAAAAGTTCTCATTCCGGCTGTTAGTCTCGAAAAAGCCCTGAGGGCCCAGCCCCTTCATCGTAACGCTTCCGTAATGGTGGACGAACGTATCCCCGGCAATTTTCAGCCGCTTCCCCTGAAAACGCAGCCGGACCATCCAGTCGTCGTCTTCAAAATTTCCGATTTCGTACCCTTCGTCTAAATAACCAGTCTCTTCAAATGTCTTGCGCGAGAACAGCAGACAGAATCCGACCAAACGATCGGTATCCCACCATTTGGAGGGATCCTTCCGGTTATAGGCAGCCGCAAATTCCCGCATTCCCCGAATATCGGCGTACGGCACCTGAATTTGCTGCTCGCCGCCGATGTAATTGGTCACCGGCCCGACGGCAGCGGCGCCGGGACATTCCTTCAAGCAGGCAAGCATTTGGCTTAACCAGCGCTCCGTCACTAATACGTCATTGTTCAAAAGCAAGAGATAATTGCCCTTCGCCATCATCAGGCCGGTGTTCACCGCCCGCGCAAATCCCAAATTTCGCGGGTGAACCGTGAAACGAAGATTCCCCCTTCGCTGGCGCAGCATTTCCGCCGTTCCGTCCTCCGAGCCGTTGTCGACGACGATCACTTCATAGGGGTGCTCGGTATGAGCCTCGATACTATCGAGGCATTCGCGGAGCATCTCCTTCTTGTTAAAGGTCGGAATGATGATGCTAACCCCTTCAAACCGGTTTCCGAAGGTTGTTTTTCCGGCGGTAAATCCTCTGGAATAGCCCGCTTCATAGCCTCTGCGAAAATCGGCGTTCCCCTCTGTCATGTATACACCTCCCCGTGTCCAATCAGCGCGACCTCTCCCGTCACAAGCTTATCGGCCAGATGGCCGAAATCAAACGCTACTTTCCCCAGTTCCGAGGAGATCCGCGGGCAAATGATGACTGCCGCGACCCCGGCGGCAACCAGGGCCAGATCAAAATCGACCGCCCTTACGCGCTCCATAACGGAATCCACATCGGCTATCCCGTTGACCGGAGAAATCACCCCGGCGACGGTGTACCCTCCGCCGGCAAGCCAGCCGGCCAGACTAGGCGCGGCATTACCGATCAGAAGCAGCCGGTTCTCCTTCAACAGCTTATGGAGCAAGCCCGCTTCATTCAACGCGTAGTTGATGGTCGATGTCGTCAAGCGGAGCTTCGATATCTCCATTCCGTAATGCCTTAAAACAGGGAATAGCAATCCCTGAAAAGACGGGTGCCGCGATTCCGGAACGCCTACAAGATCGGCCATGCGCAGGGAAGCGGCCAAAGCTTCCCTGGCCGCCGGATTGGGCAACTGGACGCCGGCATAAGGCAGGAACGGCCCTTTATGCAGAGCCTGATCCCAAGGAAGAAACGTGTCATGGGCCAGTGTCAGCAATTCGCCGTCCCCCACCCGAACCAGCGAAAAGGGTTTCTTTTGCGCGAGCGCATTGGATATCGTTTTGTACACGTCGGCCGGAGTCATCAAAGGAACCAGGGAAGCCGATAGAACCCCCAGGCCGGCGCGGATCACATCGTCCAGCGTCAAATAAGGAAGAAGCGTAAAGCGGGGAATCATTCTTCCCAGCCTTGCTTCACCGCCTTCAAATATGCCTTGACGGTAACCCTCCTCGAAAATCGCCGCTTTCTCCAGCTCCGATATTTGAAACGCGTCCGGCAGACCGGCGGCTCCCGGCAAGCCGGATTCCGCTTCGCTTCCGGTTTCGGTTTCCGTTTCGCTTCTGCTTTCCGCAACCGCTTCGTCATCGGTTTCCGTCACCATTTCATTCTCCGCAGGTGCGGCGCCGCCGGGGTTCTCTCGTCTCCGCCCGGACCGGAGCCGCCTACGCCGTTTTGCCAGGGCCGAATTGGACTTTCGTCCCGGCCGGCGGGAAAATCTTCGTTTTCCTCCCCTTTTCCATCTGGCCGGCATACCGCATATCTCCCCTCTCCCAGCTTAAGGAAGTACGCCTTTCATGTGAATCGCGGCCTCCTGCAGCGATTCGAATGTACCGGCATCCCCCCACCACAATTGCAATACGTCGTACTCCAGCTTACCGTCTGCCGCATACAAGTTGTTGACATCGGTAATCTCCAGTTCCCCCCGCGCCGATCGGGTAATGCCTTGAATCAGTCCGAACACCTCGCTATCGTACATATAAATGCCTGTAACGGAATAATTCGATTTCGGCGATTTCGGTTTTTCTTCGATATAAGCGATCAATTCGGGCCGATCAGAGTGAAACACGGGCACTCCGTATCGTCTCGGATCCTTTACCGGCTTGAGCAGTACCCTTGCGGTTCCGGCCGGCTGCAGCCTGAATTTCTCCGCGTATGGAGTCAGATCGTCAAGGAACAAATTGTCCCCCAGCAGCACGACAAACTTTTCGCCGGGATGGATGAACCCGTCAGCGAGCTCAAGCGCCTCGGCGATCCCGCCGGCCGACTCCTGCACCCGGTAAGTCAACTTGACGCCGAAATTTTCTCCGCTGCCGAGAAAATTGGTATACAATCCCGACGATTGCTTCCCGATTACCATGAGAACTTCGGTGATTCCGGCTTGACGCAGCCGTTCAATGCCATAACAGACCATCGGATGACTCCCGACCGGAAGCAAATGTTTATTGATCAGCCGGGTCAGCGGGTATAGACGTGTACCGGTGCCTCCCGCCAAAATCACACCTTTCATAAGCTCCCCTCCCCAAGTAATAGAGCGACTATATTAACTTCCATGGGTCTACACCCCATTTGGCGATAAAAATGTTTCGGTTGCGATCGATCAGATCGTTCCACCCCTGCGGATGCCGGGCTTTGAAGCTGACGCTTCCCGCATGATATACCAGGGTATCCCCGCAAATCAGCAGCTTGTATCCCTCCCGGCGCGCTCTATAGCAGTAATCGTCATCTTCGAAATGACCCGGTGAGAACCGTTCGTCCAGAACACCGACCCGGGTCATGACTTCCCTTTTGATTAACAGGCACATACCGATCAGGCGCTCGGTTTCCTGCCATTTTACCGGATTGGAACGGTTGAATCGCTCCGCGATCGATACGAAATCTTCGTCGTCCCGGTAAAGAAGATTGATTTGCTGCCCGCCGCTGGCATAATTGGTAACCGGACCGACCATTCCTACCCCGGCTTCGCTCCAAAGCGCGATCAGCAAATTGGAAAGCCAGCGCGGCGTCACCTGCACATCGTTATTGAGCAGCAGCGCCTGATCGCCCGACGCCACCGCAAGCCCCCGGTTGCACGCTTCCGGAAATCCTCTGTTTTCTGGCAGGGCGACGAGAATCAGCTTCTCGCGGATGCAGTAGGAATCCGTTCCGTCCGTAGAGCCGTTATCCACGACAATAATCTCGTAAGGAACATCCGTATGGAGGCGGATCGCCTCAACACAGGAAGCCAGCAGATGGAGGCCGTTATGTGTGGGAATGATGATGCTGGTGAGACCGAAATTGCTCAAGGGGCATTCCTCGCTTTCGCAAGCTCGCTCCGGGACAGTCTGGTGGTTTTGAGCCGCGGGCCCTCCGTTTTCATCACTTCACCCAATGCTTCGATATGATCGCCGATAATAAGTCTGGCTACGGCGTTTCCCGTTCCGGTATTTCCGCTGCGGATCCGATTCCCGCGCAGAACATTAACGGAATAGGGGGCGCATACATTCAAGCCGTGCGCCAAGGCGATCGCTTGAGCCTTCGGCGGAACCGCTAACGCCGGGATACCGGTCACAGTCAGCGCCTTCCTCGACAAAGCATGCGGCACCGCCGTTAAAGAGCTGGCCTTCAAGTCCGGCCGGCCTAACGACAGGTTTAGAAAGGATTTGCAGCGCGTCACCTCGTCCTGGCGGGAGAACGGAGGGAGGAACGGGGAGATGTCGTTCAGCACCATATCGGCTCCGTGATCGACCGAGAGAAGAAACGGGGCCAGTTCTTCGGCCGGCAGCGGTATATCTCCGTCCGTAAAAAGAAGGATGTCCCCCGTAGCGACATTCGCTCCGAGCGCGCGGCCGACATCATGGCCAAGCCTGTCGGGAAAGTTCAGCTTGACGATCCGCCGGTCCTTCGGAACCTTGTCAAAGCTTTGATCGCTGCAGCCATTCAGCACCACGATGATTTCCCGGAAGGGGAGCCTGAGCAGCTCGGACAGAACCTGCGGCAGGGTCCGCTCCTCATTGCTCGCCGAAACGACGGCCGATGCGGCACCACTCAGCGGAAGCGGAATAAAATTGATTATAGGAAGTGCACCGGAGTTGTAGCCCCTGCTATAGGCGTACGAGCGGCCAAGCACATCCGGGACGGAGACTTGCCGCGCCGATTCGGGCGGAAACCAGACGAGATACGTTTCCTGCATATGGCTTCGCGAGCGCTCCGGCGCTTGAAGGCCGGCGGCCGCGTGGCTTCCCGCCTTTGCCGCCTCATATTCGCCAGTATCCTTCGGCTGTTCGACGTTTTGGGGTTGAACTTCGTTTACGGGGGCCCGTTTCGGGAGTAACCGGGAATGGGAAATAACCCGGTTCCGGCCCATTAATCGCCCCCGTTTGTATCGGCGGCTGCGAATGCTCGCCTGCGGCCGCCGTGATTTCAAGCGGTTCATTTCATCACCTTACCTTATCGCGCAATCGTCCCAGATCTTCGTAGCCACCGCGGTCCCCCCGCTGCGCGATCAGCCACTGAGTGGCTTCCAAATGATCTCCGACAACGAGCGATGCCAGCGGATCGCTGCGGCCTTTTTTCCGCCGCGGCGGATTGATCTTGCCGACGGGAACCGTATGAACCGCCTGGATATTCCATCCCCGGACTATCGCCATCGTTTGCGCCAGCGGGGGAATTTCCAAGGCGCCGGGGCCGATATTCTCCAGCACCCGGCGGCTGAGCGCATGCGGAACCGCCGTCAACGAAGCTCCTTGCAGATCGGGACGGGACAGCCAGGCATTCAGCACATGCTTGGCGAGGACGACCGGATGGGCTTCCTGCTTGCCTACCGGTCCGGTGTAGCCGTTCAGCGCCACATCGACGCCGCTGCATACCGCCTCCACAAAAGGTCTCAGCTCTTTGGCCGGGATAACCATATCCGCATCGATAAACAGCAGGACTGTGCCTTTCGCGGCTTGCGCCCCAAGGCGCCGGCCCACATCATGTCCAAGCGGCTCCGCGGCGTAAAGCACCCGCGCTCCCAGCCTGGCGGCGATCTTCGGCGTACCGTCGGCCGAACCGTTCGCCACCACAATCGTCTCGCTGCGCGGATGCACCCGGCCGGCTTCGCGCAGCACGGCCGGAAGCGAAATTCTTTCATTCATAGCTGGAATAATGATGGAAACCAAAGGACTCGGGTGGTTATTGATCCGCTTCACCGCCTTTTTGGGAGCGGTTCGCTTTCTATTGAAACGGGTGCCGGGTTTGCTCTTAGGAATCAAGCCTGCCACCTCCCAAGTTTCCTGAATATACTGAGCATCTACCTCAGTGTATGTCGCTTTTGGGGGGGTTGCAACGGCAAACGTACAGCCCCGTTTCCTTCCGCGGACATAATAAATAGCGCGGCAGCCAACGCTCCGCGCTATACGAAACTTTGTGAAATTCATAGCTTTACAGTCGGCTCAGCCCTCTTTGATCAGGCTGACCCATCTATCCGCGGTATGCTGCCAGCGAAATTTGCCGCGGGCCATATCGAATCCGGCCTGCCCCATCCTTTTTCGCTCTTCTTCATGCTCCAGCAGATACAGCACCCGAGCCGCCAAATTCCGGCCAAGCTCGTCTTCCGACAAAAGAAAACCCGAGTCCCCGTGCTTCACGATCTCGGGGATCCCTCCCGCTTTTGTGGCGATCACGGGAACGGCGGAGGCCATCGCCTCCACATTGACCAGCCCGAACGCTTCCTCGTCACCGGACGGAACGACAACTACATCGGCCAGGTTATACCAATCCGCCACTTTGGGATACGGAACAAACGGGAGAAATACGACCCGTGCCCCGAAAGGCTTCGCCATTTTCTTCAGGCTTTTCGCGTAACGTGTCTCCCGGTCGTTTCCATAGAAGGCGCTCCCGACAATAAGCAGCATCGCAGCGGGTTCCCGCTGCATGATCTTTTCCCACGCCCTTAGCAGATGGTGCACCCCCTTCGAAGGAAGAAGACGGCCGATGAACAGGACGATCTTCCTGTCCTCCCACCCTAAATCCTTAAGCCTTGCCTGCCGCAGCGACTCGCCGTACGGAGTCCATCTCGGCACGAAATCGTCCAGGCTGACCCCGAGCGGATTCACTGTTATTTTCGTTTTCAAGTCCGGAAATCTCCGGAGCAGCTCCTCCTTTAAAAACAGGCTGTTGACGATCAAACCGTCCACCGAATCGAGCATACGAAACAGCCGGGCTTCCGACATGCGGGGCGTACAGGCGATAAATGTGGTGGAGTGCAGGGTAAGAAAGACCCGGGCGAAAGGCAGCCGGGCTTTGAGGCGGTAGGCGAGCAGCGGGCGGTTATGGACATCCACCGTATCCGGCCGCCATGCCCTAAGATGGCGCAAAATCGAGGGAACATACCGCTTCCCCCCGGGCAAGCGGTAACAAGGAATGCCGCCCACCGACCCGACCGCGGGCAGGCGGATGTCCGCAAGCCCGTATATGCGAATATCCAACTGCTTGGCGGCCAGCGGGGACATTTTCTCCACCACCCGTTCCACCGAGCTGCTTCGCCCGGAAGGAATAACGAACGAACCCGGGGTAACAACCGCCACCTTGGGGACTTCCATAAGCTTGGTTCCTCCTTTATGATCCCGGAGTTTCCTAACGCACCATTTGCTTTTATAAATATACGGAATGTTCACGACAATGGTGACGGATGCCCGGAGCCGGCCGCAATCCCTCCGCATTTTCCATAAAACAGGCTACTGACGCAGAACAGTCGTCCACGCTTTCCGCCCCGGACAACATAAAGTGATAGGGAAGCCGTATCGAAGGAGGAAGACGCCTATGGGGCAGGACCATGTCGGTATTTTGCTTAATTCCAGCATGTACAGGGGAATCCCCCGGAGCAAGACCGGTCAGGAGTCGCTGGCCAACTATGAGGAGGCCGCACGGAGATACGGATTGATCCCCTGCTTTCTTCGCCTCGGGGATATCGATTTGAAGCAAAATAAGACCATTGCGTATGTATTTAACGGGCGGGACTACGTCAAGACCGTCATTCCGATCCCGCCTGTAATCCATAACCGTGCATTATACAGCGAGCCGGCCGCCCGCCGAAAAATCCAGGCGCTTCAATCGCAAGGCACGTGCATATTTAATGTGAGCAACCGTTACGGAAAAGACGCGATTCATGGGCTGCTATGGAACGACCCGTACCTCCGCGGCTTCTTGCCCGAGACGCACGCTGCAACCCCCTCGTCCATAAAGCGCATGATGGTCCGCCATTCCGACCTGATCCTCAAACCGATTCGCGGCTCGATCGGGCACGGGGTCATGAGGCTGAGAAAAACCAAAACCCAATGGGAACTCCTGTTATCCCCCGCTAAAGGCCAAAAGAAACCCGATACCATAAAACTGCGGGGCTCTCAGCTGCCCAATTGGCTCTATCGCCTGTTAAAGCAAGTTCCGTATCTGGTCCAAGAGCGTATTCCGCTGGCGGAATACAAGGGGCGCCCCATTGATCTGCGCGTGACCGTCCAACGCGGGGCCGGCGGAATATGGGGGGTTACCGGAATGTTTACGAAGGCGGCTCCGCCGGGGAGCTTTATTTCTAATCTTGCCAAGGGAGCAGACGCATACCCCGCTCCCCAATTGCTGGTCGAAGCACTTCCCCCGGCGCTCGTTCCCGCCGTCATCTCCCAAGTAAAAGGGCTGGCGTTGACCATTGCCAGACGGCTGTCATGCCATCTGCCGCTTCTGGGGGACCTTGGCATGGATATCGGTTTGACGCCAAACGGTCATCCCTACTTTATAGAATGCAACGGGCGGGATCAGCGTTATGGATTCCGGAAAGCAGGCATGGAAAAAACCTGGAAGGATACCTACCAGCAGCCGATGGCCTTCGCCCGCCATTTAATCGATCATCCCGCCTCCGCTTACTTGTTTACTCCCAAACACCTAAGCTTATAAAATGAACAAAAGCTGCCCTTTCCGAAAAGAAAGAGGGCAGCTTTATTTATGACGATGATAAGGAAATATAGCTTAAGAGTTGGCAAGGTACCTAATATCCGAAATATCGAATAGCGGAAAGCGGCTGCTTAATACCGCGGCCAAAGCCACCGCAGCGATGATAATTAAAGCGATCAGAACGTCGAACCGGGAAAAAACCGATGGATAATAATAGGTCCGCCTCCCTTTCAGATCAAAGGCCTTCGCTTCCATCGCAACCGCTATCCGGTGAGCGCGGCGGATGCTTTGCGAAAGCAGCGGTACGGCATACAGCCTGATCGCCGAGAGCCATCCGAACGGGCCTTTCAACCTTCGCATTCCCCTGATACTAAGCGCATTCCGGCGGATCTGATACTCCTCCCAGACCATCGGGAGCAGCCGAATGGAGGCCATAAAGCTGTACGCGAATTTGGGCGGAAGCTTGGCTTTCTGCATCAGCGCGTAGAACAGGGCGACGGATGAGGTCGTCATGACGAACAGCAAGCCTTCCGCCGCAAACGCAACGGATTTGAAACCGATATGCAGCCCGCGGTAGAAGCTTTCTTCCGAAATCGAAATCAGGCCCCATTCCCACCAGGTCGTATCCCCTTTGCCGAACAGGATCATCGTGGACGAGGAAGAGACAAACAGCAGTCCGAAAGACAGTACGATCAACAGCACCTTCCATAAAGCGTATCCGCTTAGCCAAAACAACAGCAGCGTGAATAGCGCCGCCTGATAAAACATAAAATCGATCCGGTGCGTAAATAAGCCGACGAAAAAGAGCAGGACGACATAAACCAGTTTGCACACCGGATTGGCGCGGTGCATCCAGGTCCGGGCGGAAGGCGCTAACACGGAGTTCATACCGTCACCCGCTCCGCATCCTCTTGCCGGCCCTCGGGAATCACCGCTCCGGTTAATGGTTCGGCATGGTATTCACCGGTCCCGTAATCGGTCAATACCCCATTGCGGACTTCCCATCTACGGGTCGCCGCCGTCTCGGCGATCTTCTCTTCATGCGTCACCATGATGATCGCGATTCCTTTGCGCCTCAGTTCCTGGCAGAAGCGGAGAATCGCAAAGGTGTTTACCGCATCCTGCCCGAATGTCGGCTCGTCAAGCAGCAGCACGGGCTTATCCATTACCGCCGCCCCCGCAACGCTTAGCCTGCGCTTTTGTCCAAGCGATAATTGATAGGGATGGCGTTGCCCCAGTCCAGCCAATCCAAACTCGTATAGCGCCTTTTCCGCCCGCCGGCAGGCCTCATCCGCCGGTACGCCGGCTTCGATCATAGAAAAAGCGATCTCTTTGATCACCTCGTTTTCCACAAACTGAAATTCGGGGTTTTGAAAGACGAAGCCGATGCGGTCCGCCGCGAATCTCACCCGTCGTTTTCGGGAGCCGCTTCCGGATATCCTTTGTCCGCACAAGGTGTACTCCCCTTTGGACGGCAGCAGCCCGATCAGGCTCAGCAGCAGCGAGCTTTTGCCCGCCCCGTTCGGGCCGGTGACCGCGACGAAATCCCCGGGAAACAACGCGGCCCGCTCCGCGCGGATCACTTCCTTTCCTTGTCGGAAGCCCTGAAATTCGGACAGTTCGATCAGCGGAGCGGCGTCCGTCCGTCTTCCCGTCATTTCCGGGCGATTCCGTCCCTCCCACACCCCGGGATGCCAGATCCCGTAAGCTTCAATCTCCTTGCGACAACGGGAAAACAGCTCCGCGGGCGCTCCTTGGCCCAACAGTTGTCCGGACGGACCGATCAGGGCAACTCTGTCGACCAATCCCAATTCCAGCAGCTCTTCAATCCGGTGCTCCACGATGATTAGCGTCCGTTGACCGGCGATCTGCCGTACCGCTTGCCATATTTGCCGCCGTCCCTCCGGATCGAGCAGGGCGGACGGCTCGTCAAGCAGCAGAACGTCCGGGTCCAACAGTAAAATGGAGGCCAAAGCCAGCCGCTGCTTCATCCCTTGGGACAAGGAGTCAATCAGAACATGGATTTCATTAAAATCGAGGCCGACCTGCCGGAGTGCCTCACGCATCCGGGGGAGCATCTCTTCCCGCGGAACATTCCGGTTTTCCAGGACAAAAGCCAGTTCCTCATCCACATAAGGCATGCAAAACTGGGTATCCGGATCCTGAAACAGAATGCCCCGGGAGGGGGGGATGATTTGTCCCGAGCATTTCATCGGCACCTCGACAACCCCAGGGATAACGCCGGCCAGTACCTGCAGCAGCGTCGATTTGCCGCACCCGCTCGGCCCGAGCAATAACAGCTTTTCCCCGCGTTCTACCGAAAAAGAAAAATCCTTGAAGATAAAATCGCACTCGCCCGGAAATTTGAGCCGCAAATTTTGAACCGCGGCCGCGGCTTCGCCGGTATAAATTGAGCTTTCCATCGGTCAATCGTCCAGCGCCGCATAATCTTTGGCGGCGACGGGACGGAGCAAATGGGTAACCCCGGTCGCTTCCACCGCTTTCGCCAGCGCGGCGGCCAAATAGCCGGCAATGAGCGCGGAGCTGACGGCGCGCATGACGTATTTCGCGATGAGCAGCCAGGATTCGTAGTCGGCCACATAGCCGTAATAAATATCCGGGATCAAGGAGCCGGCCGCGGCTCCGATTCCCGCCAAAGCGGCCACCGAACCGGAAAATTTGCGATAACGGAACAAAGCGAATACCAGTTCCGCGCCCAATCCTTGCAATACGCTGTATAGCACGAGCTGGATCCCCCACTCGCTCCCGAACAAAATTTCCACATGGGCCGCCGCCACCTCGGCAATGAGGGCGACCCCCGGTTTGCGGATCAGCAGAAACACGAGCGTCGGGGCAATGAACCACATCCCGTAGACGAGTTCATCCGCTTGGGGAAAGAGCGGGGAGAACAGATTATAGACGGAACTCCAGAAATGATAAATTACGCCGAGCACGATGGATACCAGCACGGTTACCAGCAAATCGCTTAGTTTCAGCCCTCTTCTTCGATCATTTAATCCTTTTGCTTGCTTCGGTTGATTGGTAGATTGCTCCATAACGCCTCTCTCCTTTTGACAACTATTTTGGGGACGCAACAAAAAACCGGCTGAACAAGGTCAGCCGGTTACTAGGTCCACGGGAAGCATGCATGAAAAAATCAGGCAAATTCCGGACGAAAGATTCTCTACGCTGGCATTATCCAGTTCAGATTCACGGTCCGCAGCGGAGTATGCTGCCATCTCAGCCTGATTCGCTCAAGCCCCCGTATCCCCATATGCGATTGAATTAAATATACCTAGTTCTTACCAAATAGGCAAGTATAAATTAGAAAAAAGATAATCGTTTAGTGAGTCACCATCGGTCGGAAATCGTCCCGGCTGGAACGGTCCGCTTCATAAAATACGACATCCCCGTCCATCAAGGACAATTTCCGGCCATACGGATCCGTGACCTGACGGGCATATCCCTCCATGTCAACCCACTGGTTTACGAGCGGCGCTTCAATGTACTGCAAATAAGGACTACCCGTATTTCCGTTACGAATCGTTTCAATGTTGAAATTGACGACGATAAATCCATCCTTCAAAAATATATCCGATTTGTCGGACAACCCGTTATGCGTGCGGCCGTATTCGGCCACATTGCTGCCCGCCTTCACCGCGTACAAATCGGCGGGAAGGCTGTACTCCCCGTACCATTTTTGTACCGCAGCGTTGGCCCTTGCAGTGTTAACCCCGCTAGGAATATCGTACTTCGGACCGATTAGGGTACGGATGCGCGCGTTTAACTCCATCAGGCTTAAGCTGCCCACCGGCGTTTTTTGCCGGGTCATTTTTTGTACATAAGTCCGGACGAACTGAGTCCGTCCGATCCCCGCCACCTGATCGAAAGTGTAATCGTGATCGTATTTATACAGCGCGGTATCGGTCAGTTCCTCCAAAGGAACGTTCCGCAGCCGGTCGTTCAAGATGACATAACGCTTTACCTCGTCCCGCGAGGAGCCGATTTTGACATAGCTGCGGTTCCCCGCCTGGTAGTATAAATCGACTTTTGTCCGCGAACCGTCCTTGGCGCTTACAAAATAAAACGACGGCGTGATCCGGATCGAGTCCCCCGGCCCGAACATATTGCCTTTGGTCTTCAGGTCGAACTTGAAATGGTAGCCGGTCTTGAGCACGGCGTTTTTGTACAAGGGATGGCTCCCGGGACGGATCGGCAGCGTAAATAAGGGCGAATTCCCCCGAGGCCTGCCGTCGATGCCGTTTAGTCCCGTCCAGTAGGACGCTCCGGTAGGTTCCGCCGACCCGGTCACAGTGCGGAAAACCGTCTCCCAGTTGTAATCGGCGATATCCGTCACCCGAAAATCGTATACCCGTCCGATGACATCGACCGGAACGGTGTCATAGGCGATATGATGAGAAAGATTCGTGTTCGCATGAGTTTGATTCGTAGCGCCGGAAGGCGCATTTTCCGCAAATGTCCGAAACTCCACATCATAGTATCCTTCATCCACCCACACAGGCAAGTAAAACGTCGTTTCTTCTTCATGCACCGGGATCGTTATCCAGGTATTCGCAAAATAATAGGTTTCCTTGTCTTCGGTGTACACATCGAATGGAAAGCGAACCTGTTTTTCTTTAATATATTTGGCATAGTCCCGATCCCCGTAACCTAAAATATTGCGATGCTGGCCGGACGTTGGCATGAAAATCTGAAAGGACCTGTCAAGGATCAATGCCCGTCGGTTATAATCAGGCTCGGTTTTTTGATTATGCTCTCGATCGTCGGAAGCATCCGCATAGATCACCGTCGGGGTATGGACAGTAACGGTATTCAACCCGTTCACATTAAAGTTCTTGTCGCTTCCGCCGTTAATGTTTCCGGGGATTAGCGAGTAATAGATCTTGCCGGTGGTCGCAGTATCCTTCTTATTCACTTTGGTGCTGCTGATCTTGTAATCGTGCCCATATAAGACATTGCGGCCCATCGTCGCGGGCGAAGGGATAGTACGAGGGAGAGGCGTGGTTTCATTTACCCAACCGTTACTCATAATCGTTTCGCCGTTGAAGACCACATAATCGTTTTTAACCCGGTTCTCGCCAACGCTTGACTCGGCTTCAGATTCAAACTCACTCCTGTAGTTGGGGAGGGAAGGTTCTGATGAACCGCCGGAAACGGTCTCACTCCCCAAGTCCAATGCCTCGCAACGCGCCGGCTCTACATGGTCATTTACATTCGTGCTATTGTCGGAGGTTAAAGTGGGCGGCGTATATCCGGATGGGGTAATGGTTACCTGTTCCCCGGGCAACGCATAGTTGGAAACCTCGGTTTTGGTGACTTTGTAAGCTTCAAGATTGTTGATCTGCCAATAGGAGTAGCTTCTCGTAACTTCGATGTTCTCCCTGACCGTTTTTCTTTTCTCCTTGGGCTCATCCGGAGTTCCGGGATCGTCCGGACCGGTGCTTGGCCTCCCTGGTACGGTCCATTTCAAAATATATTCCTTTGTCACAGGCACGGTATAAGTCACTTCACCGGTCATGTTCCCCCATTCGTGTTGATACAAATAATTTAGGCCAAACACGTTTACATACAGAGATTCCGAGGTCGGAATCCCGTCCAATACGTCAAATTGTTCATTGTCCCGCTCGTCCGCCTGAATTACCCCCGTCGCCAAGGGGTCCATTGCCGCATGCGCAGAGACGCTTGTTTGGCTTGGAGAGCTAACTTTTATAGAGCACGACCCGCTTCCGCCTCCGGGATCGCCGCCGCCCGGCTCCTCGGGCTCGCCAACACCGGTAGAGAACGTAGCCCGAAGCAGCTTGTCTTTATAGATATAAGTGTAAGAATCAAAATCCACAAAAAACTTGGAAAAATACCACACCTGCTTCGCACCCGCGGCTTCAAAATAAATGCGGTTGGTGTCATTATTGAAAGTTTGCGTGAAATTGATGGTGATGCTGGAGATATCATCTACCTGATAGACTTGGCCGCCAATGGTACTGGGGTCTGTGTAGCCACCTATTCCATGAACATCTGGAATTCTAGTGTTGACATCAGGGTCTACTCTAGAAGCCGTTACATCAGTTTTTGAGATTCCCCCATTTTGGATCCATTGTCCATCCAGTGGACTTGATAGATCATTTACAAAAAATCCAGATGTTTGAGGAATAACAGCCTTTAACTGAGTATCCCTAGCTCCAGGATATCTTGGAAGTGCATTACCCTCATAACTTTGGCCAGTATCAGGATTGCTAGATTCAGTAGGGACATTATCGTCCCAACCTCTACTATCATAGATCGAGACATTTTCCCCTCCGGCCCTCCAATGTTTACCATACCAATTATCTGCGTTGTAAATAGATCCTCTAGTCCAGTAATAGACTCCCCCATAGTTAGTATTTCTTTTAGATGTCACCTTTAATCTAGTCCCTGAGAGAGTGTCTTTCCCGGTCCATGTAGCCACACCAGAAGTAAATCCTGTTATAGACCTTATTGGTTCTCCGGTGGTCTTATCAACCCATTCCAATTTAACTATGACTTTACCGATTGGTGCTGTTATAGTTACCTGATTTGTATCAAGTTGAGGCTTATCCGAAAAAATATAACCACCATAAACATAATCGTCAGAATCAGAATTCACCTCATAAGGAATGTCTTGAGTTGTTGTGTCTTCTCCATCAGCCATAACAAAAGGAGCTATAAATCTAGTAGGAAATGAATATTGAAGGAAAATGCTTACGATAATTATGATGGATACTGCTTTAAGCTTATTCACCTCCCCCACTTCCCTACTTGTTTAATACTGAGTCTGAAAGAATACTTTTATAAACTGGAGCACCAGCAGAAATTGTTTCAACATGTACGGTTATATATCCAGATGTACTAAATCCCGTTTTCGGAATCACTAATGCATTGATTACATTATTATCATCCTTGGATACTATAGGTTGCGAATTAATTAACTGATTCTCAGTAGAGTATCCGTTATAAGGGCCAATCGACAAACTAAGAACATTACCCGGATATAATATTGGCTTCTCATTAACTATATAATGTGAATTGAGTAATATCACGTAGGCCTGCAAGTCATCAGTAAAAGCCACTTCTTTTCCATTCGAAATTCTAAAGAGGTTATCCTTATTAGGTAATAGCTTCCGGTTTGGATCATTAGGGTCATTCCAATCGATTGCAATTAGCTCATCTACAACCCCTACAACAGACCCGTCAGGTGAAGAAACAGTTAACTTGGAAAGTTTCCACGAATTGATGCCTCTATTTTTGTTATTATCCGGCCCATTAAAAATTTCTTCCGCAACGGTAAAGATATTCGTCTTGTGCCAGTAGACTTCGGCCGCGGCAACGGCGTACTTATCTACCGGCAGTTGCCCGCCGTTTTTCACAGAGAGAATGCGCTCAATTACCGTAATCGCCTGGGCGCGAGTTGTGACCCCGTCCGGGGAGAGTTGCCCGGTGCCCGTACCGGAAATAATCCCGTTTTTCGTTGCAAGATACATCCATTGCTGTTCTTCAACGTCCCTTATCCCAAGAGCTCTCACCGCGACGATGGACATTTCTTCGCGGGTCATGGGCTTAGTCCAGTCCGTATCCCCAAAGTCGCCATTCGCATAAATGCCTGACGACTCGGCTGCTTCAAGAAACGGAGCGTACCATGAACCGCCTTCCGTGGAGCTGACGGTGATATCCAGGGCCGAAACGAGCATTTTCAGAAACTCTGCTCGAGTTACCTGATGGTTTGGAAGAAAAGTTCCGTCGATATAGCCGTCAACATAGCCTTTTTCAACTGCGGCGTTAATGGCCGCTTCCGCCCAATGCCCGTTAATATCCGTAAACGTAGCGGACGCCCCAAACGCGGGAACCCCTCTTGTATGTAATGCCAGCGAGATCGCCAATACCATAGCGACCGTACAAATTGCCGTTTTCCGAATCATACAATCCCCTCTTTACTCCAAAATTTTCTTATCCGGCATCATTTCCTCGTACTCTTTTCCACTAATTAACAATACTAACTTCGTGAACCACGGCACTTTAACCTCCTTTTACTTATATAATTTGATAAAATCAGGAAATTCAAGCACGCAAAAAACACACCTTCATCCATCGCAGCGCGATCATAAAAGTGTGCTTCACCTGTTCCATTATATACCATATCCAATGGATCAGTAAATGCCAAAAACCCTTCTCATTCTTCCGAAAGCTCGGAACATGATACGGAAACCATCACTTTCAGGTTGATTTCAACCCTTTTCTGTGTCAATATAAGCGGAAGTGGAAACGGAATCATGATCCCGCCGAACAGGGAAATGGGTGTTAGGAGGATGCAACTTGGCCGCGAACTGGATGAAATGGATGACGGAGCTGACTTCCCGCAAATGGATCTCCGGGATCATCGGGCGTTTCTCCCATTCTCAACTGAGCCGGTATGCGATACCTTGGTTCGCCAAATCGTACGGCATCCCGCTGCATGAAGCGGAGATGGAATTGCGTGAGTACAGAACACTAAACCAGTTTTTTACGCGCAAACTAAAAACCGGGGCTCGCCCCATCCATCATGAGCTGGACGGGCTGACGAGCCCGGTCGACGCGCTGATTACCTTTATGGGGAAGATCGAATCCGGTACGATCCTGAACGTCAAAGGCCAGGATTACACGCTGGAAGATTTGCTAAACCGCTCGCCGCGCGCCCAAGCCTATGAGCACGGGTACGCCTTTGTGCTCTACCTTAGTCCGAGCGACTACCACCGGATCCATGCTCCGGTCACCGGCACGAAGCTGGAGAGCGAGCATATCAAGGGCCGAACGTATCCGGTCAATGATTTCGGCATGAGACGGATGAAAAACGTGCTTGGCCGCAACGAGCGGTTGATTACTTATCTGTCGCACAGCCACGGCGAAATAGCCCTAGTGAAAGTAGGCGCGATGAATGTAAGCAGCATCCGTTATACCGATGCGCAAGCTTCAAGCTGGAGCCAAGGCGATGATCTCGCCTATTTCGAATTCGGCTCCACCGTCGTTCTGTTGACCCAGACCGGGACGTTTCAGCCTTCGCCGGAACGGGCCCCAGGGCAAAAAATCAAAATGGGCGAGCCGCTCGGCCGTTTTTGTTCGGCGCCGAAATAGGCTTCGCCCAAGGCTTTTATTTTATCTCGATGGATCCCAAGGAGGCGGACAAGGACACGAGCGGGCCTCCGTCGCCAATTTGGCTTTTGCCCTTCGGCGCTCCGCTGATCGAACCCAGCTCGACCTTCGTCTCCAGATCGCAATTCAGCGAATCGTCCAGCTCCGCTTCAATACTCCCGGTATCCGCCCGGACCTGAAGGCTTCCCGTACTCTCGATGTCCGCGATTTCCAGCTCCACACTCCCCGTGGAAGTACTGATTTCCGACTCCCCTTCAATGCTCGCATTCCTGAGCTCGATCGCCCCGACATCGCTTCGAACCCGGTAGGTACCCTTTAGCCCGTTAAGGACAACATCCCCTACACGACTGGTAATATGAAAAGCGTGGATTTCCGCAGGAACTCCGATGGTATATTCGAGGCTAAAATCCGAAAATCCGTACTGATCCTGTGCCCATTCCCACAGATTAAGATCGGGATCGTCCTTGGCATGCGTAGACACGTACAGTTCTTCTCCGCTTGGGGTAATGGAGATTTGCGCCTGTTCAAAAATAGCCTGCAGTCTCTCCCCGTATTTCTTTTTGTTCGGGCTCCAGATTTTCACTTTTACCGAAAGGTCGCTTCCGGCCGCCGGCTCAACCTTGATTTTCCCGACCGGATTCTCGACCTTCAATTCCGACGCCGCTTCTACGGGTAAGGAAGCCGATATCTCTAAAGATGCCGGGTCCGCTTTTGTAAGCTTAACCTCGCTGTTATCCCACGCCTTTTCCGCTGCCTCTTCCGCCTCTTTCACCGTCTTTTCAACGAATTGTTCGATGTTTTGTTCTATGTTCTGCTCAAGCGTATCCGCCGCCGTTCCCGCCGTATCTTTCTCCTTTTCCCCTACCCATGAACAGCCTGCAAGCAACGCCACCGCAACTACCGCGGCAGCGAGTGCCGCCGGCCTGGACTTTAACTTCATAATTACATCCTCCTATATTGGTACCCGGTTAATGGTAGTCAACTAATTATGTATAAAATCAATTGCGCCCCTATCATAACCTATTGGAAAAAAATCGAACATAGTCCCCGGACCAGATCACTTCTGGACCAAAGTCGGGGGAACTTATAAGGCGATATGCAAAAAGACGGCCAAATCCGGAGGCTTGAGCCCCGGTTTCAACCGTCTTGGCACTCTCATGCTATATGAACGCCCGAATAGGGTCATTCCCACTCCCGGCGTTTGGATTCCATATCGGAAAAGACATACAAATCAACGGAACCATCTTAAAACCAGGCCTCCACCTCCCGGCCGATTCGTCTCAACCGCCGAGAACGGTAGCGAAAAATGCTGCTTCCCGGTACCGGACATTCCCGGCTGCGCATCCGCCGTCTTTTTCCCATGCTGTACACCTCCTCCCGGACTCCGGCAATAAAAGGTTATTACCCATCCGGAATGAAAATGAAACAGCAAGTCAGAAAAAAAGAGAGCAAGTACGTGATACTCTGTATGTCAACGGATTTCGGAAGGACTTTTACCCGTATACTGCTTGAACTGGCGGCTGAAGAAAAAGATATCCCTGTAGCCGAGCGCGTCGGCCACTTCGGTGACATTCATGCCGGCGTGCAGCAGCAAATGCTGGGCCCGGTCGATCCGGGTTTTGATTATATATGTTTGCACGGACATCCCGATAATTTCCTTGAACTTGATCGAGAAATAACGCGGCGACAGCCCCGCCCGGGCGGCCAAATCCTCCACTTTATGCGGCAGGCCCGGATGCTGCAGGCAATAATTCGCCACCTCCTGGATCACTTCGTTCAGCTGGTTGCTCACCTTTTTCTCCCGGGGAAGCTCCCGTTCCTCGCGGAGCAAATAAATGAGCAGTTGTTTTAAAATCAGGCGCGCCTCTTCTTCGCCCCCGTAGGGCTTGACTAAAAACAGGCGGACGTAGCGGGACAGCATGTACTCGAAATCCAGCGTCTCCTCGAGCTTCCGGTAAGGACCCGGTACCTCGGTGACGGGCTCGGCCACGTCAAAATGAATGTAAGTCAGCACCAACGGACGCTGCGGATTGTGCGTGGCGCTCGTATGGTCTCCCTTACGGAACAGAAAGCAGCTTCCCGGCCCGACCGGAATGGGCTGATCGTTCAAGACAACCGTCCCCTCGCCGCTCCATACATAAAATAAATCGTAATTTTGCAGCGGCTTTTCCCGTTTATGCCATTTCCATCCCGGTTCGCAGACGATTTTGGCAAAGGCCGGCTTCAAAATGAACGAGGATGGCGATATATGAAGCATCTCCTAGCCTCCTTCAGAACATATAGAGTATGTCGATAACTTGTCTACTAACTGCGAGTATTATTTCGATTATACTCCTAAATCTGCTTTTCTGAAATATCCTTCCACGCAAGCGCTAGCCGGTATACCCCTTCCAGCAACTGATCATCCTCCAGATGGGAAAAGCTGAAACAGGCCGCGGGCGGCCCCGGGCTGAGCCGGTAAACGGCTCCTTCCCGAAACAGCACGCCGCGGCGTCGGGCCGCCTCGCGGAAAGCCTCGTACTCGCGGGGCGAGCGCAGCCAATTCGCGTACACGAGCAGCCCGGCATCGGCCGGCTTGAGCGAAAACAGCCCGGGAAGTTCCCTAGCCAGCGCCTGCCGGAAAAGCTCATGCTTCGCGCTGTAGATCCGGCGCATCCGGCGCAGGTGCCGCTCATAATCGCCCCGGCGCATGAAGCGGGCCAGCGCCCGCTGCTCGAGCCAGGCCGGCGGCACCGGCTCGTACAGCGCTTTGGCCGCCGCGGCCGGGCCGACCAGGCTGCGCGGCAGCACCGCGTAGCCAAGGCGCAGGGACGCGAACATCGTCTTTGTAAACGAGCCGATATAGACGACGCGCTCGCCTTGGTCCAGCGCCTTCAGCGGCTCCAGCGGCCGGCCGGCCCAGCGGAACTCGGTGTCGTAATCGTCCTCGACGATGACCGCGTTCCGCCTGGCCGCCCAGGCCAGCAGCTCTTGCCGCCGCTGCGGCGAAAGCACCGCCCCGGTCGGATATTGCCGGCCGGGCGTTACGAACAGCACCCGCGCGTCCCAATCGCGCGGGATGATGCCGTCCCCGTCCACCGCCCCGGGGACGACGGCTCCTCCGCAGGCGGCGACCGCCCTGACGATCCCGTGGTAACACGGGTCCTCCAGGACGGCCCGCTCGCCTTCGCCCAGCAGCAGCTGGGCGAGCAGCGCGATCGCCTGCATCGAGCCGCTGAAGAGGCAGATTTGCTCCGCATCTGCCGCAATGCCGCGGCTGCGCCGCAAATGCGCGGCGATGGCGCCGCGCAGCTCCGGGTCGCCGGCGGGCGGCCCCAAGCCTTCCGCGTCCGGCTTGGCCCGCGCGGCCCAGGCCAGCGCGCTTCTCCATGGGCCTAGCGGAAACGCGGACATTGACGGCCCGCTGTCCGTGAACGAGATGACCTTGCCGTCCGGGCCGGACGCCGCAGGTATCTCCCCCGCCTCGGGCCCCTCCAACCCCTCCGGCTGCTGGAATTGCTCCATCACTCTCGCTCCCCACGGCGATAATGAGATCTCCGCACTTGCGGCCGCGGGCTGCGAGCCCCCGGATCCGGACATCACCGAGCCGACGTAGGTGCCGCTCCCCGCGGAGGAATAGACGTAGCCTTCCGCCTGGAGTAGGTCGTAGGCGTGAGCGACGCTTCCCCGGGACAAGCCGTAATCCCGGGCGAGCTCCCGCGAGGAAGGCAGGCGGGTTCCCGCAGGCAGGGTGCCGTCATGGACGGCCGACCGGATCGCATGGTACAGAGCCTGGTATTTATATCGATACTGCCGGCTGTAGGTATGAAACGGGATTGAAAAATTCACAGGACCGGCCCCCCTTTGGACCAATTTCATATAAACTGGACTATTAAAATTAATTTAAAGTGGTTCTTTTTTTATGTCAATTCCCGGACTAGACTTGTTGAATATAAGTAAGCCAAATAAATAAGCAGGATGATGAAGGGGGAAGTTCCGATGCGCCGAAAGGAATTCGCGGTGGAAGACAGTCAAGAGATTGAGGAATTTTTGCGGGAGATGAGCTTCGGCTTTCTCGGCACGGTGGGACCGGACGGATGGAGCCGGGTTACGCCGCTTAATTTCGCGTACGACGGGCAATATTTTTATTTTCACGGCAGCCTGGCTGGGGAAAAGATGAAGCATTTGAAACATGATCCCCGGGTCAGCTTTACGTTGGCGAAGGAATATGCGCTCATTCCGTCCTATTTTACCGATCCCAAGCTGGCTTGTCCGGCATCGGCTTATTTTAAAAGCGTGATGGTCCGGGGAACGGTCGAACATATTCACAGCCCCGAGGAGAAGGCGGCCGCCCTGACGCTGTTTATGGAAAAGCTTCAGCCCGAAGGAGGATATGACCCGATCCGGGCCGATGATCCGCAGTATGCCGGCCACTTGAAGGCCGTCTCCGTGTTTAAGATCGTGCCCGCGGATATGAGCGCCAAATTCAAATTCGGACAAAATATGAAGGAGGCCGATTTTTCGGATGTGGTGAGCGGGCTTGAAGAACGGGACAGGGAGATGGACCGGGAAACCATCGCGTTGATGCAGCGGTTCTGTCCGAGACATAACGGAACTTTCGGGGAGAATATCTGATTTGCCAGTGACGGTTATGGGGCGAGGGTGTTATAATGTTAGGCAGTTTAATCGGAATAAGTCCCCTATTAAAACCGAATTGGAAGGATGAAAACGTGATGAACCCACTCGCGGAGCAGTTAAACGAAAATGTGAAATCCGGCAATATCCACGTGTACGAGATGCTTTCCACCCTAGGCAAAGAGATTTATTTTCCGAAGGAAGGCATTTTGAGCCAATCCGCCGAAGCGACGGCCGGAGCGAAAAAATACAACGCCACGATCGGAATCGCGACCGAAAACGGCGGGCCGATGCATTTGGCGGTTATCCAGGACAATTTGTCGGCCTACAAGCCGCAGGATTTGTATCCTTACGCTCCACCTGCCGGCAAACCCGAGCTGCGTAAAGTATGGCGCGAAAAAATGATCGCGGAAAGCCCGTCCCTGGCGGGCAAAAGCTTCGGTAATCCGATCGCGACCAACGCGCTGACCCACGGCCTCAGCATCGTGGCCGATCTGTTCGTGGATGAAGGCGACGCGGTGATTTACCCGGACAAAAACTGGGAAAATTACGAGCTGACCTTCGGCATCCGCCGCCATGCGGAAATCGTCAACTATCCGTTGTTTACCGAGGATATGAAGTTTAACAGCCAGGGGCTGCGCGAAGCGCTGCTTGCCCAAAAGGACAAGGGGAAAGCGGTCGTCATCCTGAATTTCCCGAACAATCCGACAGGGTACACGCCGGGAGCCAAGGAAGGCGAAGAAATCGTCTCCGCGATCACGGAAGCGGCGGAAGCGGGAATCAATGTCGTGGTGGTCACCGACGACGCCTATTTCGGCTTGTTCTTCGAAGATTCCTTGTCCGAATCGCTGTTCGGCAAACTGGCCGGACGCCATCCGCGTATTATGCCGGTTAAGGTTGACGGCGCGACCAAAGAAGAATACGTGTGGGGCTTCCGGGTCGGATTCATCACTTACGCCGCCGAAGACGCCGGCGTACTGGCCGCGTTGGAGCAGAAAACGACCGGCATTATCCGCGCCACGATTTCGAGCGGTGCCCACCCTTCCCAAACTTTTGTGCTTGAAGCCTTGAAATCTCCGGAATTCGGCGATCAAAAGGCCGATAAATTCAAAGTGATGAAAGGCCGGGCCAACAAGGTCAAGGCGCTGTTGGACAGCGGTAAGTACGGCGACGTTTGGGAGTATTATCCTTTCAATTCCGGCTACTTTATGTGCCTTAAGCTAAAAACGGTGAATGCCGAAGCCCTCCGCCAGCATTTGATCGCCCAATACGGCGTCGGCACGATCGCGCTGGGCGATACCGATCTGCGGGTAGCCTTCTCCTGTATCGCCGAAGATCAGCTGGAAGATCTGTTCGACCTCATTTACCGGGGTGTCCAGGACCTCCAAGGCTAAAAACCATTTTGCCGCATGGTGTATTAGCCCAAGCACCCAAAACGCCTCGCTCATAGAATAATCCCGTAACAACGATTTATTCTGTGGGAAAGGGGCACTGACAATGAGCGGAGTTGAAGAAGTAAGAGGCGGCTACGGCGGTCTGTGGACCAGCACTGGCGTAATTCTGGTTCTCTTTATTCTGTTGGTTATCATCAGCCGTACATTCTTCATTTAAGCAAGCTTATAATCCAAATGAAAAGACCGCCGGAGCAGAGTTTCCCTCTCTCCGGCGGTCTTCTTTTTTGCGTCCGCGTCCACGTCTCCATGATCATCCGGCTAAATTAACTGGAGGAAATCCAGCTAATCCGTCCAGATTGCCCTTTAATGAGAAATTAGCTGTATCAATTACAGTTAATTCCCATAACTCGCCAGTCTCCTCTGGGCCCCTAGGGAGGTTTCCCCTCCCTTACTCCTCTTCTTCCTCCCGCCACTTGCGTGTCCAGGAAGATCTTAGACCAAACGCCAGTACCAGCCCGGCGGCCAAGCTTCCGAACAGGAACAAGGCACTGTTCCCCGGGCCGAAGAGCATTGGGAGCCACACCAGCAAGACGATTCCCAGCAACACGCGGAAAGCGAGAGCGACCGTCTCCCGCTGGCGCGAGCCTGCCGGAATCGGATAGTAGGAATCCGCCGGAGTGTCGCTGTGTACATGACGCAATACGGTAAGTTGCGTACCGGCAAGGAACACAAAAAACAGATAGACGGCGGCGCCCATCCAGGTTTTCCCGTTCCAGCCGACCACGATCATGCCGAGCAGGGTAAGCCGAATTATAATTCCGAGCAGTTC
This sequence comes from Paenibacillus haidiansis, assembly GCF_036553665.1. Classification (NCBI taxonomy): domain Bacteria; kingdom Bacillati; phylum Bacillota; class Bacilli; order Caryophanales; family Paenibacillaceae; genus Paenibacillus; species Paenibacillus haidiansis. Next base: position 32,617 of record NZ_JAZHPZ010000011.1, on the reverse strand, counting down.
GCTGCGGATAAAAGTCTTCGTGAGCAGAAAGCGGTACGCTCCGGCCCGGTTCCAGGCAATGCGGTTGCCTACCCCGGACAGCCAGCGTCTGCGGACCACCTTCTGTCCTTCCGCCGGAACATCGACAAACCAGCCGAGTATCATCATCACCCTGGCCGCTCCCGATTTCTCGGCGGCGATCAGGTTTTCCCACGGCACGTTATGCTTCATCGGGAAGCGCAGGGCGAGCAGATAATTGATGCCCAGCAGCAGCGTAAACAGCGCGCTTTTCCAAGCCGGCTGCCATAGCCAGGCGGCCAGCAGCAATAATATGAAGCACCAGCGGAGCAGCCGGTAACCCGCTCTGGCCCGCGAGGTGGAAATCCGCAGCTCCTGCCATGCTCCGTAAGCGCTAAGCAGCTTGAGCAAAAGCAGGATGACGAGGAATAGCCAGAACGGATGCCGCACTTCGGCACCGCTGCGTATGTAAAGCGGCCACAGAATAATCAGCAGGATATAAAGCCCGATCAGCTTATAGATAATTCCGCTGCGCTGCGCGGGTCGGAGATACTCCTTCATGCCGGTTTCCTGCGGCAGCAGGAACACGACATCCGCCGGCTGCATATAGGTTCTAAACCCCGAGTAAACCGTCAGCGGGCCGAGCAGCACGAGCATGATCCAAAGGACCGGCAGCCCCGGGGGAATATTTTGCAGAAAAGACGTATACCAGGCGGAAAAAGCGATCAGCAGCAGCAGGAACAGCACCGCTACCCCGCTCTGGAAAACATACGGCAGGAAGGGGAGCACCTTGCTCCAAAAGGACGACTTGCGGCGGCTTCGCAGTTCTCCAAGCTTCATGGCCATGGCCTACTCGCCGCCTTCTTTGACCAGGCTATAGAAGATGTCCTCGAGCGCCGCCCCCGGCATGCCGGCCTGCCGGGCGATTTCGGACAAGGAGCCTTGAGCGATGACCGCCCCGCGATGGAGAACGATAAACCGGTCGCAATAATTCTCGATCGTCGACAATATATGCGAGCTAAGCAGAATGGAAGCCCCGCTTGATTTCATCTCCATCATGAAATCAAGCAGCGAGCGGATGCCGAGCGGGTCGAGTCCGAGAAACGGCTCGTCGATAATATAAAGCGGCGGCCGGGCGACGAAGGCGCTCATGATCATCACCTTCTGCTTCATCCCTTTGGATAAATGAATCGACAGGCTGTCCGCCTTTTCCTCCATGCGGAACAGCTTCAGCAGCCGCTCTTCGCGCTGCGCGTAATCCTCCGTTCCTACACCGTAAGCGCGAGCTGCAAACTCCATATGCTCCCGTACCGTCAGCTCTTCGTACAGCATCGGAGATTCCGGTACGAACGCCAGCGAGGATTGATAGGCTTCGGGATCCTCATCCCTTGTTTTGCCCCGGACGGCCACCCCGCCGCGGTGCGGGGTCATCAATCCGAGGATATGCTTCATCGTCGTGCTTTTGCCGGCCCCGTTCAGACCGATCAAGCCGACCATCTCTCCCGGCATCACCTCGAAATTAATGTCGTGAAGCACCGGGTGCCCTAAGCTGTATCCCCCGGTGAGCTCTTCAATTTGCAATACGGGCGAATGACTCATAACGGCTTCCCCCCAAACTTAATTTACAAATTATACCGCAATCGCATTCGAGCCAAGCACGAAGCATAAGCTACCGCGACTGCTTGTCTTTCAGCCATTTTGGCGCGCCTTTGTTCTTGCGGTCCGTCTCGCGCTCCGCCTTGCGGCCCTGCTTGCGCCCGCCCGGGCCAGGCGCGTCGTTCCGCGCCCCCGGTTTGCCGCTGCCGTTCGCCGCAGGACGGCCCGGAGCGCGGGTGCCGGACAGAGCCCGGCCTTTCCCCGTCCCCCTGGTAGGGGATGGAGCACCGCTTTCGCCGCGCGCCTCTTTCCCCTCTTGACCCGCGGGGGTGCCAAGTCCGCCCCGCTCTCCTGAATCGCCGTATCGGTCCCTTTGTACCGTTGCCTGCGTCTGGTTCTCCCCGCCGCGAACTTGCCTATGGTCTCCGTGATTCCGCCCGGCCGGGCGCGAAGGGGAAGCCTCCGGGTCGATCACTTGGCCGCCGAACAATTCCCGGTGCAAAATGTCGATCCCGAGCTCGCGGGTGAATTTGCGCATGATGAATTGCTCCTTCGGCGCGACGATCGACACGGCCAGCCCTCTGCGTCCCATACGGCCGGTCCGGCCGACCCGGTGCACGTAATGCTCCGCATCGATCGGCGGGTCCAGGTTGACGACGAGCCCGAGCTCCTCGATATCCAGGCCGCGCGCCGCCACGTCGGTCGCCACGAGCACGCGGATTTTGCCCTCGCGGAACTTGCGGAGCGTGACGCTGCGCACGGTTTTATCCGCATCGCCGTACAGCGCGCCGGCGCTTAGGCCGACGTAATTCATCTTCGCCTCCACCTCGGCGATATCGGACGTGTTGTTGATGAACACGATCGTCCGGGCCGGGTTATAGTGCCGGATTATCCGGCGCAAGGTATCGATCTTGTCCCGGTCACTGATAAAATACAGATGCTCCACGCTTTTCGCCGTGCGCTGTTCGGGCTCGATGCCGACCTCCAGCGGATTGCGCATCTCCCGTCCGGCCAGCGCCCGGATTTGCGGGTTGATCGTCGCCGAAAGGAACAGCAATTGCCGCTCCCGCAGCGTTCCGCGCAAAATATGCTCGAGATCGGCCGTGCCGCCGAGCTGAAACATCTGGTCGACCTCGTCGACGACTACGGTACGTACGGTATGCAGCTTCAGCTTGCGCAAAGCCAAAATCTCGCGGATCCGGCCGGGCGTACCGACGACGAGCTGGGGATGCTGCTTCAGGCGCTCTATCTGGCGCTTGATCGCCGCGCCGCCGATCAGGGCCTGTACCCCGATCCCCAGGGACTCCCCGTATTTTTCCGCTTCCCGCAAAATTTGCATCGCCAACTCCTGGGTCGGAGCCAGCACGATGCTTTGAAGCGTTTTCTCGGCGGGATCGATATTTTGCAGCACAGGAAGCAGGTAAGCCAGCGTCTTCCCGGTCCCCGTCTGCGACTGGGCGAGTACATCGCGGCCGGCCAGCGCGGCGGGAATCGTTTCGGCCTGCACCGGGGATGGCTCCGTAATTCCGTAATCAGCCAGCTTGACCGCAAGCGGCTCGGCGATGCCGAGGCTGGCAAAAGTTGTTATCGTCATGTAAGTTCATCCTCATCCTAAAAAATCATTATTTCCATTATATGCGATAATCCCTGCTCAACCAAATCCGAGGGAAAAGGCCGGCGTGCGAGCCCGACTGCTCCCCGAGGCTTCCTTGAGAAATTAACTGGATTTCCTCCAGCTAAATCCGCAGCATGAGCCAAAAAGCGCAAATTAGATGGATAACCTCCAGCTATTTTCACAAAATCGGTCCGAATCCAAGATATTCCCGCAAAATAACGGCATGTTATCCAGTTAATTCTACCAAAGGATCAAAAAATAGAAAATTAGATGTATATTTTCCAGTTAAATGTAGCCGGTTAGTCATAAAACAGTGCAACGCCGACAGTGTAAGATTTGGCAGCGCAAGTTCGGTAGTGCGAGGTCGATAGTGCATGTTAGACAGTGTGAAGCTCGACTGTGTGCAGTTCGGGTGTCTAATCTCCACTGTGTGATTCGACAGCGTTAAACTCGGCTGTGTGATGTTCGAATGTGTTGAAGTTCGACAGCGTGCAGTTCGGCAGTGTGAAGCTCGGCAGTGTGAAGCTCGGCAGCGTGCAGTTCAAGTGTACTACGTTTTACCGGCGGAATCTTGCCTCCGGCCCCTCAAACCACACTCCCGAACATCGGCATTTCTCCCGCCCCACAAAAAAATCGGCTGTTTCCAGCCGATCCATCATCCATGATTCTATTTCTTGTTCAGCATCCGGTAACTGAGACGGTCCGCCACGCGCGGAAACATCTGGTACAGCTTGGCGCCCGCACCCGCGACCCAAGGGAGGTTGATTTCGGTCGTTCCTGTCCGGACCGCCTTCACCATCGCTTTGGCCACCCGTTCCGGCTTCATCATGAACCATTTGACATTGGCCGCATAATGGCCTTCCGGGTCCGCCAGGGTAAAGAACGGCGTATCGATCGGCCCCGGGTTGATCGTGGACACCGTGATCCCGTACTCGCGGACTTCCTGCCGCAGCGCGCTGCTGAAGCCGATCACCGCGTGTTTGGTCGCCGTGTAAGACGTCGATTTGGCCGTGCCGATCTTCCCGGCGATGGAGGCGACATTGACGATCCGGCCGGAGCGGGCTTTCTTCATATGCGGAAGCACGGCCTTGGTGCAGCGGACCATGCCTATGTAATTTACATTCATCATATCGGCGAATTCCTGCACGGACATGTCGTCAATATAAGCGAACCTGCCATATCCCGCATTGTTCACGAGACAATCGATCCGGCCGAATTCGTCGTAGATTTGCCGGAAACCCGCTTCCACCGAGGCGTCGCTTCCGACATCAAGCTCCAGTACGCGGCTCTCGCCCATCATTCCGGAGCGAATCTCCTGCAGCTTATCGACCGACCTGGCGGCCAGAACGACGGTGGCTCCTTGTTCCGACAGCATTTGCGCCGCCAAAGCCCCGATTCCGCTGGATGCTCCCGTAATGACAATCACTTTATCATTGAGCGCCATCGAATTCATCCCTTCAGCTCATTTAACTCTATTCTAGGAGATCATGACCTGAATATCCAGTTCTCCGATGCCGTCCATCAGCAGAGGGATGCACAACGCTTTGCGCGGAGCGACGTTTTCGCTTTGCTCGGTCTTGATGACGCGCGGAGGAGTGATGTCGACGGCATACCCTTGGTTGGAAAGGATCGTGCTGGCATTGCCGCTGATCATGTTGCCCAGCTCGGAAATGGCGCTTTGCCCCATCTCGTCCATCTCCGTCAATACAAAACCGCCCATCATCGCCGATACGATCTGCAGGGCCACGGTTTCTTTCAGCCCGAAAACCACCATTCCGCTAAAAGAGCCCGTCATTCCGATTTGAATCCATATATGATCCTGAACCGGCGCAACCTCTTTGATGCCCAAACTCCCGGTAGAAGGTGAAACTTGTATCACCTGTTCAATGACCGAACAAGCGGATTCCAGAAAAGGATTGATCACTTCAGCTTTCACTATTACGCCCCTTTTCACATAGAAGTAATATTTACCCGATACAAAAGTCCCGCGTTTAGTTGAGATATATTATACTTTATTCCTAAATATAAGTCATTAAAAATCGAAATCTGTACCCTTTCCGCCGGAAAAACTCGATACCTGCGATGCGTTGTCATCTCCGTGTCATTGATTTAGTCAGGAAAAATCCTCTATAATTAATAAAATATTAAATAACCGGAGTCCATGAATGCCAAGAAAGGAGGAGCCCGTGAATATCAGCCAATTGGAAACACTTATTATGATCTCCAAAACCAAAAGCTTCCGCAAAGCGGGAGAGCTGCTTAATTTGACCCAACCCGCCGTTTCCGCCCAAATCAAAAGCCTGGAGGATGAATTCCGAACCGTGCTCGTCGACCGGAACCAGCCCGTAGCGTTAACCGACCGGGGCCAGGTATTTCTTGAGAAGGCGGAGCAGATACTGGATATTGTCGAGGAGCTGAAGCAAAAGCTGTCCGATCTGGAACACACCCCGCAGGGACATATCGTCCTGGGTACAACGACCTCGATCGCGATTCAAATTTTGCCGCGAATATTGTCTTATTTTCAGGACCAGTTTCCACTGATCAAAACCACGATTCAATCGATGCCCTCCAGCCAGATTTACCAAAATGTCGAGCAGGGAATGGTGGATATCGGCATCGGGTATTTGATCGAAAACAATCCGCAAGTACATTCCACCGTGCTCTACTATGATACTTTTGAACTCGTTGTATCTCCGCTTCATCCTTTGGCGGACAAAACCATTCCCACGCTTGACTCTCTGCGCGATGTGCCGCTCATTATGCTGTCACCCGATACGGTCGGGCGGCGGTTCATTGACGACGTATTTAAGGCGCATGATATCGAGCCGCATATCATCATGGAATTGACCAGCAGCGAAGAGGTCAAACGGATGGTGGAAATCAACCTGGGGGCGGCCATTATCTCCAGACAATCCATCCTTCGCGAGCTGCGGCAAGGCTCCCTGAAGGTGGTCGCGATCCCCGAGCTCGAAGTGACGCACCCCGTCGGGGTGATTTACAAATCGAGCCGTTACGTCAATTCCGCCATGCAGCAGTTCCTCGACGATTTGAGAGGCATGCCGGAGAACCGTTTTATCAGCTCCGAGTAAAGTTGTTCCCACCCGCAGAAAGGAGAAACAGCATGAAGTTCGATTTGCATACGCATCATTTTCGCTGCGGCCATGCCGACGGAAATATCCGCGATTACATTGAGGCCGGAATCGCCGCCGGGCTGTCGGTCATCGGCATCAGCGACCATACGCCTTATTTCGGAAGTCCGGAGGAGCAACCTTTTCCCCATATCGCCATGGCCAAATCGGAAATCGGCAATTACGTGGAAGAGGTGCTTCGCCTCAAAGAGGAATACGCGCGCAAAATCGATGTGCTGCTCGGCATCGAATCCGACTATTTCCCCGTTCATGCCGAAGCTTACCGCCAGGTACTGTCCCGCTACCCGTTCGATTACATCATCGGTTCGGTGCACAGTGTCAAAGACGTCAGCATCTTCAACAAAAGACGCTGGAAGGGATTAAGCGAAGCCGAGAGGATCGCCGACAAGGAGGAATACTACGCGTTGATTCGCGAATCGGCACGCAGCGGCATGTTTCAGATTCTTGGCCACATTGATGCCATGAAGGGCAATTACCCCGCTTTTTCCGACATTCCCGCCGCGGAAGCCATCGACGAGACATTGCGGGTCATCGCCGAGAACAAGGTGGCGATCGAAATCAATACCTCGGGCAAAACCAAGCTGTCAGGCGGATGGTATCCTTCCGACTCGATTCTGGAACGCGCGCTCCATTTCGGAGTAAAGGTCACCTTCGGCTCCGACGCCCATACCCCTCGGCGTGTGGCGGACGAATGGGACGATGTGGCCAAGCGCCTTAAAGAAATCGGTTATTCCGAATGGGTTTATTTCAAAAACAAGCAAAAAGTCGCCGTTCCTCTGTAAGAGGGTGTTGCCAACGGCGGCTTTTTTTCCGGACAAAAAAAGAGAACCCGCACGCCACTAAGCCGGGTTCCAAAGGATACAAATATATTCAAAAGGGGGTCATGTATTAAGTGTACCCGCTTACTATTAGGGATTGATCACAGGTATATTTCATTTATGTAACAAATCCTGTCGCTTTCCGTACAAGCTTCATCCCGCTCCAACACGAAATGAAGCAAATCTTTGAACCCGTTCTCCGGTATCCCGTGAGCGTCTTCTTGATGATCGTTCAATGCAAACCCGCATTTGCGCAAAACCTGCTCCGAAGCCGGATTGTCCTTGCTGCATCTCGCTTCGATCCGGTTCAGTCCGAGCGCCTCGAATCCGAAGGCCAACAACGCCCCGGCCGCCTCGGTCGCCAGCCCCCGGTTCCAGTAATCCGGCGACAGCAAGTAACCGAGCCTGGCTTTGCCCGTTTCGGGATTCCAGAATTGCAAGGAACACACCCCGATCAGGCCGCTCTTTTCTTTGCGTTCTACCGCAAAATGAATATCCCGCAGGCTAAAATACGTATCTTCAAAATACCGGAACAGCCGGCTTGGAAACATCAGCGTTCTTTTTTGAAAAGAAGTGTGGCGCCGAACCAAAGGGTCGGTGATGCAGGAGAACAACGCATCCGCATCCTCCGGTCCGATTTTTCTAAGTCTGAGCCGTTCGCTCTCCAGCGTCGGAAACTTTTCCTTCAAGCGATTGCGTAAATCCACCTTGACCGTCTCCTTCCCGGGTTTTCTCTGCCATGCTTTCAAGCCTTGCTCCGTTGACCCATTGGATCCATGACTGCATCAAGACCTACCTCACGGATTCTTTATCACCTCGGGAATCCTGATAATCATTACCCGGAGAAACGGAACCTGTATCGGCTTGCCCGCCCTTTCTCATCGCGCCGAACAAATACAGCAAGACATAGCAAAAGCCGGTGATCAGAAAAATCCACTTACAGAAAACAATCGCATGCTTTATATTTTCAATATTCGTGAAATATAGGGCGATATCCTTTAGCACCTGCCGGGGATGATGCAAAATATCCCAGCTGTTGAACCGGTTAAACCGGCCAAGATAAACCCCGAAGCTGCCGGCAAGCAGAACCGCGGCGGCAAACAGCCAGCCGGTCAGGCGGCCGAATGAACGGCGGACGAGCTCGTGCACCGAAGCCAGTGAAACCGAACTGAGCGCGAGGCCGAGCAAAGCGACGAACAAAACGGTGAACAGATGATCCCAAAACAGCGTATCCTCCCAGAACGAGCCGGCGGACGAAATCGGATAACGGGCAAACGGGTGCAGCAGATCCGTAATCAGATAGGCGGCGTTGGGATAAAAGAAAAGCCAGACCAGACCGGTTGACAGGAGCAGCGCCCCCTTGAGCAGTCTGGTCTTCATTAAACTGATCAGATCCATAATTATCGCTAGACCTGCCGGAATCCAGGCCAGAAACGTATTCCATATGAGGAACAGGTACGGCGGCCTTCCGCCGTCCGGCAGCCGGACTTCCACGACGTATTTCATTGCGATGACGGTTCCTATAAATAAAATTCCGTATAATAACAATTTATCGGGGTAACCCAATGACCGAAGCCGCTTCTGCACTCCTTGTCCTCCCATCTGTACAACCTCACTACTTTATTTATCCATACTTACAGCCTATATACGTATGGATCAAGGAGATTGTTACGCTGGAAGCAGTTTTGACATATACAGCTCGTCGACATAACGGTCATCGAGCCGGATGGAATCCCGTTTGACGCCTTCGATCTCGAATCCGGCCTTTTTGTACAGTGCAATCGCCGCCTCATTGTGCGCCATAACGGTCAGCTCCAGCCGATGCAGTCCGCGCTTCCTCGCCCAGCTCTCCAATTCGCCGAACAGAGCGGTTCCGATGCCTTGTCCGGAATAGGCCTGAAGGATCCCGACTACAAGGTATACCGAATGCCCGTTCCGCTTCAAATCGGAACCGAAAGCGCCCAAATAGCCGACAAGCTTACCCTCGGCCTCGGCGACAAAGATCATCGACACCTCCGAGGCGAGAAGCGAGGCGAGCTTCTGCCGCTGCTCTTCCGGGGTTGTGCGGCGCTCCCCGGGGGCCAGCAGCATAAACTCGGTTTCCCGGTCCAGTCGCAGGCACAGATTCAAATAGCGTTCGGCGTCGTCTTCCTTAATATTTCTGATTCGTGCTCTCATGCTCAAAATTTCATTCTCCCCCTCTTTACTCTATCGCTTCGTTACGAAGCACCATGTGGATATGATCCTCCCAAATGCCGTTGATTTTCAAATACTTCAAGGCCAATCCTTCATGATAAAACCCGGCCTTTTCCGCCACTTTGAGCGAGGCCGCATTCCGCGGCATAATATTCGCTTCGATCCGGTGCAGCCCGAGTGCAGAGAAGGCATACTCCGCCACGGTTCGAACCGCCTCGGTCATAAAGCCTTGGCCCCGCTCCTTCCCGTCGATCCCGTAACCGAGATGGCAGGACAGAAAAACGCCGTAAACGATATTGTTCAGCGTGATGGAACCGATGACCCTTTCCGGGCGATCCCTTCGATAAATCCATAGCTTATATAATCCGCCTTCTTTATACTTTTCATAATCGTTCGCCAATAGCCGCTTCTGATGGGAAAGCGTGTAATACTCCTCGCTTCGCAGCGGCTCCCACGGGGCGAGAAATTCCTTGTTCCGCAGCACATAATCCAGCGTCTCCGGAGCGCCCGTTTCGTCCAGAACCTTCAAAATCAGCCGTTCCGAGTGTAAAATAGGGTTCATAGTTTGCCTCGATTCATTGATTCATATTTTCGTGTTAAGGAGGGCCACATTCATATGCAGCCGTTTACCGCGCAAGTCATAGAAGTGATATCATCCATTCCCGAGGGAAAGGTCATGACCTACGGGCAGGTGGCCAGAGCGGCGGGCAGCCCGCGGGCGGCCCGTCAGGTCGTGCGGATTCTGCATTCCATGAGCGGCAAATACCGCTTGCCCTGGCACAGGGTCATTAACGCCCGGGGAGAGATTGCGGTTACGGATGACGAAGCCTTTTTCCTGCAGAAAATGTACCTGGAGTCGGAAGGCGTGCAGGTAAGCGAGGAGGGCCACGTCGATCTCTCCATTTTCCGGTACGAACCTGCCTGATCCGACCTAAAGGAAGTTATTTAACGGATGCCGTATTGTTTATCGAAGTCTTCGATGCTCGCGTTAATGGCCTTCGCGTCCGGTCCGGGAGCAGGCTCGCCGGATAACACATACTTCTCCTTCAGTTTCAAAACGTCGTAGACGCGCTCATCCAGCACTTCCTTGCTGATGGTCCCCCGTTCCACGGCCTCCGTAATCGCTTTGATCACGGCCAGCTCTTGATTATAGTCATGTCCGACCAGCACGATATTCCCTCCGGCCAAAATGAAATTGACCGCCGCTTCTTCAATATCGTAGTTTTCGGCAATCGCTCCCATCGTCATATCGTCCGAGATGACAATCCCCTCGAACCCGAGCTCCCCGCGCAGCAGATCATGAATCACCGCTTCGGAAAATGACGCCGGGTTGTCGGGGTCAAGCTTCGGCAGCAGCAGATGGGCGATCATTATGACCTCTGCGTTATTGTCGATCGCGGCTTGGAAAGGGATGAGCTCCAGCTTCCTCAGCCGGTCCAGATCGTGATTCACCACCGGCAGTCCAAGATGGGAATCCACCGAGGTGTCTCCGTGTCCGGGAAAATGCTTGACGACCGGAATGACTCCATAGGCGCTAAGCCCGTTCATCGCGGCGGTCCCCATTTCGCTGACGAGCTCCGGCGTTTCCCCGAATGCCCGGTCGCCGATGACCGGATTATCGGGATTGCTGTTCACGTCGAGCACCGGGGCGAAATCGAGGTTCAGGCCGAAGCGGGACAACTGCTCGCCGATAATCTTATAGGCCGCTTCCGCCGCCTCCGGTTTGCCCGTCCCGCCGATTTTGGCCGCCGCCGGCATGTCCTTGAATTCCTCCGGCATCCGTGACACGCGTCCGCCTTCTTCGTCCACGCTGAGGAACAGCGGAACAGGGTTGCTTTCATTGTCCTGTTTCAGCTTGTTGAACAAAGCGAGCGCTTGGGCGCTATCCTTGATGTTGTCCTTGTAAAATATAAACCCGCCGACCCGGTAGGTTTCAATCAGCTCCCGGGTATGCTCATCCGGAACGGTCCCCTCCATGCCGACCAGCACCAGCTGCCCGATCTTTTCCGCCGTCGTCAGCATCTCCAGCTGATCGCGTGCCGGGTCGGACGGTGCCGGGTCAGGTTCCGGGGAAACGTTCTCTCCGGCGGTCCCGTCATTCCCCTGGGGCTGATCCGCGGAATTTGGAGCGGAGTTTCCGCCCGTTTGGTTCGGGGAGGCCGCATTGTTGCCGCCGCATCCGGCGGTGACGAGGGCGAGAATAAGCGCCGCCCCAAACAATTTCCTCCATCTGCGTGCCATGATAATCCCTCCTGTCAGTCTTCAGGCGATGGAAATGATGCCGCTCGCCGTTACGGTTTATTCGTCGGCGGCCACATCCCAGCGATGCCTGTATTGTTCCAGCCGTTGATGAACGAAAGACGGCTCCTTCGTCAGCAGCAGCCGGATTTTGACGATCCACGCCTCAAAGGAGGAGAACGACGCAAAGCTGTTTGCATTTTCCGGCGTCAAATAAAGAAACCACGGAGAAGGATATTTATCCGTTAAATACCTCAGCGCGGTATCTACCGGGGTATATTTTTTCCGTTTACCCTCCCAGCCTTCGATCGAAATGTCGGGATTTCCCGCCCGGCGCTTCCAGTCGTGAAGCATGTCCTCCCGTTTATAGAAGGCGCGGACAGGCTCCTTGGTCATGCGTTTGACGGTTTCCTCATGCAGAGGATACAGAACCAGCCTGCCGAAAGAACGGCGCTCCGCAAGCAAAGCCGCACGTTCCAGCTCTGCTTCGCCCAAATGCTCGAAAGCATCGTAATAGATCAACGTCCCTTTGCGCTTTTCAACCGGAGGTTCATAGCCAAAGGGGACTTGGATGTTGTCTCTCATGCTGTTCTCCTTCTATGAAGTATGGGTACGATAAAATTACCCTTCCTGCCATGGATTTATTCTGTTTCATCTTTTATTTGTCTCCTTCCCATAACCCCGCTCCAGCCTGCTTGTATTTCATTATCTTGCTTTTTCATGCCAAAATGCGTACATGCATATCGGCTTAGGGGTATAATGGCCATGGAGGTGAAGCGGGAGATGACCGATAATTTTGTCACGGACGAACAATGGCGGGCCATTACGGAAAATGATGCATCCTGCGACGGGAAGTTTATTTACGCGGTGAAAACGACGGGGATCTTCTGCCGTCCCTCCTGTAAATCCAGGCCGCCCAAACGGGAGAATGCCGCCGTCTTCGCCGGCCCCGAAGCGGCGCTGGCGGCGGGATACCGCCCCTGCAAACGGTGCAAGCCGGGCGGCTTGCGGCTGCCCGACGAGGAATGGATCGCGGTGGTCACCGAATATATCTCCGCCCACTATAAGGAGAACCTTAATCTCCATTTGCTCGCCGAGCAGAGCCACGGCAGTCCCTACCACCTGCACAGAACATTCAAAAAAGTCACGGGAATGACGCCCGTCCAATATATCCAGGGCGTGAGGATGGAACAGGCCAGGAAAAGCTTACGATCCTCGAGCCTGCCCGTATCCGCCGTTGCCGAAAGCGTCGGTATCCCAAACGTACCCTATTTCATCACACTGTTCAAGCGTATGAACGGAACGACGCCGGCCGAATACAAGGCCGCACATGCATCATCGCAAACCGAAGGAGGCGTTTAATATGAAAAAAAGCACCCCTATCTACTGGATGCAATTGCAATTCGAAGATTGGAGCCTTTATCTCGCGGCGACGGAAAGCGGTCTCTGTTATGTCGGATCGCAAGGGGCGGATTATCAAGAATTGGCGGACTGGGCCGCCCGCCGCTTTCCCGGCAGCCCCTTATTAGAAAACCAAGGAAAGCTTCGCCCGTTCGCAGCGGAGCTGACGGCCTATTTGCGCGGCGAGATCACCTGCTTCTCCTTGCCGCTGGAGCTTGCGGGGACGCCGTTTCAACGGGCGGTATGGAACGCGTTATGCGCCATTCCCTACGGAGAGACGGCCTCTTATTCCGATATTGCGAAGCGGATCGGCAAGCCGGCCGCGGTGCGCGCCGTCGGCACGGCGATCGGCGCCAACCCCGTGCTGCTCGGCGTCCCCTGCCACCGGGTAATCGGCAAGAACGGCGCCCTTACCGGTTATCGCGGCGGCCTTGAGATGAAAACCCGTCTCCTTCAATTGGAACGGGATGCCGCTTATGCAAAGGAAATTTCCCATAAATAAATGGACGCCACCGAGCCGTACGGCGAGTACTTGAGCCGGTATTGATCGAATTCCCGCTTGGTAAGTGCGGGAAGCCCGTACAGCTTCATCATGCCGCGGCGGATCGCAATGTCTCCCCAGCTTACGACATCCGGCCGCTCCAGGCAATTCATCAGCATCATTTCCGCCGTCCACCGTCCGACTCCGGCAAGCCCGGTCAATTTGGCGATAACCTCGTCGTCGGGCAATTCCGCAATCCCGTCCAGCTTGAATTCGCCCGCGGCGATCTGCCGGGCGATATTGTGGATGCAGACAGCTTTTTTCATCGTCATGCCGCAGCTTTGGATGTCGTCGGCCGTCCCCGCCGCCAGCCGGGCCGGCGTAATTTCTCCGTATTTGTCCTGCATGCGGCTCCATATCGTCTTCACGGCTTTGATCGAAATCAATTGGCCGATGATGGCGTGAACCAGCGCGGAGAAGAGGTCGGGAATAATAACGCGCTCCACTCTTCCCAACCTTTTCATCGTTTCTCCCAGGATCGGGTCGGCCTGAATTAAATATTCGGTCTCCTTCCGACCGTAGTCAAAGCATTTTGTATACACGGCGCACATTCATACTACCTCCTTCGTACACCTACTATAGCTTATTCCCTATCGAGATGTACGGATTCGGGATTGAAAGAGCAAGATCGTGCAGCCGTTTTTTCATGTTCAACTCCGCTCCTTCTCCAATACGATCAAATCCCCGTCCCATTCGGGAATGTACAAACATCCGTTATAAGTAATCCAAGCCGCAAATGCAGTTCAGCTTCAGCTTGAACGGGTCCCGTTCCGCGGAATCGTTCCTCCCTTCGCGGTTCAGATGGTCCCCCGCTATGGTGGTGATTCTGTTGCCGCTGCGCTCAATCATCCGTATGACATGATTTTGGGTATCGCCTACAAATATATTTCCCGACTCATCGAGGGAAAGCGACCACAGCCCGTCAAAATGAGCTTCGGGACGGCTCCCGAATGCCGCGCCGAGCGCATCTCCCCATCGCCGGAATATCCGGACTCCCCGTTTCCGGCGATGCGGTCGATTTGCCCGGTGTGAATGTCGATTTTTTTCACGGAAAAGCCCGTACTGTCCAGCACATATATATGTCCGTTCGGACCGCGCCGCAAATCGTAGATCCACCCGAACCGGTCTTCGCCTTCGCCGAAAACTTTGAGAAGCCGGCCGGCGGGATCGAGCTTCCACACCCTGGAGCCGGTTATCTCGTTGATCCACAGGTTTCCATCCCCATCGTATTCGCAGTTTCCGATATCCTGCAGTCCAAGCTTCTCCGCATCAATGAACAGGTCGAGCGCCTCCTTGACCGGATCGAACCGGAACACTTTGCGGGTTCCCCCGGAAACGATCAGCGCCTCGCCCGCGGGAAGCCTGGTGACATAGGAGGGATTCATCATGTCGGCGGGATAATGCTTGCGGCTTTGCTCCGGCTCCTTCGGGCCGAGGGACCATTCGATTTCCTCCCCGTTCCATTTCGCCACCCAATGTTCATGATAATTCGCGAAGTACACATTTCCCTCCGGGTCATGAAATCCAAATTGGGCATATCCCTCCTGCCACAACCCCCCGGTTTCAAAATTTATGATTTTCTTTACGGACCATTTCATGAGCGAGCTCCTCCTTATTTACCCCTCATTCGCCTTTGCCAGCGATTCCGCGGCAGCGCTTAAATAATAAGCGAGACCGGTCTGTTGTCCTTCCAGCATGCCCCGGTGGAAATCGTCCTGCAGGAAAAAACGGGTCTGGGACGCAAAATCCGCGGGGGCTGCCGGATGATCGTGTTTATGCAGAAATTCCAGGTGCTTCAAAATCAGCGCCTTAACGGCTTCATCCTCATGGTTCAGCCCGCTTCTCAGGTTTTCCGCCATTGCGGCCATAAACGCCGCGGCCTCCGCCGCCTGTTCGTTCAGGTCCGCTACGTCGAGCTGTTCGTCTTCGAGCATATCTACCTGATAGGTTTCCCGAAGATATTGATTCTGATCTTGCAGTGCCTCCGTCCATTCCTCTTCCGTGGCGAAGCCATGGAACATCTCCTGCCGGTCCATCGTCTCCCCGTTCTCCAGGCAGGCGATCGATCGGTCGAGTGTACCGAGTATTTGCTCCATTCTTTGTTTTTCACGGGCTATCAGTTTCCTCTGCGCGATTAAAATATCTTTCCGATCCTGATTCCCCTCAAGCATCCGTTTGATTTGCTCCAGGGGAAAATCCAGCTCCCTGTACACGCAAATCTCCTGAAGCCGCTCCAGCTCCTTCGTTCCATACAGGCGGTAGCCCGATTCACTAATCCTGGACGGCTCCAGAAGACCGATTTTGTGATAGTGATGAAGCGTTTTGATGGATACATGGGCCAGCGAGGACACCTCTTTTACCGTAAGCAGCATGTCGCAGCACTCCTTTCGACATCAAGCTTAAACCCTCCCCCAAGGTAAGAGTCAAATTAAAAAAACGGCCGCTTTTGTCTTGACCCTCCCCTTAGGTCGGGGCTTAAGCTGAGGCGGAATCGAAAACGATTAGGAGGTTTAAGTATGTTGTCGTCCAATCCGCTCTTTCTTTTTCGCAGCCGCTATGTCCGCGCCATCTTTGTTTCCAGCCTGTTCTCCCAGCTTGGGATCTGGATTCGCAATTTTGCCGTTCTCTTGTATGTTGTGGCGGAAACGAACGGCGACGCGCTGGCCGTCTCGCTGATTTCCGTCGCCGAGTATGCTCCGATTTTTATATTCTCGTTTATCGGCGGAGTCTTCGCGGACCGCTGGCGCCCCAAAAGGACGATGCTCCTCTGCGAAGTATTAAGCGCGCTATCCATCCTGCCCGTCTTCGGGGCGCTTGAATCGGGATCTGAAGCCTGGGGAGTCGTAGTGCTCAGCGTCTTCGGCTCCTCGATCCTGTCCCAATTTGCCCAGCCTTCAGGGATGAAGTTATTTAAGCTGCATATGTCGGAAGAGGAAGCTCCCCTTTGCATGTCCCTGCTGCAAACCTTGTCTTCCGTATTCATGGTCGCGGGTCCGGTCGTCGGAACCTGGGTCTATCAACAGGTTGGCGTCCGGGCCGCTCTACTGATCGTCAGTGCGGCTTTCCTGTTGTCGGCGGCAGCGTTGGCGCGCATTCCGGCCGATGAGAGGAAGCCCCGAAAGGATGCGCCGCGGGAAGCAGCAGGCCGGCGAAGCTCTATTATGCAGGACATGAAAGACGGCTTCCGCTACGTCATCCGAAGCCGCAGCCTGCTGATGCTGTCCCTCTGCTTCGCGGTTATCGGCCTTGGCGTCGGCCTGATCACTCCGCTCGGCGTCTTTGTCGTCACGGAGAAGCTCGGCCTGCCCGCAGAGGGCCTGAAGTGGCTTAATATTCCGTACGGGCTGGGAGAAATCCTCGGCGGTATCGCCGCTTTCGGTCTGGCGGCCAAAATTCCGCCGCAGCGGCTGTTGATCATCGGCTTGATCTCCAATGCTTTGGGGATCGCACTGGTCGGCATGTCCTCCGCGCTTTGGCTGACGATGGCCGCCCAATTCTTCGTTGCACTGCTTCAGCCCGCAATCTTCATCGGGAACCAGACACTGGTCATGCAGCATACGGAGCCCGCCTACATCGGGCGGGTTACGGGCATCCGGTCACCGCTTATGACTGGCTCCATGCTGCTTATGATGAGCTTGTCCGGTGCGTTGAAACACGCGCTCCAGCTCGAAGCTCTTTACGGCATAGCGGGCTTTTGTTTCCTCGGCGGATTCCTTATGCTGATTCCCTTGCCGCAAAGCGGGAATCACCGGAGCGGAAGGCCGACTCGCTAAGTCATTGCAGATGGCTGTTTATGCCCTCCCCGGGACGGCCATATCCAACCGATAAATATGGTTAAGCCTACGAAGAAAGGATAGCAAACGGCCATAAGCAAGACGACGAATCCGGCGGCATAACTGCCGGCGTCGGCCGGGTGACGCCCGGGAAGCAAGAAGGCGGCGATTCTCAGCAAGGCGATCGTGTAAGGGAACCAGAGCAGCACCGCCCAGAATATCGAAGGCCTTCTTTTCATCCAGACATGAGTCAAGAACATGCCCAGGCAGGCCAGCATACAGGCAACCGCCCAAATCCCGGCCGATATCGCCTTGGCTTTCGCTTCATTATCGAAGCCGATCGTTTCCTGAATCCCGTAAGCATTTCAGGTATTTTTCGGCCGGGATCACGAACACGAGCGCATAAACCGCGCTGATGACGTTCAGTCTCCAGAAATGCTTCATTTTACCGCCTCCAGCCAATGAGAATATTAATCATGCCTCCAGCAAACGTACTGGTCTGAAGATGTACGAGCCTTCATTGGACTTTATCCAATGGAAGCCCTTCGCGCGAACATAGCCGGAAAGCTTCATTGGATCAAATCCAATGAATGGACCGCAAAAAACGTTCCGCCGCGAATTTCAGTCAATCTTGATTGGATTTTATCCAATCACCTCCATGAAGAGGACCTTCGACGCTACCCGTTGGAAATTTTCCAATGTAGAAGGCGCCGTACCATAAAGAGTGGAGCCGCCCCTACTGCACTGCAAACCATGCATAGGGGCGGCTCCAGGCTCCTGCGGCATTCCAAGCAGCTTAGCCGCTAACCGGTCACATGCTGATCGGTTGATCTATTCTGCCTTGCAGCTTGACGAGATTCATGATCACCGCGGCGGCCTCAGCCTTGGTCACATGGCCTTTTGGATTGAACTGGCCGTTTTGGCCTTTTAACAATCCGAGCTTGACGGCAAGAGCCACTTCGCCTTTGCTGCCGATCGACGATTTGTCGCCGAATTGGCTGAGGCTCTGATCCTCGGTCAGGAACGCGGCGAATTTGTCATATTTAACGATCGAGGCCAGCATGACGGCAAGCTGCTCCCTCGTCAGCTCGGCATCCATGTTCAGGGTGCCGCCGCGGTCAATCCAATCCCGTTCGGCGGCAAATTTTACTGCGTCATAATACAGACTTTCCGGCTCTACCCCCGCAATGGATTTTGGCTCCTCCATACCGTAATAACCGCCGTAATCTTTGTAATAGCGGGTCACGGATGCAGCCATCATGGTGAGCCATTCGCCGACCGTGATCTCCGCGTCCGGCTTCACTTGCCCGCTCTCATCCGGAGTTATAACTCCGAACTCGATCAACGCGGACAATTCCTGTTCCGCCCAGTGGCCTTTAATATCCGAAGGCAGCGCATCAGTGGAGCTTGTATTGCTGTTCCCATATACGGTCGACCATTGACCGGATACGGCATTCAGCACTTTGTAATCCTCCCCCGGATCCTTGGTTTTCAGCGTATAGGCGAGCCGGATTTGCTGCTTCACATAAGTATTATCCACATAGTGCCCCCCGGTGCTGCTATACTGCAGCTCCACCGTATATTTATCCAAATAAGCTTGCGCCGCTTCTTCCTTGCTCAATTTGGCGTCGGAAGGTAAAATCGCAATTCCGTCGATCCCTGGATTGCGGCCGACACTGTAATTTTGCAGCCTTCCGTATAGATCAAAAGAAACCGATACTTGCGCATTGCTTAACGGGATGCCGTTGAAGAAACGGACGAATGTATACTTGTATCCCGCCCCGCTTATCGTATAGGGAGTGCTCCCTTCCTGCTCGACCAGCCTGTAATCCCGGCTTGCATTCGGGGTCAGCAGGTTCAAAAATTCATAGGCTTTTTGTTTGGCGGTTTCCGGCGTAAGCTTGACGGCCCCTGCCGGCGGGGCCGGCGTTTCCTGCTGTCCGTCCTGTACGTATTGCTCCAAGGAGAACTCCAGGATTTCTCCGGTCCGCGCATCCACCTCTGCCACAGTTTGCGAAGGGAACACCGCGCTGGTGGAATTGCTTCCATCTCCTTCCCAATATAGCCGCCATACCTTCCGACCCGGGTCCGAATAGTCCGTATTCAATGTAGAATAGCTCAGTTTTCGGCCGTCCGGAAAGTCGACTGTTGCTTGCACCAGCGCTACCGCTTCCTCGGCGGTCATTTCCGCTTGGACGGTCCGGGGCTGGAACCGTTTGGCCGTTGCCGGTACTTCCGTATATACGGGCGGACTCGTCACCACATCCTCTCCCTGATAGCTGAACCGTTTACCGGTATGGGCATCGATCGGATAAGTCGCGGCTTCCGCGGGGCGGTAGCCCAGGATCCAGCGGGTTAATTCGCCGTCTTTATATAAAGGTATATAGTTCAATTCCAGACTCAGCTCATCCGCAAAAATCTTCAAAGCTTCCGATTGGGAAATCGAAGGTACGGCCGACGGATAAACGTAATGCTCCAGC
This sequence comes from Paenibacillus haidiansis, assembly GCF_036553665.1. Lineage (NCBI taxonomy): Bacteria > Bacillati > Bacillota > Bacilli > Caryophanales > Paenibacillaceae > Paenibacillus > Paenibacillus haidiansis. Next base: position 12,813 of record NZ_JAZHPZ010000011.1, on the reverse strand, counting down.
GTTTTGGAGAAGTGTACCGTATTTCCGTTTCCATCGATCGAAACATTGACATAATCCGCCGTAGGAATTCCGCTCTTCATCACTTGGAAGTAGAACCCGTATTGGACCGGTCCGAACAACGATTCCCCAGTCGAGCCGAAATAATTAACGTCCTGCTCTTTCAAATCCTGAAGCGAAATCGAAGGCGCCGCTTCGGATATAAACGCTTTGGCCGCTTCCAGCGCCTGCTCTCTGGTCAGCTTGGGAGGATAATAAGCCTGATCCGCAACATCGGGAAGATTCAAATATGCGTTGATTAAATCCCCGTTCATCGCATCGACCTGGGTCGTAAATCCGTATACGGTGTTATCTTTCTCATACCGCCACTGGATGTCCCAGATCATTTGATTTTCCGGCTGCGGGTAAGTATTGTTTATTCCCAGATCGACGCGTTCGGCGGAGGCGGTATCCTTCAGCACCGGAAATAACTCCTTCACCTTCTCCACAGCCTGCTCTTTGGAAAATTGGGCAAGCGCGGGGTCCGGCGCGACCGCCCCCGGCATCGGAATTTCACCCGCCGCGATCTTTAATTTCGTCTCTTCGGACAGGGAGTCAAGCGGAACGCTAAGCACGCCGGAAGCCTCGCCGGTTCCCGATGAAACGTTGACGGTAACCGAATCCGACTCGGCCCCCGCCCAACCGGAGGGAGCCCATACCGAAACCGCTACCAGACCGGTGCAGGCGACTTGGGTAATCCGCCGAAGTGAGCGTAATTTCTTTTTTTGCATTTTTCATCCCAACCTTTCCATTAAAGCTTCAAGCTCGACATTCTTCCATTCTAAAGTGTTTTTCGCTTCGCATCCATAATTATCCTGTATTTTTCCAAATAAAAAAAAGAGAACCGGCTAGCCCGCTTAAAAAGCCAAGCCTCCGGTTCCCATTCAAAATGTTATTATACGCCGCGTCCCGCTTGTCCCGCCGATTCCCCAGTCTTCGGCAGCAATCGTTCGACGGCCCGTACCGCTTCCTCCACGGAATCGGCGGCAATCGTCATAAACTCCGCCTCCGGATATTGCTCCTCGCTATAGGTATATCGAGGATCGTAATAATAGAGCAGCAGCAGTTCCACCGCCCGGTCGTATTGTCCGTTTCTCAGACAATCTCCAATTTCCACGGCGATCGGCCGATGAATCCGCTCCTCGATACGCTCGAACGCCTTGATACAAGCTCCCGGGTTTTCCCATGGCCGGTAGTCTTCCAGAATCGTCCGCACTCGCGCTTCGACAGGCAGTTCCACCCGGATATGGGTTCCCTTCTCTTTCTTGTCCAATACGAGCTCGGGAATGACGACTTTTCCGATCCGTTTGCTTTCCGCCTCCATAAGGACATAGGGAGTTTCCCGATACCGCAGCAGCTCGTTAAGCAGCAGGGCGTCGAACGTTTTCTGATTGTGGGCGCGCAGCCCGATTTCTCCGAATACCGATCCGCGGTGCCCGGCCATGCCTTCCAGATCGAGCACCGGGTACCCCTGCTCCTGGAGCGCCCGGAGAATGGCGGTCTTGCCGCTGCCCGTATGCCCGTGAATGACATAGGCGGGCGGGGCGAACGGCATGCTTTCCAGCATGCCGACCACCCATTGCCGGTAGGCCCGGTAGCCGCCGGTCAGCCGGCAGGAATGAATATTCATCAGCGAAAGCAGCGTCGCCGTCGTTCGGCTGCGCATCCCGCCGCGCCAGCAGAAAACCACCTTGTTCTCGGGGAGCGCCTGAAACTGCTTCATGAGCGCCGGCAGCTTGGCCGAGATAATTTCAAGGCCGCGCTCCTTGGCGGCATCGACGCTGGTCTGTTTATACAACGTGCCGACCTCCGCCCGCTCCCGATCGTCAAAGAACGGAATGTTGATGCTTCCCGGGATGGTTGCGGACGCATATTCGGAAGGGGAGCGTACATCGATCAGCACCATTTCCCCTTTTTTGTTGTCCTGTAATTCCTCAACGCTTATATCCTGAAACATGATGTTTGAACTCCTTTAATCTATTCGACAACGATCCGGCCGGGATGATCGCCGGTGACTTCCCCGATCAGGCTCGCCTCTACTCCGGCTTGAATCAGCGCAGCAAGCAGCTTATCGGCTTGATCGCCGTCAACCGAAATAAGCAGGCCGCCAGAGGTCACGGCATCGCACAGAATCCAGCGGCCGATCTGATCCAGCTCCGCCGGAAAATCGATATCCGCCTCCACATGCGCGAAATTGTTCTTCGTTCCGCCCGGAACGAAGCCTTGCTCGGCAAGTTCCCGGACGCGCGGCAGCACCGGCACATCGCCATGTTTGATCCGGATGCCCGTGCCGCTTCCTTTGGCCATTTCCAGCGCATGGCCCATCAGGCCGAAGCCGGTCACGTCCGTGCAGGCATGCACGTCGTACGGCTCCATCGTTTCTGCGGCCGCTTTGTTCAAGGTCGCCATTACGCGGGTGACCCGTTCGGTCTCTTCTGGGGTCAGCGCATCCTTCTTGATCGAGGTCGTCATAATGCCGACGCCGATCGGTTTGGTCAGGATCAGCTTGTCGCCCGGCTTCGCCCCGGCGTTCGTTCTTACTTTATCGGGATGCACCAGACCGGTCACCGCGAGCCCGAATTTCGGCTCCTTGTCGTCGATCGAGTGCCCGCCGACCAGCGTGGCGCCGGCCTCCCGGACTTTATCCGCCGCCCCGCGCAAAATGTCCGCGAGCACGCTTTTATCCAATGTGGAAATCGGAAAAGCTACGATATTGAGCACCGTCAGCGGTTTACCGCCCATAGCGTAGATGTCGCTGATCGCATTTGCCGCCGCGATTTGCCCGAATGAATACGGGTCGTCCACGATCGGCGTAAAGAAATCGACCGTCTGCACCAGCGCCAAATCGTCGCTGAGCCGGTACACGCCGGCGTCGTCGCTCGTATCCAGCCCTACAAGCAGGTCGGGATTCGGCTCCGACTTGGGCAAATTTCGGATTACCTGCATCAAATCGGCCGGGCCGATCTTGCAGCCGCAGCCTCCTTTACTCGATAAAGCGGTTAGTTTGACGGAATCCGCCGTTGCCATATATGAATCACATTCCTTCCGTGAAAATATAAAATCGGTAAAACGATGGAACGAGGTATGCTCCACTCTAAATCGTACTCCAACCGGACCAAATCTGGCAAATCGGTTGAGTTCGGCAAGCTTTGAATATGTTATACTATTAATCGTGTGTTTAAATCTCATTATCGGAGGAAGGCCCATGACCGCATCAACCAAAACCAACCCTCTCAACCCGCATCCCTCTGGCAGGGTTAGAACTATAGTATTCGTCGTCTTATTTGTCATCATTGCCATCGCGGGATTAAGTTATGTCAAATGGTGGCCCTATTATGAAAAAGCGTTCAAAGCCGCGACCAGCCATTCCATCGGCTCGTCCATTCTCGGCTCCGAGGTGTCGGCCGCTCCTTCCTGGGGCGCCGCGGTCGATTATGCGATAGCTTATTTCAAATCCGTGTGGAAGGCCGCCGTGCTGGGCATCCTGCTCGGTTCGCTCGTACAGGTGCTGCTGCCCGCCAAATGGCTGTACAAAGCGCTGGGGAAAGCGAACTTCAAAAGCACGCTGCTGGGCGGCGTCGTTTCGCTGCCGGGCATGATGTGCTCCTGCTGCGCCGCCCCGGTCGCCTGCGGCCTGCGGCGCAGAAACGCGTCGGTCGGCGCGAGCCTGGCCTTCTGGATCGGCAACCCGGTGCTGAATCCCGCCACGCTCATCTTCATGACCTTCGTGCTGTCCTGGAAGTTTACCCTGCTCCGCATCGTGTTCGGGCTGATCCTCACCTTCGGCATCAGCTATCTCGCCAACCGTTTCGCGGACAATAAACAGCAGCATTCGGCCATACCCGAACCGGAATTGCCGGCAACCGGCGGCGAAGAGCGAGGCTCCTTCTGGATGCGCTGGCTCAAAAGCCTCGGCGTCATGATTCTGAACGTCGTCCCGGCCTACGTCATTTCCGTGCTGCTGCTCGGCGCCTTCCAGCATACGCTGTTTCCGGTGACGCTGGAGAGCGGCATCGCCGCCATCGTCATCTTCGCCATCGTCGGTACGCTGTTCGTTATCCCGACCGCGGCGGAGATTCCGATCATCCAGTCCTTCACCGCGCTGGGGCTCGGAGCCGGACCGGCGGCCGCGCTGCTGCTCACGCTGCCGACCGTCAGCCTCCCGTCCCTGCTGATGGTCGCCCGCTCCTTCCCGCGGAAAAGCCTGCTGTTCGTGTTCGTTTCCGTGGTGGTGATCGGAATTTTGGGCGGCATTGCCGGAGCGCTTTTCCTCTAAATAAAATGATAAAACCCGGCCCGCAGAACAACTGCGAAGCCGGGTTTTGTACTATTGTTTCCCGGTGGTGGATTCCCGGATCATCAATTCCGCCGGGAATGTCTTATGCGCGTGGGTGATCTTTTTGTTGATCAGGTCAAACAAGATTTTGATCGTTTCTTCCGCGATTTCTTCCACCGGCTGGCGGATCGTCGTAATGGAAGGATTATAGTAGTAAGCGATATCAAGTCCGTCGAAGCCGGCAACGGAATAATCCCCGGGCACCGACTTCCCGCTTTCGAATATCGCCTTGCAGGCGCCGACCGCCAAACTGTCGGAGACGGCGAACAGCGCCGAAAATTCTTCCCCCGATTCGAGCAGTTCCTTGGTAACGACATAGCCGTTTTCCATGGAATAGCTTTCGATATTTTCCTTCATGCTGTACACCAGCTTCTCATTCAGCCCGATCCCGTGATCCGCAAGCGCCTGCTTGTAGCCTTCATATCTCAGCTTGCCGATGCTGACATCATCCATGGAAGCGGTGATGATCGCGATTTTCCGGTGGCCCAGATTGCATAAGTAATCTACCATTTTATAGCTTTCTTTATAGTCGTCGACGGATACGGAGGAATACTCCTGCGGGTCATAATCCGGCGTCATCCCGATCGTGCTGAGGACGAACGGCACCGTGAGCTGATCCAGCTTCTCCTTGGAATGCGAAAAATAACCCCCGAGAAATACGATTCCTTTCAGGCGCTTTTCCTTCTCCAATTCTATCGCGACTTCGATTTCATCCTGATTCTCGTCCACCCGCTGCAGAATGAACGAGTATTTCTTGCGTTGAATCTCTTTTTCGAATACTTGGATCATCCGGTTGAAAAATGGATTCGTAATCCCTTTGATCAGGACGGCGATCGTTTTGGAAGCGGACCGCTTCAAATTTCTGGCACTGTTGTTCGGAACATAGTGGTTTTCCTTGATCACCTGCATAATCATCGCTTTCGTCTCTTCGCTGATATCGGGATGATTATTGATCGCCCGGGAAACCGTAGTCACGCCAACCCCGCACATTCTAGCAATATCAATAATTGTAATTGAAGCCATATCCGATCTTCCCTTACATCGTAATCTCAAGCTTACTACTAGAAAATATAGCAATTAAAGGTCCGGAAAACAAGCGGGGGCGAAGAAGCGGGGGCCCGCGAAGCAGAGTCCGCGGCGGTAAACCCCGTCACCCGCTTCCGTGCGCCCGTAAGGAGGCCTGCGAATTAGCCTTTGACGGCTCCGGCTACGACACCTTCAATAATATATTTTTGGCATAGCAGATAGAAAATGATGATCGGCAGGATCGCCAGGACGAGCATCGCCATCATAGCCCCCATGTCGATGGAGCCGTAACCGCCCTTCAAGTATTGAACGGCGATCGGGATCGTACGATACTCGGTTCCGATGACCAGCAGCGGAAGCAAATAGTCGTTCCAGATCCACATGACATTGAGAATGGCTACGGTAATCGCGATCGGCTTCAAAATCGGCAGAACGACGCGGAAGAACGATTGAACCGGGTTGCAGCCGTCGATCAGGTCGGCTTCCTCGATTTCCAGCGGAATTGATTTGACGAAGCCGCTGAACAGGAACACCGACAGTCCGGCGCCGAAGCCCAAATAGATCAGGATTATGCCGAGCGGATTGTCCAGATGCAGTATGTTGGCCGTTTTCGTCATTGTGAACATAACCATCTGGAACGGAACGATCATCGAAAAGACGAAAATATAATAAAGCAGCCTGGTAAACGTCGACTTCACTCTCGTAATATACCAGGCCGTCATCGCCGTCAGCAGGACGATCACCGCCACGGAACAAACCGTAATAAACAAGGACATGCCGAAGGCGTTGAAGAATCCGGTTTTGGCCACGCCTTCCGTATAGTTTTTGAATCCGATAAACGTTTGGCCGTCGGGAAAATAGAACGGCGTATCGCTGATGAAAAACTTTCCTTTAAAAGAGTTCATCAGCACGATCAGGATCGGTGATAGGAACAGCACCGCAAGAACCAGCAATACAACAAACAGGACAGCATCTCTTCCTCTTGTTTTTTGCATCAGTTCTCAACCTCCCTTCTTCTCGTTGCCGCAAGCTGAATCAGCGCAATCAGGGCCACCAGCACGAAGAAGACGACCGCCTTCGCCTGGCCTACGCCTTCATAACCGACGCTGCCGTAAAATGTATTGTAAATATCCAGCGCCAGCATCGAGGTTTCCTTCGACGGTGCCCCGGCCGTTAGCGCGAGGTTCTGGTCGAACAGCTTGAACGAGTTGGACAAGGTTAAGAACAAGCAGATGGTAATCGAAGGCATGACCAGCGGAATCGTTACATTCCTCAATATACCGAAACGGGTACATCCGTCGATTTTGGCCGCTTCAATCACGTCTTTCGAGACGTTTTGAATGCCGGCGATATAGATGATCATCATATACCCGATTAATTGCCAATTCATCAGAATGATAAGTCCCCAAAAACCGTATTTGGCGCTGACCGTCAAGGTAACCTCAAATTTCATCAGCACCCCGTTGAGAATAAGCTGCCAAATGTAACCGAGCACGATCCCGCCGATCAGGTTCGGCATAAAGAAGATCGTCCGGAACAGATTCGTCCCCTTCTTGCCGCGGGTCAGCATGAGCGCCAGAAGGAACGCAAATACATTGACCGTAATAACGGCCACCACGGTAAATTGAAGCGTGAACCATAACGCATTCAGAAAGTCTTTATTGGAGAAGGCTTTGACATAGTTGCCGAAACCGATCCATTTGGCATCGGTAACCGTAGTAAACTCCGTGAAAGATAAATACACGCCTAATAGAAACGGAATGATGAAGATCACCGTGAACACCAGAATCGTCGGTAACGCAAACAGGGCGAAGTATTTTTTTATCGATTTAGTCAGAAAAATCCCTCCACTCACCGGCAAGTAAATATATGCCGCGGCGGACCTTCACAGTACGCCGCGGCAATAGAGAGTACCCGATTATTTAGCTCTTTCGGCTTTCCAGGTATCCTTGAAGATGGTAACAACCTCATCCCAGGTTTTGTTGCCCTGGGCATATTGCAGCAAGGCATCGCCGAACACGTTCTTGAATTCTTCGCTCGGGAAGGCGGCGAAGGTCCAGGCTACCGAGGTGATGCCGTCTTTTTCCATCCAGTTCGTGACTTCTTTGGCCAGCGGATCGGCCGGCTTCTCGTTATCGTTGAACGTATTGAACGGTGCGATGAAACCGAGGTCATTCGTTACGTAAGCTTTGCCTTTGTCGCTGGAGAACAGCCATTCCAGGAAGGCGATTGAAGCTTGTTGTTTCTCCGGCGAAACTTTGCTGTTGATCGCGAGATAGTTTTCCGTACCGATTGCGAGGCCTTGGCTTTCTTCGCCGGATACGCCCGTGTAAATCGGCAGGAACTTGATGTCTTCGGCTTTTACGACGTTCCCGTCCACTTCGTTGATTTGCGACCAGGCCCAGTTGCCGTTTTGCACCATTGCCGCTTGACCGAGCGCGAATTCGGCCATGGAATCCGTTACCGATTTGCTGCCGAGCAGCCCGCCCTTGGTAACCGAATTATTGATATACAGGTCGAAAATATTTTTGAAGTTTTGGTTGTATTTGAATTCCACTTCGTTCGAAGCCAAACCGGCCAAAACAGTGTTGTCATATTCCGTGTTATCTTTGAATTCATAATAGAGCGGCATGTTTGCCAGGTGCGTTTGCCATCTCCATTGCTCGCCCGCGGCCAGCGACGTGGAGGCGAATACGCCTTTGATCCCGAGTTGGTCTTTCTTCGCGGTCATATCTTCTACAACCGCTTTCAAGGTATCAAAGTTTTTGACTTCTTCCATTGACGATACCGAGACGGCCTTATCCGCCAAGGCAAAATATTTCTTCATAATCGCGTCATTATAAATAATTCCATAACCTTCTACGACATAAGGAATCCCATAAACGCCGCCTTCGCTGGTCACCGCCAGGCTTTGGTCGGATAAATAGCTGTAAAGCTTCGTATCTTTCAGATTAAGCGAGTAATCCTTCCAATTCTGATAACCTACGGGGCCGTTGATTTGGAAAATCGTCGGAGCCTCGGACTTGGCGATTTCGGATTTCAGCGTCGTTTCATAGGTTCCCGCTGCGGCGGTCACCACTTTCACCTTCACGCCGGTTTCCGCTTCGTAATCCTTCGCAATTTTTTCATAAACTTCAGCGATTTCCGGCTTGAAGTTGAGAAAATAAATTTCTTCCGCCTTTGCCGTCGCCGGAGCGTTTCCTCCGCCGTTCGCCCCCGAGTTATCCGTGGCGGCTCCCTCGTTTTTGTTGCCGCAGCCCGCGGCAAGTCCGGCAAACAGCGTCAATGCCAGCGTCAGACCCAACAGCTTTTTGATTTTCATGTGCGTTCCCCCTCAAATTAGTTCTTATGACATAAGAATGAATGCGCTTCCGAAAATATTGATCCAAGCTCCGGTTTCGTTATCGGTAACGATTCCGAAAACCTTGTCGGCATCCTTTTCGGTAACGTTTTCAATCACAACGTCATAGTAGCATACGATTCCATATTCAGGCAATACATTTTAAAAAATATAATGCAACCGCTTTATTTTTTCTTCCTTAATCTTAATGCTGCCCGGTTGATAGGTGGACTAATATTAAGGTATAGGCATAAATAGGAAAATATACCTATTCTATCTCCAAAACTATTTCTTTATAATCCCAATTAATCATAGATATTCCATATGGTTAAGAGTAATATTTAATTATTATCTTTGCTTTGCACCTATGAATCTACCAAAACCAAATATGATCTGATGGAGGAGATGTCGTTGAGAGGTCGAACACTATTTCGCAAACTACCTGTCCTTACTCTGGCCGTTGGTTTAGTTGCAGGTGCCCTGCCCGGCTTTGCCGGCGCCGCGAGCCCCGATCCATTCTCGCCCCCCGGTCGAAGCATCGAGTCATTGGAAAACAGCCTCTTATTGAATGCCGATCGGATTACCGATGCCGTTCAGGCCGCCAGTGCCGATCAGATCGATGAACCGCTCATTTCACCCCGGATTAATACGAAATCAACCCGCAATGTCCGCGTCATCGTCCAATTGGAAGGTGAACCCGCCGCTGTAGGAAAATATGCCGAACAAATCGGCGACACCGACTTGGCGGCAGAAGCCAGCGAAACCTCCGTGAAGCAGGAGCAAAAATCGTTCCTTGCGCAAGCCTCGAAGCAAGGTATCGACCTGAAGGTCAATTACCAGTACAACACGGTGCTGAACGGTTTTGAAGTTACCATCCCTGCGGACCAAATCCCTGAACTCGCCGCGATTCCCGGTATCAAATCCATCCAAGAAAACAGCACCTGGTACCCGGTCCCGATTGAAACTACCTCCATCGACAGCTCTGATATAAACTATGAAATCAACCCGATCCGGCAAATCGGCGCGGACGCGGCCTGGGCCGAAAAATTGACCGGCAAAGGCCTCAAAGTCGGCGTTATCGACACCGGGGTCGACTACTATCATCCCGATATCAAGGACGCTTACAAAGGCGGTTATGACTCCTTCTATCAAGATAACGACCCCTATGAAGAACCGAGCCTGACTCCGGAAGAGGACGAATACGGCACAGGCTTCGCCGGCACCTCGCACGGCACCCATGTCGCCGGGACGATCGTCGGCCGGGCCGCCAATACGGAGAGCGAGATCGTACAAAAAGGCGTCGCCTATGAGGCCGATCTTTACGCCTATAAAGTGCTTGGCCGAAACCCCGACAATCCCGACAAAGCCTCCGGTTCCTCCGCGCAAGTGATCGATGGGATCGAGCGTGCGGTCAAAGACGGCATGGATGTGATCAATCTGTCCCTGGGCTCCGACACGGAGAAGGATGTCAATTCGCCCGATGCCATCGCCATCAATAATGCGGTGTTGTCCGGCGTTGTCGCCGTCATCGCCAACGGGAACGCCGGGCCCGGTTATTATACGCTCGGTTCTCCGGCAACATCGCAGCTGGCGATAGCCGTAGGCGCGGTCGACAGCGACAGCTTGCATTACTCCGGCTCGTTCGAGCCCGAGTTCGTGGACGCTTCCTCCGTGACCACGGCCACTTATGCCACTTACGATTTCAACGTGATGGGCTGGGAAACGTTGAACGACGATTTCACGAACATCTTCGGCACCGATCCGCAGGAAGTCGTGTATGCCGGACTTGGAGGCCCATCCGATTATGATGGACTGGACGTCGACGGCAAAATCGTCCTGGTCTCCCGCGGCAACTACGCCTTCGTGGACAAAGTCGCCGTTGCCAAAGCCAACGGCGCGAAGGCGATCCTGATTTTCAACGGCAGAGCGAACGGCACGGAAGCCGATTTAAGCGAGGATATTCCGTCCGCCTATGACGGACATATCAACGTCAGCCTCGGCGACAGCTTTACGTTTATTCCGGCGCTGGATTTGAAAGGCACCGACGGGCGGGCGCTGGCCAGAGCCCTCTTGGACAACCCCGAATTGAAGCTGCAAATCAGCTTCGATTCCGAGTATGACCGCGAGGAAGTCGACGGCGACCTGCTGGCAAGCTTTAGTTCCTGGGGGCCGAACGCCGACCCGGATCTCAGCATTAAACCGGATATCATGGCTCCGGGCTACAACGTCATCTCCAGCGTTCCGGCTTACGGCAAAGTCAAAGAAGACGCTTCGTACGAGAAGGCCTACGAGCGGAGCAGCGGTACAAGCATGGCCGCGCCGCATATTGCCGGCCTTGCCCTGCTGCTGAAGCAGCAGCATCCGAAATGGACTCCGGCCGATATCCGCGCCGCGCTGGCCAACACGGCCGATGTGCTGAGCGATGAGAACGGCGAGCCTTACGATGTGTACCAGCAAGGCGCCGGACGCGCCAATGTCGCCGAAGCGATCGAAACGCCGGCCCTTCTTCAGGCGGTCGAACCGATTCAAATTCTGAATCCCAATTACAAATTGATCAATGTTACGAACTACAATTCGTCGGCCAGCTTTGGGGTCTTGCCGGCGGGGTCTAAATCGACCAAAACGCTGCAGCTTAAGAACACGTCGAAACGGACGGTGAACTACAAGGCCGAAGTCGAATGGCACGGCGACCACGCCGGCGTCGACGCCCGCCTCAAAAACACCTCGATAAGCGCCAAGGCCGGGAAAACGTCCAAATTCGACTTAACCTTGAATGTGGGCAAAGGAGCGGAAGGCGGCTTCTATGAAGGGCAGGTCAACCTGACCAGCCCGGGCTACCCGGAACTTCACCTGCCGTTTGTCGTTTATGTCGGGGATGAGCTGCCGGTGAACGGCTTCGGCGTTCAGGAATTTCAATTGACCAATTCGACCGTCTATCCGAACCGCAACAAGCAAAATACGACCGACCTGTCTTTCAGACTGACGGCGGAAAATGCCAACTATATCGAAATCGACCTCCTCAATCTGGAAGATGAAACGATCGGGCTCCTCGGCAATTTTATTACCGATACCGCAAGCGACTTCTTTGAACCCGGGGTATTTAATATCGAAGGGATCAGCAATGAATATTATCCTTATGATGAAGACGGCTATCTGATCGTCGACGAAAACGGCGTGCCCGTTACAAGTTATCTGGAGGAAGGCAGCTACAAAATTGTGGTTTATGCCGCCCAGTTGAACGAATACGGCGGAATCGCCCTGGACGAATACGGAAACCCCATTATTTATAGCGGAATCATCTCTTATAAGGTGGACCTGTCCAAGTCGCCGGGTGGCGGCAAGCCCGGTAGCGGGAAGCCGGACCATGGGAAACCGGGGAAACCGGGTAACGGCAAACCGGATAACGGCAAACCCGGCGGCGGGAAGCCGGGAGGCGGCAAAAAGCCGTGATGCCGGACAGCCGGAGTAAACTTTAGCTAAAGAGGCCGCCCGTCAGTAGGTTGCAACTACTGTGAACTGCACCCCGTCAAGTAGACAGTGTAAAAAATAAAAATCATCTATGCGGCCTTGGTCCTGAATTCCATCGGACTGAGGCCGTTTAGTTTTCTCTGTAATCGTTCGTAATTGTAGAAGTGGATATAGTCCTCAATGTCTTTCTTTAACTGTTCAAAAGTTCGGTAGGTATGCAAATAATATTTCTCGCATTTTAGCGTCCCCCAGAAAGACTCCATCGGTCCATTGTCGATGCAACGACCAACTCGAGACATGCTCTGTTTCATGTCGGCGTTATCCAACATCTCTTTAAAGCTTATCGACGTATATTGGTAACCTCTGTCGCTATGAAGCATGGGCGTACTGCCTGACGCAGCTTCCTGCGCCAGCTCCAGAGTTCTTGCATAGAAGCTGTATGCTGAGCGACTCTGCCTGTTGCACGGCTTGTATTTCGAGATAGACATTCTCCTGTCGATGCTGGCTTAGCGTCGCCTCCTTTGGAACTCCTGTAACTTTTTTAAGAAGGCATTCTCCGCTCGCAGCCGCTCAACTTCGTACTCCAACTTCTTCATGGCTAGCTTTT